>NZ_JBQTCE010000039.1:0-33246 GCF_052665095.1 Streptomyces sp. NEAU-174 | reverse complement strand
GCTCAGGCATTGAAGACCGTGCTCGGCCGCTGAGCTGGGTCCGGGGGTTCGCTTGCGCGTCGCCCATGTCTCTTACGTTCGGAGAACACCATCATGACGTCCCACCCCAATCACCACCCCGCACCGGTGACCATCCAGGCCCGCCGGCTGGAGGGCAAGGTCATCCTGATCACCGGCGCGTCCGCCGGCATGGGCGAAGCCGCCACACGGCGCTTCGCCGCCGAAGGGGCCCACGTCGTGGCCGGCGCCCGGCGCACCGACCGCCTCCAGAGGCTGGCGGCCGAGCTGTCGACCGCCGACAACCAGATCATCGCCGTGCCACTGGATGTGACCGACGAGGCCACGGTGGAAGCCGCCGTAACCGCCGCGGTCAAGCGGTTCGGCCGCCTCGACGGCGCGCTCAACAACGCCGGCATCACCAGCGACGGCACACCACTGCACGAGAAGGACACCGATGCCTACGACCGGGTCATGGAGGTCAACGCCAGGGGTGTCTTCCTGTCCATGAAGCACGAGATCCCCGCGCTGCTCGCCGCCCAGGGCGGCTCGATCGTCAACGTCTCCTCCGTCGGCGGCATGGTCGGAGTGGCGGGCATCTCGGAATACGTCGCCTCGAAATGGGCCGTCAACGGCCTCACCAAGAGCGCAGCCCTGGAACTGGCCTCATCCAACGTGCGCGTCAACTCCCTCGCACCCGGCTCCACCCGCACCGAGATGTGGGACACCCTGCCCATCGAACTCCAGCAGCACCTGGCCTCCATGGCCCCGATGAACCAGATCGCCCTGGCCGACGACATGGCCCGCGCCGCCCTGTTCCTGCTCTCCGACGAAAGCCGCTGGACCACCGGCGCCATCATCCCCGCCGAAGGCGGCCACCACATCGGACGCTGACCCACACGTGCTCGGGGCCCCCACCACAGCGACGCCCCCGAGCACCCACCGCGGGGGCCCGGGAGGCGGACTGGCCCGCGCTGCTCGTAGACCAGCAGCGGCGCCGGCACTCGGGATGGTGACGGGGCCGTGCGCGAGCGGACCACCCGGTACATATCTGGTCCGTCTGCTCCGAGAACCGCGTCAGCGAGCGTGGTGGCGACCGCGCAGGTACGCAACCCCCTTCTCAGTGGCTCCCCCCTTGTCGGACTGTCCGTTGCGTCGACCTAGGAGTCCGAGTGGCCGGCGGAGCGACGGGGCACTATGCGCTCGATGTGCTGGGGATGATGACAGGACTGAGCGCGAACCCGGAGCCGTACCCATCGGTTACGTGTGATCGGGGTCTGTCGGCGATCGCGGGCAAGGTATGCGGTTCGGGCCGTGGTCCGGGGCGGTGCCCTGACCACGCCGCTGAAGCCCAGAACTGGGGTGAGGTGGGGATAACCCCACCCCGAATGCGGGCGGTGGCCGGGTCGCTGGGGCGGCTCACAATCAACCAGAGTGATCACTGTTCGACGTCGGCCCAGCTCGGAGTTAATCCACTGCCGACCCGGTCGGGCCATACCTCACCCCACGGAGACATCTCATGACTGAGCGAGCGCCCATGTCGCGTCGCCGTCTGCGGGCAGCCTTGACGCTGACCCTGGCCACCTGCCTGACCGCGGCGGCCGCAGCCGGCGGGGCGTCCGCGGCGTCGGCCGTGCCGCTGCGGACCGAGGCGGTGCGGGCTGACACGTGGTCGGCCGATGCCGGTCACGTCGGTGCGGTGGCGGGGCGAGCGGACCGGTTGGCCACGCTCGTCCGGCAGGCCGTGGACGCCGGTGTCCCGGGAGTGGCCGTACGGATCGACAACGGTCATGGGCCTGCTGTCGAGTCCACCGAGCAGGCCCCCTGGACCGTGGCTGACCACAAGCTCGCTGTGGACGACGAGTTTCGCATGGGTTCCAACACCAAGACACTCGTGGCCACTTTGATTCTGCAACTCGTCGCCGAGCACCAGGTCAACCTGACCGATTCGGTGGAGAGTTGGCTGCCCGGCCTGGTCCCCGGCGGAGGCGCGATCACTTTACGCATGCTCCTCAACCACACGAGCGGTCTGTACGACTATACCGACGATCCCGCCGGCCTCGCCTCGGTCACCGGCCAGGACCAGCGGCAGTGGACCCCTGAAGAACTGCTCGCGCTGGCCACCAGGCACCAGGCGCTGTTCACTCCCGGCAAGAAGTGGTTCTACAGCAATACCAACTACATCGCGCTCGGCATGGTGCTCGAGAAGGCCACCGGCCGTAGCGTGGCCGACCTGATCGACGAGCGGATCGTCCGGCCCCTGGGCCTGACCCACACCTACCTCGCCACCACTGCCGCGTGGCGGCCCGGCGACAGCCGGACGCACACGCACGGCTATGAACCCGACGCCGCTCATCTGGGCCCCCTGCTGCCTCCCGGCATGCCCCCAGGGACGTCCTTCGCGGGGCCGATCCACGACGACCACGTAAACACGACCGGCATCAACCCGAGCTGGGCCTGGGCCGCAGGGGCTGTCGTCTCCTCCGCAGCCGACTGGGCGCGCTTCGACACCGCCTTGATGTCCGGCGAGCTGCTGCCCCCGGCTCAGCTGAGGCAGATGCGCACAACCGTCCCGGAAGACTCCGCCGCGCCGGAGGCCACCAGGTACGGGCTGGGTCTGGAGGAGGTCCGCACCCCGTGCGGCACCGTATGGGGGCACACCGGTGGCATCCCCGGTTACGCGAGCCAGAACTACACCGACAGTACCGGCCACCGCACCGTCGCCATCCTCACCTCGACCGTCTTCGGCCTCAGCGAACGGAAGGTCGCCGCCACATACCGGCCCCTGGTGGACGCCGCGGTCTGCCGCATGCTCGGCAAGACCGCCCCCGGTACAGCCGCGCAGAGCACGGCTTTGCCGGGCTGACGTACCCCGAACGACCTGTCACATCGCCCGTACCGCACGGTGCGCAGATCTGCCGCACCGTCGGCTACCACGCACCCTCGCCCCCCCCACAGCAGCCGAAGGAGCCCCATGGCTCACCACGGCTCAACACCCGCCCTGCCCGGCAGGGCACCAGCAAGGAGTGTTCTTCATGTCCCATAATCGCGATGCTCTACGGTCTGTTCACACCTTGTCGCCGTCCAGGCGCCGACGAGCAGCCACGGCGACGGCCGCACTGGCGGTACTGGGCGGTCTCACCGTGGGCTGCGTGCCGTCAGCGTCGGCGTCCGGGGCTCATGCCGATGAGCGTCACGACGTGGTGCGGCAGCGGATGGACCGCCTGGTGCGCGACGACGAGTTTCCCGCGGCACTGGCCGCTGTCCGCGGTCGCGATGGCAGCACCCGTGACTACACCGCGGGCGTCGCCGACCGGGAAGACAAGGCGAAGGTGCCGGCGGACGGGCGGGTACGCATCGGATCCACCACCAAGACCTTCACCGCCGTGGTCGTTCTGCAACTGGTCGGCGAAGGCCGCATCAGCCTCGACGCGCCGATCGAGAAGTACCTGCGGCGGCTCGTCCGGGGCGAGGGCATCGACGGCCGTCACATCACGGTGCGGCAGCTGCTGCAGCACACCAGCGGCCTGCCCGACTACGTCGCGGCCATGGGCGGTGACTTCTTCAAGGGCCGGCACACCTACACCGAACCGCGCGACCTGCTCGACCTGGCGCTGGCCCAGAAGGCGAAGTTCGTCCCCGGCAGCAAGTGGGAGTACAGCAACACCAACTATCTCCTCGCGGGCCTGCTCATCCAGAAGGTCACCGGCCGCCCGGTGGCCGAGGAGATAACGCGGCGGGTCATCAAGCCCATCGGGCTGCGCCACACCTACTTCCCCGGCGTCGGCGACCAGGACATCCGGGGACCTCATCCGCGGGGCTATCACGTGGCGAAGCCCGGCGCTCCGATGCGCGACATCACCGAGATGGACCCGTCCTGGGCATGGGCCGCCGGACAGATGATCGCCACGCCGAGCGACCTCAACCGCTTCTACTCCGCCCTGCTCGGGGGCAAGCTCCTCAAGCCGGCGCAGCTGAAGCAGATGCGCACCACCGTCCCGGCCTCCGATCTCTGGCCCGGGGCCCGCTACGGACTCGGCCTGATCAGTACCCCACTGAGCTGCGGTGGCCTCGTCTGGGGCCACGGCGGTGACATCCCCGGCTACGAGACCCGCGGCGGCGCCACCGAAGACGGCCGCGCCGCCTCGGTCACCGTCACCGCGCTGCCCAGCGCCCTGCCCACCGACCAGGCCGGTCAGCAGACCGCCGCGGACCACGTAATCGACTTCGTCGACACTGCCCTCTGCGAGTAAGCGGCCCGCCCTGTCGGCGTCGGGTCCCCGCCCCGGTGGCGCCCGTTCGCGGTCGCCACCGGCGGTTGCCTGCCCGTCCGGTCCGCTCGTGAGGTCACCCGACCACGTCGGTCTCGTCGAGCTTGCAGATCGCCGCGGTGGTTTCGACGCCGTCGTCGTGCAGCAGCTGACGCATGAGGGAGATGTCGATGTAGGCGGCGTCGAGGGGATGCATGACCAGGCGTGAGAAGGCGGTGCCGAACTTGGCCACCGAGCTCGTGCCCGGGATGTAAATCGACAGTTCGTCCCGGGCTTCGAAGACCTGCACCTCGACGTCACCGGATAGAGCTGCAATCGCCTTCTCGTCCGCCGTGACGGGGATCTTCACCAGCCAGTGCGGCCCTTCGGCGGTGATGCCCCGCATCTTCTGCTCCGGGGTCTCGCTGGCCCAGGTTCGCCAAGGAGTCCCCGACACAACGGCTCCGCACGACTCCATGGTCTTGACCACATCCTGCACGGTGGCGGTGACGACGGCATCGGCTTCGTCCCAGTCGTACTGGTCACCTCCGGCCGACGGGCCGGGTACCAGCTTCGACACTACGGTCATCTCGGGTACATGGCGCAGGCGTACCTCCGGCCACGAGTTGAAGCATTCTCGAGCGTCGCTGAGAGCCTCGTCCTGGGCCTGCCGCTGGTGCCGCACCTCCGCACTGTGCTGCCGCAACAGGGCGGGTGCCGCGTCCGGCTTGTCGAGAGCACCCGGACGAGCTTGACGCTCATCCCCGTGCCGCGCAGGACCGTGATCAGCATAGCCTGTTCGACCTGCTCGAATGTGTACGAGCGGTAGCCCGTCTGCTCGTTGACGTCGGCTGGGACGAGCAAACCCTCGGAGTGGTAGAACCGCAGTGTCTGCGGCGACAGATGGCACATTTCGCTGAATTCGCTGATGGACAACATGGCGCCATGGTCGCCCTTACAGCAACTACAAGGTCAAGCACCGAGGGCGCAGTGCACACGGCCTGCGTCCGGCGCGGACACCTTGGCCCCGACTCCTCCACCGAGCCGGGGCCATGACCGAGGGTTTCAGCGGTCTTCTGGACTCAGGCCAGACTCTCAGCGAACTCGCGTTCCTCCTCCGCGTCGTGGTCGCGGCCCAGCCAGAGAGTCCCGGCAATCGTAACCGCACAGGCGAGCGCGGTGTAGGTCGCCAGAAGCAGCCATGTTCCCTGCCAGTTCAGCAAGGCCGCGAACGCCAGCGGCGCCATGGCGCCGCCGAACGTGCTGCCGATCGCGAAGGCCAGCGAGCTGCCGCTCGCGCGAAGGCGGGGCGAGAACTGCTCAGTGATGAAGGCGCCTTGCGGTCCGTACATGAACGAATGCAGTCCCAAACCGACCACGATCCCGCCGACGAGAACCACATACGAGCCGCTCAGAATGGCCGGCAGAAACACGAACGGCCAGACGGCCGCAATCGCCGCGGCCACCGCGTACATTCGGCGGCGGTTGACGCGGTCGGACAGTGCCGCGGCGAGCGGGATGAGCGCGAGCTGCGTGGCTGAACCGATCAGTACCGCGATCAGTACTTGCGACGACGTAAAACCGGCTTCCTTCGTGCCGTACACGAGACTGAACACGACGAACAGGGCATACGTGACGTCCGGCCCCACCCTGGCACACGACGCGGCGATCAGGCCACGCCACTCGGTGGAGAACACCTCACGAACGGGAGCGGACGGGCTCTCGCCCTTGTCGCGGATCGCGCGGAACACCGGCGTCTCCTCCAGCCGGAGCCGGATCAGCAGCCCGAGCCCGACCAGGATCGCCGACGTTAGGAACCCGACTCGCCAGCCCCATGACAGGAAGACGTCGTGTGACATCGACACCGTGAGCAGCGCCAGCATCCCGTTCGCCAGCAGATTGCCAGCCGGCGGCCCTATTTGCGGGGCACAACACCAGAACCCGCGCCGGTTCGGGTCGCCGAACTCGCTGGACAACAGCGGAGCCACTCCCAGCTCGCCACCGACACCCACCCCCTGCGCGAATCGCAGCGACACCAGCAGGATCGGTGCGGCGATGCCGATCGTTCCGTACGTGGGCAGCAAGCCGATGACGAACGTGGCGACGCCGATCAACAGCAGTGTCAGGACGATGACTTGTTTGCGTCCAACGACGTCACCGAGCCGCCCGAGCGCGAACGCCCCCAACGGGCGCGAGAGGTAGCCGACGGCATAGGTGGAGAACGCGAACAGTTCGGCGGCCGCGGAACTGGAGTCGGGGAAGAACAGAACCGGGAACACGAGTGCCGCTGACGCGGAGTAGATCCCGAAGTCGTACCACTCCAACGCGGTGCCGGACAGACTGGCCGCGAAGGCGTTGACGATCTGTCGGCGCTGCGGGGGTGGCGGATTCACGGCGGTATCCGTGGTAGAGGGAAGCAGTTCTTCAGGCATGTTGTCTCCAGCCAGACGAGGTATACGGAAGGTATATATGGCCTGAGGCCAGGTCAAGGGTTTGCCGTCACCTGCTCGCTTCGGCGAAGGCGTCGTTACCTCGGTGTTATATACCTTACGTATACGTCCTTGGTGGGGCGAATATCAGCCATGATCACAGGAGGCGGCTCGCGGGGGTGTGCCGCAGTGGCTGTTCGTCGCGGACCACCAGTCGGTCCATGCGTTCGGATCGTCGTGCGATGCCGCTGATGGTTGCGGCGCCGAGGCGGAGCGGCTCGTCTGGATCCTGATGCGGTATCGGGCGGGGTGTTGCGAATCTCGCGACGCTGTCCGGTTCCTCGGTTGTCAGCGCGGCATACGAACGGGCAGTTCGGTGGTGCCCTGGGTCATCCACCCGCGGACGATGATCTCGTGATCGGGTTCGAGACGGATACGGGGATGGCGAGCGAACAGCTCCTCCAGCGCGATACGCGCGATCTGCGGTGCGAAGGCGCTGCCGGAGCATACGTGGCGGCCGGCGCCGAAAGCCAGATGACCATGCGCGGGCCGGTCGAGATCGTAAATCTCCGGCCGGTCGAACTCGGTCTCGTCATGATTTGCCGAGCCGTAGCACAGCCACGCCGTGTCGCCCTGCCGCAGCCGCACGTCGGCCAGTTCCATGTCTCGGTCGGGCACCCTGGAGGCCCCGCTGAACAGCGGCGACAACCAGCGCAGCCCCTCTGCGACTGCCTTGGGGGCAAGGCCGGATTCTCCACGACCCGACGGAGTTGCTCGGGTCGGGTTGTCAGACCCAGGAAGGTGGACCCGCAAGCGTGGCCCGGTTCCTGGAGCCCTCCGAGCAGGATGATCAGCAGGGACGGCAGCATGTTCTCGATACCGCGTACCTCGCCATCGGGCATGCCGTCGTGGAGCCAGTACGGGATCGCCGATTCGTCCGGTCGGCTGCGGAGCCGTTCAATCATGTCCCCGACAACTTCACGGATCTCCGCCGCGGCGGCGTCGCCTTCCTTGTACGCCTCGGGGTCGACCAGGCCGGGCGCTGCGGCATGGGACAAGCTGTGGAACCAGCGCTGGAGCCGAACGGTACTGATGTGGGTGAACCCGAACCGATCCGCGACGCAGCGCACGCTGACCGCTTCGAAATAGTCGGTCAGCAGGTCGACGTGTGTTCGCCCGGCCAGCTCATCCAAGCGAGCACGGGCCGCCGCCCGCACAGTGGTGTCCATGGTCGGTTTGAAAGCACGCGGGCGCAACGGCGGGGCGATCACTCACCGCAGCTCGCTGTGCTTCTGCCCCTCCGCGCTCAGCAGTACGCGATCGTGGGCGGGGCGCGTGCCCCCCGGAAGTGCTCGGCGTCCTCGGCGATCTTGTGACAGTGACGCCAGGTGGTTGCGATCCACGCGTTGAGCGCCGGTACCCAGGCGATCGGCGCCTCCTTACGCAGCCGGGACAGGACATGGTCTGCATCGGTTTCCAGCTCGGCCAAGGTCATGTTGTCCAGCCAGCCGACATCAACGGCCATCGTCCCCCTAGATGTCGAGGGACAGGAAGGGGGTCAGGGAACGAGAGGTGCAGATCATCATCGCGTCGCCGGACGCGCGTTCGTCGGCCGAGAGCACGTCGTCGCGGTGATCGGGGATTCCCCCCAGTACCGCCGTTTCGCAGGTTCCGCACGTGCCGGTGCGGCAGGAGGACAGGGCTTCGACGCCCGCCTCCTCGACCGCTTCCAGGATTGACTTGCCCGGCGGAACCGTAAGGGTGCGGCCGGACCGCGCGAGGCGGACCTCGAACGCCTCACCCGTGGCGGTTCCCGCGGGCTGGAACCGTTCGAAGTGGACCGTGCTCCCGGGCACATCGTCGATGTGTTGCCGAACCGCGTTGAGTCCGGTCCACAGCAGTAGACCTGGGTGCAGTTGCCGGCACCGCACAGCGCCGCGGACAAGGGAAGCAAGCCCCTCTCGTCCTCCGGGTACACGTGCACCCGGTCGCCGTAGCGGGCCAGCTCGTCCAGGAACACCATGGAGGCGCGACGCCGCCCCCCGTAGTAGAGCTGCCACTCGGCCCCCGAACGTTCCACCTGCGACACCATGGGCACGATCGGCGTGATGCCGATGCCGCCCGCGATGAAGACGTACCGACGGGCCGGAACGAGCGGGAAGTCGTTTCGGGGTCCATCGACACGCAGTATCGACCCCGGAGCGACCATGTCATGCAGATGTCGCGATCCACGGCCGGCCGGAACCCGCAGCACGGCGACGAGCCAGACGCCGCTGTCCTCACTTCCGGTCAGCGAGTATTGACGGCTGAGCCCAGGTTCGAGCGCGATATCGACATGGGCGCCGGGTGTCCACGGCGGCAGGGGTCGGCCGTCGGGATAGCTCAGTGTGAAGGCGACGACATTCTCGGCGATGCGTTGCTTACGGGTCACCAACAGGAGCATGAGCGGCCTCTCCAGTCCGATCGCGGCGTGGCGACGATCGGAACTCTCCACCGGTCAGGCAGGAGTACGACCTGGATAGCCCCGAGGCCAGGGGCTCCCGCCCGGCCACGCGGATCGCCGAGACAGTGACAGCGCCCGGCGAACCGCGTCGGAGTCGTGCGAGAACATGTGCTGCAGCCCGGACTCCGGAAGCATCAGGGTGTCCAGGCGCGACAGCGGTCACCGACACGGCACTAGGCCATCCATGGTGTCGCGAACCGCGGCGACGGGGGAGGCAGGGGCTTAGGAGTAGGCGCCGTGAAGCGCGCTCGGATCGAGCAGACCTTCGGCCTGGCGGCGGAGCATGCCCGCGACATCCGGTGTCGAGGACAGCAGGAAGCGGTCCTCGCGCAGCCCCTCGACGTAGGCCCGGCCGATCTCCTCCGGCTGCTGGATGTCGTACGGCACCGTGTCCTCGATAGCTGCCGCACCGTCATCGCCCTGATTCACCGGAGTGCCGTAGAACTTTATGGTGCTGTCGAAATTCGTCGCGGTGTGGTCCGGAGCCAGCAGAGAAACCCCTACTCCCTGGGGCCGCAGCCACTCGGCTAGGCACTGCGTCAGACCGACGATCGCGTTCTTGGAGGTAATGTACGGCGCGGCCATCGGCGAGATCGGATGCCCGGCGAGGACTCCGAGGCTCGATGTCGTGTTCACTACATGCCCGCGGCTCTTCTTCAAATGGGGTAGAAAGGCCATCACGCCGCGCACCTGGCTCAAGACGTTGAACCGCAGCACCCGCTCCCACTCCTCAAGTGGGATCTGGTCGGGAGACCCGGCCACGCCGATACCCGCGTGATTATGCAGGAGATCCACTCGGCCGAACCGCTCGACCACCTGATCGGCCAGCGCCCGCACATCGCGGTCGCTTGTGACGTCGCAGCGGATACCGACCGACTCGCGGCCCAGCGCGCGAATCTCCTCGGCAGCTTGTGCGGCGCCCTTGGCGTCAAGGTCCGCGATCACCACCGTACTGCCCTGGCGGGCGAGCCCGGCGGCGCACGCGCGGCCGATCCCGCCGGCTCCGGCGGTGATCACCGCTACCTTGCCAGCGAACTCCATGGGGGGACTCCTCGTTGTTGGGTGAGACAAAAGGCGATGGGTTGTGAATCCGCATGCCTGAAGAAGAGGGCGAACTAGGGGACGACCAGTCCACCGTCTGCCAAGTAGGTGGCACCGGTGACAAAAGTCGCGGCGTCAGAGAGTAGGAACAACGCTACATTGGCGATTTCCTGCGGGTCCGCGAGGCGTCCTAGCGGGGTCTTGCCAACGATCATTTCCATCATCTCGTCGTTATCGAGCCAGTCCAACAGCATCCTCGTACGGGTCGCGCCGGGCGCGAGGCAATTGACCCGGATGTTGCGGTCCGCGTAATCGAGTGCAGCGGCCTTGGTCAGTCCGACGACGCCATGCTTGCTGGCGACGTATGGAGAGATGAACTTCTCGCCAATAACGCCGCCGACCGACGCCGTGTTGACGATGGCGCCACCATCACTGGACAGCATGGCGCTGATCTCGTGCTTGAGGCAGACGAACATGCCACGCAGATTGACGTCGACCACCCGGTCGAAATCCTCGACGGTCAGTTCGTGCAGTGGCCCTTCGGCGTGCGCTCCGGCATTGTTGAAGGCGAGATCGAGGCGACCGTATTGGTCGACCGCCGCCTGTACGAGGCCTTCCACTGAGTCCGGATCAGCGATGTCCACACAAACCCCGGTCGCCTCACCTCCTGCCCCCTCGATCTCTTTCACCAGTGCGTCGAGTTCGTCCTGCGAACGCGCTCCACACACGACCGCGGCCCCTGCCGAGGCGAGGGTCCGCGCCGTGGCGGCTCCAATACCGCGACCGGCCCCCGCGACGACAGCGACACGGTCGTGCAGATCTACCTTGAGTTGAGTGGCTCCGGGGGTGGGCGCAGGATTCATGATGATTCTCTCGATGAGACCATAAGATCGTCGCTAGTTGACAACAACGCATTGATCCGGTGCATCCAGTGGGTGCTCAATATGCCGGCGTGCTCATCGACTGGCGACACAAATAGGCAGTGCAATGTCCTTTACGGGATTCTCCGTACTGCGACCTTGCTCATACCGAACGGTAGGCCCAGCGCATACATAAAGGCAATTATCATTTTCTCTATGAATGCCTAACCGATGGCTTATGCTTCTCCGGGATGCGGCGGACCGTCCGCACGGAACGCCGACGGTGGCACGCGCGGCCTGGGGCCCGCTTGATCGTTTACCGGCGCGCCGCCGGCCCGCCCCGTCGAGCGAAGGCCCGCGACGGCTACTGGTCGCTGATCAGGCGTTCGAGGTGATCGAGGTCCTCACGCAACATGGCGATCACAGGTACGCCGGCCACCGCCATCTCCGCGAGGAGCTCGGACACCGTGTCGATGTCCACGCTACCGTCAGGGCGGTACCACCATGCCACCCAATTGCACATGCCAAGGATGCCCAGTGCCGCGACGCGGGTGTCCACGGGACGGAAACGACCAGCGATTACACCCTGGTCCAGGACGTTCACCACCGCATCGAGTACCGCGTGCCGTGCATCGGCGTGGGCCTTGACGATGTCGGCGGGCAGCTCCGCCTCGAACTTGACGAGCAGCCGGAAGCGGTGGCGTGAGTAGCGATACGGGTAGCCACCGTTCGGACCAACATGCGGAGCTTGTCAGCCGCGTCCAGGTCCTCGCGGCTGCCGATCTCCTGCAGCACCGCGGCCGGGGCCTGGACCACCTCTTCGACCAGTTTGGCGAGCAGTTCGTCCTTGCTCTTCACGTAGTAGTAGAGAGCGGGGCGTGTCAAGATCATCGCGTCGGCGACGTCCTGAAGGCTGGTGCCCGCGAAGCCACGTTCGGCAAGCAGACGGGTGGCGTGCTCAAGGATCTCGTTTTCCACAAGCTCACGTCGAGATGTCCCTGAGCGTCCGGCCCGAGTCCGCGGGACGCCGCTGCGGTCGCTGTTCGTCGCTTTGGGCGCGGCGACAGCAGAAACCGAAGCGAGCCTGGTGTGCAGCGATCACCTCGGCTCGCTTACGGATGAAGCGGACGCGCACCGCCCCTCCTCGACGACCTCCGTACAACGATTCGGTCGGTAGCCGCGGCCTGCGAACCGGGGCCTCAGGCCGGGAGGGTGGTGCCGCTCCGCATGCGGTTCAAGTGGAACGAGAACCGACCCTGCGCGTGCTTGCCCAGAAGGGCTGGCAACTCGGACTCAACCGTGATGTCCGAACCGGGCGCGACCGGTTCGACCCGGTGGATCCTTATTTCGCCCTTCCGTCATCCGCCCGTGTTGACATTTCTATTGAATATTCTACGCTCACGTAAAAGCTGTCAAGCCGAGGAGGGCACAGAGTGGACGCGCGGGGGGTAGCAGTGATCGGGGGCGGCCCGGGCGGGCTGTATGTGGCGCGTTTGATCAAGCTCGCATGCCCGTCCTGGGAGGTCACGGTCTACGAACAGAACGCGGACGGGCGGACCTTCGGATTCGGTGTGGGACTGACCCCCAGCACGCTGCAGAGCCTCGACGAGGCCGACCCCGACTCCGCCGCCGACATCCGTCGAGCCGGGCACGCCGGTCACGGGATGGAGATGCGCGTAGGGGCAGGTGTCCGGCTGCCCGGCGGGGGCAACATTGCCATCGGGAGAGCCGTGCTCCTGACCATTCTCCGGACACACGCGGTGCGCGCGGGTGTCCGGATGGTGACCGCCCATGTGGACCTGCCCGATCTCGAGGCGGATCTCATCGTCGCCGCAGACGGTGTCCGAAGTGGTGTGCGTGAGAAGCTCGCGCCAGAGTTTCGTGCCCAGGTCGAGCTCGATGACGCGCTGTACCTCTGGGCTGCGACCGACTTCGCACTGGACCACGCCACTTTCGCACCGGCCCATACGCCGCACGGCGTTTTGGTCGTCCATGCCTATCCGTACGGGCCGGATCGCAGCACCTTCCTCGTCGAGACCGACGAGGCGACTTGGCGGAGAGCGGCACTCGATGTCGCGGACGCGCACACGGAAGAGGGCAGTTCCGACGAGCGGAGTCTGGAGTACCTGGCAGACGCCTTCTCCGACGTTCTCCTGGGACATCGGCTGCTCGGAAACCGGACCCGGTGGCAGCGGTTCGCCACAGTGCGCTGCGGGCGCTGGTACCACAACAACATCGCGTTGCTCGGCGATGCCGCGCATACGGCGCACTACTCGATCGGCTCGGGCACCAAGCTGGCCCTCGAGGACGCCATCGCCCTGGCCCGTGCCCTCGTCGGCGAGGCTTCGATCGCTGCGGCGCTCGAACGATACGAAGCCCTTCGCCGACCCTGGGTGGAGCGCTTCCAGACGATCGCCGCCCGGAGCCATGTCTGGTGGAAGAACTTCCCCCGACGGCTCGATCTCACCCCCGCTCGCCTGATGACCTCATACATGACCCGCGCCGGGAACGTCACGGTGGACGGTTTCGCCGAGTGGCATCCCGACGTGGTCGCCGACGCCGCCGCCGCCTTCGGCGGTGAGGAAATCTCGGCCGAAACCGCTGCCGATCCGGTACATCTCGCCAACGCCGTCCTCGGCAGTTCGATACCAGGCATAGGACGAAGGGTGGTGGACTGCGAGGACGTCACGGCCTTGGCGGTACCGCTGGCCGAGTCCGTCACCGACCCGTGGGGTCCTGAAGGGGCACACGTCGTGGCTCGGGCCCGCGGCCTGCTGGAGGCCGGGGCCCGGATGCTCTGGCTGACCGGTGACGGAGACCGGCCCGCCGCGCTGATCCGCTGCGATCTGGCCGAACGGCTGCGGCTCGACACAGGCGCCATCGTCGGGGTCGACCTGCCCGCCTCTCTGGCGGCCGATGCCGTGGGTGCCCTGCTCGGAGCGCGCGCCGACCTCGTTCGCTTTCGTTGAAACCAGGCAGTTCCGTTCCCCAGCGGAGTTCACAGCACCATCATCGTCAGGTCCAAGGAGGGAACCATGACGCGCCACGGTCTTGTCGCTCACCCTGCCGCCCTCGTCGAGCGATACGAGCACGCGGGAGCCTGGAGCGACTCCACGCTGATCCAGCAGTGGCAGAAGATTGCGGACGCCTTTCCGCGGAAGGAGTCGGTAGTTGCGCCCGACGGCTGGCTCACCTACGCCGAGCTCTCGGTCGCCAGTGACCGGATCGCAGCGGGTCTGCTCGACCTGGCGCTTGTACCCGGCGAGCGTGTCCTGCTCCAGGTAACCAACAGCATTGGCGCCGTGCTGGCATGGTTCGGGGTATTGAAGGCGGGACTGGTACCGGTCTACACGTTGGCCGCGCACCGGCACCACGAGATCGAGGCGATCGGGCACCGGGCCGCCGCGGTAGCGCACCTGGTGGAAGCGTCGCCCAAGTTCGACATGCAGCGTTTCGCCGCCGAGGTGGCCACACGAGTCCCGAGCCTGCGCGTCCGGCTCACCGCCGCGGCCGAGCCGGGCACCGCCGGTGTGCGCATCGAGGACCTCGCCGGTGAGGGCGACCCCGCTGCCGCCCGCGAGCGCGTCGAGGCCGTGCAGGCGAGTCTTGACCCGGACGACGTTGCTGTTCTGCAACTGTCCGACCACAGGGACCCCTAAGCTGATCCCCAGGCTGCACCACGAGTACTGGTACAACGCCCGAGAATATGCGCGAACGCTCGGCTGGGACGACAGCGCCCGCGTCGCGCACGTGCTCCCGATCGTGCACAACGCAAGTATCGTCTGCACGCTGCACGGCGCACACAGCGTGGGTGCGACGGCACTGCTCCTCCCGCCCGTCGCCGATGTCATCCTGCCCGCCATGGCCGGCGAACGCATCACGGACATCATCGCCGCGACGCCCATGGCGGCATTCGCCGCGCCTATGGTGCAATGCGCCACTCATCTCCGCCGGGTCATCATCTCGGGCTCCAAGCCGCCTGAGGGCATGTTCGAGGTCTTCGAGGAAGCCGGAATCTGGGTGGGTCAGCTGTATGGCATGGCTGAGGGCTTCTTCAGCACGACTCCCCTGTCCGCCCCCCGGGCGGCTCGCCGCTACTCGGTCGGCGTCCCCCTCAGCTCACTGGATGAGGTGGTCGTCCTTGTCCCTGGCACGGAGACCGAAGTACCCGACGGCGAGATCGGCGAGTTGTGCGTCCGCGGCCCCTACACCATCCGCGGCTACTTCGACGCGCGTCCCGCCGAAGAGGCTGAGGAGACCGTTGCTCACAACGCTCACGCCTTCACCTCCCAAGGCTTCTACCGCACCGGCGATCTGGGCATGTCGCGGATCGAGGACGGTTACCGCTGTCATTCGATCGAGGGCCGGATCAAGGACGTCATCAACCGCGGCGGGGAAAAGATCAGCGTCGACGAACTCGAGGCACTCCCGGCCGGACACCCGGCGATCGCGGCCGTCGCCGTCGTAGCGATGCCTGACGCGCGGCTGGGCGAGAAGGCATGCGCCTACGTCGTTCCCCGGCCAGGATCGCCTGTCGATCTTGCCGACATACAGCACTTCACCCACCGCGGCGTAGCGAAGTTCAAGTGGCCGGAACGTGTCGAGAGCGTCGATGCCCTGCCACGTACGGCTGTCGGCAAGATCGACAAGAACGCGATGCGCGCCGATATCGCGACACGGCTCGCCACACCCGCGGCCACCACACCCTAAGCGCGAATACACGACGCGGCTGTTCGCGCCCAGCGAGGATTCACCTCGGCCTGGACATCGGAAACGCGCCGAGGCGAACCGTATATGCGCCCCGAGTAGCGGTTCGCCCTGGCTTCACCGCGGCCCTGGACGCTCGGGGGCATTCGTCACGCAAGGGATGCCGTCCACCCGTGGAGCATATGCCGCCGGAATGGACATAATGGATGCAGCGTTCTGGGCAGGTAGCATCGCTAATGAGGAGCGAGATGAACGCCTTCAGCGATCATGAGCGAGGCGGAGCGTTCCCGTTCGGCGACGTGGTGGCCGCCCTGGTCGATGGCAACGGCATCGTACGGGGGTGGTCCCGAGCGGCCGCGCGGCTGCTGGACCGCTCGCCCGCGGACGTCTGCGGTCACTCGCTCCGGCGACTGCTCGTCCAGGAACCGGATCCGACGTGGGGGCCTGGAAGCGCGGGGCAGGCGCTGCTGCGGCACAGTTCCGACCGCGCGGTTGCGGTCACCTTCGGCGTGCTGCCGTTGCACGGCACGTCTCACCTTCTCGTCCTGGCCGCGCCCACGCACCGCGTCACCGGCTGGGAGCGGAACGAGGCCGTCCTGCGCGCGCTGCTGCTGCAGGACCGGGTGGGGATCGGCATCCATGACATGGACTTGGTTACCGTCCACAGCAACGTCACCCCCGATATGTTCGGCGGGATCATGGTGGTCGATAGCCAACTGCGCGAGATCATCTCTGACCCGGACGCTGCCGCAGCGCTGCGGCAGGTACTGGCCACCGGCATTCCGATGATCGATCGGAAGCAGCGCGTTCGGACCCCCCGCGTGCCTGGTAAGGAATGGTGCTTGTCGTTGTCGGCCTTCCGGTTGCAGGATGCGAAGGGGCGGTCCACCGGCCTTGTCACCCTGTTCACCGACGTCACCGAGCAGCAGCGCTCCCGCCATCACCTGGATCTGCGCCATGAAGCGGCAACACGGGTCGGCCGTTCCCTCGACGTTCTGCGCACAGCTCAGGACCTGGTGGATGTTCTCGTCCCGGCACTCGGGGACCTGGCCTGGGTCAGCCTCGCCGAAGCCGTGCTCGGTGGTGACGAGCCTCCGAAACTGGCCGGCTCGGGGCAGTGGCACCTGCGCAGGGCCGCCGCGGCATCGGTCGGTCCCTGGCCATCCGGGCTCTGGCCGCCCGAACTCGGCGATGAACCCCCGATGCCGGACGTACCCGTCCTGCGCAGGGTCCAGCACGGCGACACCGTGGTGGCCCCGGACCGGGCGACCTTCATGGCCATGATCGAGTTCGACCAGCAACTGGCCGCGTTCCTGATTCCCGAGCACGGGCACTCGCTGGTGGCGGCACCTCTGTTCGCCCGAGGGCTCGTGCTCGGAGCCGTTGTGGTCTGGCGGACCAGCCGACCTGAGCCATTTGACCAGGCGGACGCGGAGTTGCTGACGGAGATCGCTACCCGCGGTGCACTGAGCGTCGACAATGCCCGCCGATACACCCGCGAGCATCGCGAAGCAGTCGTCCTGCAGCAGCGCCTGCTTCCCCGCGCCGCCACGGACACTCCAGCGGCCGAGACCACCGGCTTCTACCGGCCCGCCGGAGGCGGGGCCGACATCAGCGGAGACTGGTTCGAAGCCATCCCTCTGCCTTCCCTGCGGGTCGCCCTCATCATCGGGGATGTGACTGGGCACGGGCTGCCGGCCACCGCCACGATGGGCCGCCTCCGGGCCGCCATCCACACTCTTGCCGATCTGGAAATGGAGCCGGACGAGCTCCTCACGCATGTCGACGACCTCGTCCAGCAACTCGGCAACGAGGCGCCTCAAGGACAGCAGGACACGGTCGGTGCGACCTGCCTCTACGTTGTCTACGATCCCGTCACCGGACGCTGTTCCATGGCCAGCGCGGGCCATCCGCCACCCATCGTGGTCAGGCCCGATGGCACGGTGCGGGACATCGACGTCGTCCCTGGGCCTCCCCTCGGGGTGGGGGGCATGCCCTTCGAGGTCGCCGAGACCCATGTGGAGCCCGGCTCCATCCTCGCGCTCTACACGGACGGGCTGGTCGAACATGGAGATCACGATCTCGCTGCCGGAATCCAGCAACTGACCGACGACCTGGCCGCCTTTGGTGGCCCTGGTCGAACCCTGGACGACATCGGCCGCTCTCTGCTGGCCGACACCACCGATGCCCCGGCCCGGGACGACATCGCCCTGCTCCTGGCCCGCACCCGGGCGATCCCGTCAGACAACGTGGCGAGCTGGGAGTTCGCCGCCGACCTGACCCAGGTGGCAAGCGCCCGGGAGGCCACCATCCGCCAGCTCGCGGCCTGGGGACTGGACGCGGAGGATGTCGCGTTCACCACCGAATTGCTGGTGAGTGAACTGGTCACCAACGCCATCCGCTACGCCGGCGGTCCGGTAGGGCTGCGGCTCATCCGCGAGGACGTGTTGGTATGCGAGATCTCCGACCCCAGCAATACTCAGCCGCGGCTGCGCCGGGCTCGTAGCACCGACGAGGGAGGTCGCGGCCTGTTCCTCGTAGCCCAGCTCGCGTCCCGCTGGGGCTGCCGGTACGGGCATACCGGAAAGACCATCTGGACGGAACAGCCCCTTGGTGCTGCCGGCGCTAGGGCTGGACGGTGACGGAGAGCAGTCCGTCGGCATGCAGGCGCCGAAGCTCCTTCTTGTCGAACTTGCCAACCGACGTACGCGGTACCTCCGTCACGAAGGCCCAGCGTTCCGGCAGCTGCCAGCGTGCGATACGGCTGCTGAGAAACTCCCGCAGTTCCTGCGTCGTGACGTCATGGCCCGGTGCCGCGACGACCACAGCCAGCGGCCGCTCGCCCCACCTGTCGTCGGGCACCCCGACCACGGCTGCCTCGGCGACCGCCGGGTGGCTCATGAGGTGATTCTCCAGTTCGACGGAGGAGATCCACTCGCCACCGGACTTGATGACGTCCTTGGCCCGGTCGGTGAGTGTCAGGTAACCGTCCGGCGAGATGCGTCCCACGTCGCCCGTGCGCAGCCAGCCGGAGTCGAACTTGTCAGGGTCGGGTTCCCCGTCGCCGATGTAGGTCGCCGTGATCCATGGGCCTCGTACCAGGAGCTCTCCCACCGATGCGTCGTCCCAGGGGAGTTCGGCGCCGGTGCCGTCGATGATTTTGGCCTCCACCGGTGCCAGGAAGCGGCCTTGGGTCAGCTGGTACGTGCGCTCGGTATCGCCGTGGGCAGTGGCTGGTGGCCGGGCGATGGTGCCCAGCGGCGACATCTCCGTCATTCCCCAGGCATGCAGTGTGGTCACGCCGTGCTCCTCGGCGAACGCCTGCATCAGGGACTCGGGCATGGCCGACCCGCCGACGACGGCTTCCTGCAAGGAAGACAGATCGGTCGTGGGCTTTTGACGCGCATACTGCAACAGGCCGCTCCATACGGTCGGGACACCGGCACCCTTGGTGGGGCGAACCGTCTGGATGAACTCGGCCAGTGGTTCCGGCGAGAGGAACCGGTCCGGCATGGCCAGCGAGGCTCCGGTGAGGAATGCCGCGTACGGCAGCCCCCAGGCCATGACATGAAACTGTGGGACGATGGCCAGTACCAGGTCCCGTTCCGAGAGTCCGAAGGCGTCCGGCAGTGAACTCGCCAGCGCGTGCAGGTAGACGGAACGATGGCTGTACACCACTCCTTTTGGGTCGCCGGTGGTGCCCGAGGTGTAGCACATGGCGGCCGGGGCGTTCTCGTCGATGTCGGGCCACGCGTACGAGGCGGGCGAGTTGGCGGTCAGTTCCTGATACGAGTGCACTGTGATATCCAGGCCGTCCAGCGGCGAGAGGTCCGCCGGGCCGTTGACGATGACGTGCTCGATGGTCTTGCTTCCCGGCAGAATGGTCGCCAGGGTCCCGACCAGGGTGTGGTCGACGATCACGACCTTGTCCTGAGCGTGGTCGGCGATGTACTCCACCTGCTCGGGGAACAGTCGGATGTTCAATGGGTGCACGATGGCCCCCATCGCCGGCACGGCGAAGTAGACCTCTGTGTGCTCCTGGTTGTTCCACATGAAGGTGGCCACGCGGTCGCCGCCGCGCACTCCGAGGCTGTGCAGGGCATGTGCCAGACGCGCGGCGTTCCGGCCTGTTTCGGCGAAGGTGGCGGACCGCGGGCCGTGCGGGCCCGCTGTGACGATCCGGGAGTCCCCGTGAATGCGGGAACCGTGTTCGAGAAGTCTGCGGATCTGGAGCCCGACTCCCTGCATGGTGCTGTGCACTGCGTTTCTCCGATCGGCTTGGGGCCCGCACAGGGGGTTGGCCCGGTGATCACGGCGGCTGGGGCGTCGGCCCTGGCTGGTCACACTGGGTCTCTGACGACGTTGAGGTTGATCGGCCGCTCGGACCCCCGCCGTGGATGCGGCAGGAAGACGATGAGCAGCGCTCCGACCGCCGCGGGCAGCGCGAAGGCGTAGAAGTTCCACGTCGATGGCAGGTGGGAGTCCAGCAGCACCCCTCCGTACAGAGGGCCGGCGATCCCGCCCAGGCGGCCCAGGGCGAGGGCGGTGCCGAGTGCGGTCGCTCTGAACTCGGCCGGGTATCTGCCGGCGATGTACACATTGAGCAGGATCTGGGTGCCCAGGCTGCCGATACCGGCGAGGACCACGGCGATGTACACGACCAGCATCGACAGGGGCTGGCTCAGCGCGGCGACGCCCACGACGGCCGTCATGAAGGAGATGATCACTGTCCGCCGAGAGCCGATCCGGTCAGCCAACTTGCCCATGATGACGGGACCGACGGCTGTGCCCAGATTGAGGACGACGAGGAATGTCAGTGCCGAACCGAGGGGGTATCCCGCGGTGCGCATGAGGACTGGCAGCCAGGTGGACAGCCCGAAGACCACCAGCAACGCGCTGAACATCGCCGCGCCGAACATGATTGTCGTGAGGAGATACGGGCGGGTGAACAGTACGGCGAAGCGCCGTAGACCGGAGTGCTCGGCCGCCTCATGCCCGGCTGTGGGCAGATCCGCCGAACGGGGCAGATGGAAGTAGGCGAGAGGCAGCACGATCAGCGCGGCGAGCCCGCCGGCCAAGAACTCGAAGCGGAAGCCCAGGCCGGGGACGACAGTGGCGGCGATGACGGCGGCCAGGGCGCCCCCGACTCCTGCTCCGGCGAAGGCCAGGGTGGTGTGGAGATTGCGGCGATGTTCGGGGGCGTGCTCGTAGACGAGCGCCGCGACGGTGGGCAGGACCCCTCCGACACCGAGCCCGACCGCGAATCGGCTGACGCCGAAGAACTCCGCGTTCGGCGCCATTCCGCAGGCGAGCATCGCCCCCGAGAAAAGGGAGACGCTGATGAGGACGAGCCGTCGGCGGCCGATCAGGTCTGCGGCCCATCCCATGAGGAGAGCACCGAAAAGCATGCCGATGGGGGTGAGGCTTCCGAGGAAGCCCGCTTGACTGGACGTCAGCCCCCAGCCCGAGTCCGCCAGGAGGCGCGGCAGGGTCGCGCCGAAGGCGATGACGTCGTAGCCCTCGAGGACCATGCAGACAGCACACAGCAAGAGGACGGCCGAGGTGCGGGGAGCCGCCTGGGGCATGGCGATCACCAACTGCTCTCGTCAGTCTGGGCCTGTGGCTCGATCCCCAGCTGGGGCAGCGACTCGACGTAGTCGGCGACACCCGACGTCAGGTCGAACTCGGGCTCGTAGCCGAGGTCACGGCGTGCGCGGGTGATGTCCATGACACCGTGCACGGGGCCGATGCCGAGATATTCGAACCCTCGGCCGATGGTGATGTCGGCAGACGGGTAATGAGCGCGTACCGCGTCCGCGAAGTCTTCGAGTGTGGAGCGTACGCCAGTGCCGATGTTGTACACCCAGGAGCCGAGGTTCGTGCTGGTGCAGGCGCGCACGATGGCCTGGGCGACGTCCTTGGCGTACATCATGTCGTCGCCCTGCTGGCCTCCGCGGCCGACTGTGGCGGGAACGCCCACCATCGCGTTCTCGATGATGCGACTGTGGACTCCGACGGGACCGTGGCGGGCCTTCTTGCCCGGTCCGTAGATCGCGCCGAACCGCAGGGCCACGAAGTCCATGCCGAAACGCTCGGCGTATACCCGTCCGGCCTCCTCGCTGAGGATCTTGGAGGCGCCGTATGCACGCAAACCGGGAGTGGGGCCGCGGGGGTAGTCCTCGGTGACCGGCACATAGGTGGGGTGGGCAAACTCGCCCGTGATCGGGGCGTACACCGCCTTGGAACTGGTGTAGACGACCCGTCGCACCGTCGCCTGGCGCGCGGCTTCCAGTACTCCCACCGAGCCCAGTGCGTTGACTTCGAATGCCCGGTAAGGGTCGGACGGCGCCACCACGACGGCGGCGAGATGGGCGACGGTGTCGATGCGTCGGCTGGTCATCAGCCGACTCAGCCCCTCGACGTCCATCAGATCCTGTTGCACGAACTCGAAATGGGGTTCCAGGTCGGGCAGCAGGTCGAAGTCCGGACGCACATCCAGCACGGTGACCTGGTGGCCTTCGGCCAGGAGTCGCCGTACGGCCCAGGCGCCGTTGACACCGAGACCGCCGGTTACCAGGACCTTCATGGTGTCTCTCCGTTCCGTGCGGGCACAGTCTCGGTGAACAGGGCGGTGAAACATCCCGGGCAGAATCCCTGGCGCAGCACGACGTCCACATCGAGGTAGTGACGGGCGTTGTCGTTGAGGTGGGGGCCTGCGGTGCTCGGGGCGCCTTCGAAGACCTTGGTCAGCCGGTGGCGCCAGTCGGGACCCGCGGGTGCCACCGGGGTGTCGCAGTGCCGACACACGTAATGCGGGGAGCCGTCCACGAGACGCTGAACGAGGTTGTCGTCCACGGGCCGCTCGTCGGCGAGTGTCTGACGCGCGGTGTTGGTGTCAGCCTTGGACACGGTTCCTCCTATCGGCGCGGACGGCTTCACGGCATGCGGCGGTGGCTGCCACGTTGACGGTGAACGAGTCGTCGAGGACAACGCCGTAGACCGTGCGCGCCGCCTCGGGCGACACCTTCAGTTCACGGACGTCCGTGGCGACCAGTTCGGGGTCGCGGAGCACCGGGTCCCCGTAACCGCCGCCACCTTGCCACCGCATGACGTACACGTCGCCCTCCAGGAGGAGGCGCTCCTCCTGGTTGGAGGGGAACTCGGGAGTGCCACCGAGTTCCGCGACCGTGGAGGGCAACTCGCCGCGGGCGAGCAGTTCCGCCGTGGCGGATCCGCGTACGGCGATGTCCTCCTGTGCGGCTCCCGGGTGGCCCCCGGCCAGGCCGCGATTCATCGAAACAGCCTTCCCCGAACCGGAGATGACCTGATAGACGGGCGCCGGGCTGTGGTAGGGGGTGAAGGCGACGCTACCGCTCAGACCGCCGCGATAGCGGCCGGGCCCACCGGAGTCGGTCTCCTCGCGTCGCCACAGGTACAGCAGGGGTGTGGTGAACTCGTTCATCTCGACGTCCGGGACCTTGCCCATGGGGATGAACGGCAGACCTGCCGTGTCCACACCATCGTGGTCGCTGCCCGCACCGAAGCCTCCGGCCATCGGTTCCAGGATGGAGGTCGCGAACGGTGCGCCGTGCTGGTTGAGGCCGGCGACGATACTGAGGTCCCAGCTGCCACAGCAGACGCTGGCCACGGAGGACCGGGTCGACGGATGCGTGTCCAGCATCTGTGACAGGCACTCCATCACCGCGTTGGTAGTCGCCCAGGAGGATGCGACCGAGCCCTTGCCGACAGCGGCCGGGAAGGTGGCGTTGTTCAGGGTGCCGGGCTCACTGATGATGTCGACGCACCGCATGATGCCGCCGGGCGCCCATGGCAGGTCGCCACAGAGCAGGGGCATCATGGCCGAGATGATCCCGCCATAGAGTCCGGTGAAGGTACAGTTGATCATGCCGGACTGCTCGTCGGTCCCGGTGAAGTCGAACAGCAGGTCAGAGCCGGTCTTGGTGAGCTTCAGCCGGATCGCGTGCGCCTTGCGGTCGCCGGTGTGCGACTGCTCCTGGTGATTGACGGCGGTCCAGGCGCCGTCCGGGATCGTGGCCAGCCTGTCCCGCAACCGCTGCTCGGCGTCGCGCATCTGCAACTGCATGACCTGCTGGACGGTATCCGCGTCGAACTTGCGGATCAGCTCAGCGATGCGCTCATGGCCCAGCTTGTTGGCTCCTACCTTGGCCCGCAGATCCAGGGCGACCAGTTTCGGGATGCGGGAGCGGCGTACGTACGCGTCCTCGACGTCACATTGGATCACTCCACCGCGTACTACCTTGATCGGCGGCATGGGCAGGGACTCCCAGAAGACATCTTCGGCGCGCGGGGTCCAACTGCCGGGGCTCACTCCGCCGACGTCCAGTTGGTGGGCGACGGCCGCGGTCCAGCCGAACAGCTTTCCGTCGTGGAACAGAGGGGCGAAGAGGGCCACGTCGTTCTGATGGAGGCCACCGCCCACCCACGGGTCGCTGCACAGAAACATGTCACCCGGCTCGATGCCCGGGTTGTCGGCGCGATTCCGCAGGATCCAGCCGATGGCCAGCCCGATCGACGCCACAAGCTGGGTGTTGTACGGGCCGACCTGCACGATGTGTCCGTAAGGGTCGGTGAGCGCCACGTCGAAGTCGTTGCAGTCGGTGACCACGAGGGAACCGCTCATGCGGCGCAGCGCGTCGCCCATCAGGTCGGTGATGGCGAAGATGCGGTTGCGTACGACCTCATAGGTGAGCGGGTCGACCTCGACGCCGCTGAGGTCCGTGGGGTACAGCGGCAGGTGCTCGGGAAGGTCCGTACGGACCTCTTCGTTCGTATACGGCCTGCTGGCGAAGATCTCCGAGCCGGGTACGGGCGTCACAGCCATCACGGCCTCCGGTCATCAAGGTGAAGAATGATGTTGCGCAGGGAGTCCACCCGAGCCGAGGCGTCGCGGGGTACGACGACGGTGGTGGTGCCGGCCTCGACGATCGCCGGGCCTTCGAGACGGTGTCCGTGGGTGAGGCGGGCGTAGTCGTAGATCGCCGTCACCTCCCACCCCCTGCGTGAGTCCAGGAAGACTCGCCGGGTGCCGCTGAGCGCGCCCCTGGCGTCCTCGCTCTCCGCCTTGGGAGCGGTCGCCAGCTCAGGAGTGAAGGCGGTGGAGCCAATGCCGAAGACACGGTGGTTGATGAGCTGGAAGCCGGCGTCGGCGTGCCCCGTTCCACGGCCGAACATTTGCTCGTACGTGTGTTGGAAGTCGGATATCACCGTGTCCATGTCGGCGTCGGTGAGCGGCCCCGAGCCCACCGGCGTCGGGACTTCGAACATTTGCGCCGTGTAGCGGATGTCGAGCTGTCGGCGCATGTCGATGGAGGTGAACGACACCCCTTGGGCCTCGAGCCGGGCGGTGAGCCCCGCCTCGAGTTCGGCGAATTGCCGCTCGACCCGCTCCGCGTCGAAGGGGTAGGTCGCGGGGTTCGAGAGCTCGGCGGACAGCACGACATCGGAGGTGGTGAGGCCGTACGCCGAAAACGCGTTGGCGTCACCCAGCGGGATGTAGATCTCCTTGATTCCGAGATCGGCGCCATAGGCGAAGCAGTGCGCGGGACCGCCACCGCCGAAGGCGTAGAGGACGAATTCGCGAGGATCGTGGCCCTGCCCGACCACCACCCGGCGCAGCAGGTCGGCGGTCTGGGCGTTCTGGATCTCGAAGACCGCGGCAGCGGCCTGCTCGGCATCGAGGCCGAGAGGTGCGCCGATCCGGGTCTCCAGCGCCTTGCGCGCCCGCTCGATGTCCAGCCTCTTGGTGCCTTCGGCGAACGTCTTCGGATCGAGGATGCCCAGGACGAGGTTGGCGTCGGTCACCGTCGGCTCGACACCGTCCTGGCCGAAGCAGGCAGGCCCCGGGCGGGCGCCGGCGCTGCGCGGGCCGACGCGCAGATTGCCTCCCGCGTCCAGCCAGGCGATCGCACCGCCGCCCGAGCCGATCGAGGTGACGTTGACCATCGGGGTGCTGACGGTGAACTGGTTCAGCGTGGTGGAACTGGAGTACACCGGTTCCCCGTCGACCACCAGGCCGACCAGGAACGTCGTGCCCCCGATGTCGGAGGTGATGATATTGCGGTGACCCAGTTTGCGGCCGAGGTTACGGGCTCCGATCACACCGCCGGTGAGTACTGAACCGATGGTCGTGATGGCCTGTGCGGGTGCGTCCTGCGCGGAGACTGTTCCGCCGCTGCCCTGCATCACCAGCAGCGCGCCGTTCAGTCCGCGGAGTTGGAGTTCATCGGCGAGCGGCGCCAGATAGTCCCGCAGAGTGGGACCGACCTGGGCGTTCATGACAGTGGTGACGGTTCGCTCGTATTCGCGGATCTTGGGACTGAGGTCACTGCTCAGACATATATAGGTGCCCGGGCTCTCTTCCTCAATGATCTTGCGTAGCCGGATCTCATGCTCTGGATTGACAAAGGACCACAGCAGGCTCACC
The DNA here is from genome assembly GCF_052665095.1 of Streptomyces sp. NEAU-174. Lineage (NCBI taxonomy): Bacteria > Bacillati > Actinomycetota > Actinomycetes > Kitasatosporales > Streptomycetaceae > Streptomyces > Streptomyces sp. NEAU-174. The sequence goes on along the minus strand of NZ_JBQTCE010000039.1, from coordinate 6,994 downwards.
GCTATCGCGGCTACGCCGTCTTCCAGTAGTTCCCGGATGGCGACGCGTGCCTCGTCCTCGTCGAGACGCACGACTACGTTTCCCTGGTAGTCGACGCGCTCGGTGATCTCCTTCACCATGCGTTTGGGCAGGAGCGGCGGAGGCTTGCGTGTCGCCGCGACGTTCTGGATCTCCTCGGGCCCAAGGCCAGCGTACCGGCCCTCGACATTCATGATGTAAATTGAGTCGCGGTGCCCTTTTGTGGTAAGCAGCCCAACCCGGGAGACGTTTCCGGTGACCAACGCGTTGAGAGCTGCTGTTGTTCCGTGGCAGATGTAATCCACATCGGAGAGCGTCGATTCACGGGACCGGCCGAGCTTGCGGCCGATCTCGTCCACGGCGTTGAGAAATCCCTCCGCAAAGTCGGGCGGAGTGGATGGAACTTTGGCGGTGGTGATGTTTCCCTGATCATCACCCAAAAATGCGTCGGTGAACGTGCCACCGATATCTATCCCGAGAATGGCACTCATGTTGTCCCTAGCTCCAGGCATGGCTAAGCCGATCGGCCACGAAGAGGAGTCAAATACCAGGCGCTTCGTTTGTCGGCCCAGCGGAGGCACTTGACCCGGCGCATTCATCTCAAGAGATGCGGCGTTGCCGGGTAACTCTAGGGGCATCCAAGCCATATGCATAGTAACGCTTGTTCGATGATTCCATAACGGATACCTTATGGAGAACTGCCAATGAGGCAGGATCTGAACGACCCGTGCGGGAGGGCCGCCCCATGGAATCCCAACTTTCGCTGCGCAGGCTCGAGGTCTTCTGCCTCGTGGTGGAGGAAGGCAGCGTGACGCGCGCCGCCGAGCGACTCAGAGTCGCTCAGCCAGCGGTCTCCAGCCAGCTCCGCGCACTGGAGCAATGGATCGGGGCGCGGCTGTTCGTCCGGACCTCCGGTCGCATGGTGCTGACCGAGGCCGGCAGCCGGGCCCACCTGTGGGCCCGGGAGATGCTGGCCAGGTGTCTGCAGGTCCGCCGCGACGTGGAGGAGCTGACACTCGGCACGGGAGGCAGTGTCGTGCTCGCCTCCAGCCTGGCGGTGGGCACCTATCTGCTGCCACCCCTGATGACAGCGTTGCGCGCCGAGCGGCCCGGAGCCGATATCACCGTCCATGTCACCCAGCCGGAACACGCACTGCACGCCGTGGAGATCGGCGAGGTCGACTTCGCCGTGATGACCCGCGACGAACGTGCACTTCCCACCTCCATCGTCGCCGAGACGCTGCTGGACGAGCCCTTGATCTTGTGCGCCACTCCCGATGGACCGCCTACGGCGGACTCCGTCTCGCTGAGCGCCCTACCCAAACTGCCCATGGTGGGAGTGCCCAGACATGTGGCGTTTCAGAGGAGCGTCGACACTCAGCTGCAGGAGTTGGGCGTCGGCGAACTCGACACGGTCATTCGACTCGGCCATGCCGAGGCGATCAAGGCCGCGGTCATCGAGCACGGCTGGGCGGCACTCTTCCCCCGCTACTCAGTGGAACGCGATCTCGCGGAGGGAAGACTCCGCGCGATCGAGTTCACCGATGGAGCCCTGCACGAACGCATCGGGCTGTTCTACCGGACGGACAAGTACTTCTCTCCCCTGCAGGCGTCCGCACTGGACGCGATCAGGCTGGCGGGACGGTAGCCACCTCAAACGCATAAACAATGCATTATGAATAACAAAAGAAAACGTTAATGGACTTATGTTCCTTGTTTACCTAGCGTGGTGGACACAGAGCCGAGCAAGGAGCACAAGCGATGAAGCTGGCGCGTTTCCACACACCACCTGACGGATCCGGGGCATCGTTCGGTGTGGTCGACGGAGACGAAGTGGTCGACCTAGGGCACCGCATGGCTTCGTTCGAGGCCATGCTGACCGAACTCCACAACGCCACGCCTCGCCCTGGCGACCCCCGCTGGCCCGTCAGCACCATCACATGGCAGCCCCCCATCGGGACGCACGCCAAGGTCGTGTGCGTCGGGTACAACTACCCGTCACACGCCGTGGAATCCCAGGAGGCGCTGCCCGAGTGGCCCACCCTGTTCACCCGTTTCCCCGACTCCTTCGTCGGCGCGGGGCAAGCGGTGGTTCGGCCGTACGACACGGATTCCCTGGACTGGGAGGGCGAACTGGCCTTCGTGATCGGCCATCCGGCGCGCCGGGTGACCGCCGACCGCGCGGACCGGCACATCGCGGGCTTCACCTGCATGGCGGAGAACAGCGTGCGGGAGTGGCAGTTGCACACACGGCAGGCGACCGCCGGCAAGAACTGGCACGCCAGCGGCTCCTGCGGGCCCTGGCTGGTCACCCCCGACGAACTGGGGGACCGCCCTCTGCAGGTGATCACCCGGCTCAACGGCACGGTCGTGCAGGACGACTCGACCGACCGTCTGGCCTTCTCCTTCGGCGAACTACTCGCATACATCAGCGCCTTCACCCCACTCCGGCCCGGTGATGTCATCGCCACCGGGACTCCCCAGGGCATTGGCCACCGGCAGGTTCCTCCCCGGTATCTGCGCCCGGGAGACGAACTCGAAGTCGATGTGCCGGGTATCGGTGTGCTCCGGAACCCGGTCACCGACGAGGCACGCTCCCTGAACCCGTCGGAGGTACACGGATGAGTCCCCACCAGTGGAATGACCAGGACGTCGAAGCCCGCGCGGACCTTCCCTCCGTCATCGATGCCGTCCAAGGCGTCTTGGAACACGAGGCGACGGATGCCGCCTGGAACATCGATAAAACCATGGCCACCTGGTCACCCATGAGCAGCGCCCACGCCCTGGGCGCGATCGACACCGAGGAACAGCTCGTCGTCTTCAAGACCTGGGTCAACACGCCGGCCGGAGCGACGGCCGTCCTCACCGCCTTTTCCGCCTCCGACGGCAGTCTGCGGGCCTCGCTGCAAGCCGGGGTGGCCGGTGCCCTGCGTACCGCCGCGGTCTCGGGACTCGCCACACGCTGGATGAGCCACCCGGACGCCGACGAACTCGCCGTCCTGGGCACGGGGCGCCAGGCCCTGCGCCAGGTGGCCGCGGTCGCCGCGGTCCGGAACCTGCGCCGGGTCCGCGTCTGGAGCCGTACCGCCGAGCGAGCAGTGAGCTTCGCCGCCCAGGTGCGAACGGACCTCGGGCTCGCCGCTGAAGTATTTTCCACGGTTGAGGCAGCCTCCCAGGACGCGCCCATCGTCACCCTGATCACGCGTGCCACCGACCCGTTCTTCAGCCTTGACGCCTTGGCCGAAGGGGCCCACCTCAACGCTGTCGGCGCGATCCTTCCTGCCAACGCGGAGTTCGACGCGAGTCTGCTGGCGTCCTCAGCACTCACCGTGGTCGACAGCGTGCCCAACGCGCAACGGGGCTCGCGCGAACTGCGCGAATTCTTCGGCGATGACTGGACTTCGGTGCATCGGCTCGCCGATCTGGTCACCGGCAAGGTGACCCGCCCTGAGCGGCCGCGCTGCACCGTCTTCAAGGGTATGGGCATGGGACTGTCCGACCTCTCGGTCGCCGCACTGTTGATCCGCGGCGCCCGACTCTCTCCACCGAAATAGACCAAGGAGCCGTTACCGTGAGCGTCACCTCTTCCCCCTCAGACCTCGACGCCCTCCCCGCAGCGCCGGAGTCGCACGCCCGGTTCGTGGACGTCAGCGGACAGGAGACCGAACCGATCCGGCCCTGGGCGCCCGTGAAGATCTCCCGGGCCCAGATCGAGGCGGAGATCGAGCGCCTCGCCTCTCTGCCTCGGCCGGCGAACGGCCGTCGAGGCAGCCTCATCGTGCATCCGGATGCCGTGGGCCTCGGCCCGGGGCTCGCTCCCGGCGTTGACGTCACCATCGACGTGCTCAAGCCGGGCGAGCGGACCACCCCGCTGCGGCGCAACACGGGGCAGGTCGAGATCGGGATAAGCGGCCGCGGCGTTGTCCACGTCGTCGGCAGGTCCACACGTATGGAGCGCTGGGATGTGTGCAGCATCCCGTCGATGAAGGGCCATTACTTCGAGAACGACGGCGACGAACTCTGGGCCCGGCTGAGCTACTCCAACGCTCCGCTCCTGGCCAAGCTGGGTGTCCTCTACGGTGAGCCCCTCACCGAGGAGCAGATGGCCACGGGCCGCGGTGGCCCGGCTTCCGCCGACCGCCGGTCCGAGCGCTATATCCGCGAAACCGCCCCCGACATCGAGCTCAACGACTCCGGGGCCCGGCTTCGGGGCTACGAGTACCTCGTGGACATCGAGGTCGTCGAGAACAACCCGATGCACTGGGCCTGGAGCGAGGTCCGCGAGCACCTGTCCTGGGAGCAGGGCGACGGCAAGCGGACGATCATGGCGCTGTACAACCCGGCGACCGAACGCCGCAACGGGGCCACGCACAGCTTCTTCGTGACCGCCTCCTCGATGCCGCCCGGCGTCGCGCCGCAGCCGCTGCGCCGCGGTCACCGGCACAGCTCCGTCGCCATCAACTACCACTTCCTCGGCTCGGGCAGGAGTGTCGTCGAGGGGCACGTCGTGGACTGGAGCGCGGGAGACCTGCTGCTGTCGGCCCCCGGCTGGAGCGAGCACGACCATTACCACGGCCCCGACGGCTTCGGCGTCTTCACCGTCCAGGACCACCCCCTGCACATCGGCATGGAATCGCTGATCTGGCAGGAGAAGATGTCCGGCCCAATTCTCGCCCTCGGTTCCGAAGCCGGCCAGACCGGATATGTCGGCCCCCGTACGACAGGTGCCTGAGGTGCGCGAACGAGCACACGACGAGGTGAGGACCTCATGAAGTTCCGTAGCGATCCGACACAGATCAAGGGTTCCGTGGCCCCCGTCATCACGCCTTTCACAAGCGACGGCGCCCTGGACCTGCCATCCCTGCGGGGTCTGGTCCGCCGGCAGCTGGAGGCCGGCTCACACGGCATCTCGATCGGCGGCTCCACAGGAGAACCGGGAGCCCAGTCCGTCGCGGAGCGGATCGAGGCCATCAAGGCAGTCGCCGAGGAAGTCGCCGACGCGGTGCCGTTCCTCCCTGGCACCGGCTCCGCCAAGCTCGACGAAACCGTGGAGATCACCGCTGCCGCTAAGGCCGCGGGTGCCGATGCCGCCCTGATCATCACCCCCTACTACGCACGTCCCACCCAGGAGGGCCTGTATCAGTGGTACGCGACGATCGCCCGTGAGTTCCCCGACCTGCCGCTGATCATCTACAACGTGCCTTCGCGCACCGCTGTCGACATCGCCCCTGACACCGTCGACAGGCTCCACCGCGACTTCGGCAACATCGTGGGCATCAAGGAAACCACCAAGGACTTCGAACACTTCTCGCGGGTCTTGCACAAGACAGGGACTGGCTTTCTGGTGTGGTCCGGGATCGAACTGCTCGGCCTGCCCCTCCTCGCACTCGGTGGCTGCGGCTTCATCAGCGCCGTGTCCAATCTGGCTCCGGCTGCCGTGGCCCGCATGTATGAAGCGTGGGAAACCGGAGACCACGCCACGGCGCGGGAATTGCACTACCGTCTGCACCCTCTGGTGGATCTGCTGTTCGTCGAGACCAACCCGGCTCCGTTGAAGTACGTCCTTCACAAGCGGGGCCTCATCTCCTCCGCTCATGTCCGGATGCCGCTCACCCCGCTGACCGCGCAGGGAACACGGCGCGTCGAGGAACTGCTCAGGGAAGGTTCTGGAGTCCTCGACGAACAGGAAAGCGCGGAGACTCGCTGAACCGGGGCGGTTCGAGGACCTGACGTCAAGGGGGTGCGCGTTCCGCACCCCCTTTTCGCCGCCGGGGCCGAGACGGGCCGCACAGGAGGCCACCGGGCTCGGCAGCAACCCTGTCGCGACGCGGCAGGTCCTGATCACGTGCCGCTGTCCCCGAAAGCGACCAGATCCCAGATGCCCTTGAGGCGTGCGGTCTCCGGGGCCGTTTCCAGCCGACGCAGAGCGATTTTCGGATGCGATCTGGCGGGGTATGGAATCTCCGCCCCGACCGCTGGCTCCTACTCCCAGCGCCTTCACCAGGAAGGTGTGCGCAGGTCTCTCCGCCCTGCCGGTGGGTGCTCGGGGGCGTCGCTGTGGTGGGGGCCCCCGAGCACGTGTGGGTCAGCGTCCGATGTGGTGGCCGCCTTCGGCGGGGATGATGGCGCCGGTGGTCCAGCGGCTTTCGTCGGAGAGCAGGAACAGGGCGGCGCGGGCCATGTCGTCGGCCAGGGCGATCTGGTTCATCGGGGCCATGGAGGCCAGGTGCTGCTGGAGTTCGATGGGCAGGGTGTCCCACATCTCGGTGCGGGTGGAGCCGGGTGCGAGGGAGTTGACGCGCACGTTGGATGAGGCCAGTTCCAGGGCTGCGCTCTTGGTGAGGCCGTTGACGGCCCATTTCGAGGCGACGTATTCCGAGATGCCCGCCACTCCGACCATGCCGCCGACGGAGGAGACGTTGACGATCGAGCCGCCCTGGGCGGCGAGCAGCGCGGGGATCTCGTGCTTCATGGACAGGAAGACACCCCTGGCGTTGACCTCCATGACCCGGTCGTAGGCATCGGTGTCCTTCTCGTGCAGTGGTGTGCCGTCGCTGGTGATGCCGGCGTTGTTGAGCGCGCCGTCGAGGCGGCCGAACCGCTTGACCGCGGCGGTTACGGCGGCTTCCACCGTGGCCTCGTCGGTCACATCCAGTGGCACGGCGATGATCTGGTTGTCGGCGGTCGACAGCTCGGCCGCCAGCCTCTGGAGGCGGTCGGTGCGCCGGGCGCCGGCCACGACGTGGGCCCCTTCGGCGGCGAAGCGCCGTGTGGCGGCTTCGCCCATGCCGGCGGACGCGCCGGTGATCAGGATGACCTTGCCCTCCAGCCGGCGGGCCTGGATGGTCACCGGTGCGGGGTGGTGATTGGGGTGGGACGTCATGATGGTGTTCTCCGAACGTAAGAGACATGGGCGACGCGCAAGCGAACCCCCGGACCCAGCTCAGCGGCCGAGCACGGTCTTCAATGCCTGAGC
>NZ_JBQTCE010000038.1:0-36379 GCF_052665095.1 Streptomyces sp. NEAU-174 | reverse complement strand
TGTCGTCCACTCCTCGGCCCACGGTTATCGCCGATACGGACGTGGACCCCGCTGCGGTTTACCAGCGCGAGACCGAGGTGGTCGAGGTGTCCTGCTGGGCCCTGGACCACGCGAAGCTCGCGGATGCCGTATGCCGGCTGGACGCATTCGCTGATGAGGACTACGGCCATGTGCCACGGCCCGACCCGGCCCTCGCCGCCGAGCTCGAAGAGCACTTCGCGTAGCCAGCAGACAGCGGCGAAGGGCACCGACTCGGCAGCATGCGGCCGAAAGCCAGAAGATGAAGGCCACCCGGAATCTCCCGGGTGGCCTTCGTGCTTCGCACGCCGGAGCGGGCCTCCCCTTGACGCCATTGCGCGGCCGTCGCTGGCCGAGGAGATGACTTGAGTGCTGCGTCATACTGGTCTGCATGTCCGCCATGCCTGCTGCCGAGCCGTCGCCGTCTGCTGCCGAGGTGCTGCGGGAGCGGTATGCCCGCAGGCTGCCTGCCTCGCTCGGCGAGCTGGCCGGGCCGGCGCACGGCACGGTGCAGCTGCCGCTGCATGTGGCCTGGTCGGGACTGACACGGTTCGATCTTGACCGGCCACGGTCGCGGATGAGCATGTAAGCAGACACCGCCACCCTGCGCGCCTGGGCCCGGGACTGGTGCGACGACCTCACCCGGCGCCTGCACGAACATCCCACCGACGACTGACACGCGGTCGCGCCGACGAGAGGCGGACGGCATACAACGCCCAGCGGCCACGTCAGGTGACGCGTGTGGCGGGTTCACCGCGCAGCAGGTCGGGGCTGGTATCGGCGATCGCGAAGGCCCGCCTGAGCCCTTCAACCAGTGGCCGGTCGATGTGGTAGAGCCGGGCCCGCTCATTCCGCTGGAGCAGCCGGGACGCGTCGGCCGGGCCGACGCGGCGCTGTACCGCCGGGATGCTGGTGAGGGTCCCGCCGATCTTCGCCTTCGTGATCGGGGTGGTCGGATGGTCGGCGAAGTGCCGCTGCACTTCGTCGAACGAGGCGGTGCCGCCCAGGTCCGTGATCCGTCGCAGCACCGCGCGGGCCCCGGGTATCAGGGAGGCGATCACCTGGAAGAGTGCCTGCTCGCTCCAGCCGTTCCCGATGTCGTCGCCGCTGAGGTCCTGCGGGCCGGGGCGTGGGTCGAGGGCTGGGGGTTCCGGCCAGTCGTCAGGGGTGACGGGGCGCAGTCCGTAGGCGGCCTGCACGGCGGCTATCGCCTGCTCGTAGGTGTCCGTCTCGGTGTTGATCGTCAGCCGCACGACGCCCCCTTCGTGATCGCTGCCGGCATTCTTCCTCAGGCCGGTGATGTGCCTGCTCTGCACACCGGGCTCGAGGCGGCTATAGAGACAGCCACCTGTGGAGGTGAAGCCCCTGAGGTGAAGCTCACCACCGTGTCCGGCCCGGCCACGGTGGTGAGCCAACAATGATGATGCGCCGCCGTGGCCACCGGGCTGGCCACGAGCAGTCTCCTCGCCTACGGCCCTGCGCCTAAAAAGGAACCTTCCCGGCGCGCTGAGCCCTCGGCGCGCCGGGAGAACCCCAGCGCGTGGACCAGGCCACGGATGGCGGCGAGGCCCGCGCCACGCCGGCCCCCCGACCCTCACAGCCCCGACAGGCCCCGTCGGGGCTGTTCTACGTCATCCGCCACGCATGGGTGCTCAGCCGTCAGCGCGGCATCCTGGCATCGACGGAAGCGGCGCCTCACCTGTGATCTTGCTGATCCGGTGCCGGATCGCCGCGAACATTTCGGCGCGGTCCCTGACGGGGTAGTCGCACCGGTCGTAGCGCAATTGAAGCGTGGCGGTACGGTCACGGGATTTGAGCAGTACCAGGCCGAGACTTCTCCCCGGCTCCAGGTCACGGTGCCCGGACAGTTCCAGCGGTAGGCCGTGCTCAGGGTCGGTCAGCGCCTGCACCAGCTCGGCTCGCCGCAGACCGGTGTCGGAGAAGTGGTCCAGCTCGAGGATCCACCACTCACCCAGCCTGGCCTCGTGACCGGTGACGACTTGAGGAACGGCAACGGTGTGCAGGAGACCGAGACGGCGCAGCAGCCCGCTGGGGAGCCAGGCGGCATCGCGCCAGGTGGCCTCGTAGAGGAGCGGCTGGCGATCGGCCTCCCACTGCTTCTCGTAGTCGGTCCAAGTTCCTTCGGCGCGCCAGCAGGCTTCTCCGCCAGCGTCCTCGACCCGCCGGGCGAGGGCGGCCTCGGCCTTCTCAAAGGCCCGTCGGGAGGGGCCGGACAACGTGAGGCTGGTGGTCTGTCCGAGGCGCCGGAGTTCAATACCCCGCTCGGTCCGCCGACAGATCCGGACCCCGTTGAGACCGTAGATCTCATCAGGTCCGGGCTTGATCGGCATGCGGCACGGTAGCAGTCCGCACAGCAGGCTCTCGAGGCTCGCGTTGCTTTCCAGACTCAGCCGCAGGCCGCCCGTGGTGGGTTCGACGTACTTGATGCCGAAGGGGTACTCGAAGAAGTTCTGACGGGAGCTGAGGACCTGGTAAAAGACCTCGGACTCGAAGAGGAGCTGTTCCTGCTCGGCCGGTGCCGGGACGAGCGGGCATCCCGGAGGCAAGGCGGCGACGACATCGCAGGCGAGCTGGCGGGGAGCCCCGGTGTACAGCGCGTACGTGCGGGCGCGGTTGCTGATCTGGGTGGCCGACATCGGCGGAAGCACCTTTCACCCACCTCCGTCGGCCCGCGGAGCGTGAGGAACAGGTACTGCATCGGAAGTGGAGGTTCGAGGGTGCTACTGGTCGAAGCCCTGCTTCTTCGCCTCCGCCTTGAACCGGTGGGCCGAGGTTCGCGGTAGGAGCAGCAGACCGATGCCGCAGGGGCCACTGTATCTCCGGCGGATGAAGTGGACCGTGTGCCACGCTGGTGACGCAGAGGCTCCTGGTCAGGCGGCTGGCGGCTGGGCTGTGCAGGCAGCCTCTTTGGGCGGGCTGGTCCAGCTGCCCCAGCACCGGTCGCATTGCTTCGCGAGAGAGCCTCCGGCAGCTGAATCCCAAGATGGTCGGAACTCGTTGTCGTCCAAACACCGCCCCGCACGCACGAACATGGTGATGGGCCGATCGCCGGATGGTCGGTCCCCACCCCGAGGGGAAATGAGCGTGAACGAGGACGTGTCGCCGGACTGCCTGGGCTGCTCCGACGAGCCGAGCCGCCAGGAGGCGGTGTTCCCGAAGGATCCGGGTGGCGATACCCGTACCGAGTCGCCGGTCGGCCTGTACACCGACCCCGCGCGGTGGTGCCGACCCTGCTGGAGCCACCGGGACCCGTTCGACCGGTTCCACCTGCTGTACGGCCGACGTCTGCGGAGCTACACCCTCAGGATCCTGGGCCACCTCCCGCTTGGCCAGCGTGAGATGGCCGTGGACGATGTCACCGCGGAGGTCATGGAGGCTCTGTGGAAGCAGCGGGAAAAGCTCATGGTGCCGGAGCGCGCCATGTACCGCATGGCCAAGCGGATGGCCTGGAAGCGGTTCCCGATCGACCCGAAGGAAGTGCCCGCCGACCTGTTGGAGGCTGAGGAGGGCGCCGAGGATCCGATCGACGCGTTGGTCGATCGGATCCTTCTGGAGGAGGAGTTCGCCAAGCTCCCGGAGAAGACTAGGCATTACCTCTACGAGCACCAGGCGCTCGGTAAGACGGCTGAGGAGGTGGCGGCCAGCTACGGCGTGGCCAAGGGCACGGTGACCCAGAGCGCTCGGCGCGGCCTGGAAGCGATGCGCCCGGCCTTCCAGTACTTCAGTCTCGCCCGGGCCATCGCCGACGTGATCATCCGGTGGATCTGTCACTTGCTGCTTTGATGATCGGCGGGTTCGGCGGCGTCGCGTTGCTCCAGTCCGGGCGGGCGCCGGCCAGGTCGAATAGCGGCCTGTATCCATCGGGTCCGGGGCCGGGTTCGGTGCCCGGCGAGCGTGATCGGCGGCGAGATCCTCGAACGCTCCACCGCACTGTCCGCCCCGGCGGCACCTGGTCCCCATCGCCGAGCCGGTCACCGTCCGTCCTCGCGACCGGCGAGCCGTCTTCTTCGTCGTCGAACCCGACCGGGCTCGCCTGGCCGACCTCGCCCAGCGGCTGCGGGACGGCCGCCTCAAGCCGATCGTCGGCGCCGTCCGGCCGCTCGCCGAGGCAGCCTCCGCGTTCACGCCGGACAAGCGCACCCCCGGCAAGACGATCACCGCGTCACCGAAGAGTTAAGAGGTCGCTTTCTCCCGCCGTTTCATCGGAACCTGTCGACGCCTACGCGCTCCGGTGTACGCCGGACCCGCGAGAACCGGGCGTTTCCTGATATTGTGCCTGGTCTCTACGTTGGGCAGCTGTGTTAGGCAGTTGTGTTGGGAGTGGGACCGAGAGTCGCTACCTTTCGGGATATGGCGATACCTCCGACTCCTCCGCTGCCTCCCCCGCCCCCGGATACCTTTTGGGAGCGGCTGCGCGATGCGAAGAGGTCCCTCGCTCGCTTGAACCGGCCGACCTACTGGCTGGTGACACGGGGATCCTTATGGCTCGCCGCCTTCAGCCTGATCTACCTGTGCGGCGCGGCGCTGCTCGGATGGACTCGCGCCTACGAGGTGCTGATCGGGATCACCTCGCCGGCTGCGACGCCGGCGCCGTTGATGGGATGGATGCTGTCGCTCGTGGGCTGGCTGATGGTGCCCTCATTCGTAGGTGGAGTGACCGGGTATCTGGTGAACAGACAGGTCGACAGGCGACGCGTTGACTCCGAGGAGGACTTCGAACGCCGGATTCGGCACCAGCTCGGGCTGCCTCCCCTGGAAGGGGGCGGTAGGTGAGGACGCTGACCGAGCTCTATCACGAAGGGGGCGAGGCCAAGCACTTCGCAGAGGACTTCGCACACCGTGTCCACGGCGGAGACTGGGTCCAGGCCAAAGACCACTGGACTCGCGTAGTGGAGCACGTCTCCAACACGGTCAAGGAACTGGACACCCTCTCGCCTCGGGCGGCCGCCCGGAAGGCCGAAGACCTCGCGCGTACCTTATGTCTCAGCCTGGCCCAGGCAGACAGGTGCTGGGCTTGTGTACTCGCGCTACGGTGAACAGGTGACGGAGAAGGCGCCGGCAGAACAGGTCATCCGCGAGATGATCGCTGCAGCCTGCCCGGAAGCGTCTGATCAGACCGTTCGCGAGACAACCGCAGCCGTCCTCGAGGTGGGCATGCACCGGGCGCCCACCGCAGAGGACGCCGAGGTCTTCCGCCGCCGGTTCGCCGCCGCGCTTGGTGGGCGCAAGTCCATCCCCAGTACGCGCAGGGCGAGGGGCGCGAGGAAGCAGGCCAGTGAGGCCGCGCGCAATCGGCTGGCCGCAGACCTGAAACGCCGTTACGACGCGGGCGCCTCCATCCGGGAGCTTGCCGAACTGACCGGGCGCTCGTACGGCTTCGTGCACCGCATGTTGAGTGAAGCCGGCGCCGACATTCGAGGCCGAGGCGGCGCGACCCGGCGGAACCGTCCGGCACCTGCCGACACCGAGAGCGGCCAGTAGGACAACAGCCCTCGCCCACGCACTCTGACGGCAAGTTGGCGAGCTGGTTGACGGTCGCGGCGTGCATACGCACCAGGGAATAACCAGGACGGCGTACTGGGCGGGCCGTTCCTCCCCGCGGTTCGAGGCCCGCGAGCGGCTGTCCGGCCCGCTGCTGACGGCAGCTCTGGCCGGAGCCACTGTGCGCTCAGCCCTGGGCGGTTTCACCGCGCCGGGCGAGGTCTTGGCGGCCGGAACGGCGGCGAGGCCCGCGCGCCGCGCCGCCGGTACTCGACGGCTTGGGGCCTCTATGGGCGTTTTCCCGGGCCGAGGACACACCGGACGCCGCCGACGCGGTTCGCCGGGCGCTGCCGTGTGAGGACTGCGGGCAGGAGCGGGCGGCCGGGCTGTGTGAGGCGTGCGGCTACCGGTGCCGGACCGAGGCCCTGACGGTGGAGGTCGGCCTGGTCGCGGCCGCCTGGTCCGCTGATCTGGACGATGCGGAGGCCGTCGCCGCGATCGCTGCCCGCATGAGGGAGGCTCTGGAGACCGACATCGCCGCCGCCCAGCGCGCGTTCTTGGAGCTGGTGGAGCCGGGCGAGCTGGACTCGGACCCGGGCGCGGCGGCGTCCGCGCTCGCCTTCTCCGCGCTCTAGGCGGTGCAGCAGGCGGCACCGGAGTACCGGCGATGCGCCCTGGCGATGCTGGGCCAGACCGAGGAAGCCGAGGCAGAGGCGCGCCGGGCGTACGGGACTGAGCAGAAACGCCGCTGGTTCCGCGCGAACCCGAACGGCGCGGACGCGGTGGCCGCCGCGACGAAGGCCGCCGACACCGCCCGGCAACGCACAGCCCAGTACCTCCTGGCAACGCAGCTGAAGCAGTTGCGCGAGCAGACAGCGGCCCGTGCGGACACGGCCGTGCCCGTGCCGTGGACGGTCCGGCTGCTCCGAGCTCGCCGCCCGGCCCCTCGATGGCGACACGACGAGGGCGATGGTCCCGTGGCCTCCGAGCTCGGGCGGCGTCGACCTCGCCCGCCCGGCCCTGGTCTCCGCCCGAGAGTAGGCGAGGAAGAACGGCGCCACCCGCAAGAGGAAGAGGAAGCCGAGGGCGCGCCGGCCGGGCCGATACGGCGCTGTACCGCCTGGACGCTGGTCAGGGTCCAGGCATCTATGCCGTAGTGATCGGGGTGGTCGGATGGTGGGGTCAAGCGCTGCTGGACTTCGTCAAGCGAGGTGGTGTCGTCCGGGTCGGTGATCCGCCGCAACAGTGCGCGGATTCTGGGCACCAGAAGGGCGATCATCCGGAGGAGTGCCGGTTCGCTCCGGTCGCTCCTCATGTCGTCGTCGCTGAGGTCCTGCGGGTTGGGACGGGGCGGGGGCTGGTGATTCCGGCCAGTCGGCATGGGTGGCGGGATGGAGGAATGAGTTCTAAGCCATGGTCGTGTAGCCCGGTGTGCAGGGAAATCGCTGGCTATACATGCGCTGGTGCTTGCAGGCACTGATGCCTCGTCAAGTTGCTTACAATGGTGGCAAGTAGACGTATCGTCCGTGATATTGTGTCCGCAGCGTGTTTCCTTGGGCCGCTGTCAGACTGAAACTGAAGAGGAATTAATGATCCATCTCGCCGATCTACTGGCATCCACATCCTCTGAAGTTGCCTCAATGGGGTCGAGCCGGTTTTCTGCAGTGTCAATCAACAGTAGCGAGATGCCTCAGGATGGGCTTTTTTTCGCTATTCGCGGGAACAGGGACGGTCATGATTTCGTACTCGACGCCGTTAGAGCTGGTGCAGCGGGAGTAGTGGTCGAGCGAGATGTGGAAGACATCCCTAAAGGGGTCACCGTAATTAAGGTGCCTGACACTCTAAAAGCTCTCCAGGATTATGGCGCGGCGATTCGCCAGACGTCCTCCGCGCAGGTCGTGGCAGTGACAGGCAGCGTGGGAAAAACCACAACGAAAAGCATGGTGGCCCATGTGCTCGAGTCCCGATTTGACGTTCTGAGCAGCGCCAAAAGCTACAACAATCATCTGGGAGTACCGCTCAGTCTCTCGCGACTGGAGGCTCACCACACGCACGCAGTGGCCGAGGTAGGCACCAATCATCGAGGAGAAATCTCCCGCCTCGCCCAATTGGTGAGCCCAGATGTAGCTCTTGTCACGAACGTGGGTTTCGCACATCTCGGGAATTTTGAATCCCGGGAGGAATTGGCCGATGAAAAGACTGACCTCCTTCGGCACGTAAAATCCGGCGGGTTCTTGGTGATCAACGGTGACGATCAGTTGCTGTGTGATGCTGCAGACCGGCAGGAGGTGGCAGCGGGGGTTAAAACTGTTCGTGTCGGGCTGGGGGCAGGCAATGATATTCGCGCGACCGAGCTGCGTTATGACGAACGAGGAACAACCGGGACTATCAGTACGGATGGTGAATCGGTTGCCTTTAGGATCGACCTCGCAGGGCGCCATTTCGTCTACGCCATGCTGTTTGCGCTGGCTACTGGCCGCATCTTCGGTATTTCTCTTCAAGACAGTGTGACTGCGGTGGCCGACTTCGTCCCACCTCAGGGCAGAGCATCTATGAAGCAGGTGACCGAGGACCTCACCGTACTTGACGACAGTTACAACGCGAGTCCTGACGCCACCCTGGCTGCCCTTGACCTCCTAGGTGAGATGACAGCGGATACGCGTGTTGCTGTTCTGGGGGAAATGCGTGAGCTTGGCAGCTGGTCGGACGAGCTGCATAAACTGGTTGGAGAGAAAGCCGCAGCGTCGGCCACCCATCTGATTGCGGTAGGCGACGGTGGCCGGAAGCTGATTAGCGCTGCGGAGGAGCAGGGGCTTGAGTTCTCGCAGAGCGCCATGTCTGCTCGTGACGCCTACCTCATGACCCAGGAGATCGTGGCCAACGCTCCGGGACGGTGCGTCGTACTAGCAAAGGGGGCCCGGTTCATGCATATGGAGCGGGTTCCGCTCGGCTTGTCGGGGACCAATGTTCGTTGCTCCCTGGAATTGTGCACCAAGTACATCCACTGCCAGGACTGTGCGCTGCTGGAGAAAGCATGAATAGGCAATCAGGTTCCCCACTGACCGATCTCATGATCAGGCGATGCGGAGGGGGACACTATTTTACGACGCAAAACTGCGACCTGTGTCTCGCGCTGACGGAGAAGGAGTTCCCTGCCAGGCCAGGTGATTGCATTTCGTGTGGCGCTCTCTGTAATGGAGCTGGCTATGGATGCAACTCGCCTGATCCCTTAGAGCTTCCACAAAGGGAACGATAGGGAATTTTCTGCACTCGTTGAACAGGCGGGGAGCCATGAGAACAAGCTCCCCGTCTGTTCTCGTGTCCAGTTAGCTGGCTATTCATCTACTATATCCAGGAATACGGCCTCGGCAGCCTTTGTAGCGTTGCGGTAGGATTCGCTCCGGTTCTTCCCGGTCGCCTGGACGTAAGCTACTCGGCTGCTGTTGGAGTCGATGACGTGGCTCACATGTTCTCCGATGGCCGCATAGAGGCCCGCAGATCTGCAGGTGCCCTGGGAACTGGCCTCCTCAAGGCCTTTCACTCCGACGAGCCGACCAGTCGCCGGGGCGGTGATCCTGAGCTCAGTGACAGCCCCCTCGATGATGGGGTGTTCTGGCTTCTTACCTGTGATCTTGGCCAGCACGTAGTCGGCGAGTCGGCTCGTGGAGAGGTAGCTGACTGCCTGCTCCATGCCGGCGCCGAACAGCCGCGCGTTGAGTTCTACCACGCGTGGCCCATGTGGCGTGAGAACGAACTCCAGGTGGAAGGGGCCAAACTTGTAGTCCAG
Organism: Streptomyces sp. NEAU-174; assembly: GCF_052665095.1. Taxonomy (NCBI): domain Bacteria; kingdom Bacillati; phylum Actinomycetota; class Actinomycetes; order Kitasatosporales; family Streptomycetaceae; genus Streptomyces; species Streptomyces sp. NEAU-174. The sequence goes on along the minus strand of NZ_JBQTCE010000038.1, from coordinate 27,072 downwards.
GGCGTGCAGCGCCCGCTGGACGAACACGTCTGCCTCAGGGTGTGGGCGTTCGCTGGCGAAACGGAGGGCGATCTCTACAAAGTGTGGGGGTGCCGTCATGATGCGGTCTGAGTATCCGAAGATGGTCAGCTCATCGCCGTCGATGAATCCCTCCGCGCTGTACAACGGGCCCTCCAGATACTCCTCAAACAAGAGCTTCCGTTTCGGCTGTACGCCGCGGCCATAGGGGCGTGTCAGGTGCCGCTGGGCAAGGGCTTGGGCTTCGCTGTCACAAGAGACAAGTGCTACATCCCAGCTGTAGGCACCATCCACCGGTTTGACGACGCAGGGGTAGCCGATCGGTGAGCTGAGATCCTCGGTGTCGGCAGGGAGAACCGCCCAGCGCGTGTCGTCGGCTCCCGCTTCCTGGAGGGCTCTGCGGGCGCGTGCCTTGTCGCGGTTGATGCCCGCGCCGTCGGGAGAAGGGCCCGGCAGCCCGAGCGTGAAGGCTACGTGTGCTGCCACATGCACGAAGCTGTCGACCGAACTGTGTACGCCGACGACCTGAGAGTCCAGGGCGGCAAGCATCTGTAGGACAGAGCGAGGGGATGTGCTGTCGGTGCTGAGCCAGCTGTCGACCAGGTGATCGAAGTGACTCTCGTAATAGGAGTGGTTCCGTGTGACGACGGCAGTCCGGTATCCTTGAGCGCGCGCTGCATGCAGGAACTGTTCACTGGAGGATTGCAGAGGATCTCCTGCGGTCGGTAGAGAGCGGGCGCCGCCGGGCAAGGTATGCAGTTCGATCATTACGATCCAGGGGATCATGGGGGCTCTCTTTCGCAGATATTTCGACGTTTCAGGAGCTGATCTCGGCCATCAATTCGCTGCGGAGCGCGTGGGGGTTTCCCGGGACTTCTACCTTGAACTCGTCCCAAGTCCGCTGATTGTGTTCCCTAGCTGCTTTGCTTGGCTGTGAGGTTACCTCTCCAGTTGCAAGGCCCCAGAGGGGGCGGATTATTGCACCGCGGCGGGCCTTTGCTTGCAGTGTCCCGATGCCAAGGTGGAGACAGTCGAGATTTTCTCGATAGGCCATTTCGAGTGGGCGATAATAGAATAGTTCGAAGTATTCGGATGAGCTTCTTTGACTATGGTCGAAACCGAATGCCCGGCCCGCCATCATGCTGGCGGTAGAAAACGTCAGGCCACCCGCAACCATCTTGCTTTCTTTCCAGCAGGCGTGAACGGTGCCGGTATCACCGCACGCCGCTGCCTGGCCTTTCATCAGCTGGGCGATGAACTCGTCGCTGACGTCGTGGCCATGGCTTCTCTCGTGCGACGCCACAAGAGGGGAGAAGGTCTCCCAGCTTCGACTGAAGGGAATGGACGCAGTTGTGTAGCCAACCGCATTGAAAGTCCGGCGGTCGCTCTTCACCTGTCGACGCTGGCTGCTCGACAGTGAGCTCAGGTAATCATCGAAGTCGACTCCCGGCAGCTCTATGGTGCAGTCTCCGGCGAGGATCTTCGGGAAGAGGGTCTCAGTCCTCTGCATGAGCTGCCTGGTGTCTTCGTCGTTCAGATACAGCCACCATGCACGGCCGTCAGACTCGTTAGACGCGATACCGTTCACTGTGTCCAGGAGGCTTCGGAGTGCAGTCTCCGCCCGCGGATGGGCTCGGTCGAGGAGCAGGCTGTTTGAGTTGCCGCGGCGATTTCCCACGATCAGGGTCGGCGAGCCACTGAGCCGACCCTGATGGGCTTCCGGGAAGATAACGTCAGGCTGGTAGCGAAAACTCAGCTCCTTGTGGACGAGGTAGACGGCTGCCGCAGCCACGAGTCTGCCGGAGTCAATCACTTGGATATAGCGAGCCGACGAGTTAACGTCGTACTGCTGATAGCGGGCCCAAGCATGGCCCGAGTAGAACACCCCGCGCACGAGAGCATCCCAGCGGGGTGGATCGATGTCATCGATATCATGCGAGATGATCGTCTCCACGGAACCGGTCCTCCTTCGTAAAAAGGTGAGGATCAATCAGTCGGGTCTGGGCGGCCGGGCCTTCGGCACGGAAAACCGGACCAACGGCAAGCAGCAGCCGGACACCACACCACTGCTTGTGAGCGTGCCGTGGACCGGTCGCAGGCCCGTGTCAGCAGTTGGGGAGGCACCACACTGTCCGGGTTACGACGGAGTCGCCTCGGTGTGCGGGGCTGGGGGAGGATCTGTCGTCGCTGCTGGTGCTGTTGCGCGTCGGTGCGCCCAACTCGCCGCGGCTGCAGTAGTCAACCCGGACAGAGTGAACAAGCAGGCGAGCAGGACCCATCCGAGTTCGCCATTCTCAAGTACGACGAGCGTCAGCAAACTGGGTGCCAGAGCACGAATCGTGCCCGATCCCAGCCCGAAAGCGCTTTGATAGACGCCTTGGGCCTGGTCAGGCGCCAGGTTGAAGCTGAAACAGAACTCGCCGGATGTCTGCAGCAACTCGCCCAGGGTGTGAACGCAGGCCCAGACCACGAGGACAAGCAGTGCCGTCCAGGCCGTGAGATGTCCCGAGATTGCAATCGGTACGCACGATATGGCGAGGACAAGGCCTGCGCTGCGGGTCATTTGGGCGGCTGCCGGCACATTACTGGCGTGTCGGCCCACTCTCACTTGGAACAGCACACACAGAACCGTGTTGATCACGAGAAGCAGAGACAAGCCCCATGCTGGGGCCTCGGTGTGTTCGACGACCCAGAGCGGCATGGCGAACGAAAGCACGGTGACGTGTAGTGACAGAACACCGTTGGTCACCGCAACCGCCATGTAACCCCGATCGCGCAGAGGGGCCACCAGCGACACGTGGGATCGAGTCTTCTCTGAGCGAGCTTCGGTCCGGCGCTTCACGACAGGGATCCGCGATACGCAGATGGCAGCGAGCACGAAGAGGACTCCATTGCCGGCTATCAGTGCCGCGTAGGCCGCCGTGGTGTCCATGCCCAGAGCAACCGCCGCGAGAAGGCTGCCGATCCCGAGCCCCGCATTAGTGCTCGTTCTCAGTTGTGCGCGTCCCACGACCCGCTCGGCCGGCTCACTGATGGCATGAATAAACGCGCCTGCAGTTCCAGAGACACCACGCTCTGCAACTCCGCTGAGAACTGCGATGGTGACAAACATGGCGTAGGTGTCGACAATGGTGAAAGTGAACATCGAGGCTGCTTGCAGGAGTAGCAAGAGCACGTAGATGTTCTTCACTCCGAAACGGTCAGCAAGGCGGCCGAAAGGCACCATGAAGGCCAGCCCGACAGCTGTGGCAATGCCAAGACCGGAGGCCACCTGGGCAGCCGACAGGCCGATTCCCCGAGTAAAGTACAGTGCGCTACCTGCGAGATAGAGACCAACGCCTACTGTGTTGATGAAATTGGCGTAGGCGAAACGCCGAAGTCCAGGTGCTGATGGGAGCAAACCAATACCGGCCATCAAATACCGTTCGTCGGGAATTGGGAGGCGAGAGGCGCCCTGCCTAGCCGAAAGGAGGGCGGGCGCCAACGAGCATGATGCCTTCTACGGCCGGTAACCTTGAGGACGGTTGAGAGCACTGTCGAGAATCAGCTCTGTCAGCCTCTCATAGCTGATCCCAGCGGCTGCGGCCATGGTTGCCAGATTTCCTGTGGGGGCAAGCCCCGGAATAGTATTCAATTCCAGCACGACGGGGCCATCCTCGGATATCATGAAGTCCACACGGCCGACACCCGAGCAGCCGCATATTTTGAATACCCGGAGGGCAGTATCTCGCATGTGATCGGCAACGTCGGCCTCGACTGGGGCTGGGCATCGGTACTCGGTCAGGCTTGGATCGTTCTTTGCTTCGTTGTCGTAGAACTCGTTACGCGGCACGGCCTCCAAGGCAGGAAGAGCCGTCGGCTTGCCATCCTGCTCAATGATTCCAATAGTCATGGTGTTGGTGGTCAGGTAAGGCTCCACCAGATATTCCTGAGAAATGTACTTCCCTCGAGTCGTGGCGATCTTTTCGATATCTTCAATGCCTCGAATGATGCCAGCTTCAAAACTGTCGCCGCTGGACGCAGGCTTCATGAACAGCGGGAACTTGAGACCGGAGATAGCTTCTTTGATCTCCTCCCTGGAACAGCCTCGCTTGAGGACGGCGAAGGGCAGTGTGGCTATGCCGTGGGCGCTCAGGAGATTTTTGAAGGTCGGCTTGTGCATTCCCAAAGCACTGGCGAGAACGCCGCTTCCCGTATAGGGAATGCGGAGCATCTCCAGCAGTCCCTGCAGCTTCCCGTCCTCCGCATACCAACCGTGGCCGGCCAGGAAGACCGCTTCATACTTCTGAAGATCCTTCCAGAATCCAGCGTTCATCATGTCCAGAGTATCGACCTCGTGCCCTAGACTAATGAGCGCCTTGGCCGCAGGCTCGCCGGATGTGAAGGACCCCTCGCCCTCCGGGCTGGGGCCACCAAGTAAAACAGCAATACGCATTTTGTTTCCTTTCACGTTTGATTCGCTCGGCGATAAATCAGATGACCCGACGTTTAATTCGTCGTGCATCATCGACCAGGCAGGAGCTGATTTTCCAGCCATCGATGCCACTACTCTCGGAGTGATCTGCCAGTGAGATTCCGTCTCCAATCAAGACAACAGGTGTCCCGGATGGCACTCTTTTGGGAAGCGTCACCGCCATAGCATCCATGTAGATTGCCACTACCTTTGCGCGTTCTTCACCCACTATCACCTCGCTGCCCACCAGCCCTGGGCTGAAACCGTCTGCATATCCGACGGGTATGAGTGCTATCGAAGTAGACTCGGCTAAGGCAAAGGCCTCCTCATATCCAATGCTCTCACCTCGGGAAAGGTTTCGTACCTGCGCTACATAACTAGTCCAACGGAGCGCAGGCTTGAGTCCAACATCCACGCCAGGAACAGGTGGAAACCCCACAAGAGAACAGCCAGCTCGCACCGCGTCGAGGTGCGTTTCAGGAAATAGCCATGCAGCACAGCTATTGGCGATGTGTCGGGTGACGTGGGAAGCCTCTTCCGTAAGCTCAAGGAATTTTCTGAGCTGCCTATATGTGATAGCCGTGTCGCCGTCTGTAGCCAGCTGGCTCATGATTCCCACTACATGGCCAGGTATTCTTTTAGGGACTCTGGATACTCCCCATCGGTTCAGGCCAGTGTTGAGTTTGATATGGAACTTCACCGTGTCCCGAGCCAGGGCGTCGAGATTTGCATCGTCGTGGGCCACGCATTCCAGGTGACCATCACGGATTAAGGGAAGATCGTTCGACGCAATGGGACCCATTATAAGTATACGTTCCGAGGGAAACTTCCTTCTGAGTGCCATAGCTTCTTGCACTGTTGCTACACAAAGCCCCTGAGCTCCTACTTCCAAAGCGGCCTGCGCTACTGCAACGGAGCCGTGACCGTATGCATTGGCTTTGACCACGGCCCATAAGTCCACACCGTCAAGCTGCTTCATCAGCTTTTCCGTATTAAGGCTTATCGTGCGCGTGCAAGTTACCAACTCAGATCTGTATACAGGCATGCAAAATCTCTCTGTACGAGGTAAGTGGCTCACGCGGCAAGTAAGAGGAAAGGTCCCGGCCCGCTTCGCTTTTGAGAGACTCCGCCAACCCCCGCTGCCCTCGGCGGCACGTGCGCGTTTACTTTGTTGCAGGCCGAGCCATTCGCTTGTGCGTGATTACTGTAACCGAACCTCCGGTCGGCGGAGGGAATGATTACGCCACATAGGGTGCCTGGTTTGAGTAATTTTGAGATTAGCTGTCCGATGTTCATCTTGGGCATAATCGCCTGTTATGTGCGGTTTACTCACCTCTCGCGCCCAGGAGTGACTGGGCGTTTACGGACCGTATGTAGATGCTGGCTGAAAATAAGTGACGCAGAGGGTTGAGGTATTCATAGCCAACGGGTTCACGCCGCTTTGGCTCAAAGCTTTCCTTTGTCTGAAAGTAAAACTAAAGGGTGTTACGGAGGGCTGCGGACTGGGCAGTTCTCTTGGATTTAGGTGCTCTCCGGGCTACGGGTCGGCCAGGTCGAGCGGCTGCTGTCCCGGCTCGGCGCGGCCAGCGACAGAGTGTCTCTGGCGGCACAGGTAGGCCGCTCTGGCCGGAGCCGCGGTGCTGGTCGTCGTGGTTACCGCCGGCACCTAGTGGGCCTCGTCCGGCACCGCGGCAGGGGCCCTATCTGATAGGGGCCCCACGGCCAGGGGTCGCTGTGGGGAAACAGTCGGCGTGGCCGGGAAGCTGTTGAGGTCACGTTGTCCGAGGCCAGCGCCTTGCGGCAGTGCTCCCGGCGCCCGGCCCGGTGCGAGCTCGCCGCCCGGCTCCTCGACGGCGACACGGTCGGGGCGATGATCGCATGACCACCGAGCTGAGCGGAGTCGACCTCGCCCGTCAGGCCCTGGCCGCCGCCCGCGTCCTCGCCGCAGCCGCGCCTGAACTCACCGGCCACGCCCGCGCGGTGGGGTTCGATGCGGACACCGGCCGCTTGGACGTCGTCCCGACGCCCCGACCTACAGCATCAAGCTGCGCTGGAGCGCGCCGAAGCTGATCACGGCGCCAACACGGAGGTACCCGGGCGCGAACGCGCGCTCGCCCCCCCCGCCGGCGCGGCGCAACTGTGCGTCCTGCCGCCCGCACCGGGCCACGCGGGCTTCGTCTCGGCAGCCGCCGACCCGGACCTGCGGTCGGCTTGCCCGAGGCGCTGGTCTGTACGCGGGAAACCGCGTCGCCGGGCTACCAGCAGGCGCTGGCGGCCCACCAGGCCAGCAGGGCGGAATGGATCCTCGACTCGAGGACCGCGGCCGCCATCGAGCAGCAGAACGCAGGCTCCTCCGCGTGCGAGTTGGAGGAAGCCTGGCTGCGGACAGCAGTCGCGTTCGCGCGCTGCGGCGGGCCCGTGCTAAGTAGCCCGACCCGGCCGGCCCGGGTGCTGGCAGGCCACCAGTCACATACGCAAGACATTGTTGAATTCATCATCAATTTTTGCGCTGCGTAATCCGGTCATCTTCGCCGATTATCGGCCACCTTGTTTCCCGCCGGGCGTGTCATGTGACGACCCAATACGGGCGTGTTCGAAACTGACCGGCAGTGCGCCAAGTTGGCGAGCACGCGGGGAGGAGATGAAGGCGTGACACGATCCATACTTGAGAAGTGGGGAAGACCCGGCCGGATACGAGGGGCTTTAGCCGCTGCGTTACTCATTCCGGCTGCTGCACCCGCGGTGGCGGCTGAGGGCAGCGGCGGACAGGTGCAGACGACCGCGCTGTATACCCTGCCGGCGAGTTCGCATATCCCGTCGCTGAAGGACCTGCAGTCAGGCCGAGCGCGCCTGGTCCAGCCTCGGGAGCCTGTCGGCGGGAAGCTGCCGATGGAGACGGTCGGCCCTGTCGCTGGTCACTTTCCTGTGTCTGATCAGCCATCGGCCATGGCGGACATCAGTCCTGTCACGACGTCGGCTGCGGCTCGCCCGACGTATCCCGAGCCGCCTCGGTCCATGACCCGTGCCGAGTGCAAGAAGGGCCTGCAAGGCGGGAAGCTGTTCTATGTGAAGTCGCGCTTCGCGATGTGCAGCGGCATCCAGATGGTGCAGACGTGGGCGAAGAACGGGGCGGTGACCGGGCAGAGTTCTTTCACTTTGTGGGTCATCTCGACGGTGCCCGACCGGAAGGACCGCACGGTCAAGTACGACTACCTCTTCACTGACTTCTTCAACGAGGGCAGGACAGGGGCGAGCAGCATGAGGGTCAACACCGATGCGGAGATGACGACGTTTCCGTCGTCGGCCCGCAAGAGGCAAGGCGGATCGATACCGCCCACCAAAACCTTCAACGCCCTCAAGACCAGCCCGAAATACCAGCACACCGTCATCTACGACGCCGGTCAGGGACGCGGCAAGGATGATGTCGTCGCGCTGGCCTACCAGCCCTATCTCAACCTCATCATTCCGCCCAACTGGGTGATACGGCAGGGAGACGGCAAGGTCCGGGTCGGGTTCCTGGCCGCTCAATGGGACGCCGCCAAATATCTCTACAACGCGGGCGGCGGAGGCGATGCCAAGAAGAAGGGCGGCGCGTCCTTCCCGGTCGCCGTCTACCTGCCCTACAGTTCCAAGGCCGGGGCGCCTGAGAGGGCCGTGGCGCAGCATCTGAAGACGGCGCACACCAAGCCTCAGGACACCAAGCCTGTGAACTCGGCGAAGAACGTGCCCGGGTTCGGTACTGACCGCAAGCTGCATCGGCTGTACTACGACCAGACGCGCAGGGATAAGAACCGGGACGAGGCCATCAAGGTGTGCCGGAAGTACTGGGGTGATGGCTACTCCGAGGGCGGGACGAAAGAATGTGACGAGTACCCGTTCGCCATCACCTACGAGGGCTGTGCGCAAGCACTCCCGCAGTACGAGCCGTCGACTCCCAAGAACAATTTCTCTGCCATGCCTCTGCCGAAAGCGGACAACGGCAACGCGGGAACGATCCTGGCCGGGTTCCTGACGAAGAACCGTATCGTCGAAGGCAGGATCGGCACGGAAGAGATAGACGCCTTTATGGTCAAAATCACCTGACCCTGTGACCTCATGCCGTAGGGGGCTCGGACACGCGGAAACCGAGCCCCTGCACTTCACGTCGACGCGGGCCAGAACTGCGCGACATAGCGCTCGACACCGTGAGGGACACCCTCCTGGGATAGCCGGGCCACCTCCTTACGGCCGGTGCAGTACAGCCGCAGCTTCCACAACGTGCCAGGCGAACCCAGCTCGAGATCTTCCTCGGTTGCACCGCCCACCACCCACACGGCCAGGGCGCCCGACGTCGAACGGATCTCCGTCTCTCCCTGCGCTTCCCACCTCTCGCGGTGGTCCGCCGGCGCGGCGCCATCCCACACCTCGGCGGTCAGAAGGGCGCGGTGCGTGTGGCCCGCGCTCCTGACATCCACCCGCCCTTCGAAGGCCGTGAGGAATGCGGCATCGTCATCCGGGCTGTCGTCCGGGTAGGGGATGGGTACCTGCGTGTCATCTCCGTCCTGCAAACAGAAGCCGAAGAAATCGACCGGAACCTCAATGGACTGTTGCCGGACCAGCACGGCCACCTGTTTCTCCTTGGCTAGCTCCAGGCTCACCCCCGGAGTGAACGGGGAGTGCCCTGCAACGCTACCGGCCCCACACAGCGGGCCGATCGCGGATCCACCGTCCCGGGCCGTCGATCGTGCCTTCGCACCGCCGACCGTCGTCGGCGACGAACACACCGGTTTGGCGAGCGCCATCGCCCACACGCTCGCCGAGCGCACCGCGTCCGGCGCCGAGCGGCTCGACCCGTTTCTCCTGCTGCTGCGCTCGGCACCGGATCCGGAGGCGGCGGACATCGCATCTGGACCGGTGACGCTGGCGCGGACGGGGCATCGAGGACCTGACGGGCGCGCTGAACAGCATCGAGCTGCACGGCTTCACCCGGGCCGAGGCCGACGTGCGCTGCGACCTGGCGGTGGTGCTCGCGCGGCGCGGAGAGCTGGAGGAGGCGCAGCGGCAGGCCGAGCGAACGGATGACCAGCACGACAGGGATAGCCCCGGCGCTGGCCCGGTCCGCTTCGATCGTGCATTCCGCGTCGGCCTGACGACGCGCTCGTGCATCAAGCTCGACAGGATGGCGTGAAGCTTTCGGGGAGGGGCTGGGACTTCACGTCACCGTGCAGGTCGATCGATGAATACAGCACGCTGACCAAGAAACAGCCCACGCGTTCGGCATGGTGCGGCCCGAGCCGAACACGTCCAGTTAACCGAGCTTGCCCGCCCCGGTCTGCGTCTACCGTTCCCCGAAGCCGGGCAGCAGCTCCTCCTGGCCGTGGACGATGCCCGGGAAGAGGCGGATGCGCTCGTACCGAACGCCCAGGCGATCAACGGCCTGTTCCCGTACCCCCCACGGCGCTTCGGGCAGGGTGACCTTCTCGATGTACTCGTTGCAGCCGTGGGTACAGGCGAAGGTGTCCTCCCACAGCGTGACGTCGTCGGTGCTGCCCGGGATGCGCATCGTGTGGATCAGGACCGCCCCTTCCTCGCAGTCGCACTCCTCACCGTGCAGCCCGTCCGAGCTCCCGCACGGGCACGGCTGACCCGGTTCCTGCTCCGGGTCCTCCCACGACAGCTGCGCCTCCAGCGCACGCCGTGCTGCTTCCTCCTCGTCGACGGCTGTGCCGGCCGTCGCGTCCTCCCCTTGCTGAGTTGTCATGGCCAGGACGCTACCGGGGACACGGCGGCCCGCCGGCCGACTTGGGACTCTTTCTTCTCCCGTTCTGCATCCCACGGCATGTGCCGGTGGTGGCTCAAGCCCATCTGGAGGGATCAACGACGCTGGTGGCACGATGAGTTGGGGCGAAAGGGTGGGGCTTCTTGCAGGACGACAGGCGGCAGATCCAGACGGCGGTGTTGGGCAGCGCGGACTCGGAGAAGCCGCTGATGCTCCCGTTGGAGGCGATCGAGCTGGACGCGTTCCGCTGCCGGTTCGAGCACGACACGTTTTGGTGCGGGCTGCTGCTCGGCGGCTGTGGCGGCCAGCTGACCACCAAGCTCTACACCGACCGGGTCTGTCACTTCGCCCATCACCCGGACCCGGACGGGCTGCCGCACGTGTGCCGGCGCCGCTCCCGGGGCGTGGCCAGCGCCGACCACCTGTATGTGAAGGCCGCGGCCGCCACCTGGCTTCACGGCCGCGGTGAGCAGGCCCGCTTCGACTTCGCCCAGCCCGACGGTGTGCCGGTCGGCTCCGTGGTCGACATTCACTGGCGGCGCGGCGGGCTGCGGGTGCATCTGGACCAGGCGGTGGCCCCGGTGTGGGACGAGGGCAGCGAGCCGGTGCTGGGCGTGTCGGTGCCGGTGGACCGGGACACGCTGATCCGCCGCTGGTACATCCACCGCATCCGTTTGGACAGCGAGGGCACCGCCCGGCGGGTCCGTATCGGCACCGAGGCGTTCGCGCGGCCCACGGAGTGGTTCGGCCTGGACGAGTGCGCGATGACGGAGCGGGGGCTGTCGACGCCGGCCGTCGAACGCATCATCAAGGCGCGCACCACGGCTCCTTCGCCACGCTGGCCCGCGGGGAAGGCCAAGAAGGAACCGGACGTTGAGGCCCGCGCGCAGGTGTTGCTGCGCCAGCTGGCCAGTGCCCGCAAAGTGGAGTCCGTTGTCGTGGTGAATCGGGTGAGTCGCGAGATAGCCGACCTGACCGGGGCCAGTTCGGCGACACAGACTGAGCTGGCCAACGCCGTACGCGACGCGCGTCAGTGGCTGCTGGGCCAGGCCGACGTCCGGCGTGAACTGTTCGCGCGCCTGGACGAGGCCGTCACGACCCGGAATGCCCAGCTGGCCCGAGAACTGCTGGCCCGCGCCAACGCGACCGCCGCGCACGACCGGACCGAGGATGAGGACCGGATCGCGGGTGCTGCCGCCGACTTCGTGGTCGCGCAGACCCGAGTGCAGGAGGCCGCGAACGCAGAGCGAGCCATGGAACGGGCAGAAGAGGAGTTGGCGGAGTTGACCGCGCGGGCCGCCTTCGAGACGGTGCGGCGGGTCCTGAGAGATCTGCGACACCGTCCGCGGCGCCACATGTCGAAAGCGACGCTGTACAGCCAGGTGCAGTTGCTCGTCGAAGAGGCGGCCAAGGCGGGCAAGTACGTCACCGCGTCCCAGCACCAAGAGATCGACCGCTGGGTAAAGCGTGCAGAACGCGCACAGGCTGGCGCGCCCGCCCCGACGGCTCCTGCACGGACTGTGGGGAAAGACCCGGTGTCGTCGAAGCCGCGCGCGAACGCGAGCACCGGAACAGCAGAGCAGTCCAACACGATCACGGTGTGGGTGTGGAAGGACCGCTACGGCGGCCTGCACGCCGCCGACACGCCCCGCCCAGAGGCATCCGTGCGGCATGTGCCGCTGCCCACCGAGGCTGGCCCGCTGCAGCGCCTCTACGGCAACCTCACCCGCATGATCGCCGAGCGGGAGGCCGTCGGCGGCCCCGTGCAGACCGGTCGGGCCTCGCTGTTCGTGCGGATATGGGAGAAGCACAGCGGTGAACTGGCCGTCACTCTCACCCGCCGCAAGGGCTGCACCGCCGTGACGCTGGCGCTGCCAGCCGAGCTGGGGCCGCTGCGCGAGCTGCACGACAAGGTGGTGGCGCAGATGAAGGCCCACAACGTCGCTCGACAGCCGCGGACGAAGCGCAAGAACGGCTGAGCTTGTCCTTCAGTGGTGGGAGATGCCAATCCGGCCGGGCGAAGGCGACGTGAAGCGCGGCCGATGCCTGCGATGCGACAAGGACTTCCAGGCCACGCCATGCCCGGTCTGCGGGAGCTATCGCGTCGAAGGCTCCTACGGCATATTCGGGGTCCGCTTCACAACGCTGCCCCAGACCGTCGAGTGCAAGGGCTGCCGCAGCGAAATCCCAGCACGCGATCCCGGCCCCGAAGGACCGTCCGAGCACTAACTTGCGTAGATACTGGCCGCCATGGCAGAAAGCTCCTATCCGCAGCAGGACGTCACCTACCGAGCCCCGATCGGCTCCGTCGACCTCAAGGCGTTCGACGACGACGGCAACTCGTACGAGATCCGTGCGTGCCACGACTGCCTGGCGTGGCACGCCGAGGTCGTGGTTGTGGACGGGGAGGTTCTCGTCAGGGAGTGGCATGCCGTCGGATGTCCGCAGTTCCAAGAACTCATCCGGGGCTGAGAAGCCAATTCATCGCCCGGGACGGGCACCCCCTGATGGGCGATGATATTGCAGTGAGTCTGGACTTGAGCAACTACGAACTCCTCTGGCCCACCTCGCTGTTCGTGTCCGAGGGCGAGCGCATCCTCCGATCCACGAGCTCCTGGCAGGACCGCGCGAAATGGCTCATGACGGAGGCCCTGACCGGCACAACCGCAGTCGCTGACTTTGAGGACCTACCTAACCACAGCGCGCCAACAGCCGACCCCTGGGCAACAACCGCCACCGGCTGGGGCACCAAACAGGCCGTAATGGACCAGCACGACTGGTTCACGGAACTCATCAACCGGGCGCCCGAGCTCAGGCACGCTACCGCCCCGCGGCCGTACTGGCCGCAGCGCCGTGGCAACGGGCCCGCCCACGACGGCAGTACCGCGCGGGACACCCGACGCGACTTCGCGCGGCTCATCGGTGAGTTCGCCGACCGCGGCTACCTGGTCGAGGTGTTCGGCGAGGAATGCGTCGACGACCACAGCGAGCTGCCCGACGCTTCCGAGATGATCGACAGCCGCCTGGGCATCCCCGATCTGTGGCCTCTGGCGCCGGAGACGTGGGACGAAGACACCTTCTACGGGCTGATCGAGGTGTTCCACGACCTGGTGAGCCGCCCCCGCATGCGGCGATACCACTCCTACAGCGGCTGCGGATGGCACCACTCGGAGTTCCACAACGGCCCGGCACGCGTCCTGTACCGGTGGAAGGTCAACCAGCTGTTGCGCGCGGCTGGCATCGAGTACGAACTGGCCGCCGAAGGCGAAGACCTCGGACGCCTGGTCGCCGTCACTGACGACGCCCGCAGCCAGCTGGTGCACCGCGTCCTCAAAGACAGCCCGCCCGACGCTACCGCCGGCGTTCGCCACGCCATCGCGCTCTTCCGCGCACGGGACACGTCGACTGAGAGCAAGAGATCGGCGATCTTCAACCTCGCCCGGATACTCGAGGAGCGCCGTGCCTTGATCAAGGAACACCTCGGGAAGGACGAAGGCGCCCTGTTCGAGATCGCCAACCGGTTCGACCTGCGCCACCGCCGGGCCGACCAGCGCAGCGAGTACGACGAAGCGTTCCTCGACTGGATCTTCTGGTGGTACCTGGCCACGGTAGAGCTCACCAACCGGCTGATCGCGTCGCGCAACTCCACCTGAGGAGGAGCTGCCCACCGGCGCATCCGATGTTGCCAGTGATAGTGACCGGTGATTTCAGCTGTGCGCACGCTGTCCACGGCTCTCATCCTTGGGGGCCTCGCGATCTCGGCTAATGTCCGCGGCCAATGAGATGGCCGGCCGCGAGGCGGTCCGCTCGATCCGAGTCCTGGGTGCCGGTGCACCCGCGCAATGCGCAACGCTCGGCCGGTGACCTGCGCTGAAGCGCCCCCAGCGGTTGTTCGCCTGCCGCAGGATTTCCTCGATTGCTCACTGCGCGGAGTCGGGGGCGGACGAACAGAGTTGCTCGGCTTCGCTGCGGGCGGCTTCGTAGGCGGCAGCGACGCGGTACATGTCGCCCAGCCCGAATGGCTACCATGGCTATTGGATCGTGCAGTTAAGTCACGAAAAGGTCTACTGGCCACGCGAAAGATTGAGGTCAGCTTCCCTGGGCCGCCATTTTCTCCAGCACATGGCCAACTTTATCGTTAATCGATTTTCGGACGAATTTAGATAGATCTTCATCCGTGAAGATGTGGTTGCAGAGGTGACAGAAGTTCGCGAATCTGTCCGGCAACTTATCGCCGAGGCCAGCCTCCCTGATGAGGGCTGCATAATACGCCGGTCCCGTATGAACCAGGGTGCGAACCAAAAAGTTACCGCGACTCGCACCCATAATTTCGGGAAGCGATTGCTCCAGGCAGTTTCCCAACTTCAGTGACGGACAAACTTCGCTGCCAGCGCAGCAAGGGAAGACATCGCCGTTCGGTGTTACTGTCAAATTCAGGAGCTCGAAGCACGCCCCAATTGGAATCCCTGCATCTGTCCATACATCATCGATAGGAATTTCTTCGCGCGCGCGCCCCACGGGTACCACTTTGGCCGACGCAATAATAATGTCGGCCTGCGCGTCTGTATCGACGCTTTTCATGACATCGGCGGTACGGTGAGTCTTAGTCGTGCTGACGCGTAGCATAATCCGGACACCAGTATCCTTGCCTGCCCGGATGATATTACTGATGGCGGCGGGTGATACGAATGCCTGATGCATTGCATCGACGCTGAACTCGATCCGCTCGACGCCTACAGATTTGAGTTCAGCCACCTTGCGCGTTGCCAATTTTTGCGTTCGACCCCAAAATCCATTCGTGACGATGGAGTTCCGAAATCCCTTACTTTGGGCGTGATCAAGCATGCAAACAAGATCATCCCAATAAATCGTTGCTTCGCCGCCACCAATATGGCAGTGCTTCGTTAGATTCGGCAGCGAAGCGGCTTCGTCGATGATCTGCCGGACCTGTTGCACGGATAGGCGGTCTCGCGGACTCTCGGGACCACAACTTGTGTAGCAGTGTGTGCAGCGTGCGTTGCAGAAATGCGTAGTCTCCAAGACCAAAGCGTTGAAGCGCAGAGGATATTGCTTCTTTTCATCGTGGGCAGCTACCGAGTCTGCGACGGCGGAGACGCTCCTCGCTCCTCCGGTAGTGGGGGGCTGGGCTGAGGTGGAGAGGAGCTCTTCGAGACTGGGGAAACTTGTCGTGTGAAGTGTCGTGAACTTGTTCACGGCCTCACATGAAAGAAGCGAGTCTGGCAGGCGTTCGCCGTCCCTCAGGAAATACAGGATCTCAGGAGGTGTCAGGAATGCGCGCTTTGCAGCGGTCAGGAATTCGTCGACGCGTGTCGGCCCGAGTGCTTGAAAATGACTATGGTCCAGAGCCAACATGATACGGAAAGGGCCGTGTTGCAGTAGCGACTTCAGGAAATGCGTGCCTTCCTGTCGGGACGTAAGCCACTGCCCGCGGGTAACAAGAATCGGTGCAATTCCCCGGCGCTGACAGGCATCGAGTACAAGAGCCAACTGCTCTGGGTCTGAGAATGCCTCCACTCCGACATAAACTTCGTCGTGCTGCTGTGGGTCGTATCCGTCGAGGGTGGAAAGGTCGAGTGAATTCGCTGATGATTTCTGCTTGTCGCCCCTGCGACACACTAGACAGTCGGGGGGGCACGTGCCACTGACCAACATCACCAAAGCACGCTGATTCATAGGATCTCCTCCTGGCCTTCGGCCCGTGGCTCTAGACAGTTCCCTAGTTGTCAGCGACGTGGGTGAAGTGATGATGCAGTACTTCAGAGACCAGTGCGCCAGCAAGCGCACCTGCAACGAACGCTGCCGCTACGAGCGGGATGACGGCGACAGCCTCGCCGTCATATGTGAAGCCTTGGCTTCGCTCGAAAATGGTTCGGGATTCCTCCACGATCTTCTCGATAACCGCACGGTCAGCCGAACGGAGATGCTCCACGACCTGCGGGTGCACTTGTAGATCCGCCGCGTTCAGCGCCAATCCGGGGTCGCGCCAAAACGCTTCTCGGAAGCTGGCATCGGTGCAAATCTTGTTCAGTACGATTGCGAGTTCACGATGTTCTGGACTGAGCAGAAGGGTGAGACCAGCCGGGAGGTCCAAGGGCCCTTCTGCGCTGGCTTCAGACTGCGATGCCTCAGCCGGTTGATCCTTCTCCATTTGCTATGCCCTTTCGTGTGGCGTCACTCAGCCCCACCCTTTTATCCAAATAGCGAGTCCAGTAATCGACTGTGCCATTGAATTCACCCGTATGGACCGAGTGGGTGCAAGGCGACATGGTGATCGCGGTCGACCTGATGCGCCTCGGCTCCCAGCGCGCTGGCGTGTCCGGCGCGCCGGGAGCCGGGAGAGGTGCCCTGGGCGTGGGTGGAGCAGACGCGGCCGGGTGGGAGGATCGTCATCCCGTGGTGGCGGCTGAGGCACGTCGCGCTGACTGTCGCTGACGACAACTGCTCGGCGGTGGGGTGGATGCAGGGGCTGGCGACGTTCATGCCCGCCCGCGGCACACCGCCCGCGAGCAGCTCGGCCGCACGTGCGCGGCACCGGCCCCGTCGACAGCGAACGGCCCTTCGCACGGGACTACGTCGGCGACACCGAGCCTGGCCAGGACGGACCGAACATCTACGTCGCCCGGAGACAGCGCGCGTTCCGGCACCGTGCCGGGCCCGCACCGAACGCACCCAGCTGGCCAGCAGGCTTGGGTGCGGAGCTTTCGAGGAGCAAACGGGGCTTCGGTCAGAACGGCATGATCCGGGTGAGGACTACCTCGTGGGTGTCCTGACTGACGCGGTACTCGGCGATGGACACCGTCAGGGCGACCACCGCAGAGAACAGATCGGCGGACAGCCCCGGGTCGGCCAAGGCTTCCCCTACCGCTTCGGAAGGCGCGACCGGCCATAAGCCGCGGGGCTCGTCACTCACCGGGCATCGCTCCGCCGTTCGCGCGGCGACGGCGCGCGATCTCGTCCCAGCTCGTGGTCGGCAGCGTGCCCGCCTCGGCGGCCGCGTGGATACGGTCGCGCTGCGGGTCACTGTCCAGCATGGCCCGGCCCCACCACTCGGTCAGCGTCGCATCGAGCTCGGCGCCCTGCTCGGCCGCGAGCACCTCGGCGAAGAACTGCGCCCGCCGGGCGCCGCGCAGCGCCTCGGAAATACCGCCGATGGTGCGCGGGACCCTCGGTTCCGGCTGGTGCGGGTGGACTGGCTGTGCGGTCACCCTCTCACTTCCCTTCGTCCCTATGCGTCTGACGGGTTCGGGCGGGGGCATTCCACGACGGGGGCACCCTCAACGCCGTCGCCCTCATCATCCCAGGATCCATCGGCCAGGCTGCCCACCTCGCGCAGGAAGCCGATACCGGCGCCCCCTCGCAGCTTCCGCCGCGACGGGAGCGATCGGCCGTCCGGCGTCCACGCGCTCGCATAATCGGCGGCGCCCTTCCGGCGTCAGCCGGGCGTTGGGATGCCCCGCCATATCAGCCCGTCGGGGTACCAGCAGTGCCGTCAAGGGGCTGGTGTACGTCACTCCATCTGCTGACCGACGACCCGCGGGTCCTGTCGCTCGCGGTCCACGTCGTCGATGTCACCTTCGCCCTCCATGAGGCCCCCGACCGGGCCGACCGCGACCGGCGCGGCGACCTCGCCCGGGCCGCGCACAACGCCTTCCTCGCCGCGGCCGGCCCGCTCGCCCGGGCCTGACGCCTGCCCCTGCCCCGGCCTCCGCACTCCGCCGGGGAGCGCTGGCGCCCACATCGATCGCGTCCGGGACCGGGACCGCCACAGTACGGAGGCACCGAGTGATCCCGTTGCCGCCGCACGGCAGCGGGGCGCGCACCGCACCAGGAAGGGCGTGCTGGAGCACGGCCGAGGACCGCCGCACCCCGCTCTGTCGAGTGATCTTCGATTCGTTTATCGCATGTCGCCCTGCCAGGCCCCGGTAGTCATGGGCCTGAAACGGTCGAACAGGAAGGCACATCATGCGGACGCGCGTCAGGTCCACCGTCCTCACCCTCGCCGCCACCCTCGCGGGCTTGGCCGCGACGGTGGCGCCGGCCTCGGCGGCACCCGCCGAGGCGGTCACCACCACCCTGCGGGCAGCCATCCAGGCGCTCCCCGTGGCTGCCGAGGACCGCACGGGCTACGAACGCACGGCCTTTAGGCACTGGGTGGACGAGGACGCAGACGGCTGCAACACCCGCCAGGAAGTCCTACTCGCCGAGGCGGTCGAACCGCCGACGGTCAGCGGCCGGTGCACGATCACCGGCGGTGTATGGCACTCGTACTACGACGACACCGACGTCCCCAATGCCCGCGGCCTGGACATCGACCACCTCGTGCCCCTCGCCGAGTCGTGGGACAGCGGGGCCTCGGGCTGGTCGGCCCTGGAACGGCAGCGCTACGCCAATGATCTCGGGGATGCGCGGTCCCTGGTCGCGGTGAGTGCCCGGGAGAACCGAAGCAAGGCCGACCAGGACCCGCGCGAGTGGCTGCCCACGGATCCGGGGGCGCGCTGTCGGTACATCGAGGAATGGACCGTGGTGAAGTCCCGCTGGGGCCTGTCGGCCGACCCTGGCGAAGCAGCCGCTCTCACCACTCTCGCCGACGGCTGCCACGACGCCCGCATCACCTACACACCCGCCCGCTGAATCCCAAGCCCGGCGGCCTGGCAGGGGACGGCCGCCGAGTCGGCACTGACGCCGTGGTTACCGACAGCATCGCCCCGGGGGCCGCGTCTCAGGGCGCTTTCCCGCAGTGCCTCCGGCCCCGTGGGTGCTCCCGCGCGCTCTACCGCTGCCCCTGACTGCGCGTCATCATGGCCCGGTCGTAGAGGTGCAGAATCTGGAGTATATCGTGAGCAAGCATCGCAAACCGGATCCTGATCCGGGGCAGGGAACTCCGCCGCCGAACAACTCGGACGGGCAGGTGCCGCCGCCTCCGCCGCCGTCCGGGACACACCGGAAGTAGCCGCGTGGTCGACTACGACGGCTTGCGGAAGCAGCTGGACGAGGCCATGAACCAGCACGGGCTGTGGCCTGCCCGCTCGCCCTGGACGAGGCAGGCCGTCGCCGACACACCACGGCACGCCTTCGCGCCGGACCGGCTGTGGCGTTGGGACGGCCACACCTATCAGCCGCTCGACCGCGGCGCCGACCCCGTCCGGTGGGCCGCCGAGGTCTACGGACGGCCCCACGACGCGGCCGTCACCCAGATCACTGACGGCGCGCCCTCCTCGAGCTTGTCCTGTCCGTCGATCGTGGTGGACATGCTCGACTCGCTCATACTCGAACCGGGCCACCGCGTCCTTGAGCTGGGGGCCGGAACGGGCTGGAACGCGGCTCTCCTCACCTGGCGTGCGGGCCCTGGGCGAGTGGTCAGCGTCGAGGTGGACGACGAACTGGCCCGGCAGGCCACGGAACACCTCGACACGGTCGGCACCGACGTGGCGGTTGTGGTCGCCGACGGTGCCGGAGGCTGGCTGCCCGGGGCGTCATACGACCGGGTGATCTCCACCTACGCCGTCGACCAGGTGCCCTGGGCGTGGGTGGAGCAGACGCGGCCGGGCGGGAGGATCGTCACCCCGTGGGGGCGGCTGGGGCACGTCGCGCTGACCGTCGCCGAGGACCACCGCTCGGCGGTGGGGTGGATGCAGGGGCTGGCGATGTTCATGCCCGCCCGCGGCACACCGCCCGCGAGCAGCTGGTCGCACGTGCGCGGCACCGGCCCTGCCGAAGACGAACGCCCCTTCGTACGGGACCTGCGCCCGCTGAAGGACGACGCGCACCTGCTGTTCGCCCTGCGCATCCATCTCCCCGACGTGCAGATCAGCACGGGCGTGGACGACGACGGCGTGAACGTGTGGATCCACGATGGCGTCGCCTCCTGGGCCACGCTCACCACACTCCCCGACGGCGAGGCCGTCGCGTTCCAGAGCGGGCCGCGGCGCCTGGCCGACGAACTGGAGCCCGCCTGGGACTGGTGGCTGACCGAGGGACAGCCGACCCTGTACGACTTCGGCATGACCGTGGAACCCGAGCGCCAGTACGTATGGTGCCGGGACCCGGCAGCGGGGCCGCGATGGCCGCTCCAGAACCGCGGTCGGGCTAGGGCGTAAGCCGCACGCCGGCCTCCCGCCCCGGCGCCTTCCCACACTGCTGAGGCGATCCTGGCCGGGCGTGGACTGGCCAGCGCCCCGCTGTGCGGCGACGGCCTGGACCGCCGGGTCCCACCCGTCGCATCTGTGATCTGGAACACGCGCCTTTGGTGCGACGCAAGTGGAGTGCGATTAACGTTGGTTACTTGACGTTAGAACTATGTTGCGGTCGGTGAGGAGAGGGTGCAGGTGGGGGTGCTGCCGCGGGCTCTGAAAGGCCCTCACCTCGGGGGTGTCGGGCGTGTGGCGCGGGACCGGATTCGAACGAGAGTAACCGCCCGGTTGCTTCGCGTATAAAAATCTCGAGTGTGCCGTTCAACGTTTGGGCCTCATGGTCGATTAGCTGGTGATCGAGGGCAAGGAAGCTCTCCAGCGCCCCGAGGGGGGACCAGGCGCTGCCCACCTTGTTGACCAGAAGGGCCTTGCACTCGTGACTCACGATGTCGCCAACAGCGTGCTGGCTTCGGCTATCGCGCTGCGCGTATTCACCCCGGACGCCATGGCACTGGCCCGCCGACTGCTCGGGGCAGGGGTGCGCGTGGGAGCCGCGGCCTTGATGGAACGCCGCGACGGCACCCCGGCTGCCTGCGTTGCCCGCGAGGACGGTGGCTCGGAGTGAGCGACCACCACACGTCGCAGTCCAGGCCCGCCTTGATGGTGCCGCTGCCACAACTCCCGAAGGCGTTCTGGGCGTTCCACGACCAGTACTACCGGGCCTACCGCCGCTACGCCCACGTGCATCTGGGTGATCCGCACGCGGCCGGTGAGCTGGTCCACCAGGTGCTGATGCACCTGGCGATGAACTGGGCCCACCTGATGGAGGAGGCGAACCCCGCCGCCTCCGCGTGGGCTCTGCTCAAGGAGAGCGTCGCCGGGGAGCTTAGGATCCAGGGCCGCAAGCCCGCGGTGCCCGAGACGGCCATGCTGCAGCTCGTGGTGCGCGCGGTGCTGGAGTCCAGCCGCCAGGAATTCGAGGTCATCGAGAGCGCTCTGGGCCTGTATCCGGCGATAGCCAGGCTGCCCGAGCGGCAGTTCGACGTGATGGTGCTCCGCTACGTCCTCGGCTTCTCCACCGATACTGTCGCCCGCATCATGGGAGTCACCAAGGCCACGGTGCGTTCGCACTGCCACTTCGCGCGCCGGAAGATCGCCCGGGAACTGGGCATAGCGTTCGATACGGACTGCGACGATGAGGAGTGACATGACACCGCGCAGCCTCGATGAACTCCTGGCCGACGCCGAGATCCTTCAGCACGAGTACGACGACGAGGACACCGCGGCCTCACGTCTGCGGATCGAACGCGAGATCGCCGACACCTGGTGGCGCAGCGCGCTGCTGCTCGAGTCCTCCGCTCAGCAGGTCAAGCCCTGGCTCCCTGAGGACGCTCCCCGCCACCGCACTCCCCTGTGCACGGCCCAGCACGAACAGGCCGCCCAGGATCTGCGCAAGCTGTCCACCCTGGTGATCCGCGACTCCCGGGCCGCTCACCACATCGCGCTCCTGGCCCAGTC
The DNA here is from genome assembly GCF_052665095.1 of Streptomyces sp. NEAU-174. Classification (NCBI taxonomy): domain Bacteria; kingdom Bacillati; phylum Actinomycetota; class Actinomycetes; order Kitasatosporales; family Streptomycetaceae; genus Streptomyces; species Streptomyces sp. NEAU-174. The sequence goes on along the minus strand of NZ_JBQTCE010000038.1, from coordinate 5,174 downwards.
GTGCCGCGTCGAACCCGCCAGCGCGCTGATCTTCGCCTGCCTGCTGCACCTGGCGGACCGGGAGGGAGCACAGTTTTGGTGGCAGTTCTCCGCCGGCGCTGGAAGCGCCACCGCGGCACTGTGCCTGTACCTGATGCATATGCAGCGCGGAGAGCTCCGCGATGCCGAGCACTGGGCACACGAAGCCGCCTGCCTGGAACACCTGGAGAACCAGACCAGCCCCCATGACGACCTGGTCAGCCTCCTGCGCAGGCCCCCCAGCCAGGGACACCGCGGCAGCTGGTACACGCCCCAATCCATGATCAACCGCACCATGGCGATCCTGCACTCCGGCGTCGCCGCCAGCACGCGCGTCGTCGACAACCCCGCCCTCGCCGATCAGCCGCTGTGCCAGTCACTGGCCGTGGCGGTCCAGCGTCTGGAGACCAAATCCGACGCCGACTACGGCACCATCCCCAAAGCCTCCTTCGAACTCGCCGCCCGACTGGAGGACTGCGCAGCATCATCCCCCTGACCCCAAATGCCACTGCCCCGATCGGGCCGCCCCGATCACTCGGCAGCGGCTGGCCCGCTCGTACGTACCCCTGCCCGCCCCGGGCTCCACACTCCACCAGGGATCGCTGGCGCCCGCCTCGATCACGTCCGAGGTCAGGACCGGCGCCCGGTGAGCGCGATATCGTGGACAGCCTGATGACCGCTCGTATCCCTGGCCTGGCAGGAGCGCCCCGCGTGCCCGAGGACCCCATAGCTCACAGCGAACTCGCCGCTCTCACACGGCGTTTCGAAGAGGTCGAGCAGAAGACCGACCGCGAGTTCGGGATCATCAAGAGCGACCTGACCGCGGTGCGTCTCCAGGTCGGGAACCTCGATCAGAAGGTGGACCGACTGGAAGGCCGCATCGAGGAACTGGGGCAGAAGATGGACCGGAACCAGGCGCAGATCGTGGAACTGCTCACGCGGCTGGTCGGCCAGGACCCGAACGCCAGCTGAACGCGTTCCTCGCCAGGACTGGGCCCGAACCCCGGCCGGTGCCGGCTCACTGCGCTGCGCGCGGGTGGTCACGGCGGGCCGTGACCAGGCCGTGCCACCGCCCGCGCTCGGTTACGACGCCGGCCGCTTCCTCGAGGCCTTCTTCGCCGCGGCCTTCTTCCCGCTGGCGCTCGTCTTCTTCGCGGCCTTCTTCTTCGGCGCCGCCCGCTGCCCGCTGATCTCGTGCACATCAGCCTCGTCGCCGGTGTCCTCGCCGCGGCTCTTCTTGGCAGCGCGCACGCTGTCCTGGAGGGCGGCCATGAGGTCGACGACCTTGCCCTTGGGCTCGGCCGGTGCCTCCATCTCGGGCGGCTCGACGCCCGCGGCCTTGGCCGAGATGACGGCTTCCACCGCTTCGCGGTACTGGTCCTTGTACTGGCTGATGTCGGTGCCGCCGATGGCCTCCATCAACGTCATGGCTTCGTCGACCTCGGAGTCGGAGATGTCGACGGCCTTGGGGGCGAGTCCTTCGGCCGAGCGGATCTCATCCGGCCAGTGGAGGACCTGAAGGACGATGGCGTCGCCGACGACCCTGAGCGCGCCGAGCCGCTCGCGGTTGTGCCACGCGAATTTGGCGACGGCGACCTTGTCGCTGCGCTGGAGCGCTTCCCTGAGCAGCACATACGGCTTGGCGGCAACGGCACCATCGGCCTGGAGGAAGTACGGCTTGCCGAAGCGGATGGGGTCCAGTCGTTCGGCCTCCACGAAGGCTTCGACATCGATGGCCTTGGCGGTGGGCAAGGGCAGATCGTCGAGCTCCTGGTCGCTGACGGGCACGAGCTGATCTTTGGAGGCTTCGTAGGCCCGCCCGATCTCGTCCGGGTCGAGTACGCGGTCTTCGAGCTCGCAGATTTTGCGGTAGCGGATGCGGCCGCCGTCGGCGGTGTGGATCTGCCGGAAGCTGATCGAGTGATCCTCGGTCGCGGGCATGACCTTGATCGGAATCGTCACCAAACCGAAGCTGACAGCTCCGCTCCAGACGGGACGCATGGGACACCTCCTACGCCCCCCTGGGGTGTCCCAGCCTAAACACGCCAACGGCAGAGTGCCCAGCTCAGGCCGCTGTCCGCCTGATGCAGACTCTAGGCGCGCAGAGGCGGCCGACGGGCGATGCCGGGTCTGCCGACTTCAGGACGCCGGGAGATGGCGGGCATCACAGGCAGCGCACGGTTCGCTGCCCGGCCGGGTGAGCTCGCGCAGCGCCTGGTCGAGCGTGAGGTCCGCGTCACCGGCCGGTAGCCAGCACGATTCGTGGTGGATGACCCGGCGCCCGGGGCCGCCGGCGGGTGCGGGCAGGTGCTGTACGCTCCACCGGCTTGCCGGGGCGGCGGGGGAGGAGTGGGGCGGTCGGGGTGCCCGGTGTTTCCGCCGGGTCGGTACGGAGGAGTAGTCGGTGCCCTCGATGGCGTTGATCAGGCGGGCGGGGACGCGCATCACGATCGAGTCGGGCTCGACCGTGATGCGGTTCGGCAGCTCCACCTCGGCCCATACGGGCAGACGCACCTCGTACCACCAGCCGCTCCCGGTACCGCGGCGGTCGAGGCGGCCGATGACCTGGGCTGTGACGCTCTGGCCGTCAGCCAGCTCGACCCACGCCGGAGGCCCAGGGGCGTCCGGGTCCGGGGTGTCGGGGCTGAAGGCGTCCACGGCTACGCGGCGGGTGCGGCGGCGTGGGTGTGCTTGAGCTGCATCCGCGCGGTGACGAGGTCCGGGCCCTCGAAGTTTGCCCAGAAGGCGTGGGTGACGACGGTGATGGTCAGCTCCCGCTGCCGGTCCCGCAGCCGCTGTACCTCCTTCTGGTCCTCCTCGGACCAGCCGTCGGACGCGGGGCGCTGCCGCGGGCGCCAGATGTCGGAGTCACTGAACCCCGGGTGCGGCTCAACGGACCATGGAAGGCCCTCGAGGAGCGCGGTGAGGGCGGCGGCGACCTGGTGGAGTTCTTCCTGCGCGGCGAGCAGGTCCGGGGGGAAGTCGTAGGCTCTGGCCATGGCCCGAATGATACGCCTGTTCGATTTACGCGCCGGGCGAGACGGCGCACGGAGTGTCGCCAGTGCGACCTGCCTCGCGGCGGGTACCGGGTGACGGCATGCGGACGAAGCTCTTGAAGCGGAAAGGGGGCGCGCGGCGGGGTGAGTGCGCCTATTTATTGAGATAGCTGGTTTGGCTGCTGAACGAACAGGGCCGCTATGTGATGGCCTGATCACATAAGGTGTTCGGCCCGCATGAGGCGGAGTCGACGATGCCTTGAGTGAAAGGAATCTTTGGTGAACTCCGCACTCGCCGAGGACGTGTCGGCGACAGCCACCACTACGGCCCAGGTCATAGGCCAGGCAGCGTTCGCTCAACCCGCGCCGACAGTGCACGTGATCATCGGCGCGCAGCAGGCGGTGGAGGAGTAGATGGCCAGCAAGGTACCGGACGAACCGCCTCTCGATTTCAAGGCGTTCTACCAGCAGTATCATCGCGCTTACCTGCGCTACGCCAAGCTGCATCTCGGGAACCGCGAAGCCGCGATCGAGACGGTGGAGCTGGCCTTCGCCGAGCTGCTGCAGTGCTGGCCGGACGTGCTGACCGCGCCCAGCGTGCAACGCTACGCGCAGTCGGTCCTCCGTTCCGCGATCCATTCCCGGCTGGTACGCACGGGGCGCGCGAGCGCTTTCGTGGAGACCGCGGTCTTCGACCGGGTGCGTGCCACTGCCCGTCGCCAGCTGGAGGTGATGGAGTCGTCGCTGGGCCTGTACGCGGCGATCGCGAACCTTCCCGAGCGTCAGCTGGACGTCATCATCTTCCGCTTCGTGCTGGGTTACGACCTCCCCCGGGTCGCGGAGATCATGGGCGTCTCCAATGGGACGGTCCGCTCGCACATCCATGCGGCGCGCCGGCAGCTGGCCAGGGAGCTGGGCATCCGAGGCACCAGCCGGGGGAACAGCATGGAAGAGGAGGAGATCGTATGAGCGGCGGAAGGGACGAACTCGCCTACATCGACGCGGCACTGCCGACGGCGGAGGTCCTGGCCGACGAGTTCAGCGATTTCGACTGGGAGGCATCGCTGAAGCGCATCGCCCGGCTCGCGGTCAGCCAGGCCACCGACGAGATGGATCACTGCGCTCGCATGGTGAAGGCCCAGTCCGACCTCCGGGTCCGCTCGGATACCTACGCTGACGCCGACAGGGGAGCGCGGGCACGCTTCCGGCAGGCTACGGCCGAACTGGATTGGCTGTCGTCGGAGGTGGTACGCAACCCCGACACGGTGGATGCGATGGCACGGCTGGTCAACAATCGTTCCCGCATCGAGCCGGCCGGGGCGCTGACCTTCGCCTGCCTGCTGTATCTGTCCGATCGCCACGAGGGCGCGCAGTTCTGGTGGCAGTTCGCCGCCGGCGCCGGGATGGCGACCGCTGCCTACTGCCTCTACCTGCACCACGCGCAGTACAGCGAGGAAGGTATGGCCGCGTTCTGGTTCAGCCAGGCGTATGAGCTCCACTCCGGCGTCGGCGGTGAACTCTGCCCTGGCATCAACATCGGCCCACCTACTCCGATGTCGTCCACTCCTCGGCCCACGGTTATCGCCGATACGGACGTGGACCCCGCTGCGGTTTACCAGCGCGAGACCGAGGTGGTCGAGGTGTCCTGCTGGGCCCTGGACCACGCGAAGCTCGCGGATGCCGTATGCCGGCTGGACGCATTCGCTGATGAGGACTACGGCCATGTGCCACGGCCCGACCCGGCCCTCGCCGCCGAGCTCGAAGAGCACTTCGCGTAGCCAGCAGACAGCGGCGAAGGGCACCGACTCGGCAGCATGCGGCCGAAAGCCAGAAGATGAAGGCCACCCGGAATCTCCCGGGTGGCCTTCGTGCTTCGCACGCCGGAGCGGGCCTCCCCTTGACGCCATTGCGCGGCCGTCGCTGGCCGAGGAGATGACTTGAGTGCTGCGTCATACTGGTCTGCATGTCCGCCATGCCTGCTGCCGAGCCGTCGCCGTCTGCTGCCGAGGTGCTGCGGGAGCGGTATGCCCGCAGGCTGCCTGCCTCGCTCGGCGAGCTGGCCGGGCCGGCGCACGGCACGGTGCAGCTGCCGCTGCATGTGGCCTGGTCGGGACTGACACGGTTCGATCTTGACCGGCCACGGTCGCGGATGAGCATGTA
>NZ_JBQTCE010000037.1:0-47433 GCF_052665095.1 Streptomyces sp. NEAU-174 | reverse complement strand
ACCCGCGGTGCTGTTGACGCGGGTGAGGGTGTGTCGGATATGGCGGGGTCGGCGGTGTGGGGTTTGGTGCGGTCTGCGCAGGCGGAGAATCCTGGGCGTCTGGTGCTGGTGGACACCGACGACATCGAGGGTGTCGGGGGTGTGCTTCCCGGGGTGCTCGCTCTGGGTGAGGAGCAGGTGGTCGTACGGTCCGGTGCGATGCGGATACCGCGTCTGGGCCGGTCGCTGCCCTCCTCGGCTGACGCTCCGGAGTCGGGGGTGTTCGGTTCCGGCGCGGTGCTGGTGACGGGCGGCACGGGTGTGCTGGGCGGTTTGGTGGTCCGGCATCTGGTGGCGCGGCATGGTGTGGAAAAGCTGGTGCTGCTGTCGCGTCGTGGTGCGGAGGCCGAGGGCGCTGCGGAGTTGCGGGCTGAGCTGGAGGCGGCCGGGGCTGAGGTGGTGATCGCGGCGTGTGATGCTGCTGATCGTGAGGCTCTGGCCGGTGTGTTGTCGGGGTTGCCGGATGGCTTCGCCCTGAGTGGTGTGGTGCATGCGGCGGGTGTACTCGACGACGGGTTGTTGACGTCGTTGACGCGTGAGCGGGTCGAGCCGGTGCTGCGGGCGAAGGTGGACGCGGCCTGGAACCTGCACGAGCTCACTGCCGGGCTGGACCTGTCGGCCTTCGTGCTGTTCTCCTCGGCCGCGGGCACCCTGGGCGGCCCCGGGCAGAGCAACTACGCGGCGGCGAATGTGTTCCTGGACGGTCTGGCGTCGTGGCGTCGGGCGCAGGGGTTGCCGGGTGTGTCGATGGCGTGGGGTCTGTGGGCCGAGGCCAGCGGCATGACCGGACACCTCGGCGAGCGGGATCTGCGCAGGGTGTCGCGTTCGGGCCTGGTGCCGCTCTCCTCCGAAGAGGGGCTGGAGCTGTTCGACGCGGCTCTGGTCGCGGATGAGGTCGTGCCGGTCCCGGTGCGGCTGGACGTTCCCGCGCTGCGTGCGCAGGGTGCCGAACTCCCCGCCGTCTTCCGCAAGGTCGTGCCCAGCGCGCCGACGCGCCGTACGGCACGCTCGGAGCAGAGCGAAAGCCTTCCTGACGAGCTGCGCCGGCGTCTCGTGGGTCTCCCGCGGACGTCCCAGGACCAGATGTTGCTGGAGCTGGTCCGCACGCAGACCGCGGCGGCCCTCGGGCACGCCACCCCCGAGACCGTCAACACACGACGGCCGTTCAAGGAGCTCGGCTTCGACTCCCTGATGGGCGTCGATCTGAGGAACCGGCTCACCGCGGAGACCGGTCTGCGGCTGCCCGCCACGCTGGTCTTCGACTACCCGACCCCGATGGCACTCGTCGGCCACATCCGCGACGAGATCCTGGGCGGCGAGAGCGCCACCTCGTCGGCGGGCGCGGCGCTGGTGGCCGCGTCGGACGCGGCCGTGGACAGCGACCCCATCGTGATCGTGAGCATGAGCTGCCGCTTCCCGGGCGGTGTGCGGACGCCCGAGGAGCTCTGGAACCTGGTCATGGCGGGCACGGACGCGATGTCCGAGTTCCCGTCCGACCGCGGATGGGACCTTGAGCGCCTGTACGACCCGGATCCCGACCGGGAGGGCACGTACTACGCCAAGAACGGCGGGTTCCTCTACGACGCCCACCAATTCGACCCCGCCTTCTTCGACATGAGTCCGCGCGAGGCGCTGGCGACCGACCCGCAGCAGCGGCTGCTGCTGGAGACCTCGTGGGAGGCGTTCGAGCGGGCCGGTATCGATCCTGTGACCAAGCGGGGCAGCCGCTCCGGTGTGTTCGTGGGCGTGATGTACAACGACTACGGCACCCGGCTGCGGAACGTCCCCGAGGGCTTCGAGGGGTCCCTGGGCAGTGGAAGCGCGGGCAGCGTGGCCTCCGGCCGTATCTCGTACACCCTCGGCCTCGAGGGACCCGCGGTCACGGTGGACACAGCGTGCTCGTCGTCCCTGGTCGCGCTGCATCTGGCGGCGCAGGCGCTGCGCCAGGGCGAGTGCGACCTGGCGCTCGCCGGTGGTGTCTCGGTGATGTCGTCGCCCGGCGCGTTCGTGGAGTTCAGCCGCCAGCGCGGGCTTTCGCCCGACGGCCGGTGCAAGCCGTTCGCGAACGCCGCGGACGGTACGGGCTGGTCCGAGGGCGTGGGCATGCTGCTGCTCGAGCGGCTGTCCGACGCCCGGCGCAACGGCCACGAGGTGCTGGCCGTCGTCCGGGGCTCGGCGGTCAACCAGGACGGTGCGTCCAACGGTCTGACGGCGCCGAACGGCCCGTCGCAGCAGCGGGTGATCCGGCAGGCGCTGGCGAGTGCCCGTCTGTCGGCGGCCGATGTGGATGTGGTGGAGGCGCACGGTACGGGGACGACCCTCGGTGACCCGATCGAGGCCCAGGCGCTGCTGGTGACCTACGGCCAGGGGCGGCCCGAGGGCCGGCCGCTGCTGTTGGGTGCGCTGAAGTCGAACATCGGCCATACGCAGGCCGCCGCCGGTGTCGCGGGGATCATCAAGATGGTGATGGCCATGCGGCACGGGAAGCTGCCGCAGACCCTGCACGTGGATGAGCCGTCGCGCGAGGTGGACTGGTCGGCGGGCGAGGTGCGGCTGCTGACCGAGGCGGCGGAGTGGCCCGAGACCGGGCATCCGCGCCGGGCCGGTGTCTCCGCGTTCGGTGTGAGCGGCACCAACGCGCACACCATCATCGAGCAGGCTCCGCCGGTTGAGGACGAGGCCGAGACGAGCCCGGTTTCCGAGGGCGACAGTGGTGTGACCGCATGGCTGCTGTCGGGGCGTGGCGCCGACGCGCTGCGGGCCCAGGCGGCACAGCTCAGGGCCTTCCTGCTGGAGCGGACCGAGTTGAGCGCGCTGGACGTTGGCCACTCGCTCGTCGCGACGCGCTCGATGTTCGAGCACCGCGCCGTGGTGTCGGGTGCGAACCGTGCGGAACTCCTCGCCGGGCTTGAGACCGTCGCCGCGGGCGAGGTCGCCCCGGGAGTGATCCAGGGCGTCGCGAACACGTCGGGCCTGAGGGCGTTCCTGTTCTCGGGCCAGGGTGCGCAACGGTTCGGCATGGGACGGGAGCTGTACGACGAGTTCCCGGTGTTCGCCCAGGCGCTGGACGAGGTGTGCGCGCATCTGGACGGGCAGCTCGACCGGCCGCTCCGCGAGGTCCTGTTCGCGGCCGAGGGCACCGAAGACGCCGAGCTGCTGGACCGGACGGCGTTCACCCAGCCCGCGCTGTTCGCCGTCGAGGTGGCGCTGTTCCGGCTGCTGGAGCACTGGGGCGTCACCCCGGACGTACTGATCGGCCACTCGGTGGGCGAGGTCACCGCCGCGTATGTGGCGGGGGTCTTCTCCCTGGAGGACGCGTGCGCACTCATCGCGGCGCGTGGCCGGCTGATGCAGGCGCTGCCCGAGGGCGGCGCGATGGTCGCGGTGCAGGCGTCGGAGGAGGAGATCGCGGGCTCGCTGGCCGGGCGTGAGTCCGAGGTGAGCATCGCGGCGGTCAACGGCCCGACGGCCGTGGTCATCGCGGGCGATGAGGTTGCCGCGCTGGAGATCGCCGGACAGTGGGCGGAGCAGGGCCGTAAGACCCGTCGCCTGCGGGTCAGCCACGCCTTCCACTCGCCCCGCATGGACGCGATGCTGGACGACTTCCGCAAGGTCGTCGAGGGGCTGACGTTCGCCCCGCCGGCCATCGCGCTGGTCTCCAATCTGACCGGTGAGCCGGCGGGCGCGGACGACGTGTGCTCGGCGGACTACTGGGTGCGGCATGTGCGGGAAGCGGTGCGGTTCGCGGACGGGGTACGCGCCCTGGAGAAGCTCGGGGTCACCTCGTTCCTGGAGGTGGGCCCGGACGGTGTGCTCACCGCGATGACGCAGGACTGCCTGGTGGCGGACGCGGGTTCGGCTTCGGTCGTGGTACCCGTCCTGCGCAAGGACCGCCCGGAGGCTCAGGCGCTGACGGCGGCGCTGGCCGAACTGCATGTCCACGGTGTCACGGTCGGCTGGGAGCAGGTCTTCGCCGGGCGCGGCGCGCGGAAGGTCGAGCTGCCGACGTACGCCTTCCAGCGGCAGCGCTACTGGCTGGAGGACCGCGCGGAGACGTCGGGCGGTTCCACGGCGGCGGACAGTGTGGACGCGCGGTTCTGGGACGCGGTGGAGCGCGAGGACCTGGAGGCGCTGGCGGAGGCGCTGGATGTCGAGGGAAGCGGTTCACTCGGTGAGTTGCTGCCCGCGCTGTCCTCGTACCGCCGTCAGCAGCGCGAGCGGGCCACGGTCGACGGCTGGCGGTACCGGGTCTCGTGGAAGCCGGTCCCGGAGGTCACGACGGGATCGCTGTCGGGTACGTGGCTGCTCGCCGTGCCCGCCTCGCTCGCGGACAGCGAGCTCACCCAGACGATTTCCCAGGGGCTGGAGAAGTCCGGCGCCCGTGTCGTACCGGTGGCGATTGACACCGACGCGGACCGCGACCGGCTGGCTCGGAGGCTGCTTGCCGCGGTCGATGGCGAGTCCGATGTCCGGGTGCTGTCGTTGCTCGCGCTGGACGAGGAGCCGTACGCCGGGGAGCCGGTGGTCGCGTCCGGACTCGCGCTGACGTTGTGGCTGGTGCAGGCCGTGGCGGGGCTGGGCGTGCACGTTCGGCTGTGGTGTGCCTCGCGGGGCGCGGTGTCGGTGGGACGTTCCGACCGGCTGGCGAGCGCCGCGCAGGCGCAGGTGTGGGGCCTCGGCGGGGTAGCGTCCCTGGAGTACCCGCAGATCTGGGGCGGTCTTGTCGATCTGCCCGAGACGCTGGACGAGCGCGCGGTGGCGCGGCTGGCCGGTGTGCTCTCCGCCGAGAGTGGCGAGGACCAGGTCGCGGTGCGTGGCTCGGGTGTGTTCGCCAAGCGGCTGGTGCGGGCCCCCGCGCCGGAGGCCACGGGTGCCGATGCCTGGCGTGCGAGTGGTTCGGTCCTGGTGACCGGTGGCACCGGCGGGCTCGGTGGCCATGTGGCGCGGTGGCTGGCGCGTACGGGTGCCGAGCATTTGGTGCTGACGAGCCGTCGTGGCATGGAGGCCGAGGGCGCCGCCGAGTTGAAGGCGGAGCTGGAGGAGCTCGGTGCCCGGGTGACCGTGGCGGCGTGTGACGCGGCGGACCGGGATGCGCTGGCCGCGGTGCTGGAGGCGATCCCGCAGGAGTTCCCGCTGACCGCCGTGGTGCACACGGCCGGTGTGCTCGATGACGGTGTCCTGGACGCGTTGACGGTGCAACGGGCGGCCGGTGTGCTGCGCCCGAAGGTGGACGCGGCCCGCAATCTGCATGAGCTGACCGCGGGGATGGATCTGTCGGCCTTCGTGTTGTTCTCCTCGGCCGCGGGCACTCTCGGCGGTCCGGGTCAGGGCAGCTACGCGGCGGGCAACGCCTACCTCGACGCGCTGGCGTCGCAGCGGCGCGCGGACGGCCTCCCGGCCACGTCCATCGCCTGGGGCGCCTGGGCCGGGAGCGGCATGGCGGTCGACGGGGAGCTCGAAGAGCAGATGAGGCGGGGCGGCATGGCCCCGATGAATCCCGAATTGGCGATCTCCGCGCTCCAGCGGGCCATGGACCTGGACGAGACCTTCCTCCTCGTGGCCGATGCCGCATGGGAGCGCCTCGGGGCCGAGCTGGGAGGGGACCGGCCGGCACCGCTACTGGCCGAGCTGACCGGGACACAGCGGCCCAACGCCTCGCCGGTGCCCGCCGACCCGGCGGCCACCGAGTCGGCGGCGGCGGAGCTGCGCGCGAGCCTGGAGCCGCTGCCCTCGGCGAAGCGCCAGCGCAATCTCCGCAAGCTGGTGCGCCAGCACGTGGCCGCCGTCCTGGTGCACGCGACTCCGGACGCCATCGAGAACGATCGCTCGTTCACCGAGCTCGGCTTCGACTCGCTGACCGCCGTCCAGCTGCGCAACCGGCTGGGCGCGATCACCGGCCTGGAGCTGCCGACCACGCTGGCATTCGACTACCCCAATCTCACCGCACTGGCCGCGCACCTGGAGACGGGCATGTTTCCGCAGGGCGGTGGGGCTGAGCAGCACGACCCCGAAGAGGACCGGATCCGCGAGGCGTTGGCCGCCATCCCGCTCGCGCGTTTCCGCGAGGCCGGACTCATGGACACCCTGCTCGAACTCGCTCACCTGTCGGAGAACGGTTCCGAGTCGGCGCCGCAAGAAGAGATGAGTAGCGCGGTCGACACGATGGATGTCGATGACCTCGTCCAGAGGGCTCTGGGCGGCGCTGACCTTTGATGTTGTTGGAAGTGTGGAGCTACTGATGGCTACGTCCTCCGAAAGAGTTGTCGAAGCGCTGCGCGCTTCCCTGCGCGAAAACGACCGCCTCAAGCAGCAGAACCAGCGTCTGGTCTCGGCCTCGAAAGAGCCCATCGCCATCGTCGGGATGAGCTGTCGTTTCCCCGGGGGCGTGCGCACGCCCGAGCAGCTCTGGCAACTCGTCGTGGATGGCGTGGACGCCATCTCCGAGTTCCCGACCGACCGCGGCTGGGACAACGAGTCGCTGTACCACCCGGACCCGGACCACTCGGGGACGAGTTACACCCGTGAGGGCGGCTTCCTCTACGACGCCGACGAGTTCGACCCGCAGTTCTTCGGAATGTCCCCGCGTGAGGCGCTGGCGACCGATCCGCAGCAGCGGCTGCTGCTGGAAGCCTCGTGGGAGGCGTTCGAGCGGACCGGGATCGACCCCGTCTCCCTGCGCAGCAAGCCGGTCGGGGTCTTCGTCGGCACCAGTGGCCTGGACTACGCGACCCACCTCTACGAGGTCGGGGGCGAGCTCGAGGGCTATCTGACGGGCAGTGCGGCCAGCGTGGTGTCGGGCCGCATCTCCTACACCTTCGGCCTCGAAGGGCCGGCCGTCACGGTGGACACGGCCTGTTCGTCGTCGCTGGTGGCGCTGCATCTGGCGATCCAGGCGCTGCGCCAGGGCGAGTGCGAACTGGCCCTGGCCGGTGGTGTGTCGGTGATGTCGTCGCCCGGTTCGTTCGTGGAGTTCAGCCGGCAGCGCGGGCTCGCGGTCGATGGCCGGTGCAAGCCGTTCGCGGAGGGCGCGGACGGTACGGGCTGGTCCGAGGGCGTGGGTCTGCTGCTGGTCGAGCGGCTGTCGGACGCGCGGAAGAACGGCCATCCGGTGCTGGCGATCGTCCGCGGTTCGGCGGTCAACCAGGACGGTGCGTCCAACGGTCTGACGGCGCCGAACGGCCCGTCGCAGCAGCGGGTGATCCGGCAGGCGCTGGAGAGCGCGGGGCTGTCCGCGGCCGAGGTGGACGCGGTCGAGGCGCATGGCACGGGGACCACGCTGGGCGACCCGATCGAGGCGCAGGCGCTGCTCGCCACGTATGGCCAGGGGCGGCCCGAGGGGCAGCCGCTGTGGCTGGGTGCCATCAAGTCCAACATCGGTCACACGCAGGCCGCCGCCGGTGTCGCCGGCATCATCAAGATGGTGATGGCCATGCGGCACGGCACCCTGCCGAAGGTCCTGCATGTGGACGAGCCATCGCGGCAGGTGGACTGGTCGGCGGGGCAGGTGCGGCTGCTGACCGAGGCCACCGCGTGGCCGGAGACCGGGCAGCCGCGTCGGGCGGGTATCTCCTCGTTCGGGCTGAGCGGGACCAACGCCCACACCATCATCGAGCAGCCCCCGGCGGCCGATCCCGAGGGGCAGCAGAAGGCGACGGCGCCCGAGGGCGGCGAGGCGCGGCAGCCCGCCGTACTGTCGTGGCTGGTGTCCGGCAAGAGCGCGGAGGCGCTCTCCGCCCAGGCGAGCCGGCTCCACGCCCATGTGACCGCCCGTCCGGAGCTGGCCGCGACCGATGTGGCCTTCTCCCTGGCCACCACCCGTTCGGTCTTCGAGCACCGCGCTGCCGTGGTCGCCGAGGATCGGGACGGCCTCCTCCGCGGTCTGGAGGCCCTGGCTCAGGGCGAGAACACGGCCCAGGTCGTCCAGGGTGTGGCACGCGTCGAGGACACCCTTGCCTTCCTCTTCTCCGGCCAGGGCGCGCAGCGTCTGGGCATGGGGCGTGAGTTGTACGACGAGTTCCCGGTGTTCGCCCAGGCGCTGGACGAGGTGTGCGCACAGCTAGATGTGGTGCTGGACCGTCCGCTGCGGGATGTGGTGTTCGCGGCGGAGGGGAGCGCGGACGCCGAGCTGCTGAACCAAACGGCGTTCACCCAGCCCGCGCTGTTCGCCGTCGAGGTGGCGTTGTTCCGGTTGCTGGAGCACTGGGGTGTCACTCCGGATGTGGTGATCGGCCACTCGGTGGGCGAGATCGCGGCCGCGCATGTGGCGGGGGTGTTCTCGCTGGAGGACGCCTGCACACTGATCGCGGCCCGGGGGCGCCTGATGCAGGCGCTGCCCGAGGGCGGCGCGATGGTCGCGGTCCAGGCGTCGGAGGACGAGATCGCCTCGTCACTCGCCGGTCGTGAGGCCGAGGTCAGCATTGCCGCCGTCAACGGCCCGACCGCCGTGGTCATCGCCGGTGACGAGGCCGCTGTACTGGAGATCGCCGGACAGTGGGAGCAGGAGGGCCGCAAGACCCGCCGCCTGCGGGTGAGCCATGCCTTCCACTCGCCCCGCATGGACGCGATGCTCGACGACTTCCGGCGGGTCGTGGAACGCCTGTCGTTCGCTTCACCCTCCATCGAACTCGTCTCCAACGTCACCGGCAAGGTGGCGGACGCGGAGGTGTGCTCGCCTGAGTACTGGGTGCGGCATGTGCGGGAGGCCGTGCGGTTCGCGGACGGCGTACGGGCGCTCGAAGCCCAGGGCGTGACCACCTTCCTCGAGGTGGGCCCCGACGGTGTGCTCGCGGCGATGACGCAGGACTGCCTGGCGGAACGGGCCGAGTCCGACCCGGCACCCGTGGTCGTGCCGGTGCTGCGCAAGGACCGCTCGGAGGCCGTGGCCCTGACCACGGCGCTGGCGCGGCTGCATGTGCACGGGTCCGTCGTCGACTGGCGGTCGGCGTTCAACGGGCTCGAGACCAGCAGGGTCGATCTGCCGACCTACCCGTTCCAGCGTCAGCGCTACTGGATCGAGAAGTCCACCGACTCGGCCGGAATCGACGCCGGTATCCGCGACGAGGTGGACGCCTGGTTCTGGCAGGCCGTGGAGCGCGAGGATCTCGAATCGCTCGCGAGGACACTCGACTTCGATGACGAGGCGACGCTGGGCGCCGTACTGCCCGCGCTGTCGGCGTACCGGCGCAGCAGCCGTGAGCAGTCCACGATTGATGGCTGGCGTTATCGGGTGTCGTGGAAGCCGGTTGGGGATGTGGCCGGTGGGTCGTTGTCGGGGACGTGGCTGGTGGTGGTTCCGGCGTCGGGTGCCGGGGACGAGCTGGTGGCGGGGGTGGTCTCCGGGCTCGAGCGGCATGGTGCGGGTGTGGTGTCGCTGACGGTGGACGAGGGGGATCTGGATGCCGGGGTGTTGGGGGAGCGGCTGCGTGGGGTGGTCGCGGATGTGCCCGAGCTGGGTGGTGTGTTGTCGCTGCTGGCTCTGGATGAGGAGCCCTGCCCCGGGCATCCCGCGCTGTCCAATGGCTTTGCCTCGACGTTGATGTTGGTGCGGGCGTTGGTTGAGGCGGATGTCGAGGCGCTGTTGTGGTGTGCTTCGCGGGGTGCGGTGTCGGTGGGTCGTTCGGATCGGCTGGCTGGTGTGGTGCAGTCGCAGGTGTGGGGTCTGGGCCGGGTGGTGGGGTTGGAGCATTCGGCGGTGTGGGGTGGTCTGGTCGATCTGCCCGAGGTGCTGGATGAGCGTGCGATCGCGCGGCTGGCCGGTGTGTTGTCCGCCGAGGGCGCCGAGGACCAGGTGGCGGTGCGCGGTTCGGGGGTGTTCGCACGCCGTCTGACGCGGTCGGCCGCTCCCGTGGCCGACGGGACGACGTGGCGGGCGCGTGGCACGGTGCTGGTGACGGGCGGTACGGGTGCGTTGGGCGGGCAGGTGGCTCGCTGGTTGGTGCGCAATGGTGCCGAGCATCTGGTGCTGACCAGTCGTCGTGGCATCGAGGCGCCGGGCGCGCCTGAGCTGTGCGAGGAGCTCGAGGCCCTGGGTGCCCGGGTGACCGTGGCGGCCTGCGATGTGGCCGACCGGGAGGCGCTGGCGGCGGTGCTGGACGCCGTGCCGGAGGAGCTTCCGCTGCGGGCGGTCTTCCATGCGGCGGGTGTGGAGCAGGCCGCCGAGCTGGCGGGGATGAGCCTTGCGGACGCCGCCTCGGTGGTGTCCGGGAAGGCGGCCGGTGCCGGGCACCTGGACGCGCTGCTGGGCGATCGTGAGCTGGACGCGTTCGTGGTGTTCTCCTCGATCGCGGGTGTGTGGGGCAGTGGTGGCCAGGCCGCGTACGGTGCGGCCAACGCTTATCTGGACGCGCTGGTGGAGGACCGCCGTGCGCGGGGTCTCGCCGGTACCGCGGTGGCCTGGGGCCCCTGGGCCGAAGGCGGCATGGCGACCGCCGAGGGGATGGAAGCAGAGCTTGTCCGCCGTGGCCTGGCGGTCATTCCTCCCACGCTGGCCCTCACCGCGTTGCAGCGAGCGGTCGCGGGTGACGACGGTGTGCTGACGGTCGCCGATGTGGACTGGGAGCGATTCGCCCCCGTGTTCACCTTGGAGCGCCCGAGCCCGTTGATCAGTGATCTGCCCGAGGTCCGGAGGGCACTCGACAGCGCGGGCTCGTCCGCCCGGGCAGGCGACGCGTCGACAGGTCTGCGGGCACGGCTGGCGGGGCTGACCGATGCCGAGATCGACCGGGCCCTGCTGGAACTGGTGCGGAGCCAGGCCGCCGCGGTCCTGGGCTTCGCGGGTGCGGAGGTCGTTGAGCCGGGGCGTGCGTTCAAGGAGCTGGGTTTCGACTCGCTCACGGCGGTGGAGTTCCGTAACCGGCTGAACGCGGAGACCGGGCTGGTGTTGCCGGCCACGCTGGTCTTCGACTACCCGAGCGCCACGGTGCTGGCCGACCATCTGCGTGCCGAGGTGCTCGGGACGCAGGGCGACGTGGCGGCGCCGTCGGCGGTGGCGGCCCGGGTCGATGACGACCCGATCGCGATCGTCGGGATGAGCTGCCGCTTCCCCGGCGGTGTCGGAAGCCCCGAGGACCTGTGGCAGCTGGTGGCGGGCGGTGGCGACGCCATCTCCGACTTCCCGGCCAACCGCGGGTGGGACGTCGATGGAATGTATGACCCGGATCCCGAGCGGTTGGGCACGTTCTACGCGCGCGAGGGCGGCTTCCTGCACGAGGCGGGCGAGTTCGACGCGGGCTTCTTCGGGATCTCGCCGCGTGAGGCCCTCGCCATGGATCCGCAGCAGCGACTGCTGCTGGAGACCTCGTGGGAGGCGTTCGAGCGGGCCGGTATCGCTCCCATGTCCGTGCGCGGCCGACAGATCGGCGTGTTCGTGGGCGCCGCGACCTCGGGCTACGGGGTCGGGAGCGACGGCGCGGCCGGGGAGCTGGAAGGGCAGATCCTGACCGGCAACGCGACATCGGTCGTATCCGGGCGCATCTCCTACACCATGGGTCTGGAGGGGCCCGCGCTGACGGTGGACACGGCGTGCTCGTCGTCGCTGGTCGCTCTCCACCAGGCGGCGCAGGCGCTGCGCCAGGGCGAGTGTGAGATGGCGCTCGCCGGTGGTGTGACGGTGATGGCCACGCCCGGCGCGTTCGTGGAGTTCAGCCGTCAGCGTGGGCTCGCCCCCGATGGCCGGTGCAAGCCGTTCGCGGACGCCGCGGACGGTACGGGCTGGTCCGAGGGTGTGGGCATGCTGCTCGTCGAGCGGCTGTCGGATGCTCAGCGCAACGGCCACCAGGTGCTGGCGCTCGTGCGGGGCTCGGCGGTCAACCAGGACGGTGCGTCCAACGGTCTGACGGCGCCCAACGGCCCCTCCCAGCAGCGGGTGATCCGCCAGGCCCTCGCCAACGCCGGAGTGCCGGCCGCCGAGGTGGACGTGGTGGAGGCGCACGGTACGGGTACCACGCTGGGTGACCCGATCGAGGCGCAGGCGCTGCTGGCGACGTACGGCCAGGAGCGGCCGGAGGGCCGTCCGCTCTGGCTGGGCGCGCTCAAGTCGAACATCGGCCATACGCAGGCCGCCGCCGGTGTCGGCGGAATCATCAAGATGGTGATGGCGATGCGGCACGGGGTGCTGCCGCGGACGCTGCACGTGGATGAGCCGTCGCGCGAGGTGGACTGGTCGGCGGGCGAGGTGCGGCTGCTGACGGAGGCGACGGAGTGGCCCGAGACCGGGCATCCGCGCCGGGCGGGTATCTCCGCCTTCGGTGTCAGTGGCACCAACGCGCACACCATCATCGAACAGGCCCCGGTGGCGGACGAGGCGGAGCCTGCCCCGGCGGCCCCGGCCGACGATCAGTCCATCGTGCCCTGGGCGCTCTCCGCCCGGAGCGCGGAGGCTCTGCGTGCGCAGGCCGAGCGGTTGCGGTCGCATCTGCTGGAGCGTGCCGAGCTCGGCACGCTGGACGTGGGCTACTCGCTGGTGGCCTCGCGCTCGGTGCATGAGCATCGCGCGGTGGTCTCGGGTGCGAACCGTGCGGAGCTGCTGCGCGGCATCGAGGCCGTCGCGGCCGGTGACGTGGCCCCGGGAGTGGTGCGGGGCGTCGCGACGCCATCGGGCCTGATGGCCTTCCTGTTCTCGGGCCAGGGCGCGCAGCGCCTCGGCATGGGGCGCGAGCTGTACGAGGCGTTCCCCGCCTTCGCCGACGCGTGGGACGAGGTGTGCGCCCATCTCGATGTGTCGCTGGACCGTCCGCTGCGGGATGTGGTGTTCGCGGCGGAGGGGAGCGCGGACGCCGAGCTCCTGGACCGCACGGCGTTCACCCAGCCCGCGCTGTTCGCGGTCGAGGTGGCGTTGTTCCGGCTGTTGGAGCACTGGGGTGTCCGCCCGGATGTGGTGATCGGTCACTCCATCGGTGAGATCGCCGCCGCGCATGTGGCCGGGGTGTTCTCGCTGGAGGACGCGTGCACGCTGGTCGCGGCCCGGGGGCGCCTGATGCAGGCGTTGCCGGAGGGTGGCGCGATGGTCGCCATCGAGGCGTCGGAGGAGGAGATCGCGGCGTCGCTTGCCGGTCGTGAGGCCGAGGTGAGCATCGCGGCCGTCAACGGCCCGACCGCCGTGGTCATCGCCGGTGACGAGGCCGCCGCGCTGGAGATCGCTGAGCTGTGGGCGGAGCAGGGCCGTAGGACCCGCCGCCTGCGCGTCAGCCACGCGTTCCACTCGCCGCGCATGGACGCGATGCTGGACGACTTCCGCGCCGTCGTCTCCGGGCTGACCTTCCAGCCGCCGTCCATCGCCCTGGTCTCGAATGTGACGGGCGAGCCGGCGAGCGGCGATGAGGTGTGCTCGCCGGAGTACTGGGTGCGGCATGTGCGCGAGGCCGTGCGCTTCGCGGACGGGGTACGGGCTCTGGAGAAGCTGGGCGTGACCCGGTTTGTCGAGGTCGGCCCCGACGGTGTGCTGTCCGCCATGGCCCGGGACTGCCTGGTGGCGGACGCGGGTGCGGCTTCGGTCGTGGTGCCGGGGCTGCGCAAGGACCGTCCGGAGGTCCAGGCGCTGACGGCGGCGCTGGCCGAGCTGCATGTCCACGGTGTCGCGGTCGGCTGGGAGCAGTTCTTCGCCGGGCGCGGTGCGCGGAAGGTGGAGCTGCCGACGTACGCCTTCCAACGCCAGCGCTACTGGCTGGAGGACACGAGCGGAGCGCCGGGTGGTTCCGCCGCAGAAAGCGTGGACGCGCGCTTCTGGGACGCGGTGGAGCGTGAGGACCTGGAGGCGCTGGCCGAGGCGCTGAACATCGACGGCAGTGGCTCGCTGGGCGAGTTGCTGCCCGCGCTGTCCTCGTACCGCCGTCAGCAGCGCGACCGGGCCACGGTCGACGGCTGGCGGTACCGGATCTCGTGGAAGCCGGTCCCGGATGCGGCGACGGGTTCGCTGTCGGGTACCTGGCTGCTCGCGGTGCCCGCCTCACTCGCGGACAGCGAGCTCATCGTCACGATCACTCAGGGGCTGGGGAAGTCCGGCGCCCGTGTCGTACCGGTGGCGGTTGACACCGACACTGACCGCGATGGTCTCGCCGAGGCGCTGCTGGGCGCGCTCGGTGAGGAGTCCGAGGCGAGTGTGCTGTCGTTGCTCGCGCTGGACGAGGAGCCGTCCGCCGGGGAGCCGGTGGTCGCGTCCGGACTCGCGCTGACGCTGCGGTTGGTGCAGGCCGCCGCGGGCCTGGAGGCGGGCCTTCGGCTGTGGTGTGCCTCGCGGGGCGCGGTGTCGGTGGGACGTTCCGACCGGCTGGCGAGCGCCGCGCAGGCGCAGGTGTGGGGCCTCGGCCGGGTCGCGGCCCTGGAGCACCCGCAGATCTGGGGCGGTCTCGTCGATCTGCCCGAGACGCTGGACGAGCGCGCGGTGGCGCGGCTGGCCGGTGTGCTCTCCGCCGAGAGCGGCGAGGACGAGGCGGCGGTCCGTGGCTCCGGGGTGTTCGGCCGACGGCTGGTGCGCGCGGCGTCCACGGGCGGCGAGGCGTGGCGGCCGAGCGGCTCGGTGCTGATCACCGGTGGTACGGGTGCCCTGGGCGCGCAGGTGGCGCGCTGGGCCGTGCGCGAGGGCGCCGAGCATGTGGTGCTGACCAGCCGTCGCGGTCTCGCGGCGGAGGGTGCCGCCGAGCTGAGGGCTGAACTGGAGGGGCTCGGCGCCGAGGTGACGGTGGCGGCCTGTGACGCGGCCGACCGGGACACGCTGGTCGAGGTGGTCGAGGGGATTCCCGAGCGCTTCCCGCTGCGCGGTGTGGTGCACGCGGCCGGTGTGCTGGACGACGGTGTGCTCGACGGTCTGACCGTTGACCGGCTGGCCCGGGTGCTGGGGGCGAAGGTCGAGGGTGCGCGGCTGCTGCATGAGCTGACGGCGGACCTGGAGCTGGACGCCTTCGTGATGTTCTCGTCGTTCGCCGGTGTGGTGGGCGGTGCGGGGCAGGGCGCCTACGCGGCGGCGAACGCGTACCTGGACGCGTTGGCGGTGGCGCGCCGTGGCGCCGGGCTCCCGGGTACGGCGGTCGCGTGGGGACCGTGGGCCGAGTCCGGTATGGCCGCGAGCGGTCGCGCCGGGGAGCGGGTACGCGGTGGCGCGGTGTCCGCGATGGCCCCGGCGCTCGCCGTGGACGTGCTGAGCTGGGCCGTGGGCCAGGAGGAGGCCTCGCTCGTCGTCGCGGACGTCGACTGGGAGCGCCTGGCCCCGTCGCTGGCCGCGGCGCGCGGTGGCGCGCTCGTCGGCGACATCCCCGAGGCGCACATCCATCTGGCCACGGGCGTCGACAGTGTCGGCGCGGAGGCGGCCACCTTCGCCGGGAAGCTCGCCGGACTGTCGGCGGCCGAGCGGAACGCGGCCGTGCTGGAGCTGGTCCGCGGCCACGCGGCCTCGGTGCTCGGCCACGCCTCCGCGGATTCGATCGAGCCCGGCCGGGCCTTCCGGGACCTCGGGTTCGACTCCCTGACGGCGGTCGAGCTGCGCAACCGGCTGGACCTCGCGACCGGCCTCCGCCTCCCGGCGACGCTGGTCTTCGACTACCCGACCGCCGCCGAACTGGCCGACTACCTGGACGCCGAGGCGTTCGGCACGGCCCAGCCGGCCCTCGACGCCATCGCGCCGAGCGCGGTGGCCGTGGACCACGACCCCATCGCGATCGTGGCGATGAGCTGCCACTTCCCCGGGGACGTGCATACGCCGGAGGACCTGTGGCGGCTGGTGGCCGAGGGCGGCGACGCCATCTCCGGGTTCCCCGCCGACCGCGGCTGGGACCTCGACGGGCTGTACGACCCGGACCCCGAGCGGCTCGGCACGTCCTACGCCCGGGAAGGCGGATTCCTCTACGGCGCCCCGGAGTTCGACGCCAGGTTCTTCGGGATCTCGCCGCGTGAGGCGCTCGCCATGGATCCGCAGCAGCGGCTGCTGCTGGAGACCTCGTGGGAGGCGTTCGAACGCGCCGGAATCGCCCCCGAGTCGCTGCGCGGCGCGCGGGCGGGTGTGTTCGTCGGCAC
Source organism: Streptomyces sp. NEAU-174 (assembly GCF_052665095.1). Classification (NCBI taxonomy): domain Bacteria; kingdom Bacillati; phylum Actinomycetota; class Actinomycetes; order Kitasatosporales; family Streptomycetaceae; genus Streptomyces; species Streptomyces sp. NEAU-174. The sequence continues at coordinate 31,392 of NZ_JBQTCE010000037.1, read as the reverse complement.
GAACGGCCAGGACTACGCCGGGCTGTGGGTGGACGCCCAGGGCGACCTCGAAGGCCACTTGGGCACGGGAAGCGCGGCCAGTGTGGTGTCGGGCCGCATCTCCTACACCTTCGGTCTGGAGGGACCCGCGGTGACGGTGGACACCGCGTGCTCGTCGTCGCTGGTGGCACTCCACATGGCCATGCAGGCGCTGCGTCAGGGCGAGTGCGATCTGGCCCTGGCCGGTGGTGTGTCGGTGATGTCGACGCCGGGCGCGTTCGTGGAGTTCAGCAGGCAGCGCGGGCTCGCCCCCGACGGCCGGTGCAAGCCGTTCGCGGACGCCGCCGATGGCACGGGTTGGTCCGAGGGTGTGGGCATGCTGCTCGTGGAGCGGCTGTCGGACGCGCGGAAGAACGGCCATCCGGTGCTGGCGATCGTGCGCGGCTCGGCGGTCAACCAGGACGGCGCCTCCAACGGTCTGACGGCGCCGAACGGCCCGTCGCAGCAGCGGGTGATCCGGCAGGCGCTGGCGAGTGCCCGCCTGTCGGCGGCCGATGTGGATGTCGTGGAGGCGCACGGTACGGGTACGACGCTGGGCGACCCGATCGAGGCCCAGGCGCTGCTGGCCACCTACGGCCAGGGGCGGCCCGAGGGGCAGCCGCTGTGGCTGGGCGCCATCAAGTCCAACATCGGCCATACGCAGGCGGCCGCCGGTGTGGCCGGTGTTATCAAGATGGTGATGGCGATGCGCGAGGGCGTGTTGCCGGAGATCCTTCACCTGGATGAGCCGTCGCGCGAGGTGGACTGGTCGGCGGGCGAGGTCCGTCCGCTGACGGAGGCCACCGCGTGGCCGGAGACGGGCCGGCCGCGCCGGGCGGGCATCTCCTCGTTCGGGCTGAGCGGGACCAACGCCCACACCATCATCGAGCAGGCCCCGGCGGCCGAGGAGCCCGCCACTCCGCGGACCGCGGCCCCCGCTCCCGAGGCGGTCGGGTCGACGGCCGTGGTGCCGTGGCTGGTGTCGGCCAAGAGCCAGGAGGCGCTGCGGGCGCAGGCCGAGCGGCTCGCCGCGCATGTGTCGGCCCGGGGTGACCTCGGCGCGCTGGACGTGGGGTATTCGCTGGCGTCCCGGTCGGTGTTCGAGCACCGTGCCGTGGTGGTCGGCGAGGACCGGGAGACCCTGCTGCGCGGCCTTGAGTCCGTGGCCGGGCGCGGGATCGCCTCCGGCGTCGTCCAGGGGCAGGCGGTGCCGGGCGGTAAGACGGCGTTCCTGTTCTCGGGCCAGGGCGCGCAGCGTCTGGGCATGGGGCGGGAGTTGTACGACGCCTTCCCGGCCTTCGCCCGTGCGCTGGACGAGGTGTGCGCGTACCTGGATGTGCTGCTCGACCGTCCGCTGCGGGATGTGGTGTTCGCGACGGAGGGCAGTGCGGACGCCGAGCTGCTGGACCGGACGGCGTTCACCCAGCCCGCGCTGTTCGCCATCGAGGTGGCGCTGTTCCGGTTGCTGGAGCACTGGGGTGTGACGCCGGATGTGGTGATCGGCCACTCGGTGGGCGAGATCGCCGCGGCCCATGTGGCGGGGGTGTTCTCGCTGGAGGACGCGTGCACGCTGATCGCGGCTCGCGGTCGGCTGATGCAGGCGTTGCCGGAGGGCGGCGCGATGGTGGCCATCCAGGCGTCCGAGGCGGAGGTCGCCGCCTCACTCGCCGGTCGCGAGCACGAGATGAGCATCGCGGCGGTGAACGGTCCGGCGGCCGTGGTGATCGCGGGTCATACGCAGGCGGTCCAGGAGGTGGCGGACACATGGAAGGCGAAGGGGACAAAGACTAGGCGTTTGCGGGTCTCTCATGCGTTTCACTCTTGCCTCATGGACAGTATGTTGGACGCGTTCGGCCACGTGGTCCGTGAGGTCTCTTTTGCACCGCCGACCACGGCGCTGGTGTCCAATGTCACCGGTGGGCTGGTGACGGAGGCGGAAACGAGTTCTCCGGATTATTGGGTTCGGCATGTGCGTGAGGCGGTGCGGTTCGCGGATGGGGTACGTTCGCTTAAGGCGTTGGGTGTGACCAGGTTCTTGGAAGTGGGGCCCGACGGCGTGCTCACCGCGATGGCCCAGGACTGTCTCGCGGAAAGCGCCGAGGACGCTTCGGCGGCAATGCTGGTCCCCGTGTTGCGCAAGGAGCGCCCCGAAGCGGGGGCGTTGATGACGGCGTTGGCCGAATTGCACGCACACGGTGCCACGGTGAACTGGGAACCGGTATTCGCCGGTCGCGGTGCCGGCAAGGTGGAGCTGCCCACTTACGCGTTCCAGCGCGAGCGGTTCTGGCCGGAGACATCCGTTGCCGGTGGAGGCCGGGATGCCGGTTCGACCGGCGCGGCGGATTCGGTGGACGCGCGATTCTGGGAAGCGGTCGAGCGCGAGGATCTCGAAGCGCTCGCCGAGGCCCTCGACGTCGATGGCAACGCGCCGCTGAGCGCGGTGCTGCCCGCGCTGTCCGCGTATCACCGGAGCAATCGCGAACAGTCCACGATTGATGGCTGGCGTTATCGGGTGTCGTGGAAGCCGGTTGGGGATGTGGCCGGTGGGTCGTTGTCGGGGACGTGGCTGGTGGTGGTTCCGGCGTCGCGTGCCGAGGACGAGCTGGTGGCGGGGGTCGTCTCCGGGCTCGAGCGGCATGGTGCGGGTGTGGTGTCGCTGACGGTGGACGAGGGCGACCTCGACGCCGGGGCGTTGGGGGAGCGGCTGCGTAAGGCGGTCGCCGACGCGCCTGAGCTGGGTGGTGTGCTGTCGCTGCTGGCGCTGGATGAGGAGCCCTGCCCCGGGCATCCCGCGCTGTCCAATGGCTTCGCTTCGACATTGACGCTGGTGCAGGCGTTGGTTGAGGCGGATGTCGAGGCGCTGCTGTGGTGTGCTTCGCGGGGTGCGGTGTCGGTGGGTCGTTCGGATCGGCTGGCTGGTGTGGTGCAGTCACAGGTGTGGGGTCTGGGCCGGGTGGTGGGGTTGGAGCACTCGGCGGTGTGGGGTGGTCTGGTCGATCTGCCCGAGGTGCTGGACGACCGTGCGGTGGGCCGGTTGGTGGGGGTCCTGTCCGGTGGTGGGGACGGTGAGGACCAGGTCGCCGTACGCGGTTCTGGGGTTTTCGTTCGGCGTCTGGTGAGGGCTGAGGCCGGGGCCGGCGCTGGTGAGGGCGCGGAGCGGTCCTGGCGGGTCGGCGGCTCGGTGTTGGTGACCGGTGGTACGGGTGCGCTGGGTGCGCGGATCGCGCGGTGGGTGGCGGGCCAGGGCGCCGAGCATCTGGTGCTGACGAGCCGTCGTGGCCTTGACGCGCCGGGCGCGGCCGAGCTGTGCGAGGAGCTCGAAGCCTTGGGCGCCCGGGTGACGGTGGCGGCCTGCGATGTGGCCGACCGCGACCAACTGGCCGCAGTGCTGGACGCCGTGCCGGAGGAGTTCCCGCTGCGGGCGGTCTTCCACGCGGCGGGTGTGGAGCAGGCCGCCGAGCTGGCGGGGATGAGCCTTGCGGACGCCGCCTCGGTGGTGTCGGGGAAGGCCACCGGAGCCGGCCATCTGGACGCACTGCTCGGCGACCGTGAGCTCGACGCCTTCGTGGTCTTCTCCTCGATCGCGGGTGTGTGGGGCAGTGGTGGCCAGGCCGCGTACGGTGCGGCCAACGCCTATCTGGACGCGCTGGTCGAGGACCGGCGGGCCCGGGGTCTCGCCGGTACCGCGGTGGCCTGGGGCCCCTGGGCCGAGAGCGGTATGGCGGCCGGAGAGGGCGGCGACCAGCTGGCGCGTCGGGGTCTGCCCGCGATGGCGCCGGGCCTGGCGATGGCCGCGTTGCAGGGGGCGGTCGCGGGTGACGACGGTGTGGTGACGGTCGCCGATGTGAACTGGGAGCGATTCGCCCCCGCGTTCACCATCGGGCGGCCGAGCCCGCTCCTCGGCGAACTGCCCGAGGTCGTAGCGGCCCTGGAGCAGGCCCGTGCCGCCGAGGAGAGCCACGCGGAGGGCGGATCGCGCCTGAAGGAAAGGCTTCTCGCGCTGGCTCCGGGCGAGCGGGAGCGCGCCGTACTCGACCTGGTACGCGGTCACGCGGCCGCGGTTCTCGGATTCTCCGGTATGGAGGGCGTGGAATCCGACCGCGCCTTCAAGGAATTGGGGTTCGACTCGCTCACGGCGGTAGAATTCCGAAACCGGCTGAACGCGGACACCGGTCTGCGGCTGCCCACCACACTGGTCTTCGACTATCCCAACGCAAGGGCCCTCGCGGAACACGTACGAGCGGGCGTCCTCCCCGACGAAGGGACATCCGCCACTCCGCTGATCGCGGATCTGGAAAAACTCGAGGCATCACTCTCCACGGCTGAGCCGGACAACGCCGAGCGAATGGCCATCGCATCCCGACTCCAGGTACTCCTTGCCAAACTGAATGGCGGAGAGGGTGGAGCGACGGAAGCCGAGAGCATTACGCAGCGGCTTGACGAGGCGTCGGACGACGATCTCTTCGATTTCATCGAGAACGAGCTCAGCTAATGGTGACCGCCGAGGTGCAGTTCTCTGGCCTCCTTTCATTCTTCAGTCTTCTTTGACTCGTAATAGGCAAGGTTTTCATGGTGAACGAAGATAGGCTTCGGGACTATCTCAAGCGGGTAACGGCAGATCTGCACCAAGCTCGCCAACGCCTGCGCGAGCTGGAGGCAGGAGAGCAGGAGCCCATCGCGATCGTGGCGATGAGCTGCCGTTTCCCGGGCGGTGTGGGGAGCCCCGAGGATCTGTGGCGGCTGGTGGCCGGTGGTGGCGACGCCATTTCCGACTTCCCGTCCAACCGTGGGTGGGACGTGGACGGGATGTACGACCCGGACCCCGAGCGCTCGGGCACGTTCTACTCCCGTGAGGGTGGTTTCCTTCACGACGCGGGCGAGTTCGACGCGGGCTTCTTCGGGATCTCGCCGCGTGAGGCCCTTGCCATGGATCCGCAGCAGCGGCTGCTGCTGGAAACCTCATGGGAGGCCTTCGAGCGGGCGGGCATCGCTCCGGGGTCGGTGAAGGGCCGCCGCGGCGGTGTGTTCGTGGGCGCCGCCACCTCGGGCTACGGGGCGGACGTCGACGGCTTCCCGGAGGAGATCGAAGGCCATCTGCTGACCGGTACGGCGACCTCGGTCGTATCGGGCCGTATCTCGTACACCTTCGGCCTCGAGGGCCCCGCGGTGACGGTGGACACGGCGTGCTCCTCGTCGCTGGTCGCCCTGCACCTTGCGGTTCAGGCGCTGCGCCAGGGCGAGTGCGACCTGGCGCTCGCCGGTGGTGCGACGGTGATGTCGACACCGGGTGCCTTTGTCGAGTTCAGCCGGCAGCGCGGTCTTGCCCCCGACGGCCGCTGCAAGCCCTACGCGGACGCGGCGGACGGCACCGGCTGGTCCGAGGGCGTCGGCATGCTCCTCGTGGAGCGGCTGTCCGACGCACGCAAGAACGGCCACCCCGTGCTGGCCATCGTGCGTGGCTCCGCGGTCAACCAGGACGGCGCGTCCAACGGTCTGACCGCCCCCAACGGCCCCTCGCAGCAGCGGGTCATCCGGGACGCGTTGACGAGCGCCCGCCTGACCCCGTCCGATGTGGACGTCGTGGAGGGGCACGGAACCGGTACCTCCCTGGGCGACCCGATCGAGGCGCAGGCCCTGCTCGCCACTTACGGCCAGGACCGGCCGGAGGGCCGTCCGCTCTGGCTGGGCGCGCTCAAGTCGAACATCGGCCATACGCAGGCCGCCGCCGGTGTCGCGGGTGTCATCAAGATGGTGATGGCCATGCGGCACGGCGTGCTGCCGCAGACGCTGCACGTGGACGAGCCCTCGCGCCAGGTGGACTGGTCGGCGGGCGAGGTGCGGCTGCTGACCGAGGCCACCGCGTGGCCCGAGACCGATCAGCCGCGCCGGGCGGGCATCTCCGCCTTCGGCGTCAGCGGCACCAACGCGCACACCATCATCGAGCAGGCCCCGCCGACTGACGAGGACGAGGCAGAGGCGAGCCCGGCGTCCGACGGTGACACCGGCGTCGCCACCTGGCTGCTGTCGGGTCGTGGCGCCGACGCGCTGCGCGCCCAGGCCGCCCGGCTCCGGGCGTTCCTGCTGGAGCGGGCCGAGTTGAACCCGCTGGACGTCGGCCACTCGCTCGTCGCGACGCGCTCGATGTTCGAGCACCGCGCCGTGGTGTCGGGTGCGAACCGTGCGGAACTCCTCGCCGGGCTCGAAGCCGTCGCCGCGGGCGAGGCCGCCCCCAATGTGCTTCAGGGCGTGGCCGGGTCGGCGGTCAAGACGGCGTTCCTCTTCTCCGGCCAGGGTGCGCAGCGCCTCGGGATGGGCCGGGAGCTCTACGAGGCGTTCCCGGTGTTCGCCCAGGCGCTGGACGAGGTGTGCGCACACCTGGACGTGGTGCTGGACCGTCCGCTGCGGGATGTGGTGTTCGCGGCGGAGGGGAGCGCGGACGCCGAGCTGCTGGACCGGACGGCCTTCACCCAGCCCGCGCTCTTCGCCGTCGAGGTGGCGCTGTACCGGCTGCTGGAACACTGGGGTGTCACGCCGGATGTGCTGATCGGTCACTCCATCGGTGAGATCGCCGCCGCCCATGTGGCCGGGGTGTTCTCCCTGGAGGACGCGTGCACGCTGGTCGCGGCCCGGGGGCGCCTGATGCAGGCGCTGCCCGAGGGCGGCGCGATGGTCGCCATCGAGGTCTCCGAGGAGGAGATCGCGCCGTCGCTCGCCGGGCGTGAGGCCGGGGTGAGCATCGCGGCCGTCAACGGCCCGACCGCCGTCGTCATCGCCGGTGACAAGGGAGCGGTCCTGGAGATCGCCGCCCAGTGGTCGGAGCAAGGGCGCAAGACGAGCCGGCTGCGGGTCAGCCACGCCTTCCACTCCCCGCGCATGGACGCGATGCTGGACGACTTCCGCCGTGTGGTGCGGGGACTGTCCTTCCAGAGCCCCACCCTGGCGCTGGTCTCCAACGTCACGGGTGAGCCGGTCGGGGCCGACGAGGTGTGCTCGCCGGAGTACTGGGTGCGGCATGTGCGCGAGGCCGTGCGCTTCGCCGACGGCGTTCGCTCCCTCGCGGCCCAGGGCGTCACCGCCTACATCGAGGTGGGCCCCGATGGTGTGCTCTCGGCGATGGCGCGGGACTGCCTCGCGGGGGAGACGGCTTCGGCCCCGGCCGTGGTGCCGGTCCTGCGCAAGGGGCGCCATGACGCCCAGGCCCTGATGGCCGCGCTGACCGAGGCCCACGTCCACGGTGTGACGGTGGACTGGGAGCGGGTCTTCGCCGGGCGGGGCGCCCACACGGTCGAGCTGCCGACGTACCCCTTCCAGCGCCGGCTCTACTGGCTCGAGGGCACGAACGCGGGTTCCGGCGGTTCCGCCGCGGACAGCGTGGACGCCCGCTTCTGGGACGCGGTGGAGCGCGAGGACCTGGAGGCCCTGGCCGAGGCGCTGAACATCGACGGCAGTGGCTCGCTGGGCGAGTTGCTGCCCGCGCTGTCCTCGTACCGCCGTCAGCAGCGCGACCGGGCCACGGTCGACGGCTGGCGCTACCGGATCTCCTGGAAGCCGGTCTCGGAGACCCCCGCGGCCACGCTCTCGGGCACATGGCTCCTGGTCGTCCCCGCCTCCGGCGACGATGACGCGTTCGTGGAGTCGGCGTCCGCCGCGCTCCGGCGGCACGGTGCCGAGGTCGTTCGTGTGGTGGCCGACGAGGCCGACCTCGCCCCCGGCGCACTGGCCGACCGGCTGCGTGAGATCGCCACCGACCCGTCCGGGATCGGCGGTGTGCTGTCCCTGGTGGGCGTGGACGAGCGGCCCTGCGCCGAGCACCCGGCGGTCTCCCGCGGCCTCGCCCTGACGCTGACGCTGGTCCGGGCCCTGGCCGAGGCCGACATCCGGACCCGGCTGTGGTGCGCCACCCGGGGTGCCGTCTCGGTGGGCCGCTCCGACCGGCTCACCAGCGCCGTGCAGGCGGAGATCTGGGGCCTCGGCCGGGCGGCCGCGCTGGAGCACCCCCGCAGCTGGGGCGGCCTTGTCGACCTGCCGGAGACGCTGGACGAGCGCGCCGCCGCGCGACTGGCCTGGGCGCTGTCCGCGGAGGACGGCGAGGACCAGGTGGCGGTGCGCGGATCCGGGGCGTACGCCCGGCGCCTCGCCCGCGTCACGGTCGGCGACGAGTCGGCGGAGCGCGGGTGGCGGCCCCGGGGCACGGTGCTCATCACCGGTGGCACCGGCGCCCTGGGCGCGCAGGTGGCGCGCTGGGCCGTGCGCGAGGGCGCCGGGCATGTGGTGCTGACGAGCCGTCGTGGCCCGTCGGCCGAGGGTGTTTCCGAACTCACCGCGGAGCTCGAGGAGCTCGGCGCCGAGGTGACCGTGGCGGCCTGCGACGCCGCCGACCGCGACGCCCTCGCCGCCGTGCTCGCCGCCATTCCGGAGCGGAATCCGCTCAGCGCCGTCGTGCACGCGGCGGGCATTCTGGACGACGGTGTGCTGGACGGCCTGACCGTCGGGCAACTCGCCGGGACCCTGGCCGCGAAGGTCGAGGGCGCGCGCCATCTGCACGAGCTGACAGCGGAGTTGTCGCTCGACGCGTTCGTGCTGTTCTCCTCGTTCGCCGGCGCCGTCGGCAGCGCGGGCCAGGCCGCCTACGCCGCCGCCAACGCCTACCTCGACGCACTGGCGCAGCAGCGCCGCGCCCAGGGCCTGGCCGCCACCGCGGTCGCCTGGGGCCCGTGGGCCGAGAGCGGCATGGCCGCGAGCGGTCGCGCCGGGGAGCGGATGCGCGGCGGGCCACTGCCCCCGATGGCTCCCTCGCTCGCCCTGGACGCGCTGCGCTGGGCCGCCGGTCATGACGAGGCCGCCCTGGTCGTGGCCGACATCGACTGGGCCGCCATGGCCGCCATGCTGAGCGCGGGCCCCAGCGCCCTCGTCAGCGACATCCCCGAGGCGCGTGAGCTCCTGACCGCCGCGGCCGGGACCACCGGCCGGGCAGCCCCCGGCCACGAGCTGCGGGACCAGCTGGCCGGACGGTCGGACGAGGAGCAGCGCCTCCTCCTGCTGGACCTCATCCGCACCCACGCGGCCTCGGCCCTCGGCCACTTCTCGGCGGAGTCCGTCGAGCCGGGCCGCGCCTTCCGGGACCTCGGCTTCGACTCCCTCACCGCCATCGAGCTGCGCAACCGGCTCGACCTGGCCACCGGTCTGAGCCTGCCCGCGACCCTCATCTTCGACTACCCGACCGCCGAAGCGCTCGCCGACCATCTGTGGCAGGAGCTGGGCGGAGCCCACGCCGAAGCGGCCACCTCGGCGGTGGCGCACCGGGCGCGGCCGGTTGACGACGACCCCATCGCGATCGTGGCGATGAGCTGCCGCTTCCCCGGCGGGGTGGAGACCCCGCAGGAGCTGTGGCGGCTCCTGGCCGAGGGCGGCGACGCCATCGGCGGATTCCCCGGCGACCGTGGCTGGGACGTCGAGGGCATGTACCACCCGGACCCCGAGCACCCGGGCACCTTCTACGCCCGCGAGGGCGGATTCCTCTACGGGGCGCCCCAGTTCGACCCCGCGTTCTTCGGGATCTCGCCGCGCGAGGCCGTGGCCATGGACCCGCAGCAGCGGCTGCTGCTGGAGACGTCCTGGGAGGCGTTCGAATACGGGGGCGTCAAGCCCGCCGCGCTGCGGGGCACCCGGACCGGTGTGTTCGTGGGCACCAACGGCCAGGACTACTCCACGATCATGCTCGACGCCCCCGAGGACTTCGGCGGCCATGTGGGCACGGGCAGCGCGGCCAGCGTGGTGTCCGGGCGCATCTCGTACACGTTCGGCCTCGAGGGGCCGGCCATGACGGTGGACACGGCCTGCTCGTCCTCGCTGGTGGCGCTGCACCTCGCGGTGCAGGCGCTGCGTCAGGGCGAGTGTGATCTGGCGCTCGCCGGTGGTGTGTCGGTGATGTCGACGCCGGGTGCCTTCGTGGAGTTCAGCCGGCAGCGCGGCCTTGCCCCCGACGGGCGGTGCAAGCCGTTCGCGGAGGGCGCGGACGGTACGGGCTGGTCCGAGGGTGTGGGCATGCTGCTCGTGGAGCGGCTGTCCGACGCGCGCAAGAACGGCCACCCGGTGCTGGCGATCGTGCGCGGCAGCGCCATCAACCAGGACGGCGCCTCCAACGGTCTGACGGCGCCCAACGGCCCGTCGCAGCAGCGGGTGATCCGGCAGGCGCTGGAGAGCGCGGGGCTGTCCGCGTCCGAGGTGGACGCGGTCGAGGCGCACGGCACCGGTACGACGCTGGGTGACCCGATCGAGGCCCAGGCGCTGCTCGCCACCTACGGCCAGGAGCGGCCGGAGGGCCGCCCGCTGTGGCTCGGCGCCATCAAGTCCAACATCGGTCATACGCAGGCCGCCGCGGGCGTCGCCGGGGTCATCAAGATGGTGATGGCCATGCGCGCGGGTGTGCTGCCGCGGACGCTGCATGTGAACGAGCCGTCGCGGCAGGTGGACTGGTCGACGGGTGAGGTGCGTCTCCTGACGGAGGCCACCGTGTGGCCGGAGACGGGTCAGCCGCGCCGGGCGGGTATCTCCTCGTTCGGGCTGAGCGGGACCAACGCGCACACCATCATCGAGCAGGCCCCCGACCTGGAAGAGGCCGTGGCCGCCGAGGCGGCCGGGCCCGAGACGTCGGTGTCGGCGGCTGTGGTGCCGTGGCTGGTGTCCGGCAAGAGCCGGGAGGCGCTGCGGGCGCAGGCCGAGCGGCTGTACGCGGACGTGGCCGCCCGGGAAGAGATCGGTGCGCTGGACGTCGGGCACACGCTGGCGTCCCGGTCGGTGTTCGAGCACCGCGCCGTGCTGGTGGGCGAGGACCGGGAGACCCTGCTGCGCGGCCTGCGGGCCGTCGCGGAGGGCGGAGTCGCCTCGGGAGTCGTCCAGGGGCAGGCGGCCACGGGTGGCAAGTCGGCGTTCCTGTTCTCGGGTCAGGGCGCGCAGCGTCTGGGCATGGGGCGTGAGTTGTACGACGCCTTCCCGGTGTTCGCCCGGGCGCTGGAAGAGGTGTGCGCACACCTGGACGTGACGCTGGACCGCCCGCTCAAGGACGTGATGTTCGCGGTGGAGGGGAGCGCGGACGCCGGGCTGCTGGATCAGACGGCGTTCACCCAGCCCGCGCTGTTCGCGGTCGAGGTGGCGCTGTTCCGGCTGTTGGAGCACTGGGGTGTCCGCCCGGATGTGCTGATCGGCCACTCCATCGGTGAGATCGCCGCCGCGCATGTGGCCGGGGTGTTCTCGCTGGAGGACGCGTGCACGCTGGTCGCGGCCCGGGGGCGCCTGATGCAGGCGTTGCCGGAGGGTGGCGCGATGGTCGCCATCGAGGCGTCGGAGGAGGAGATCGCGGCGTCGCTTGCCGGTCGTGAGGCCGAGGTGAGCATCGCGGCCGTCAACGGCCCGACCGCCGTCGTCATCGCGGGCGATGAGGCCGCGGCGCTGGAGATTGCCGGGCAGTGGGCGGAGCAGGGCCGTAAGACCCGCCGGCTGCGGGTCAGCCATGCCTTCCACTCGCCCCGTATGGACGCGATGCTGGACGATTTCCGTGGCGTCGTATCCGGCCTGTCCTTCCAGGCGCCGTCCATCGCCCTGGTCTCGAATGTGACGGGCGAGGCGGCGGACGCGGCCGAGGTGTGCTCGCCGGAGTACTGGGTGCGCCACGTCCGCGAGGCCGTGCGCTTCGCGGACGGCATGCGGGCACTCACCGCCCAGGGCGTCACCAGGTTCCTGGAGGTCGGCCCCGACGGTGTGCTCTCCGCCATGGCCCGGGACTGCCTGACGGAGGACCAGGCCGCGGCCTCGGCCGTGGTGCCGGGGCTGCGCAAGGACCGCCCCGAGACCCAGGCGCTGACGATGGCGCTGGCCGAACTCCACGTCCACGGCGCCTCGGTGGAGTGGGAGTCCGTTGTCGCCGGGCGCGGTGCGCGCATGGTGGAGCTGCCGACGTACGCCTTCCAGCGCGAGCGGTACTGGCCCGAGGTGTCCCTCTCCCTGAACGGCTGGGACACGTCGGCCGCCGCGGATTCGGTGGACGCCCGGTTCTGGGAAGCGGTCGAGCGCGAGGATCTCGAAGCGCTCGCCGAGACGCTCGACGTCGACGGCGAGACACCGCTGAGCGCGGTGCTGCCCGCACTGTCCACGTACCACCGCAACCGGCGCGACCAGTCCACGATCGACAACTGGCGTTACCGGGTGGCGTGGAAGCCGGTTCCGGACGCGGCCGGTGGGTCGCTGTCGGGGACGTGGCTGGTGGTGGTCCCGGCGTCGCGTGCCGAGGACGAGCTGGTGGCGGAGGTCGTCTCCGGGCTCGGGCGGCATGGCGCGGATGTGGTGTCGCTGGTCGCCGATGAGCGGGACCTGGACGCCGAGGCGCTGGGGGAGCGGCTGCGTGGGGCGATCGCCGACACGCCTGCCCTGGGCGGCGTGTTGTCGCTGCTCGCCCTGGACGAGGAGCCCTGCCCGGGACACCCCGCGCTCTCCAGCGGTCTCGCCCTGACGCTGACCCTGGTGCGGGCCATGGCGGACACCGGCATCGAGGCCCCGCTGTGGTGCGGTACCCGCGGCGCCGTGTCGGTGGGCCGCTCCGAACGGCTCAGCCACCCGACACAGGCGATGGTGTGGGCGCTCGGCCGGGTGGCCGCGCTGGAGCTGCCGCAACTGTGGGGCGGTCTGGTCGACCTGCCCGAGTCCCTGGACGAGCGCGCGGTCGCGCGGCTGGCCGGTGTGCTGTCCGCAGACGCCACCGAGGGCGCCGAGGACCAGGTCGCGGTGCGCGGTTCGGGGGTGTTCGCACGCCGTCTGACGCGGTCGGCCGCTCCCGTGGCCGACGGGACGACGTGGCGGGCGCGTGGCACGGTGTTGGTGACCGGTGGTACGGGTGCACTCGGTGGTCAGGTGGCCCGCTGGTTGGTGCGCAATGGTGCCGAGCATCTGGTGCTGACGAGCCGTCGTGGCATCGAGGCGCCGGGCGCGTCCGAGCTGCGCGAGGAGTTGGAGGCGCTGGGCGCCCGGGTGACCGTGGCGGCCTGTGATGTGGCCGACCGGGAGGCGCTGGCCGCCGTGCTGGACGCCGTGCCGGAGGAGCTTCCGCTGACGGCGGTGGTCCACGCGGCGGGTGCCAACGCGGCCGGTCCGCTGGCCGAGACCGGGCTGGCCGACGCCGCCGCCGTGGTCTCCGGCAAGGTGGCGGGCGCCGTCAACCTGGACGCGCTGCTGGGCGACCGTGAGTTGGACGCGTTCGTGGTGTTCTCCTCGATCGCGGGTGTGTGGGGCAGTGGTGGCCAGGCCGCGTACGGTGCGGCCAACGCCTATCTGGACGCGCTGGTGGAGGACCGCCGTGCGCGGGGTCTCGCCGGTACCGCGGTGGCCTGGGGACCCTGGGCCGAAGGCGGCATGGTGGCCGGCGACGAGGGCGACCACCTGGCGCGCCGCGGTCTGCCCGCGATGGCGCCGGGTCTGGCGATCGCCGCTCTGCAAGGGGCGGTCGCTGGTGACGAGGGCGTGGTGACGGTCGCCGATGTGGACTGGGAGCGATTCGCCCCCGCGTTCACCATCGGGCGGCCCAGCCCGCTCCTCGGCGATCTGCCCGAGGTCCAGCGAGCGCTGGCGAGCGCCGGAAGCGCCGAAGGCACCTCGGCCGGCTCGGCACTGCGGGAGCGCCTCACCGGGCTCACCGAGGCCGAGATCGACCGGACCCTCCTCGACCTGGTGCGCGCCCACGCCGCCGCGGTCCTCGGCTTCGCGGGCGCGGAGTCGGTGGAGCCCGCGCGTGCGTTCAAGGAGCTGGGTTTCGACTCGCTCACGGCGGTGGAGTTCCGTAACCGGCTGAACGCGGAGACCGGGCTGGTGCTTCCGGCCACGCTGGTCTTCGACTACCCGAGTGCCACGGTGCTGGCCGACCATCTGCGTGCCGAGGTGCTCGGGACGCAGGGCGACGTGGCGGCGCCGTCGGCGGTGGCGGCCCGGGTCGACGACGACCCGATCGCGATCGTCGGGATGAGCTGCCGCTTCCCCGGCGGTGTGCGCAGCCCGGAGGAGCTGTGGAACCTCGTGGCGGCCGGTACGGACGCCATCACGGACTTCCCCTCCGACCGCGGATGGGACGTCGAGGGGATGTACGACCCTGACCCGGAGCGCCTGGGCACCTTCTACGCCCGTGAGGGTGGATTCCTCGACGGGGCGAGCGAGTTCGACGCCGCGTTCTTCGGCATCTCGCCGCGTGAGGCGCTCGCCATGGACCCGCAGCAGCGACTGCTGCTGGAGACCTCCTGGGAGGCGTTCGAGCGGGCCGGTATCGACCCGGCGTCCGTGCGCGGCAACCAGATCGGCGTCTACGTCGGCGCCGCGACCTCCGGCTACGGCACCGGGCTGCACGAGATCCCCGAGGGGCTCGAAGGACAGCTGCTGACCGGCAGCGCCACCTCCGTCGTCTCGGGCCGCATCTCCTACACGCTGGGTCTGGAAGGACCCGCGCTGACGGTGGACACGGCGTGCTCGTCGTCGCTGGTCGCCCTGCACCAGGCCGCGCAGGCGCTGCGCCAGGGCGAGTGCTCCATGGCGCTCGCCGGTGGCGTCACCGTGATGACCAACCCCGCCGCCTTCGTGGAGTTCAGCCGACAGCGCGGACTCGCCCCCGACGGCCGGTGCAAGCCGTTCGCGGACGCTGCGGACGGTACGGGCTGGTCCGAGGGTGTGGGCATGCTGCTCGTCGAGCGGCTGTCCGACGCCCGGCGCAACGGCCACCAGGTGCTGGCGATCGTGCGGGGCTCGGCGGTCAACCAGGACGGCGCGTCCAACGGTCTGACGGCGCCCAACGGCCCGTCGCAGCAGCGGGTCATCCGCCAGGCCCTCGCCAACGCCCAGCTCTCCGCCGCCGACGTCCAGGTGATCGAGGCACACGGCACCGGAACGACGCTGGGTGACCCGATCGAGGCCCAGGCACTGCTGGCCACCTACGGCCAGGAGCGCCCGGAGAACCTGCCGCTCTGGCTCGGATCGATCAAGTCGAACATCGGTCACACACAGGCCGCCGCCGGTGTCGCGGGCGTCATCAAGATGGTGATGGCCATGCGGCACGGGGTGCTGCCCCAGACCCTGCACGTGGATGAGCCGTCGCGCGAGGTGGACTGGTCGGCGGGCGAGGTGCGGCTGCTGACCGAGGCCGCCGCGTGGCCCGAGACCGGACAGCCGCGCCGGGCCGGTGTCTCCGCGTTCGGCGTGAGCGGGACCAACGCCCACACCATCATCGAGCAGGCCCCGGTGGCGGACGAGGCGGAGCCCACTCAGGCGGCCCCCGCCGACGACCACGGCATGGCCCCCTGGGTGCTCTCCGCCCGCAGCCCGGAAGCCCTGCGCGCCCAGGCCGAGCGGCTGCGCGCCCACCTGTCGGAAGGCGCCGGGTCCGGCGTTCTGGACATCGCCGAATCGCTGGTCGCCACGCGATCGGTGTTCGAGCACCGCGCGGTGCTGCTGGGCACCGACCGCGAGGCATTGCTGCGCGGCCTGGAGACCGTCGCCGCGGGCGACGACGCCCCGGGCATCGTCCAGGGGCAGGCGGCCACGGCCGGAAAGACTGCGTTCCTGTTCACCGGTCAGGGCGCGCAGCGCCTCGGCATGGGCCGGGAGCTGTACGACGCCTTCCCGGTGTTCGCCCGCGCCCTGGACGAGGTGTGCGCACGGCTGGACATGGTGCTCGACCGGCCGCTGCGGGATGTGATGTTCGCGGCCGAGGGCAGCGCCGACGCCGAGCTGCTCGACCAGACGGCCTTCACCCAGCCCGCCCTGTTCGCCATCGAGGTGGCGCTGTTCCGGCTGCTGGAGCACTGGGGCGTCACCCCGGACGTGCTGATCGGCCACTCCATCGGTGAGATCGCCGCCGCCCATGTGGCCGGGGTGTTCTCGCTGGAGGACGCCTGCACCCTGGTGGCCGCTCGCGGCCGTCTGATGCAGGCCCTGCCGGCCGGTGGCGCGATGGTCGCCGTCGAGGCGTCCGAAGAGGAGATCGCGGCGTCGCTGGCCGGTCGTGAGGCCGAGCTGAGCGTCGCCGCCGTCAACGGCCCGACCGCGGTGGTCATCGCGGGCGACGAGGCCGCGGCGCTGGAGATCGCCGGACAGTGGGCGGAGCGGGGCCGTAGGACCCGCCGCCTGCGCGTCAGCCACGCCTTCCACTCGCCGCACATGGACGCCATGCTCGACGGCTTCCGCGCCGTCGTCTCCGGCCTGTCCTTCCAGGCGCCGTCCATCGCCTTCATCTCGAATGTCACGGGTGAGCAGGCCGGTGCCGAAGAGGTGTGCTCGCCGGAATACTGGGTGCGCCATGTGCGGGAGACGGTCCGTTTCCGAGGCGGGGTGCGGGCGCTCGAAGCGCAGGGCGTCACCGCGTACATCGAGGTGGGCCCCGACGGCGTACTGTCCGCGATGGCCCAGGACTGCCTGACCGCACCGGTCGACGACATCGCGGCCGACGACACACCGGCCCCCCTGCTGGTTCCGGTGCTGCGCAAGGACCGCCCCGAGACGCAGGCGCTCGTCGCGGCCCTCGCCGAGACACACGTCCACGGCGAAACCGTCGACTGGCGGGCCTTCTTCGCCGGGCGCGGCGCCCGCCGCGTGGACCTGCCGACCTACGCGTTCCAGCACCAGCGCTACTGGCTGGAGCCCGGTGCCGCCGCGGGAGACGCCGCCGCCTTCGGCCTCGACCCGGCCGACCACCCGCTGCTGGGCGGAGCCGTCCCGCTCGCGGGCGCCGACGGCCTGGTGTTCACCGGAACGCTCTCGCTGCACACCCAGCCCTGGCTGGCGGACCACGTCCTGCGCGGCGAGGCGGTCCTGGCCACCACGGCCCTCGTCGAACTGGCCATCCGCGCCGGTGACGAGGTCGGCCTCGGCCAGGTGGAAGAGCTGGTCATCCAGGCGCCGCTGGTCCTCCCCCGAGGGGGCGGCGTCCAGATCCAGCTCGTCCTCGGCGAGGAGGACGAGTCCGGCACCCGCTCGCTGGAGATGTACTCGCGGGTGGCCGAGCCGGAAGGCGAGGACGAGTGGATCTGCCACGCCAGCGGTGTGCTCGCCCCGGAGCCGGACGACGCCGCGACCGCCGAAGGGGCGGCGCGCTTCGACTCCACCGCATGGCCCCCGCCCGGCGCCGAACGCGTCGATGTGGACGGCCTGTATGAGCTGCTCGCGGGCGACGGCCTCGTCTACGGGCCCTCGTTCCGTGGCCTCCGAGCCGTCTGGCAGCGCGATGACGAGGTGTTCGCCGAGGTCAGCCTGGCCGAGGAGTCCGTCGTGGACGCCCAGCGGTTCGGGCTGCACCCCGCCCTGCTGGACGCGGCGCTACAGCCGCTCGGCCTCGGAGTGCTGGACGGTGTGGGGCGCGGTCGCGTCCTGTTCAGCCTGGCCGGGGTGTCGCTGTACGCCGAGGGTGCCTCCGCGCTGCGCGTCCGGCTCGCCCGCACCGGTCCGGAGACGCTCTCCCTGGCCGCGGTCGACGGGGCCGGCGAACCCGTGCTCTCCGCCGACACGCTGACGCTGCGCCAGGTCGCCGGCGAGCAGGTGGAGGCCCCGGCGCCGGTGGAGGCCGAGACCGCCACCTCGGCCGAGGTGGCCACCGACGCCCCCGCAGAGGTGGCCACCGACGCCCCCGCAGAGGTGGCCACCGACGCCCCCGCAGAGGTGGCCACCGACGCCCCCGCAGAGGTGGCCACGGACACCTCCGCCGGGGAGACCCCCGCCAAGCCCGCCCGTCGGCGCAAGACCGCACGGCGCGCCGCCAAGAAGGGCGCCGGATCGGACTCCGGACCGCTCGCCGCGCTGCGGGAGCGGCTGACCGGGCTCTCCGAGCCCGAGCAGGACCGGGTGATGCTCGATGTGATCCGCACCCATGTCGCGGCGGTGCTCGGACACGCCTCCGCCGACGCGGTGCAGGGGTCGCAGGCGTTCAAGGACATCGGCTTCAGCTCGCTGACCGCCGTCGAGTTCCGTAACCGGGTCGGCAAGGCCACGGGCCTGCGCCTCCCGGCGACCGCGGTGTTCGACTACCCGACCCCCGCCGAACTGGCGAAGTTCGCCCGTGCCGAGGTGCTCGGCGCGCAGACCGGAGCGCTCCAGCCGGTGCCGGTCGCGGTGGCCGGCAACGACGAGCCGATCGTGATCGTCGGCATGAGCTGCCGCTACCCCGGAGAGGTGGCCACCCCCGAGGACCTGTGGAACCTGGTCGCCGAGGGCCGGGACGGCATCTCCCCCTTCCCGACCGACCGCGGCTGGGACGTGGAGAACCTCTACGACCCGGACCCGGACGAGCCGGGCAAGTGCTACACGCAGGAAGGTGGCTTCCTGCACGGCGCCAGCCAGTTCGACCCGGCGTTCTTCGGGATCTCGCCGCGTGAGGCGCTGTCCATGGACCCGCAGCACCGACTGCTGCTGGAGACCTCGTGGGAGGCGCTGGAGCGGGCCGGTATCGACCCGGTCTCCGCGAAGGGCAGCCAGACCGGCGTCTTCGCCGGTGTGACCTACCAGGACTACGGCGGCGTCCTCGCCGGATCCCAGGAGAGCGTCGAGGGCTACATCGGCACCGGTGTCTCGCCCAGCGTGCTCTCCGGTCGTATCTCCTACACCCTGGGCCTCGAGGGCCCGGCCGTGACGGTGGACACCGCGTGCTCGTCGTCGCTGGTCGCCCTGCACCTGGCGTGGCAGGCGCTGCGCCAGGGCGAGTGCTCGCTGGCCCTCGCCGGTGGTGTGACGGTGATGTCCACGCCGATGTCGCTGGTCGAGTTCAGCCGCCAGCGCGCGCTCGCCTCCGACGGCCGCAGCAAGCCGTTCTCGGCCGCCGCGGACGGTGCCAGCTGGGCCGAGGGCGTCGGCATGCTCGTCCTCGAGCGGCTGTCGGACGCCCGCCGCAACGGACACCCGATCCTCGCCGTGGTGCGGGGCAGCGCGGTGAACCAGGACGGTGCGTCCAACGGTCTGACGGCGCCCAACGGCCCCTCGCAGCAGCGGGTCATCCGGCAGGCGCTGGCGAACGCCCGCCTGTCGGCCGCCGAGGTCGACGCGGTGGAGGCGCACGGCACGGGCACCTCGCTCGGTGACCCGATCGAGGCGCAGGCGCTGCTGGCCACCTACGGTCAGGAGCGCCCCGAGGGCCAGCCGCTGTGGCTGGGCGCCATCAAGTCCAACATCGGCCATTCGCAGGCGGCCGCGGGCGTGGGTGGCGTCATCAAGATGGTGATGGCCATGCGGCACGGCGTTCTGCCGAAGACCCTGCACCTCGACGAGCCCTCGCCGCACGTCGACTGGACGGAGGGCGACGTCGAGCTGCTGGCCGAGGCCAGGCCGTGGCCCGAGACCGGGCATCCGCGACGCGCGGGTGTGTCGGCGTTCGGTATGAGCGGCACCAATGTGCACACCATCCTGGAGCAGGCCCCCGAGGTCGAGGCGGACGAGACCGCCGAGACCGAGCCGGCCGACGGCCCGGTGGCGTGGATCGTGGCGGGCAAGAGCAACGACGCGGTGCGGGCCCAGGCGGACCGGCTGCGGGAGTTCGTGGCCGAGCGCCCGGAGCTGCGGGCCGCCGACGTGGCCCACTCCCTGGCGACGACCAGGTCCGCGTTCCAGTACCGGGCCGCGGTGACCGGAACCGGCCGGGAGGAGCTCCTGGAGCGCCTGGCGGCGGTGGCCGAGGGCGCCAAGGCACCGGGCGTGGTCCGCGCGAGCGCCGTCGAGGAGCCGGGCCGTTCGGTGTTCGTCTTCCCCGGTCAGGGTGCGCAGTGGATGGGCATGGCGGTGGGGCTGTTGGAGTCCTCGCCGGTGTTCGCGGAGGCGATAGCCGAGTGTGAGACGGCCCTGTCGGCCTACGTGGACTGGTCGCTGACGGATGTGCTGCGTGGCGTCGAGGGTGCTCCGGGGTTCGACCGGGTGGATGTGGTCCAGCCGGTGTTGTTCGCGGTGATGGTGTCGCTGGCGAAGCTGTGGCGTTCGATGGGTGTCGAGCCCGACGCCGTCATGGGCCACAGCCAGGGCGAGATCGCCGCGGCCTGCGTGGCCGGTGCGCTCTCGCTCCAGGACGCCGCGAAGGTGGTCACCCTGCGGTCGCAGGCCATCGCCGCGGGTCTGGCCGGACGCGGTGGCATGGTGTCGGTCGGGCTGCCGGTCGAGCAGGTCAAGGACCGTATCGCCGCCTGGGACGGTGGAATATCCGTCGCGGCGGTCAACGGCCCCGGCTCGGTCGTGGTGTCCGGCGACCCGGGCGCGCTGGACGAGATGGTGGCTCAGCTGGAGGGCGAGGAGATCCGGGTCCGCCGGGTGCCGGTGGACTACGCCTCGCACTCCGCCCATGTGGAGGCCATCCGCGAGGAGCTGCTGGAGGTCCTGGCGGACCTCGAACCGCGCGTGCCGGAGGTGCCGTTCTACTCCACGGTCTCCGGTGAGCTGGTGGACACCGCCGCTCTGGACGCCGAGTACTGGTACCGCAACCTGCGCCAGACGGTCGAGCTGGAGGCCACCACCCGCACCCTCCTCGACACCGGCCACGGCGTGTTCATCGAGGTGAGCCCGCACCCGGTGCTCACCCTCCCCGTGCAGCAGACCGTGGAGGCCGCCGAGGCCCAGGCCGTGGTCATCGGCACGCTGCGGCGTGACGAAGGCGGCCTGGAGCGGTTCCTGACCTCGATCGCCGAGTTGCATGTCCATGGGGCCGACGTCGACTGGCGCAAGGTGTTCGCCGGTAACGGCGCCCGCCAGGTGGACCTGCCGACGTACGCCTTCCAGCGGCAGCGGTACTGGCCGCAGGCGGCCGAGGACGGCGGGCTCGGCAACGGCCTCGTCTCCGAGGCCGACGCGGTGGACGCCAAGTTCTGGGAGGCCGTCGAGCGCGAGGACCTCGAAGGACTGGCACGGACGCTGGAGCTCGACGGGGAGGCGCCGCTGAGCGCGGTGCTGCCCGCCCTGTCGTCGTACCGGCGGGGCAGGCGTGACCGCTCGACGGTCGACAACTGGCGCTACCGGATCAACTGGAAGCCCGTCATCGACCAGCCGTCGTCCGGCTCCGAGCAGGGCGCCCCGATCACCGGTACGTGGATGGTCGTCGTCCCGCCGGTCGACGCCGCCCGTGCGCTGGCCGAGCGCATCGCGCGGGACGTGGAGCGCCACGGTGCCCGCATGGTGCGGGTCGACCTGGACGAGACGGAGCCGGAGCGGTCGTCGCTGGCCGGACTCCTGCGGGCCGCCGCCCCCGGCACGCCGTCCGCGGACGGTGATGAGCAGGAGGGGACGCTCGCGATCGACGGAGTGCTCTCTCTGCTCGCGCTGGACGAGGAGGCACTGGCCGAACACCCGGGCATTCCGCGCGGCTTCGCCGGAACCGTGGCCCTGGTCCAGGCGCTGAGCGACATCGACATCGATGTGCCGCTGTGGCTCGCCACCACCGGAGCCGTGTCCGTGGGCCGCTCCGACCGGGTCGGCAGCGTCAAACAGTCCCTGGTGTGGGGTCTGGGCCGAGTGGTCGGCCTGGAGTACGCACAGCGCTGGGGCGGTCTGGTCGACCTCCCCGAGTCGCCGGACGCGCTCGACGAGCGGGCGCTCAACCGCCTGGTCGGCCTGATCGGGCGCTCCGGCGACGAGGACCAGGTGGCGGTGCGCGCCTCCGGTGTCTTCGCCCGACGGCTCGTCCGGGCCCCCTTGGGCGACGCCCGGCCGGCCCGCGTCTGGGAGCCTCGCGGCAGCGTCCTGATCACCGGTGGTACCGGTGCCCTCGGTGGCCGTCTGGCCCGCTGGCTCGCCCGTGGCGGTGCCGAGCACCTGGTGCTGACCAGCCGTCGCGGCCTGGAGGCCCCCGGCGCGGCCGAGTTGCGGGACGAGCTGACCGCGCTCGGCGCGCGGGTCACCGTCGCGGCGTGCGATGTGGCCGACCGTGGCGCGCTGCGGGAGCTCCTCGACGGGCTGCCCGCCGAGTACCCGCTGACCGCGGTGGTGCACGCGGCCGGTGTCCTGGACGACGGCCTCATCGACACCCTCACCATCCCCAGGACGCAGGGGGTCTTCCGGCCCAAGGTGGACGCCGTGGTGAACCTCCACGAGCTCACCCAGGACCTGGACCTGTCCGCGTTCATCCTCTTCTCCTCGTACGCCGGAACCGTCGGTGGTGCCGGTCAGGGCAGCTACGCCGCCGCGAACGCCTTCCTCGACGCCCTGGCGAAGCAGCGCCGGTCCCAGGGGCTGGCGGCCACCTCGGTGGCGTGGGGCGCCTGGGGCGGCGGCGGTCTGGTGGACGACGCCACCGCGGCCCAGCTGAAGCGGCGCGGTATGCCGCCGCTGGTGCCCGAACTCGCCGTCGAGGCCCTTCAGCAGGCGCTCGACCACGACGAGGTGGACATCACCGTCGCCGATGTGGACTGGGAGCGCTACGCACCCGGCTTCGCCTCGGCCCGGCCGCGTCCGCTGCTGAACGAACTGCCGGAGGTACGGGAGGCCCTGGAGGCGGCCGAGGCCGAGCTGGGCGCGGCGCTCACCGGGCTGGCCGTGCGCCTCGAGGGGCTGTCGGCCGTCGAACGCGAGGCGGAGGTGCTCGACCTCGTCAGGTCCCACGCCGCCGAGGTGATCGGATACCCGAGCGCCGACGCGGTGGAGCCCGAGCGGGCCTTCCGGGACATCGGGTTCGACTCGCTGACCGCCGTGGAACTGCGCAACGGCCTCAGCGCGGCCGCCGGTGTGAACCTGCCGGTCACGATGGCGTTCGACTACCCGACGCCCACCGTGCTCGCCCGGTTCATCCTCGGCGAGGTGCTGGGCACCGCGCCCGCGCCGGCCGATGACCTGCCGGTGGTGACGGGCACGGTCGTGGACGACGACCCGATCGCGATCGTGTCCATGAGCTGCCGCTTCCCCGGCGGGGTGCGCACTCCGGAGGACCTGTGGCGACTGGTCTCCGAGGGCAGCGACGTGATCAGCGCCTACCCGACCAACCGTGGCTGGGACCTGGACGACCTCTACAACCCGGACCCGGAGAACACGGGCACCAGCTATGCGAGCGGCGGCGGCTTCGTCTATGACGCCGACGAGTTCGACCCGGCGTTCTTCGGCATCGCCCCGCGCGAGGCGCTGACCATCGACCCCCAGCAGCGGCTGCTGCTGGAGACCTCCTGGGAGGCGTTCGAGCGGGCGGGCATCGACCCCACGTCGCTCAAGGGAAGCCGGACCGGTGTCTTCGCGGGAAGCAACGGCCAGGACTACATCGGCCTGCTGCTGACCGCCCCGGGCGGACCCGACGGCTATCTCGGCACCGGCAACGCGGGCAGCGTCGTCTCGGGCCGTGTCTCCTACACCTTCGGCCTCGAAGGACCGGCCGTCACGGTGGACACGGCGTGCTCCTCGTCGCTGGTGGCGCTGCACATGGCCGTGCAGTCGCTGCGCCAGGGCGAGTGCTCGCTGGCGCTGGCCGGCGGTGTCACGATCATGTCCACCCCGGGCTCGTTCGTGGACTTCAGCCGCCAGAAGGGGCTGTCGTCGGACGGCCGGTGCAAGGCGTTCGCGGCCTCGGCGGACGGAACGGGCTGGGCCGAGGGCGTCGGTGTGCTGCTGCTGGAGCGGCTGTCCGACGCGCGGCGCAACGGCCACCCGGTGATGGCGATCGTGCGCGGCTCCGCCGTCAACCAGGACGGCGCGTCCAACGGTCTGACGGCGCCCAACGGCCCGTCGCAGCAGCGGGTGATCCGCCAGGCGCTGGCCAGTGCCGACCTCGCCCCCCACCAGGTGCAGGCGGTCGAGGCACACGGCACCGGCACCCGGCTCGGTGACCCGATCGAGGCGCAGGCGCTGCTGGCCACCTACGGCCAGGGGCGGCAGGAGGGCCGGCCGCTGTGGCTGGGCTCCATCAAGTCCAACATCGGGCACACACAGGCGGCCGCCGGTGTGGCCGGTGTCATCAAGATGGTGATGGCCATGCGTGAGGGCGTCCTGCCGCGGACGCTCCACGTCAACGAGCCCACACCGCATGTGGACTGGACGGCGGGCGAGGTCCGGCTGCTGACCGCGCCGACCGCGTGGCCGGAGGACGGCGAGCCGCGCCGGGCGGGCATCTCCTCGTTCGGCATCAGCGGCACCAACGCCCACACCATCATCGAGCAGGCCCCGGAGTCGGAGACGGTGGAGCGGGTCCGTACGGACGACACTCCCTCGACCGGTTCGGAAACGCTCCCCTGGACGGTCGCCGGCAAGGGCGCCGAGGCGCTGCGCGCCCAGGCCAGGAGCCTGTACGACTATGTGGCGGCCCACCCCGAGCTCGACCTGAACGACGTGGGCCACTCGCTGGCGGCCACCCGGTCCGTCTTCGACCATCGCGCCGTGCTCATGAGCGGCGACCGGGACGGGCTGCTGAGCGGTCTGGAGGCCATCGCCTCCGGTGGCACGGCCCCCGGAGTCGTCCAGGGGTCCGTGGGCACGGCAGGCAAGGCGGCATTCCTCTTCTCGGGTCAGGGCGCGCAGCGTCCGGGCATGGGCCGTGAGCTCTACGACGGCTACCCGGTGTTCGCCCGCGCTCTGGACGAGGTGTGCGCATACCTCGATGTGCTGCTCGACCGGCCGCTGCGGGACGTGATGTTCGCCGCCGAGGGCACTGAGGACGCCGAGCTGCTGAACCAGACGGCGTTCACCCAGCCCGCGCTGTTCGCCATCGAGGTGGCGCTGTTCCGGCTGCTGGAGCACTGGGGTGTCACCCCGGACGTGCTCATCGGCCACTCGGTGGGCGAGGTGGCCGCGGCTCATGTGTCCGGGGTGCTCTCGCTGGAGGACGCGTGCGCGCTCATCGCGGCGCGCGGCCGGCTGATGCAGGCGCTGCCGGAAGGCGGCGCGATGATCGCGGTGCAGGCGTCCGAGGAGGAAATCGCCCTGTCGCTGGCCGGGCGTGAGGCCGAGGTGAGCATCGCCGCGGTCAACGGCCCGACCGCCGTGGTGATCGCGGGCGATGAGGCCGCGGCGCTGGAGATCGCCGAGGACTGGGCGGAGCAGGGCCGCAAGACCCGCCGGCTGCGGGTCAGCCACGCCTTCCACTCGCCCCGCATGGACGCGATGCTGGACGACTTCCGTGAGGTCGTCTCCGGCCTGTCCTTCGAGGCACCGTCGATCTCGCTGGTCTCCAACCTCACGGGCGCGTCCGCGGGCGCGGCCGAGGTGTGCTCGCCGGAGTACTGGGTGCGGCATGTGCGGGAGGCGGTCCGGTTCGCCGACGGCGTACGGGCCCTGGAGAAGCTCGGGGTCACCTCGTACCTCGAGGTCGGTCCCGACGGTGTGCTCACCGCGATGGCCCAGGACTGCCTGACGGCCGACGAGGCCGGAGACGCTCTCACCCTCGTCCCCGCGCTGCGCAAGAACCGCCCCGAGGCCCAGGCGCTGACCACGGCGCTGGCCGAACTCCACGTCCACGGCACCACCGTGAACTGGTCGGCGGCGTTCGCCGGGCTCGACGTCCGGCGAGTGGACCTGCCCACCTACGCCTTCCAGCGGCAGCGCTACTGGCCGAAGGCCGGCGGCCCGATGACGGGGGACATCTCCTCCGTCGGGCTCAGCTCTCCCAACCACCCGCTGCTGGGTGCCGGAGTGGAGCTCGCGGGCCGGGACGGATTCCTGTTCACCAGCAGGCTTTCGGTGCAGAGCCAGCCGTGGCTGGCCGACCACGCGATCGCGGGCGCGGCCCTGTTCCCCGGGACCGGATTCCTCGAACTGGCCATCCGCGCCGCCGACCAGGTCGGCTGCGGCCGGGTCGAGGAGGTCACCCTGGCCACCCCGATGGTCCTGCCCGAGAACGAGCCGGTCCAGGTGCAGCTCTGGGTGGGTGACACGGACGAGACGGGCCACCGCTCGCTCAGCCTGTACTCCCGCCCGGCCGACGCGTCCTCGGACGAGCCGTGGACACAGCACGCGGCCGGTGCGCTGGCCCCGACCGGCCCCGAGCCGTCGTTCGACCTGGCCGCATGGCCCCCGGCGGACGCGGAGGCGCTGGACATCAGCGACTTCTACGAGCGCTTCGCCGCCTCCGGCTTCGCCTACGGCCCGGTGTTCCAGGGCCTGCGGGCCGCCTGGCGCTCCGGCGACGACGTCTACGTCGAGGTCGGGCTCGGTGAGGAGCACGCGTCGGACGCGGCCGACTTCGGCCTCCACCCGGCGCTGCTGGACGCCGCCGTGCAGGCGGTGACCTTCGTCGCCCTGGAGGACGTCGGCCTCTCCCGGCTCCCGTTCTCCTGGAGCGGGGTGTCGCTCCACGCCGGTGGCGCGTCCACGCTGCGGGTGCGCCTCACCCAGCTGGGGCCGGACT
Organism: Streptomyces sp. NEAU-174; assembly: GCF_052665095.1. Lineage (NCBI taxonomy): Bacteria > Bacillati > Actinomycetota > Actinomycetes > Kitasatosporales > Streptomycetaceae > Streptomyces > Streptomyces sp. NEAU-174. The sequence goes on along the minus strand of NZ_JBQTCE010000037.1, from coordinate 5,069 downwards.
CCATCGCCCTCGCGGTGGCCGATGGCACCGGCCGCCCGGTGGCGTCGATCGAATCCCTCGTGCTGCGCCCGGTGTCGGTGGACCACATCGACACGGCCAGGACGTCGGCGTTCCGCGACTCGCTGTTCACGCTGGACTGGACCCCCGTACCGGCCATCGCCCCGGCCGAGACGGCGACGGCGCGCTGGGCCCTGGTGGGCACCGACCACTACGGACTGGCCGCCGGCGCGATCGCCGGAGCCGAGGTGACCGCCTACGCCGATCTCGACGCCCTGGGCGCCGCGATCGACGGTGGCGCCGCCGCCCCGGAGGCCGTACTGGTCTCCTACGCACCGGGCCTCGACGACGAGGCGGCCCAGGGCAGGCCCAAGAGCAAGGCCAAGGGCAAGGCCAAGCGGGGCCTGGAGCCGGCGGGCGCCATCCACGCGGTGACACACCACACGCTCGGCATGATCCAGGGCTGGCTCGGCGACCGCAGGTTCGCCTCCTCCCGGCTGGTCTTCGTGACCTCGGGGGCCATGGCGCCCGAGGAGCGCGACGAGACCCCGGACCTGATCCACGCGCCCCTGTGGGGCATGGTGCGGTCCGCGCAGTCGGAGAACCCGAACTGCTTCGTCCTGGTCGACCTGGACGAGGACGAGGCGTCCAAGGCCATGCTGCCGTCGGTGCTCGCCACCGACGAGCCGCAGGCCGTGGTCCGCGAGGGCACGGTGCTCGGCCAGCGCATGGCCCGGGTCTCCTCGGGCACCGCGCTGCTGCCGCCCGCCGGGGTGCGCGAATGGCGGCTGGACATGCACGCCAAGGGGACGTTGGAGAACCTGGCGCTGCTGCCCTGCCCCGACGCCACGGAGGAGTTGGGCGCGACCGAGATCAGGGTGGCGCTGCGCGCCGCGGGCCTGAACTTCCGCGATGTGCTCAACGCCCTGGGGATGTACCCCGGGGAGGCCGGGCCGCTCGGTGGCGAAGGCGCCGGTGTGGTGACCGAGGTCGGCTCCGCGGTCAAGGACCTCGTGCCGGGCGACAAGGTGATGGGCATCTTCAGCGGGTCGTTCGGCCCGGTCGCCATCACCGACTCGCGCGTCGTGGCCCGGGTCCCGCGGGACTGGACGTTCGAGCAGGCAGCCTCCACCCCCATCGTGTTCCTGACCGCCTACTACGCCATGAGGGACCTGGCGGGCCTGAAGAAGGGCCAGTCGGTGCTGGTGCACTCGGCGGCCGGTGGTGTGGGCATGGCCACGCTCCAGCTGGCGCGGCACTTCGGTGCCGAGGTGTTCGGCACGGCGAGCGAGGGCAAGTGGGACACCCTGCGGTCGCTGGGCCTGGACGACGACCACATCGCCTCGTCGCGGACGCTGGACTTCGAGAAGCGCTTCCTCGATGCGACCGGCGGGCGCGGCATGGACGTGGTGCTCGACTCGCTGGCGCGGGAGTTCGTGGACGCGGGTCTGCGACTGCTGCCGCGCGGCGGCTGGTTCCTGGAGATGGGCAAGACCGACATCAGGAACCCGGAAGAGGTGGCCGCCGAGTACAGCGGCGTCTCCTACCAGGCGTTCGACCTCATCGAGGCGGGCCCCGACCGCATCCACGAGATGTGGAACGACCTGATCTCGCTGTTCGAGCGCGGGGTGCTGCGGCCGCTGCCGGTGCGCACCTGGGACGTCCGCAGGGCGCCCGACGCCTTCCGTTTCATCAGCCAGGCCCGCCACACCGGCAAGGTGGCGCTGACCATGCCGAGGACGCTGGACGGTCCGGGCACGGTGCTGATCACGGGTGGTACGGGTGGTCTGGGTGCGTTGCTGGCCCGTCATTTGGTGGTGGAGCACGGTGTCGAGCGGTTGGTGTTGACGAGTCGTCGTGGTGCGGAGGCGCCGGGTGCGGCGGAGTTGGTGGCGGAGTTGGCGGGGTTGGGTGCCGAGGCGGAGGCGGTGGCGTGTGATGTCGCCGATCGTGCTTCGGTGGAGAGTCTGCTGGCGGGGATTGGTTCGGAGCGTCCGTTGTCGGCCGTGGTGCATGCGGCGGGTGTGCTGGATGACGGTGTGGTGGAGTCGCTGACGCCGGAGCGGGTGGACAAGGTGCTGCGTCCGAAGGTGGACGCCGCGCTGCACCTCCACGAGCTGACCCGCGACCTCGACCTCTCCGCCTTCATCCTGTTCTCCTCCGTCTCCGGAACCTTCGGCGGCGCCGGCCAGGCCAACTACGCGGCGGGCAACGCCTTCATGGACGCCCTCGCCCAGCACCGCAGGGCCGAGGGGCTCCCCGCGGCCTCGCTCGTCTGGGGCCCGTGGACACAGGACGGCGGCATGACCACCGAACTGGCCGACGCCGACGTCACCCGCATGACCAGGACCGGCATGGTCGCCCTCACCCCCGAGGCCGGACTCGCGCTGTTCGACGCGACCCGCGACCTCGACGGGGCCGTCCTGGTGCCCATGACGATGGACATGGCGTCGGTGGGCGAGCCGGTACCCGCGCTGCTGCGCGGACTGGTGCGGGCACCCGCCCGCAGGACCGCCGAGTCGGGCGCCGCGAGCACCACGGCCGACCCGGCCAGCGCGCTCAAGCAGCACCTGGCCGGAAAGTCCGAGACGGAGCGCGAGCGCATCCTGGTGGACCTGGTGTGCGACCAGGTGGCCGTCGTCCTCGGCTACGCGTCGGGGCAGGCGATCGAACCCGGACACGCCTTCAAGGACCTGGGCTTCGACTCCCTGTCGGCCGTCGAGCTGCGCAACCGGCTCAACGCGATCACCGGAACCCGGCTGCCGGCGACCCTGGTGTTCGACTACCCGACGCCGGCGTCGCTCGGACGATTCCTGCGGGAAGAGGTCACCCCCGCGGACGGGCCCGCGACCGAGCCCGTCTTCGGAGAGCTCGACCGGCTGGAATCCACCCTGTCGGCGCTCGACTCCGACACCGAGACGCACGCCCAGATCATGGCGCGGCTCCAGGGCCTGGTGGTCAAGTGGTCCGCGGGCGGCACCGGGCAGGTGTCCGGCACCGCTACGGCGCCGGACGACGACATGGACGACGACAGCGAGATCGAATCGGCCACCGCCGACGAGATCTTCAAACTCATCGACGACGAATTCGGAATGTCCTGACGTGGTGAGCTGGAACTCACAGAGTGTTTCAAGGGGCTGGGGATAGTGGCGGAAGACGAAAAACTCCTTGACTACCTCAAGAAGGTGACTGCTGACCTGCGTCAGGCCCGGCGGCGACTTCGACAGGTGGAGGAGCGGGACCGGGAGCCCATCGCCATCGTGGCGATGAGCTGCCGGTACCCGGGGGGTGTGCGGACCCCGGAGGAGCTGTGGCGGCTCGTCGCCGAGGGCGGCGACGCCATCACCGAGTTCCCGCCCGACCGGGGCTGGGACGTGGACGGCTTCTTCGACCCGGACTCGGACCGGTCCGGCACCTTCTCCGTCCGCGAGGGCGGATTCCTGGACGCGCCCGGCGACTTCGACCCCGGCTTCTTCTCCATGAGCCCGCGGGAGGCGCTCGCCACCGACCCCCAGCAGCGGCTGCTGCTGGAGACCGCCTGGGAGGCGTTCGAACGCGCCGGAATCGACCCGGCGTCGGTGCGGGGCAGCCAGGCCGGTGTGTTCGTCGGCGCCTCGCCCTCCGGCTACGGCGCCGGGGTGAGCGAGATGCCCGAAGGCGTGGAGGGGCTGCTGCTCGCGGGCAACGCCACCTCCGTGGTCTCCGGGCGGGTGGCCTACACCCTGGGCCTCGAGGGGCCCGCCGTGACGGTGGACACCGCGTGCTCGTCGTCGCTGGTCGCGCTGCACTGGGCCTGCCAGGCGCTCCGTCAGGAGGAGTGCTCGCTGGCCCTGGCGGGCGGTGTCGCCGTCATGTTCACCCCCAGCATGTTCGTGGAGTTCAGCCGGCAGGGCGGGCTCGCTCCCGACGGCCGCTGCAAGGCGTTCGGCGCGGGCGCCGACGGCACCGGCTGGGCGGAGGGCGTGGGCCTGCTCCTCCTGGAGCGGCTCTCCGACGCCCGGCGCAACGGCCACCCGGTGCTGGCCGTCGTCCGCGGCTCGGCGATCAACCAGGACGGTGCGTCCAACGGTCTGACGGCGCCCAACGGCCCCTCGCAGCGCCGGGTGATCCGCCAGGCGCTCAAGAACGCGGGCCTGACCCCCGCCGAGGTGGACGCGGTGGAGGCGCACGGCACGGGTACGTCGCTGGGTGACCCGATCGAGGCGCAGGCGCTGCTCGCCACCTACGGCAAGGAGCGGCCGGAGGACAAGCCGCTGTGGCTGGGCTCGCTGAAGTCCAACATCGGCCACTCCCAGGCCGCCGCCGGTGTCGGTGGGGTCATCAAGATGGTGATGGCCATGCGGAACGGCGTGCTGCCCAAGACGCTCCACGCGGACGAGCCGTCACCCCAGGTGGACTGGTCGGAGGGGGACATCCGACTGCTCAACGAGTCGACCCCCTGGCCCGAAACCGAGCGGCCCCGCCGGGCCGGTGTGTCCTCGTTCGGCATCAGCGGCACGAACGCCCACGCGATCCTGGAGGAGGCTCCGGAGCCCGAGGCGGTCGAGGAGACCGGGGCCGAGGTCACCGAGGGTCCGGTGGCCTGGGTGGTGTCCGGCCGCAGCGCGGCCGGACTGCGCGCTCAGGCGGGCACGCTGCGGAACTTCCTGGCCGAGCGTCCGGGGCTGAGCGCCGCCGATGTGGCGTACTCGCTGGTGGCGACCCGGTCGGTGTTCGAGCACCGCGGTGTGGTGACGGGAGCCGATCGCGAGGAGCTGCTGGAGCGGCTGGGCGCGTTGGCCGGGGACGAGGTCGCCTCGGGTGTGACGCGTGGCGTGGCGGATGTCCGTGGCCGTTCGGTGTTCGTGTTCCCCGGCCAGGGTGCGCAGTGGATGGGCATGGCGGTGGGGCTGTTGGAGTCCTCGCCGGTGTTCGCCGAGGCGATAGCCGAGTGTGAGACGGCCCTGTCGGCGTATGTGGACTGGTCGCTGACGGATGTGCTGCGTGGCGCCGAGGGCGCTCCGGGCTTCGACCGGGTGGATGTGGTCCAGCCGGTGCTGTTCGCGGTGATGGTGTCGCTGGCGAAGCTGTGG
>NZ_JBQTCE010000036.1:0-58571 GCF_052665095.1 Streptomyces sp. NEAU-174 | reverse complement strand
CGCCTCACCTCGAGGCGTCGGCCGACTGCAACGTGCCAGCCGGCGAGGAGCTTGTGGGGTTAAGGAATGAAGGGTGGCTGAGGACGTGGCACGCCTTGCGGACAGGTGAGCGGGCAGCCGTTGCAGGGTGAGTTGCGTGGCCGGGGCCGCCGGGGTCAGGTAGATCGGGATGCGTTGCTGTACCGATATACAGTCGCCCTCGCCGGCAGGTGGCTCGTGTGCGGCCGGGCCTGCGGTGATGCCCCGCGCGGGGCGTCGTGTCCAAGGACGACCCCGGAAACGCCGCTGGAAACGACGAGGGAAACGACGGGGGAAACGCCATCGGCTCATCTGAGCCGTTCGCGCGGCCCACCTTGGGCATCCAGGTCCCTTCGCCGCTTTCTACCCCGATGATCCGCCTCGTCCCCTGCGGCGGGAGAGCTGCGTGTGCTGCTGGTCATCAGCGCGCGGGTAGCCGGATCCGGCTCGAGGCCAAGTTCGCTGAGATGGTCCGTCAGGAGGGCGAAGGTACGGCGGGCGGTGTCGTGTCGCCCGGCGGTTTGGTGGAGGCGGATGGCGTGCTGGTAGAGCAGCTCGTGGGTGGGGTGGAGAGTGGTGATCTTCTCCAGCAGGGCAAGCGCGGTATCGGTGTCGTGCTGGGCGCTGGTGTGCTCGGCGTGGTGGGCGATGTGCGCGACGGCGTCAGTGGCCTTGCCGGCGAGTGATTCGCGGAGGCTGTCGCACCAGGGGTAGTCGCCGCCGTGAGCGAAAGGGCCGTGGTAGAGGTCCACCGCGTTGCGCAGGGCGGACAGCCTGTCGGCTTCTTCGGTGGCGGCCGCGGCCTGCTGGAGGCCTTGAGTGAAGGCGGCGAGGTCGGTTTCCACCAGTGCAGGGTGGAGTTTATGCAATTCTCCATGGAGCTGGATGAATTCTGCATTGCTGTGGCCGGTGGCAGAGCGGAGTGCGCGCCTGACGGCGCGGCGGAGGTTCTTGAGGTCTTTCGCTGATTGTTCGGGGTCTTCGTGCAGGCGGAGGTGGCGTGCGATGTCGTCGGCGATCAGTCCTCGTGGGTGGGCGGCGAGGAGGGCGAGGAATTCCCGTACTTCGTCGCGTAGTCCAGAGCCGACGGGTTCGGGGTTCCCTGCTGCGTAGAGGGTGATGGGGCCCAGGACGTTCAGGCGGACTGGTTTGGTCTGGCGCGCTTGGCCGGGTGTGCCGGGCTCTGCCGGTTCTGATCGGGCGTCGGGTACCTCGTCTTCCGGCTCCTGGCCGGCGTTCGCAGCCGTATCTTGCGGTGGGTCGGCGGCTGCCCGGGCTCCGGGAACGACACGGAGCTGGGGGCGCTTGCCGTGCGCTGTGAGGAGGACGTCCAGGACATCGCGGCCGGCCTGGGCGGTGAGGTGGAACAGGCGCAGGTCCCGGACGCGATGGCAGCTTTCCTGTTCCTCGGCGACGGCACCGTCTGCTGCGATGTGCCAGGAGGCGGCACCGGGCAGATCGCCGAGGGCGAGGACGATGAGAGCGCTGTGGGTGGACCGGTTGGCCAGTGCCGCGAGGTGCTCGGTATGTGCGGTGTCCGGCTGGGCGAGAAGAACGAGGATCCCGGGTCCGGAGTTCTCCTCCGTGCCCTCGTCCATTGCCTGGTGCGGTGTGGATTCGGCTTCCTGCGTGCGCTGTCGGTAATGGGCGTGCGCGAGGAGATGCTCTTCCGCTCGGCATAGTGCGTGGTCCAGGTCCGTGGCCAGCGTCAGGGCGCTGAAGACGGTCGGCATGCCTGGCAGAAGCCGGTCAGCCAGATCTTGGGTGAGAAGTCCCCTGACATGGGGTGTCCCGGGGCGGAGGCGTTCGGCTGCGGTGAGAATCCCGATCAGCAGTGCGCGAGCGGCTGCCTCACTGCCGGGGCCGGTCCATGCGCAGCCTCCGGTCAGGGCGAGAACTTCAAGTGGGACTTCGGCTGCGTTTTCAGTGCCGATGGTCACCGTGGAGGCATGCTGGGCACGTTGGGGCGGGGTACGCCGGGTAACCAGCAGGCCCGGGTCTGTGGTGGTGGCACTCGGTAGGGCGGCTTCGCGGGCGGTCAGCACGGCTTGTTCGACTACAGGGCTCAGCGGCGGTGGTTGTACATCGAGGCTGGGGCGGCGGGAGCGATTTTGGTAGAAGCGGTAGAAGCGCAAGGCGGCCAGGAGCCCGGCCGCAGTGGTGATCCCGATGATGCCCGCTGTGCCGATGCTGATCGCAGCAGGCCCGGGCCGCGCGTGGCTCGCCACGTGGTCGCTGGTGGCTCGGTGGTCAGCGACTCGTTCTCCGCTACGCCCGACTGTCCGTTCGTTGAGCGACGGGTCGGTGTGCGCATGCGGAGTGGACCGGTCCCCCGACGTGGCAGAGGGCGTGGGTGGGGTGAGGTGGTGCGGTGTGGAGGCGGAGGAGGCGAGAGGGATGGTCAGCCGCCAGCCGGGGGTGATCAGGTCCGGGTCGGTGAGTCGTTTGCCATCGGCCTGGACGCGGGTTTTGTTCAGCGTGTAGATGCGTGGCCACTTCAGCGGATCACCGAGATGTGCCTCGGCAATGGTCCACAGGGTGTCGCCGTCCATCACCGTGTACTCCACACAGCGCGTCGACGATGGCTTCTCTGCTGCGTGCGTCAGGTGGTGGTTGTCCTGAGCCGGTCCAGGGTGGGCGGGGGCAGTCGCGGCGATATGGGAGCGCAGTGCGTCTGCGGGAGCGTGCTGGTGGGCGTGCGCGGTGGCAGGTCGCCAGAGACTGATCAGGGCGAGGGCGAGGGTGCCGATGCACAGGGCGGCCAGTGCGCGCTGTACGGGCAGTGTCTGCAGGTGTGCTGTGTGAGCCGTGCGGTCACGCAGCAACTGCGGGAGGTGTGCCGCGTACCAGGCGGCTTCTGTGAGGAGGGAGAGGGCGAAGGCTGCCCAGCACACCCATCCGACCATCGCGAGGAGTTCGACCATCGCCGGGTCGGTGATGGGCTGCGTGAGGTGGTCGCCGAGTTCGCGCCAGGAGGCGATGCGGTCGGGCCAGGGCACGGCGGTCGCCTGCCAGAGCACGTACGGCATGCCGCCCAGCAGAGTGATGACGACGGTGGCCGTCGCGGTGGCGGTGAGAAGGGCGCGCAGCCGCTCGCATGATGAGGATCGGTGAGCCATATGCGGGGTGCGCTCCTCTTCGGCGTCGCAGGGTTGCCCTATGCGGTGGTGCGTTCGGCGCGCACGGTGGCGTGAGCGGTGACGGTCAGGGTGCGGACGCCGACCAGTTGCAGGATCTGGGCGCGCTGGTGGTGGGTGACATACACCGTGACCTCATCGCCGTGCACCGTCGCTGTGCCGGTATCGCCGGTCGCCGTGATGTAGGAGGTGGCGGCCTGGGTCGCCTTGCCGCGCAGGAGCCGGACGTCGTCGGCGGTGCGCAGGCGGGCGATGTCGAGTTGCTGGGCGCCGGTACGGGCGGCCTCCTGCGCGACATCCAGCGCGCGGGCTTTGCCGGCCAGGGCCAGTCCGCCGTCGACGACGATTCCGGCGAACAGCCACAGCGCGGCAGCGACACCGACCATGAACGCGGTGGCCTGACCGCCGTCGGCGTTCTTCACGGTCGTCGGGCGTTTCACGGGGTGCTCCGGTGCACGTCGATGGGAGAAACGGCGGTGCTGGTGAGGGTCACCCGACCCGGCAGGCCGGTGTGGGTGAGGTCTCCCAGCGCGACGGTGCAGGTGAGGTGCGCGGTCACGGCGCTGCCCGGCTGGAGCCCGCGCGTGGTGAGAGCCACCTGGGACCGGGAGCATGCGGCCCCTGCCTGGTGCAGTGCTGCGTGCGCGGTGTCCCGGGCGGTGGCGCGAGCCCCGGTTTCGGTGCGGGCGAGGGAGGCAGCCCGGGCGGTCTGATGGGCGGCATCGGCGACAATGAGCCGGGCGTCGGCCAGACGTCCCAAGGCGACGACCGTCATCAGGACGAGCACCAGTAGCGGGGTGATCAGGACGAGCTCCACGGCTGCCGAACCGTGATCCGCCGATGTCGAGGCCGGGCTCCTTCTCGCGTTCACGGGGCGTCTCCGGCTGGGGTGGTGACGCGCTCGACCGCTCCCGATGCGATGCCACTCGCGGTCAGGTGCAGCCCGGGCACCACAGGCATCACCGCCCCCTGGACACGCACCGTGGCCCGTGTAGAGGTGCGGTGAACGGTGACGGAGGGCGAGGTGAGGACACGGTTGCCGAGTAGGGCGAGGGCGCGTAAGCCTCGTCCGCGGCCGTCGGCTGGGCTGCCGTGCTGGACTCGGGCCGCGGCCAGGGCGCGTTCGGCTGCGTATTGAGCGATGTGCCGGGCGTGCCAGGCCAGCGCGAACTGCACGACCAGCAGGGCCAGCATCAGCAGCGCGGGGACGACGATGACCAGCTGAGTGGTCGCGGAACCCCGGTCGCTGCGAGCTCGGCACCGTCTGTGCAGCAGGTGATCCACCGACTTATCCCAGGTCGATGGAGTGGGCCTTGCCGAGCACCTTGCCGACGATGATGCCGACCACGGTGATGGCCAGGACGGCCAGCAGGGCGGTGACAACCACGGTTTCGGTGGTGTAGCCGGCGTCGCCGTGAGCGCGCCCCCTTACGCGGGCGGCATGGTCACGCAGGACCACGGCGATGGTCCGCAGGTGCGGGTGGAGCATAGGAATCGTTCTCCGGTATCGGTGTTTCGGTAGTCGTATCGGCTGGTCAGGTCACTTCGAGAACGTGGGCGAGGGCTGGGTAGCCGATGAGGAGGAGGAAGGCGGTGAAGAGGAGGACGACGGGCAGGGACATCTGTTCGGTGGCCGCTTGGGCTGCTCCGTCGGCTTCTGCCAGGCGGCGGCGCCGCATGGCGCCGGCCTTTGCGGCGAGTGAAGCACGTACTTTGGCGCCCTCGGTGCCGGCCAGGTTGAGTGTGGCGGCGAGTTCCGTCAGGTCGCTGACGCCCAGGTGCTGTCCGAGATCTCCCAGGTGCTGCCAGGGGCTGGTCCGGGTGAGCTGGGCGACGTGCAGGGCGTGGCGGAGTTTCGATGCGGCCCAGCCGCAGGGGCTCTGGACGGCGTCAGTCAGGGCCTGCTGGATACCGGCTCCGCCGGCCAGGGCGATCACGGTCAGGTCGAGGATGAGGGTGAGCGTGTGCCGCATCTGTTGTCGGTGTTCGGCTGCCTGCTTGCGCACGGTGATGTCCGGGAGGAAGAACAGCACGGCTGCCAGGACCAGGGAGCCGGACAGCGGCATCCACCAGCCGATGTCGATGCCGGCGCCGAAGCGGACCAGAGCGAGCGCGATCCAGGGCGTCAGCAGTCCCGCGACGGCGCAGGTTGCCTTGCCGGCCAGGTGCTTTTCCACGTCGGTCCCGCAGACGGCGAGGTCTGCGCGCAGGGTCGCGGTGGGAAAGCCGAGGGCCCGCACCAGCGGCACGGCTCTGCGGCCCAGGCGCGTTGTCCATTCCGTCTCCTCCTCCGATGCGCCCGTAGCGGCCGGGGGTGCTGTCGTGTCGAGAGAGGCGATCACGTCGGCGAGCGCAGGCCGCGGCGGACGCAGCCCGTAGGCAAGGGCGACCAGCCCGGCGCCGAATGCGGCACCCAGCACAATGGTGATCACCGTGTCCTCCCTTCAGTGACTGGAGCTTGGGCCGGACTGTGGCCGATAAGACGTACCGGTTCGTGGAGACGTCCGATAGCGGTGAGCCAGGCGAAGGAGGCGGCGAACAGGGCGCCGACGACGGCCAGGAGCAGCTGGCCCGTGAGGGTGTTGAAGGGGTCCAGGTAGGGCCGGTTGAAGACAGTCAGGCCGACGGCCATGCCGAGAGTGACGGTCACGGTGACCCTGACGCCGGTGCGGATGCTGGCGCGGCCGGCATCGATGCGCTGGCGCATGGCCACCTGTTCGCGGACCGAGTCGGCCAGTTCCCCCAGGAGCGCGGCAAGTTGGCTGGCCTGCCGTTCAGCGGCCGTCACCAAGGCAGCGACCACGACGTCGGCGAGCGGGTCGTCCACCTCATCGGCGAAGGTCCGCAACACGGCGGGCAGCGGCTGTGAGGATCGGATCGATGCGGCCAAGCGACGCAGCTCTCGTTGCAGCGGGGCGGGGGCGATGGCGGCGGTGGTCAGGACAGCCTGTTCCAGTCCGGCAGCGGCGGAGAGGGTGTCGCGCAGCATCTCTGTCCACAGTGCCAGGGCTTCCATCCGCTCGGTCCGCCGGGCCGTGGCCCGGTCTGGTCCCAGGAGACCCGGCAGGGTGAGCATGGCCGCAGTGGTCAGCACGGCGGCCACCGGCCACCTGGTCAACGCCCCCGCCGCCACTCCAGCCGTCAGGGCGATGGTGAGACGGCGCCTATTCCACCCGGCTGGGAGGCGGCTGACCATACGCTGCCGCCACCCGTCTGCTGCTGCGTCGTGGAGGACGGGTCGGCGTAGCGCACCGATGATGACCAGCAGGAGGCCGGTGCCGAAGGCGGCACCGAGGATCGCGGCGAGGACGCTGGTTGCCTCTCCCAGCCGTTCCGTGGTCATCGGTCTGCTCCCCACCAGGTGAAGCCCGCAGCTTCGGCGTCCAGCCCGGCCCCGATCAGGTCCTGGAGTGTTTCAGCGCGCAAGGGTGTGGCCGGGACAGCCCGGCCGTCCGGCCCGGGACGGTAGATCTCGTTCGAGACCAACTGCGGCCCGTCGGCGTCGACGACCTCGCGCACCGAATCGATCACCCGCCTCCCCTCGGTATCCCACCCCAGGTGCACCACGAAGTGAACGGCGGAGGCCACCAGCAGGTTGGTCGCCTCCAAGGACAGGCGCTCAGGAGCTTGGGCAGCGTAGGCCGCGAGCTTGGTGAACACCCCTCGGGACGTGGAGGCATGGATGGTGGACAGCGAACCGTCGTTCCCCTGACTCATCGCGTTGCACATCGGGATGACCTCGCTGCCGCGGATCTCCCCGACGATGACACGGTCAGGTGACATGCGCAGTCCCCAGCGCACCAGCTCCGCCTGATCGATGGCGCCCTGGCCTTCGATATTGGGCTCCCGTGCCTGCATCGCCACCACATTGGGATGCGCCGCCGCATCGGTATCGAGGCCCAATTCGAAGGTGTCCTCGATAGTAATCAGCCGCTCAGACGGAGGAATCTGAGACGCGAAGGCGCGCAGGACCGTGGTCTTCCCAACATTGGTGCCACCGCCGATGACGATGTTCTTCCGGGCCCGCACCAACGCCGCCAGGAAGGCCGCCATGGCCTGGTCACACACCCCCAGGCGGACCAGGTCGTCCATGGACGCGGCGGGATACCGATGACGGCGTACGCACAGGGAAACACGTCCGGTGACGGCCATCACGGCGAACAGCCGGGAGCCATCGGGGAGCTGGAGATTCAGCCGGGGCATGCCGCGATCGAATCGGCGTTCCTCCCCGTCCACACTGGCGGCCAGGGTCCGCACCAGCTCGATCAGTTCGTCATCCGACGCGGCGACCGGAGACTCCCGCCGCCAGGCACCGTCCGCAGAGCGGATCCAGACCCCATCACACCCATTGACACAGATGTTCTCGATCGATTCATCCCCCAGCAGACGCTCCAGGCTGCCGATGCCGAACAAGGCGTCCATGACGGCCTGCGCGATGCGTTCTTCCACCGACCCATCCACGGTGCTACCGCCATGGGCCAAGGAGGCGCGGGCCCGGGCCGCCAGTTCCTCTTCCAGCAACCGCCGGACCGTGGCCCGGCGCTGGGAGTCGCCTTCCGGCGGCAGCCCTGCGGCTTCTCGTTCGTCGGCGTAGTGCGCCAAGCGGCCGACCACACGCTGGCGCACCTCCGCAGCCAGCTGTCGCTCGCTCTGCTCGCGCAGACCGTAGTCCGTCATCGTGCTCATGACTGGCTTTCCTTCGTTGCAAGCCCTGCCAGTCCACGCCGAAGGTGGCCGCCCGGAGCCGGCACTGGTCCCAGCCCCGCGAGAGCGCCGCTGAGCCCCTTCACCGCCACCTCGCCAGTACCGTTCAACTGACGCGCCCAATCACCAGCTGCCGTCATCAACCGCAGCGCCCTCCAACCAGAGGTCCGCAGCGCCGAATGAGTCTTCCCGGCCAAAGCGTCAGCTGCCTTGGTGTCCCAGGGCAGGAAAACGACCCGGCTGACGCCGAGCGTCGCGGTAATCTCCCCAGCCGCATATGGGCACGGCCCTACCACGGCCAACACGTGTCGCTCCGCTCGAGGCCCGGCCTCCGCCAGGTACGCATACGCGTGCGCCAACGCATCCGCCCCGCCGCGGGCCACCAGCACCACAGCCTCCGCCGCCTCGAGCAGGCCCTCGGCGTCCTTACCGATACGGCCTACGTCCAGCACGACCGTTCCTCGGTCCCCCTGATCGCCCAGCAATACCCGCTGCACGGACCCGGCTACTACACGAACCGCTTCTGTGCAGGCCCTGCCGCCTGCTGGCGAGGCCACCGCGCGGACGCCGAACGGCAATTCCGTTGTCGCCGCGAGGAGTGAACCGGGCCGTTCCTTACGGGCCGAGGTAGCCACATCCAGCAGACCCGGGGTATGCGGAACCCCGAACCGCACCGCCAGATCACCACCCGAGACATCAGCTTCGACCACCACCGGCCGCACTCCCCCATCCGCCCGCTCCGGCCACGCAGCCGCCAGAGCCAGCACCGCCGTGGTCACCCCAGGGGCGCCCTTGATCGACCCGACCACGATCAACCGCCTCACGGTGCCTCCCGCCCATCAGCAGGAAGCACCACCACACGCGGATGCTCCATCCCCGCAGCCCGCCGCACCGCCCCTGTCTCCACAAGCACGGTCACCACCCGCACCCCACCTGGAGACTCAGCAGCCTTCGCTCCGATCACCGTCCCCACTACCGGAGCCGCGGTCTCCTCCTCACGCTCTCCGGTGGCAGTCCCACCAGGCCCCTCCAACACAGCCACCCGATCACCACGCACCACCCCAGGCGACGCGCTGCCCGCCTCGATAGCGAAAGCCACCTCGGACTGCCCCTTCGGAGGAAAGGCCCGCGCGCCTCCGAACTGCCCCGGCGCCAACAGCGCCCCTGCCACCAGCGGCACCCTCGCCCGCCGTCCCAGCACCCTTCCACGATCTGCTGCTGAGACCACGCCGGTCTCAGACGCCACTTCCACCTGCCGCAAATCACCCACATCAAAGACATGCCCAGCTGGCACATCCCGCGCGAGCACCAGCACCTTCTCCCGCTCCCCCACCATCGATGTGACTAGCACGAAGCCGACTGCCGAGACGACCACCGTCCCCACACCGGCCCAGATCCATCCCGGCCGACGCCGCACCCCGCCAGACGCAGTCGACGGCCGCTGCTGCGGATCCGACGATCGCGCCCCTGGCAGACCAATGCCCGCGCCCCTCGAGCGCAAAGGAGACATGGAGGTACCCACAATTCACTCCACAAGGAAGGAAAACTCGCTGCTGATTGCACAGGCCCGTACTCAGCGGACCGCATCTCGTCGCGGCGTCATCACTGCACGACGACAGCCTGAACCTCGTCGACCACAAGCGGCCTATCAGCGGCTATCACCAGCCCCGGCACCCGGCCGCTCTGTCCACCACCGTGCCACTCAACATCCCACATCACCCGCACCGACACCGTGAACGCCCGGCCCGGCTTGCCTGCAGAAGACCTCCGATAGGTGTAGCCACAGTCAGGTGAGGGCTGCTCCGGCCGAAACGCCCCCGAATACTCCGTACCAGGGCCCATACACGTCACCGAGTCACCATCGCCCATCGACCACACCGCCTGACGAGGCCGAGCCGTCGCAGTCACCCTTAACCCCGGCACCACAGCAGCCTCCGTGACCGGCCCCCAATCACCGTTCTCTACCCACATCCACGTCGGCACACCCACGACCTGAACAAAGCCCTCGTCAGGGCTCGTATGAATCACTGGCTTCGGCAACCGCAATCTCTCCACAGCCCGACGCGCGACGACCTCCACAGGCACGTTCTGCCCACGCTTCGGCATGGGCTTCTTCGTCTCCTTGCTGTCGAAGCGTGGCAGGATCCCCAGACCATTCCCAAGTCCGTACTCCCATCCGTTCGACGTGACCGTTGGAGGGCCGGAGACAACACCTTCGCTACGGCTTGAGCGTTCGCCTCCAGAACGAGCACTACGTCGCACGCCAACACCTCTGGGAGGTCCATGATGAACTTCTGCGCGTACTTCGCACCCACCAGCGGCGCAGCTCACTCCTGCTCCTGTGCCCAGCCCGTCGTCTGCGAGAACCTCAGCTGATGTAAGCAGTGGTGTCACGTACAACAGAGCCACCCCCACAGGCCATGTGGCAGCGCTCCGTCTCAGCATGTCCCAACCTCGTCGATAAAGAGGTGCTCAACACGCCAGACACCGTCTCGCTCAATTGCGGTCGCATTCACCCGGTGGTGCCCACCAGGAATTTTGTCCTCAAGCCGACCATCTCGAGTGAAATGCAGCCAGTCGGCACCGTCCACACAGTCGCGCACACTAACTTTCGACGCTTCACCGTTCTTACCCACTGGAGCCAGTCGTAGTTGCCCCTTCGTGATAACGCCCTTGTTCCGGTCCTGCCTCATCATGTAGCGAAGCAGTTCCAACGCCCCTCCAGCAGCGTGATCATCCAGGCGTGGATGTTTCGGATCTGAGGTAGTAGCCGCCGCGACGAGATCGTTCCACATTGCCCGGTAGGCGATCAGAGCCTTCACCTGCCGCCGATCTTCCACATGATGCGATGAGCTTGAAGACACTGACTGCGGTAGAGGTTTAGCATCCGAGGAGTGCTGCGAACAGCCGCTCAGGAGTATCCACGCAACCAGGGCACACACCCAGGACGCAGGCACCTTCGTCCTCTCGCAGGTTTTCACCGCCCACTCCCATCACTCTTGGCATGCGGTCAGACACTATACGTCACCGCCAGGCCTGATGTGCCCAAGCACCGATATCGCCAAACACCCCGACCGCTCACAGGACAACGCCCCGGTCTATTAAGCGATCCACAAGGTCAACCTGAATCGCGCCCCGAATAGCTCACAGCTACCTGAACGAGTGAGTGGCGCATACGACAACCCACTCTTATACATGCTGTTCTTGTGAGCGTCGGCGTCTCGGACCCAACGGGAATTCAAAAGCTTGCCCAGCATCTGACGGCACATGTGGGGGCACAGGAGCTAGTATTCTTGGTGCTGTTGAGGAGCAATCAGCACTCCTCAACAGCACCAGCTTCTCCTCACAGCACCAGTCACCAACAGCCGATCAACAGGTGGGAGGTCCGGTATCACCGGGAGAGAGGAATCGCCTTTCGGTCTATGACCGTTCGTTGATCACCATCCACGCAATCTTCGTTCCACTCCGCGAGGCGCGGAATCCCCAACGGCCGTCTGTGAATTGGTCTACAATGCACAGACCTCGCCCCCGCTCGGACAGCGACCCAATCCAGGCGTCGTAGCTACCTCCTCCGTCTTGCGCCTCTGGCTCGCTTGAAACAACAGAAGAGGAGATCGGAAGCCGTGGGATTCTCGGGTCACCGTCTTCGATCTCGAAGAGAAGCGAGAAGTTTTCCCGACACAGACGCATCTCATACGGACCACACGCGTGTTCCATAGAGTTGGCGATGAGTTCCCAGGCCGCCCGCGTCGCATCGTCAACTACTTGAGTCGGTAGGCCTAGCCGTTCTAGTGCGCACCGTAGCGCGGTGCGAGCACATGCGGCAGCAGCTCGGGTGCGGTCGTTCCACCGCCACACTGGCGCTTCGCTGTCTCCTCTACCTCTGCCCCCAG
The DNA here is from genome assembly GCF_052665095.1 of Streptomyces sp. NEAU-174. Taxonomy (NCBI): domain Bacteria; kingdom Bacillati; phylum Actinomycetota; class Actinomycetes; order Kitasatosporales; family Streptomycetaceae; genus Streptomyces; species Streptomyces sp. NEAU-174. Next base: position 46,819 of record NZ_JBQTCE010000036.1, on the reverse strand, counting down.
TCATCGCCATGCGCCTCGCGCCATGTGTCGGCCATGTCGAACGCGTCGGTAACAGCTAGACCCAAGCGAGGCCGCGCCGTAAGGCTCATGGAACACGTGCGGTGCCGCGACGATGGCAGACGGCTGAAGGAGTGCGACTGTGAAAACAACAGGTGACATGGCATGCGCCTCCGGGGATTCGCGGATGGAATGCGACCACGACACCGTGGAGCTCGCCTAGAGCGGAACCATTCCCTGGGGTGAATCACCCGCACTGTGGGCATGTGGCTCCACGGTGCCCCTTCCCGGCACCGGGCCTCCACAATGGGAGCACCAGCGTCCGTCCGCCCTTTGGGGAACGGTGTCCACCCAGCCCGTGACCATCACCACGGCCAACGGCACCAGGACCTCGGGCACCCTCTCATCAACTACTACCTCGCCCCGACCATCACCTCGGTGGTTCCCGCAACAGGCACGGCCGGTGACCAGATCACCATCATCGGAACCGGCTTCGCCAACGTCGACACCGTCACCTTCACCGCCATCGCCGTCTTCACACCCCTCAACAGCACCCAGCTCATCGCCAGTCGCCGCCGAGCATCATGGCCCTCATAGTGACCAGCGTCGGCCCCGCCTAAGGTGCTCCAGTGGGGAGATCCCTGCCACCATTACCGGCTTCAGTTTCGCCGGTGCCACCGTGGTGAGGTTCGACCTCAACCTGTCAGCAAACCTGTCCTGAAAGGCTCTCTGACCTGATAATTTTTCACCCGCGGCGCTGACTCCGGATCGGCCCAGACCGCCCGCATAACCGCGGCGCCGCGCTCCCGTCGGGGGCGCACCCGGGGAGTACGCATCCCACGCAAGCGGTAGGCCCGGCAGATGGGCGAATCCCAGGGGTCGTTGCAACACGTGATCACTGACGTGTGGTGGCGAGCAGTTTAGACAGACGCTCGGCTGGGGTCTCCCAGTCAAGCGCCCTGGTCCCAGGTCAAGGACCGTTTCAGATGGGGTGGCAGCGTCTGGATGGTGTTGACCAGCGCCGTGCGGACAGCGGGAGCTCCATGCCCATTGGGAAGATGGACCAGCATCAAGTAGCGAGTGCTGCGTTCGACCAGTGTGGCGATGGCGGAACGGGAGTTGCTGCCAACGATGAGGTCTCCCTCCCAGTGCCCGGGGACGACTCGGTCAGCGACTTCTGCGGGCCGCTCGCTGATCACGACCATCGGGCGGGGAACCGCTTCCTGCGGCGTGCCGAGTGGCGATGAGGCCGGCGCACTGCGCGTCCGGTCCTCAGAGCGCGGGTCAGCTCCCGCTTCAACTCGCCGCGGCCCTGGACGTAGAGCGCCTGGTAGATCGTCTCGTGAACCACGTGCATCTCCGGCCGGTCGGGGAAGCGCCTGTAAAGAGCGTGGCAGATCTGTTCGGGACTCCACCGCAAGACCAGGTGATCCTGGACGAAGTCCCGAAGCTCCGGGTTCCGGCCGATCTTCCCGACCTTCGGCCGGGGGAGGCGCCGGGCCGCCCGCCGATGGGCCGCATGCGGCCGGTAGTGCCACTGGCCGCTGGGCAGGACGGTGCGGTTGCGGCGGATCTCCCGGCTGATCGTGGACGGGCTGCGTCCGAGCTCGGCGGCGATCGTGCGAATCGATGCCTTCTCCCGGAGCCGGTCGGCTATGGGATCCGGTCCGTCTCGTTCAGGTATCGCGAAGGAGCTTCGTTCTCCGGCTCCTGGGCGGCGGCCACCGGCACCAGGTCCTCGGTGTACTGCCACGGCCCCGTTTCCACGAGGGGCGGTGCTGCCTTGTTCTTCCCGGACGCCTGCCGGCCGTTGCGCCATCGCCTGCCTGTCCGGTCGTTGATGCCAACGATCCGGCAAGCGTCCAGGTGAGAGATTCCTTGATCCACGAGCAGAAGGTACGTCTCCCGCTCGCGGCTCAACTTCTTCGGCCCCTGCGGCCGCCGATCCACCCGAACCTCGAAGTCCATCGCATCCCCTGAGCTGGGGTGTTGCGACGACCACTAGAACTTAAGATGCCTGCCGGGCCTACCAGCGACTCCGCCTTAGCTTACGGAGCATGGGGTGAAGCCTCCCTCACCACCCCCGCTTGGAAGTGGCGAGCTCTGCCCACGCGCCTCCGAGCTTGCCTGAGACACCGGAAGGCTCACTTACCCTCCATATCGGGCGCTGACTGGAGGTCCCGTAATCGCAAAATGCCCCGTGCCCTTCGGTGGTGTGTGGGCCACCGCCTCGGGACCCGACTGTTCACTCCGGCAGAACTCGATCTACGAGGTGCTGGAGCCGGTCGTTGAACAGCTTCTCGGCGTCCGGCGTACATGAAGCGAGCGCGATGAGGGTCGTTACGGCCACGTCGGCCAACTCCTTGTGGACGTCGTCCCACGTATGGCTGGCGCCCTTTCGGGGGTTGGCTGCCATCGCGCCGTGAACCGCTTCGGCGACTTCGCCGAACTCTTCGCCGATCTTCAGCACCCGCAGCAGCTTCACGTCCCCAGTCGTTTGGTCGGCATGCTCGTCCAGCCAGCTGCGCAACCGCTCGACCTGGCTCCAGGTAGTGGCGTCCATGGGCGTCCTCTCTTATGGCGTCACAGGGGATCAGAACAGTGCCGTCGTCGCATCAGCGGCCCGGGCCGTTACGGTCACGGCCAGGGGTGCGGCGGGCACAGCGCGAGGGACAGGGACAGGGCTAAGTGGTCAGTGAGCCGGTCCGGGCCAGTGCGCACGTCGTGGATGTAGGAGCAGCTGTGCACGGATGTCGCGAGGCGCGTGGAGACGTGGGCGTGGTCGTACCGGTAGCCGTCGCCGGTGCGCCCGACCCACGAGTATTCGAGCGCGTCCGGGTGCACCCTGCGGAACGCATCGACGTACCCGACCTCGGCGAACCAGCGGTAGAACCGGTACTCGAAGGGCTTGAAGAACCGGTAGCGCGGGGTGTGGTCGGGCTCCAGGACGTTGAAGTCGCCGAGGACCACCCGGGCGCCCACGGCGCCGAGGGGCAGGTCCGTGTGGCACGCTTCCAGGAACCTGGTCTTGCGCTCGGTCTTCTCTGGCGACGCATCCCGTGACGGCACATAGAGGCCGATGACGTCAACCGGGCCCTCCTCGGTCTGCACGGTCACCGAGGGCGCCCGGTGCGGAAGATAGGACAGCCCGGCCGGTCCCGGCCGGGTGGCAAGGCGGCTGACGATCATCGCGCCGCGCTCGCCGCGCGCAGGCGGAAGAGGGAACACGACGTCGTACCCAGCCGACCGGAACTCGTCGGCGAGCAGCGCGCATCCGGCGCTGTCGGCGGTCTCGGTGAGCACGAGCACCGATTCCGGCCGCGCGGCGAGGTAGTCGAGCTGGCGCTCCGCCCGCTCCTTCGACGGGTTGTTCAGGTTGAACGTCAGCACGTCCAGCGTGGTCACGGTCATGAGCGGCCCCTCGTCCACATCTCTTTGATCGCCGTCACGATCGTGCGGGCGACTTCCTCTGACCCGGCGAACGACGCGTCCAGTTGCAGCACGCGGACACCGCTGGCCATCAGGAACCTAGCCGCCTCGCGGAACAGCGCGCATTCCCGTTCGGTCCCGCCTGCCTCCCGCTCGTAGCGGCTGTGTGCGCCGCGGTGCTGAGCCGCTGCGCGATCACATCGGCACGAGCGTTGAGCACGACCGAGATGTCTGGCATGTCGGCGTGCCGGTTGAGTTCCCAGACGATATCGCGGCCGACGCCGTCCAGGACCTGGAGCACCAGAGATGAGGCGACGTGGCGGTCGGAGACCACGAGGTCGCCGCGCGCCAGGGCCGGGCGAATCTCCCGCTCTTGGTGCTGGTACCGGTCGGCGGCGATCAGGCATGCCAGTGCCATGTCGCGGTACTCATCCGTGCCGTGCCGGGCGAGCTGCCCTAACGTCGTGTCGGAGGGCTCCCGCGTCTGGTGGACGGGGATCCCGGCGGCCCGCGCCTGGGCGACGACGGCCTTCGTGACCGTGCTCTTGCCGACGCCGCCGGGTCCGTCGATCGCTATGAACATGCCGGTCATGAGACACCCACCACGGGCAGCACGCGGGACTGCGCCGGGATGACCGGGCACAGCTCGCTGTCCACGGCCCCGATGCGGTGCCCCGCGGCAACGACTGCGGCCGGGCACCCTTTCCCGCACGACGGGGAGAGGGCGCAGCTGCCGCAGGTGGGGTTGTCGCCCACCTTCCACCGCTCGTGGAACTTGTAGGCGTCGAGCTGGGCGGCGACGTCGTCGTCCGTCCACATGTTGGCCACGATGAAATCGGTGTCGGGGTGCTGGCTCACCTTGGTCCGGGCGGTGAACACCAGGTAGGGGCAGACGGCGACTTCGCCGCGGGTGAACACGTAGATGATCGTGTTGGCCTCGCACCCGGCGAGCGGTTTGCCCTCGTTGGGGAACCGGATGTGCACCAGGTCCAGATCGTCCGCGAACGGCATCGTCAGGTCGCGGATGTGCCGCATGTGGTCGTCCGGCCGGCGCAGCTTGCGGGAGCTGTTCGCTCCGCGGCCCATTTCCCCGAGCGGGTTCATCAGCACGTACTTGGCGCCCTGGTCCCGGGCGAACGCGCACAGCGCGGCGTACTCCTGGTCCTCGGCGAGGTTGTTCGGGGTGCACAGCAGCCCTTGCAGGATGCCCGCGCGGGCGAACCGCTTGACCGTCTCCACGGTTTCATCGAACCCTTCCGGGCGGCCGCGGAACCGCCCGTGCGACTCCGGCGAGAACCCATCGAGGGAGACGTTCATATGAGTGTCCAACTCGGCCAGCGCGGTGATCTGCTCGTCGGTCACCATCGTGGCGTTCGTGCAGACGCCGACGCCCATGCCGGCGTCGCGGAACGCAGCCACGATCGGGATGAGGTCGGCGTGCATGAACGGCTCGCCCCCGGTGATCGTCACCCGGTTGACGCGGGCCTCGGCGAGCTGCGGGATCAGCCGCTGGCAGATGCCGCGCAGCGGCATGTACTCCCCGCGTTTGGTCGCCGATACGAAGCAGTGGGCGCACTTCTCATTGCACGGCTCGCACACCTGGATGAGCGCTTTGCAGTGGGGGTGATCCACAGATGTTCGGAAGTAGCAGGACGCAGCTTGCGCCCCAGTGATGATCGAACGGGTCATACGAGCCTCCAGTTGGCGGTGGTGCCCGCGTCCCGGCCGGGCGACGCTCAGGCGAGCGCGGCCGGGGGGCGGGAGTCTCATCAGGCGGGGACGTACGGGAGGGCGGCGCGTACCTTGTCCTCCAGGCGATGTATGCAGGGCTCGCAGCTGTGGAGCGGCACTTGGTGCCCCGCGCTTTCCGCCGTGCCGAGCAGCAGCGTCGGCAGGGCAATGCGCTGGCACCACAGCCAGCAGTCACCCGGCACTGGTTGGCTCCGCTCGGGCGCCGGCGACGGGGTGGCGCCGCGGATGAGGACGCCCCGGACCTTCCTCTCCAGGTGTCGGATACACCCCTCGCATGCGTGCAAGGGAGCGTTGCCGCCTTCCCAGAGGACCGGGCCGAGCCACAGCACCGGGAGCGCGGTGCGCTCGCACCACAGCCAGCAGTTGCCGATGGTCCAGCGTCGCCGCACGAGCGACCTCCTTTCCCTGCCGTGATGGCTCCGGCTGCCCTCCCCCGGGGGAGTAGGGAGCGGCGGCCGGAGCCCCGGACCACCCCGGCCGGGGCTCACGAGCACGCCTGGCCGGGGTGGGGGTCATGGATGGGTGATGCCGTAGCCGAGCACGCCCAGCAGCGCGGCCACGGTCAGGACGTACAGCAGTTGTCCGATGGCGGGCCTCATCGCGGCTTACCTGTGTCAAGCAGGTGTCCGGCGCTGCCGCCGGTGTCGCGCCAACACGCCTGGCAGGCCCAGGAGACGCGTCTCAAGCCGTTGCTGGACTCCCACACGTCGACCACGACATGCTCCCGCGTGGTGGTGGCACAGAAGCGGCACACCCGCACAGGAGGCAGATCGGCAGCCTCATCCAGCGGCCCGACGACGGCCTCCACCGCCCGGCGCAGGGCATCCGCGTCAGTGAACAGCCGATCAGCCGCCGGCGGATGGATCCAGCGGGTGCCGCCGCGATCGCCGTCCAGCCCGGGGACCGTGAGTCTGTCCCCTGCCCGATAGAGGGTCATGCCCAGAGGCGGAGCCGCGGGCCAGCCGTCTGCCCCGCCCGGTGGAATGATCCACACCAGCTGCTGAAGCACCGCGTCCTCAAAGACCGCACCCGTACTGTCCTCGCCAAAAGGGTCCAGGACGTGACGGCCCCAGTCATCCGGAGTCGCGACGGCGTTCCAGTTCTGGTCAGCGCACATCAGGTCGAGCGGCCGCTTGGGCAGGAGGCTGGCGAGCACATGCCCGCTCATAGATCTTCCTCTCCGGTGGTGCGTGCTTGTGGTGTCCGCCCGTCGAGCGGCATGCCGTTGTGGGGGGTGACGGGAGGGGCGGGCTGCTGCCCGCCCGGCTTCAGGGCGAGGCCGCGAATTCGCAGCCGCACCGCGTGCCGCCGCGCAGGGAGGTGAGGCTCGCCCTCAACGGTGTGCCGCATCCGCGGCAGACGAGCCGCCATGGGCGGTCGGGTGCGCCGGGATAGTCCTCGCCCGGGTCGAATCCGGCCCGGCCCCGCTTCCCATAGCGCTTCATCGAGCTGCGCGGCCGGATCCCACTCAGGGGCCAGTCCCTTGCCTGACTGAGGGGCACCGAACGGGCTGGGGATATCGCAGGAGTGGCCGCCGAACACCATGCCGAGGCTGACCCACCGGCGGTTGTCTGTGCGGCCTGGTTGAGAGCTCACGGGAGATTCCCCTCCTCCGGGGGCGTTGTCGCGTAGGCCAGTGGGCGCCCGTGGTCGGCCGCGAGTTGGGCAGCGTGCTCCAGGAACCGGGCTGGCCTTTCGTCCAGGTGCACCGCTGGCTGCTCAGTGACGGGGTTCACCGCGGTTCCTTCGGGCCAAGGAGGTGTATGTCGCTGCCACCGGTGTTGCGCCAACACGGCTTGCAGGCGTAGGCGGTGCGTCGCAAGCCGTTGCTGGACTCCCAGTTATCGACCACTTCGACCGCCCGCGTCGTGGTGTTGCAGAAGCGGCACAGCCGCACGGGCCCCTTCTCGGCAGCCTCCTTCAGCGGTCCGACGATGCCCTCCACCGCCCCGCGCAGGGCGTCCGCGTCCGTGTAAAGCTGATCTTCCGAGGGCTGGCGGATCCAGCGAGTGCCGCAGCGAGAGCCGCCGGTCAGCCCGGGGACGCAGATGTCGTCACCCTGCTGATAGACGGTGATCCTCAGCGCCTCGAACAGGGTTTCCTTCAACGGCGGGCCCACCGGCCAGGCGTCCGCCGCGCCCGGCGGGATGATCCACGTCAGGTGTTGCAGCACCGGGTCCTCGAAGACCGCACCCGTACGGTCGCCCAGCGCAGCCAGGACGTGATGACCCCAGCCCACAATGGCGAGCGCGTTCCAATACTCGTCAGCGTGCATGAGGTTGATGGCTTGGTCAGGCAAGAGGGTGGCCAGCACGGCCGCGGTCATTGCCTTCCTCTCACCGGCGATGCGTAGATGACGGCGGGGCGCAGAGTGCATCACGCCCTCCCGCGGCTGCTGACGAGTCCGGCTGCTGCCTCTGTGAACCGGGCGCGCCCCTCGTCCAGGTAGACCGCTGCCTGTTCAAAAGGCACTCCGGCTGCCAGGGCTACCTGGAGAAAATGACGCCCCTGCACGGCTTCGTCGCCGGTGTAGTAGAGGACGAAACCGATCCCCTCCTGCACGACCAGGTCGTGCCCGTGGAGCGTCGTCCGGTACATGAGGCTGGCGAGCGGTATCACCCCGGCCTCCACGGGGACGACTAGGATCTGCGGGCCCTGTGCCGAGGTGGCTAGCTGCCGGAGGTGGGAGAGCTGGGCCGACCATACGGACGGTTGGCTGCGCAGTCTCTCCAGGACCAGCTGATCCATCAGCAGCGTCACGCCCTTGCCGTTGTCAGCGGTCACTGATGCGCGGTGGACGCGGTTCGGTTCGCCGCCCCGGAGCCGTTGCGTCAGGATGTCTGTCGGGTACGTCGGGACCCGCACGACGTGGGGGATGGAAACCGAGCTGTAGATAACCATGGCCTCTGCCTGCCGCAGGCAGGCGTGGAGCCGGTCCAACCATCCCGGCGCGTGGTCCGACAGAATGTGCCGGTGCGGCTCCTGGAGGAGGTATTCCACCGCGGTGAGGCCGCGGTCATCGGCGCCGTAGCGTTCCAGGAGCGAGGTCGCATCCGCGATCCGGTGCAGGCGGCCGGTCTCCAGTCGCGAAAGCGTGGCGGCTGAGCAGCCGATCGTCCACGCGGCATCGTCGCCGCTCAGGCCGCGTGCGAACCGCATGGCCCGTAGGTAGGCCCCGATGACCAACGCTGCGGCAGCGGGCGCTTCGCCCTCACGTGGCGGCCGGATCGTGCTTGGAGCTGGTGATTTCATCCGGTCCTCCGCGTGGTGGTCAACAGGTGCAGGATGCTCACCGTCTGCGCCGGCGCGCCGGGCACTGCTACGCCTTTGCGGTAGAGGCATTCACTGATCACGTCGCTCTCCGAGGCAACGGCGATCAGCGACCTGCCATGCGTCCGCCCCGGGGTAGTGGTGAGGGCCGCGACCGGGCCAGAGATCTCCAGGACGGCCACAACTCGCTTACGCCGGTCCAGGACAGGGGCGGCAACGATGGCGACACAGTGATCAGGACCGCTGAAGCCCTGTGCCCAGCCCCGGCGCCGGGTCCGGGTCAGCGTGTCGTCCCTGTAAGGGACGGCAGCGGGGACTCGTGCACCGGGCCGGTCCGACTGCCAGGTGAGGAACGTCAGTGTGACAGGGTCGGCTCTCAGCGGCTCTGGCATGCCGAGTTGCGAGCGCTGCGGTGCGTGAAGGTCTAGAACCTCGGCGATACAGACCCGTGTGGCGGGACTGTGGAGCTGGTGGAGGCGGACGGCGAATGCGCCTGTCCGATCGCGCAAGGCGGCGAGCCTTTCGGCCCATGAGTGCGCCGCGGGCACGCTGTCGCCCGCGGCCGCCAGCTGGGGGATACGCGGTCCGAGGGTGATCCGGTCTCCGTCCCTGGCGACCAGTCCCAGGCGGGCCATGTCTCGGACCAGCCGGAAGACGGTACCGCGTGAGATTCCGGTGGCCTGGGCGATCTCGGCCGAAGAGGCTGGACCCCGCTCGATGACGTCGAGTATGGCGCTCACCTTCTCAAGCACGCCAACGCTATGGCCGGCCGTCTCAGGGGCGGCCCAACGGGGAGCGTCCAGAGGGCTGGAGGTCCGTTGCGGGGGCACGGTCGGGCCAGTCACTGCTCGTCCTCCCCCGCGCCGTCCCCCAAGACGGCCCATACCCGCTTCCCCCATTGCAGCGTGTCGACGCCCCATCCCTGCGCGAAAGCGTCGATCACAGCCAGGCCGCGCCCGTGCTCATCAGTAGGCAGGGCGACCTTCAACTCTGGCTTGTCGTGACTCCTGTCGATGACCGCGAGACGCACGCAGCATTCGCCGATGCGGGTCACCGTGACCCGCAGACATCGGCCACGAGCGTGGTCGACGGCATTGGAGACCAGCTCAGACACAACGTGCTCCGCCTCGCCGACGAGCTGGGGCAGGTGCCAGGTCTCCAGCACGGTCCGCACCATCCGCCGGGCGAGAGCGGCGGACTGCGGCTCACGGGGGAGAGACTGGCTGTAGGCCGGACGTCCGACGGCGGAGGGCCGAGCGGTGGCGGTCACGACGCTCCGCCCAGCTCGGGGACGCGGTTTCCAACGGCGACCGACGTGGACACCGCGTCCCACCGTTTGCCGACGAGTAAAGTCTCGACGCCTTGGGTGTGCGGCGGTGTCCACGGTAGGAGTTCGAGATTCGATGGCACGTTGACCCCCGGACGTCATCAGTGATCAGGTGATGACTGACCGTAGGGTCTCGCTGTGTGGGGCAGTGACACAAAATGTGTCACTCGGCTGTTACACCACGCCGAGCCGCATCCCGAACTCGAACAGGGCCGTTCGACGGGCCGAATTCAACATGGTGTGTGTGGTCTCCCGCACGCCTGCATTCATGCGTGTTGCCTGCGGGGCCAGACGCTCTGCCTTGACGAACGCTTCCAGGGCTTGCTCATGCTGCCCGTTGTAGTAGTACGCCCGGCCGACGTCGATGTAGTGATGACTGCGCCGTTCGGGGGCGTACTGCTTGGGCAGCGAGCGGGTGACGCGTTCCGCGCGGCGTACCGCTTCCTGGCCTTTGCCCATCTCCACCGGCAGCGAGACCGACCAGATCGCGGCATTGGTGGGACCGAACTGCAACTGGAAGTCGTTGCGGTCTTCGCCCAGCAACTTCGCCTGTTCCTGGGCCCTTTGCAGGTGCTGTTCTGCCGCTTTGCTGTCGGTGGCCCTGGCGTGGTTGAGGCTCGCCTTCAGGTGAAAGGCACCGGCCAGTGACACTTTCTCCGGGCTGTCAGCGCCCATGGTGCCGAGCGATGTCAGTGCCTCATCGATGAGGCGGCCGGCCTCGTCATGCTCCCCGATGGCCAGGAATTCGCCCGCGTCGTACCAGCACGCGGCGAGGACGCGAAGCGGGTCCTCGGTCTTCTCTGCCGACCACAACACACGCTCCGTTGCGAGAGTCGCGTCAGAGCTCCGACCCAACTTGTACAAGTACTGCATGGCGCACTCGTACGCCGAGGCGAGCAGGTCATACGCCTCACGCTGTCCATCCCCGGTACTCACCTCTGCCGCGACCTGGAGGTCCCGCAGGAGGGCGGGGAGGACGTCACTGAGCTTGGCCAGGGCGGCGCGCTGCCGATGCCCGTTCGCCTTAGCAACGCGCTCGCGAAGCTTGCCCAGGTCCACCTCAGCTGCCTCTTGGTCGGTAGGCCGACACGGGCGCCCATGACGCAACAGAGCCCGACGTACAGCCCCGACAGAGGCGAGGGCAGCCTGGCCGTCAAGGTCGGAGTCGGGCGGCGCGTAGGGCTGCCCAGTGATCTCGGTCGGGTGGCAGTCCAACGCCTTAGAGAAGGCGAGGATCACGTCGGCGCGGTCCAGACTGCGCTGGCCCTGTTCGAATTTCCTCACGGCTGAAAGAGAGTACCCACTTACTTCACTGAGTTTGCGCTGATCCCAGCGACGGCGCATACGCAGACGCTTGAGCCTCTGCCCGTTCGTCTGTGCGCCCTCCGGCATGTCGGTCTGATGGGGCATACTGTGTGCTCCGTTCTGACGTAGACACTCAGACGGTACTCCCGGCCCCGCCGGGCGCGCGACGATCGGCCCTCGCTTCTGCGAGGGCCGACGTGTTTCCGGAGCCCAGGAAGCGGGAGGGATCACGCGGGCGCCTGATGTACCGCACTTATGATCTGACGCGTGGAAATTCCCGACAGAATCGAGATGCTCCTGGTGAAAGGGGCTGTTCATGCCGCAGATGTCGAAGCTTCGGCCGTTCCGCGTCGCAGCCGGTTTCCAATACAGCGTGCACGAGGAGAGTAGGGCGTACGTCTGTGTCTTGGCTCCAGAGCCGGTGACTCCCTCCGGGGGCTTCTCCGGCGCTCTGCGAAGTCGCGCGCCGGGCAAGCCACACTCCGGGCGCCGGGTTTTCCCCAGTGCAGAGGGGGGCTGGCCCCACCATCGACCGACCCGCTGCCGGGATGGTCCGGCAGGCATCGGACGACGAGGCTGAATGCATACGGATCCACCAAGCAAAAAGGGAACCCTCTGTGTTCAGCTTCAAGCCGCTGCATCGCCGTACCGCCCGCACCGCTGCCGTCGGCGCTCTCGCTGCTGCGGCCTGCGTCACCGTCATGGCCGGCAGCGCAGGAGCCATCGTCAACGGGTCGGACTCCACCGAGAGGTACCCGTTCATGGCGACCGTCCCCGAGTCGGCCCCGGACCAGGGTCTGATCGACGGGAACTGTGGAGCGTCGCTGATCGATCAGCAGTGGGTGCTGACGGCGGCTCACTGCCTGAAGGTCGAGGGGCTCAAGCTGGACGGCATCGTGCGGGTCGGCAGCGACCACCGCAAGTCCGGCGGCACCGTCCGGAAGATCGACCGGACCTTCGTCCATCCCGGCTATGTGAACGGCGACAACAAGGCCGCCAATAAGAACGACATCGCGCTGATACGCCTGGACCGCCCGGTCGCCCAGCAACCGATCAAGATCGCCGAGCAGGCAGGGCGGCCCGGCACGCCGACCCGGCTCCTGGGCTTCGGCACCACCGTCGACACCGAGTTCAAGTTCCCGGACCGGCTACAGGAGCTGAACACCCGCAGGGGCGCCGAGTCCGAGTGCGCGCCCGGGTACGCGGACCGGACCCGGCTGTGCACGATCACCACCGTGCCCAAGGCCATGGCGTGCTTCGGGGACTCAGGCGGACCGCAGGTCCAAAAGGGCCGGGACGGCCGGTGGGAGCTGATCGGCGTCACCTCGGGGCCCGGCGCCCCGAAAGTGCCGTGCTCGCAGGGCCCCGGCCTCTACACCAGCGCGCCCGCCTACGCAGGCTGGATCGTCAAGACCATGAAGACCAACAGCGCTCCGTCGACTGTGGTCAAGGGCTCCGACCTCGCCGAGACCGGCACGAACGACAACACCGCGGCGATTGCCGGCGTGGCCGCCACTCTGATCGCCGCCGGTGGCAGCACCGCCCTCGCCGTACGCCGCCGCAAGACCCGCCAGGCCGCCTGAGTACACCCGCCGCAACCCAAGACGGCGGCCCCCTCACGGGGCCACCGTCCTTCACCTCATCGCACCTTCGTCCAGATCACGGGTATCCGGACTCGAGTGGCAGAGCCCCGTCACAGATGTCGGTCGCTCCGTTTACCTGGACGACACGGCACTGCCGTCATTTTTTGGGTTCTGGCTCAACTTCCGTGAACCGCGCACGGTGAGTGACGGCTGACGCTCGGAGGGCTTCCGGAAAGTTGCCCGAAACTGCTCAGTGCTGATCTTGGCCTGGCCGACAGTTCGGCGGCGTGGAAGAGAAGGTGCTCCGGCTGGAGGAGCTGTTGTTCCCGTCGATCGCGGACCTGGCGGTGCTGTCAGTGGACGTGAACAACGAGACGGTACACATCCAGGCCCACAGGACAGCCGACGGCTCGGTGTGCCCGGACTGCGGCAGGTGGTCGAACCGAATTCATAGCTCCTACCTGCGGTTTCCCGCCGACGTGCCGACGGCGGGGCGGCGGGTGGTACTGAGCTTGCGCGTCCGCCGGTTCGCCTGCCCGGAGGCCGCATGCCCACGGCGGACCTTCGTCGAGCAGGTGCCGGGGGTGCCCCGGAGACCCAGCCGGTGGACCGAGCGCCTGCGCTCGACACTGGCCGCGGTCGGCCTCGCGCTCGCCGGTCGGGCTGGCGCCCGGCTGGCCCGCGTCTTCGGGGTGTCTGTCAGCCGCAGCACCGTGCTCCGGCTGGTCGACGCCCTCCCCGAGCCCGACATACCGGCCCCGCGGGTGGTCGGCGTCGATGAGTACGCCACCCGCAAGGGCCACGCCTACGGCACCGTGCTGGTCGATGTCGAGACCCGTCGGCCGGTAGACCTGCTGCCCAACCGGGAGGCATCCAGCCTGGCCGCATGGCTGGCCGAGCGGCCCGAACCGCCCTCGCGTCCCGCACCGCGCGACGATGAGCCCAAGGACTCCTCCGGCTCGCCGTGGCCCACCGGCCACCGGTTCGCTGACCGCACCCGGGCCAACCATGCCGCCGTCCACGCGCTGCTGGCCGCCGGCAACAGCCGCCGCGCGATCGAACGCCAGCTTCGCATGACCACTCGCACCGTCAAACGCCTCGCCGACGCCGCCAGGCCGGAGGACCTCTTCCACGGCCAGGGCCGCTCCCCCTGAGTGGTGGACACCTCTGATCCCGGCCCCGGTGGGGGACGGGGAGGAGGGACCACTTATGGTCATGAAGGTGTACTCGCCCGAGTTCAAGGTCGATGCTGTGGCCTTGTACCACTCGGACCCGGACCTCACGATCGCCCAGGTGGCCCGTGACCTGGGGATTCGGCGCGATACCCTGCGCCGGTGGATCGACGCCGCCGAAGCGCACCACGGCACGACGGCGAGAAGGAGCACGAAGGATGAGCCGGTGAACGAGCGGACCACGGAGGAGCTCGAAGCCGAGATCGAAGCGTTGCGCGAGCAGTTGAAGGCCGTGCGCAAGGAGAATGCGACGCTGGCTTCCGAACGGGACATCCTGCGCAAGGCGACGAAGTTTTTCGCCTCGGAGATGCACTGGTAGGCCGCTTCCAGTTCATTGAGGATCACTGCGAGACCTACCCGGTCAAGCGGCTGTGCCACGTGCTGGAGGTGGCCCGCTCCAGCTTCTACAAATGGCGGGCGTCGGCTGCGGCCCGCGCCGAACGCGCGGCGGCCGACGCCTGTCGGGCTCGAAAAGTCATCGCTGCTGATCAGGCGGCATAGCGGTACTCGTTGATGACGCCGCCGAGGACGCGTGTACGCAGGAGTCTGCGTGCGTCGCGGTCGTGCGGGGTGGTGGGCTGTTGGTGGGCGTCAGGAGGTAGCTGGCCTCGGCTTCGATGAGGACGGTGTGTGTTGTAGTGCAGTTGGTAGGCGGCAAGGACATGTCGGGCGTGTGACTCGTTCGTGATCAGGATATGGTCGAGGGCCTCGCGCCGGATGCTGCCGATAACCCGTTCACAGTGGGCGTTCATCCTCGGCGCTCGTGGCGCGCTCTTGAACACGTCTATGCCGTCGGCCTGGAAGATGGCGTCGAAGGACTGGCCGTACTTGCCATCGCGGTCACGGAGCAGGAACCGCAGCGATTCCATACGTGTGTCCAAGTCAGCGGCTACGTTCCGGGCCTGCTGCACGGCCCAGTCCCGGGAGGGATGTGCCGTGACGCCTGAGATGTGGAGGCGCCGGGTGCCGTGTTCGAGGAAGGCCAGCGCGTAGAGTCTGCGTCCGACCACGGTGTCAAGATGAAAGAAATCTGCAGCGATGATGCCCTCGGCTTGGTTCGTGAGGAACTCGCGCCAGGTTGGGCCGGCGCGGCGTGGGGCCGGACCGATACCCGCAGCGTTCAGGATCTCCCATACGGTGGATGCGGCGATCGGATGCCCGAGGCCGATTAACTCGCCCTGGATCCGTCTGTGGCCCCACCCTGCGTTTTCCCGGGCGAGGCGCAGAATCAGCTCCCTGAGCGCCGCCCTGGTCGGTGGTCGCCCGGTCCGAGCGCGTCGCACGCTGTAGTCCCATTTCGCCGCGATGAACCTGCGATGCCAGGCCAGCAGGGTGCCGGGCGTGACCGGGAAGACTTCACGCCACCGGTGGCGGGGTATCAGCCCCGACAGCGCAGCCAGCCAGAACCGATCAAAGGGCTCATGCCGGACCCGGCCGCTGATCTGGCGACGTAGCACCGCGTTCTCGTGCCGCAGCACGAGCAACTCCGCGTCCTTCGTCGCTTCCCGGCGAAGCAGTACCCGGGGTATGGACAGCAGTTTGCGAACGACCTTGTACACCAGCGAGACAGTCACGTGGACATGCTGCCAGCCGAGACCGAATACCTGACGCCACCTGCAGCGACGACTTTCCGAGCCCCACAGGATGGTGCGGCGGGCTGCGCGGGCCTTGGCGTTCATAGTCTCCCCCTCGATTCAACCGTCTATTTTCTAGACATCCAGAGAATGACATACCTTCACCACTTCTGTCTATCGAGTAGACGGAACTCGCGACTAGAAAATAGACGGGTACGCGTGGGAGCATGGCCCCATGACCGACTGGGAGAAGCAACTGCGCCGACGAGCCGCCGCCGTCGAACGCGCCAAGGAAGCGATGGACCAGGACATCGCGGCCGCCCGCCTCGACGGCCACTCATTCCGCGAGATCGGCGGCTGGGCCGGAGTGAACCACGAGCGGGCTCGGACCATCGCCATCCGCATCAATGGGGACTCCCGCACCCGTGCCGAGCGGGCGGGGGCGACCACCACCGTGCATACCGAGAATGGCGAACTCACGTGGGGGCCGGGGAACAGCGAGGAGAAGAGCGCATGATCCGGCCCGGCGCCACCCCGCCCCGTAAGGCCGAGATCACCGCAGATACCCGCGGCCTCACCAACGCTGTGAACGATGTCCGGGCGGCGCTGATGTTCGACATGCACCCCGATCTGCAAGATCCCGGCCGCGGCGAGGAGCAGCCGGAGCCGGGATCCACCGATGAGTGACCACATCTTCGCCCGCGTCCCCCAGCTCACCACCGGCGCCGTCGCGGTCTACGAACAGGCCCTCGCCGACGGCCACACGCCCGAGGCTGCGATAGCGCGGGTGCTGGACCGGGTGCTGCCGCTGTACGCACAGGAGCTGGCGCAGCGGGTGCGGGCGATGGACGACGTGCGTGGCGCGCCGGATGCGCCGGAGATCGTGGCCGACCGGCTGGTGGCCTTCCTGCGCCCGCCGGTCGGTGATGAACGCGCCTGATCAAACGGCTGACGCGGCACCCGAGATGCCACTACGGTCCGCCCATGGACTGGGGAGATCCGCCAACTTGGGTAGCAATTGCTGTGTCACTCGCCGCTTTGGCCTATGCCCGCCTGGCACGCGGAGACAGCCGCCGTTCCGCCGACATAGCCCAGGCATCGCTCAACATTCAGCAGACGGAGTTCGACGAGCGCAGGGCCGCGGCGGCAGCCGCAGCGGTCCCGAAGGTCAAGTTCGTGGTGGAGCATGTGCATAAGCTCCGCTACTGCCTCCGCAACGTCGGCGACGCGACGGCCACGGGCGTCACGGTGTCGCGCGAGGGACTGTCGTTGGTCACCGGTCTGCCGGAGAACGTGACGTTGGCGCCGGAGGCGGCGCATGACTTCAAGATCCTGGAGGCGTGGGGGGCTCAGCGGCCTACGGCGCTCTTGGTTCGGTGGGATGGGCAGGATGAGCCGTATCCCGTACGTGTGCCGCCGCGCCCTCGACGTGGTCTGACGCTGTAGTCCAGCGCCTGCGGGATCCGGCCAGCGCACCGCGCCGGCACCCTGGGGCGCTAGGCGTGTTGATGGATGGGCTCTGTGAGGGGCGTTCCCGGTCGGCCCCTGGCCCGGGAACGCCCCTCCGTCATGTCATCCGTGCGTCTGGTTGGGGTAGGTCACCCATGCGTACGCCTCGGCAAGGTGCTTCAATGCCTCGGCCGCTCCCACCTGCCCCTTGCTCGTCTTGAGGCCGGCGGCCTGTTCGGCGATCGCTGCGTAGATCGCCTGCTTCGCCTGCTCTCTGGTGTCCTGCTGTTCGTTGTTCACGGCGTCCCTTGGGTCGGTGTGAGGGGGGTGGTGCTCAGCTCGACGTCAGGGGCGGGAGGTTGGTTCCCGATTGCTCCTGATTGGTGGTGGACTCGGTGCTACTGAGGCGTACGAGGTCGCGGACAGCGCCGAGTTCCTTCCGGTCCCATTCGGCGGTGACGCCTTCGATGGCGGCGCGGCGACGGTGGAGGATCTCGCGGTGCCGGGCTTGTGCTTCGGTGTATGTGGTGGGCGGAGCGGGCTGCTCGGCGGCCGGGCCGTTGAGGGCGGCGCGGATACGGGCGTTGGCCTCGCGATACCCGGCGAGGGCCACGGGGGTCTTGCCGTGGACGTCGCGGGCGATGGCGTCGCACTCGGCGCGTACGCGGGCGATGGCGGCCTCGGCCTGTTCAACCCTGCGCTTGCCGAGAATGTCATCCGCCCTGGTCGGACGCCTGCACCCGGGCTGGCGGTGGTCGGCCTCGTCGCTCTAGTCGGCGCTCTCGCGCAGCCGGCAGTCGACGCGTCATGATGATCGACCGTGCGGCTGCGACTGGCCTACCTGGGAGTGACCAACGCGTTCGCGCTGCTGCGTCTGCTGTCGATGAGCGACCGGGACAAAGATGCGGAGATCCTGGCCCTCCGTCATCAGATCACAGTGCTCGAACGCCAACTCGGTAGTGATCGAACACGGTTCACGCCGAGCGATCGGGCATTCCTGGCGGCGCTGCTGCACCGGCTGCCGTTGCCCGCCCTGCGGCGTGTGCGATTGCTCGTGCGTCCTGACACGGTGCTGCGCTGGCATCGCGACCTCATCAAGCGCCGTCATGCCGCTTCATCTCGGCCCAAGCGACCCGGTCGGCCCCGTACCGTGCGCTCCATCCGGATTCTGGTACTGCGCCTGGCGAGGGAGAATCCAAGCTGGGGCTACAGGCACCCGAGCTGCTCGTGCTGGGAGTGAAGGTGGCCGCCTCGACCGTCTGGAAGATCCTCAAGGATGCCGGCGTCGATCCGGCGCCCGACCGGAGCTCCAGCACGTGGACCGACTTCCTGCGTTCCCAAGCCGACGGCCTCCTGGCCTGTGACTTCCTTGAGACGGTCACCCTGTCCGGCACGCGGATGTACGCACTCGCGGTGATCGAACACAGCAGCCGCCGCATCCGGATCCTGGGCGCCACCGCACACGCGACCACATCCCGGGTAACACAAGCAGCGAAGAACCTGGTCATGGACCTCGAGGATGTCGGATGCCGGGCACAATTCATGATCAGAGACAGGGACGGGAAGTTCCCCGCCCTGTTCGACGCTCTCCTCAAAGACACGGGCATCGAGGTCGTCCTCACCGGCATCCACATGACGAGAATGAACTCGATCATGGAAAGGTGGGTGCAGACCTGAAGACACGAACTCCTGGACCGGACCTTGATCTGGAACCAACGCCACCTCCGCCACGCCCTACGGGAGTTCGAGGAGTTCTACGACTCCCATCGACCGCACCAGAGCATCGCGAACAGCCGGGCCTGTTCCGATTCACCGACCCCGAGGGCGACGGCCCGCGCCGCAGCCGCCAAGCCGTGCAGGACCTACGCCGTGCACACCGACCTCGCCCTCGATCCCGCTGCCTCTGGCAGCCCGCCACACCCCGTCCGGCCCCGCACGAGCGACGCGTCGCAGTCGTCTCGCGCAGGCCGCCGCCGACCGGTCACCGCAACGCGGCCCGGCGCCCAGCCTCAGCTCCGTCCGCGCAGTCGATCCCGCCAAGACCCGCCTACGCAATGGCTGGTACCTCCCCGAACGGGCCGACCGGACGCACATGCACCGAGCGGCGCGTGGTCGCCGAGCCGGTCGCGTGCGTTCCGGCGGCCAGCTTGTCGAAGAGCCGGGCCTGCCCTCCCGACCCGCGCTGTGAACGCGGGCCTACTCCGTGACCTTCAACCGACCGCTCGGGAAGGCACGCCCTTCGTGTGCTCCCCGAGCCTCGATCCACAGGTCATGAGCATTGCTCCCGTACAGACCCTTACCAGGGATGATCCCTGACGGATTCCACTGCTTGGCATACTATTTTCCCGCTGAATCGCTCCCCTCATCGAACGCCAACCGTCTTTTGACACCTAGCACCTGGCGCCCCATGGGTCGAGCCGAAGAGATAGATCGTCCCAGAGCGACGGATATCGGTTGTATATAAGGAAAGAATGTCCTACGGGAACCGTCACTTACGCCTTCGGAGGGGGAACCAGTGCGGGGGCAAGGGCACGGTCACAACGAGTTGAGCGGCACGGTGCACGGGTCTGCTGTACAGGCTGGAACGGTGTACGGCGGCATCCACTACCGCATCGAGACTGGGGCCGAAGAGCAGATTCCGCAAATTCCATGGCAGTTACCGCCGTTGGTTCGCATCACCGACCGCACAGTGGAGTTGGACGCACTGGAGCGGCATCGCGCCCGCACCGCCCATGAAGGCTATCCCGCGCTGGCCGCGGTCAGCGGTCTGGGTGGGGTTGGCAAGACGGCAGTCGCGCTGACCTGGCTGCACGCACTGAGCCCTCACTTTCCCGGTGGCCAACTCTACGCAGACCTGGGCGCACAGTCTCCAAACGGACCGGCAGCTCCCGACGAGGTGGTTGGCCGTTTTCTACGTACCCTGGGCGTTTCGGCCAAGCAGATGCCTTCGGCCCTTGCTGATCGAGCAGCACTGTACCGTTCGTTGACGGCGAGCAGGCGGCTTGTGGTGCTGCTCGATGACGCTGCTACTGCAGCCCAGGTCCGGCCGCTACTGCCAGGCGGTCAGAACGTGACCGCCGTGACCAGCCGCTGGCGGATGCCGGGCCTGATCGTAGACGGCTGCTACGCGCTGCATCTTGAACCCCTCGCCACGGATGCGGCGGTCGAGCTACTAGAGATCACCCTCGCCGATGGCCGCGTGGCCGCCGAGCCCGACGAAGCTCGCGCCTTGGTCAAGCTGTGCGCAGGGCTGCCACTGGCGGTACGTGTCGCCGGTGCTCGACTTGCGGCGCGCCCGCGGCGTGAGATCACTACCATGGTGCGCGCGCTGACCGAGGAGCGCGGCCGTTTGGAGGCATTGGCCATCGAAGGCGACCACAATGTACGGGCGGCATTGGACCTGTCGTACCAAGGGCTGCCACCCGAGGCTGCTCGCCTTTACCGTCTCATGGGCTTGCACCCGGGATCGGAATTCGGAACTCCGGTGGTCAGAGCAACACTGGCAAGTGATGCGGCAGACGTACTCGACCTGCTCCACGACGCGAATCTGCTCATCGATGCTGGGGAGGAACGCTACCGATTCCATGATCTCGTACGGCTGCATGCCGCATCGAAGGCCGAGGAGGAGGAATTACCCCAGGAGCGCGTCGCGGCATTGCGCCGCATGGTCGACCACTACCTCGCCACTGCCACGCGCGCCGAGGAGATCGTCGATCCTCAGCATCGTACGATGCCGCGCAGCTACGGTGCTGAACCGGTGATCATGGCGGACCTCGGTGACGATGCCGAGGGTGCACTGGACTGGCTGGAGCTTGAGCTACCCAACCTGATGGCCGTGATACATCACGCACGCCCCGCAGGTTTCCCGGCCGTCGCCTGGCAGCTTGCAGACGCCCTGTGGCCCCTTTTCCTGCGGCGCAAGTTCTACGACCAGTGGCGCGCCGTGCACAAGGAAGGACTGACGGCAGCGGAGGAGTTAGGGGACACGGCTGCCCAGTGCCGGATGCTCACCTCCGGCGGTGTGGGTGAACTCGGTTTGGGAAGCCACGAGCGCGCCCTTGAGATGTTCGAGCGCGCGGCACGCACGTTTCACACCAGCGGAAACGCCCTCGGCTACGCCCGCACGCTCAACTATCAGGGACTGGCACACCAAAGACTCGGCCAGCTGGATAAGGCGGCCGAGCTCTTCACTCGTGCCGCCACAGAGTTACCCACATGCGGCGACCGACGGGCCGGCGGACTGGCTCGGCTGAATCTCGCCGATGTCGCACTCGCGAGGGGCCTCCTCGAGCAGGCGACCACGGACGCCGATGCCGCCTACACCACGCTCCGGGAAGCGGGTGACATGTACAACGCCGCGCGCGCGGCCACTTTGCTTGGCCGCGCGTACCTCGCGCGGGACCTCCTCGATCCGGTGGAGGACCTGCTCTCCACGGCGCTGAGCACGTTGCGCGGCATGGCCGCCGACTATGAAACAGCCCGCACCCTGGAGAGCCTGGCCGTACTCGCCGAGCGGCGCGGACAGCAGGACCTTGCCCGGGACTACTACCGGGAAGCGCTTGAGCTGCATTCCTCGGTAAGCCGTTCCGGATCGGCGGATGCCGAGGCGGTGCGGGCCCAGCTCACACGGTTGGAGGGCCATGCTGTGGATTGAAGCCGCAGTAGCCGTACCACCGCCAATTCCATAGCTTTGGCCGGTAGCCCGGCCACCAGCCAGGTGTGGGCCAACGAGGCCCAGATACCCCATGACGGAACCGACGATAACGATCGTGC
Source organism: Streptomyces sp. NEAU-174 (assembly GCF_052665095.1). Classification (NCBI taxonomy): domain Bacteria; kingdom Bacillati; phylum Actinomycetota; class Actinomycetes; order Kitasatosporales; family Streptomycetaceae; genus Streptomyces; species Streptomyces sp. NEAU-174. The sequence continues at coordinate 25,128 of NZ_JBQTCE010000036.1, read as the reverse complement.
TCGGAGGGTTAGTGTGAGGCCGTCAGATCCAAGCCGCATCCAACACCTGGGGCCGCGATGTACCGCAATCACCAACGCTCCCGGATTGCGTGCACGCAGCTTGGCGATGTCCTGTTGCCCCTCGTCACTGGCCAACAGCACATCGGCGAGCAGTGACCATGTGTCCGGGGCGGGAAGCTCAACACGCAGATGCTCGTCCACGACCATGGCACCTGAGGTCGGGTGCTCCAGCACGACCCGAATACGGCGCGCTGGCCCTTGCCCAACGACTTCCTCGGACAGGAGAACGGTCAGCGCCGTCATGACACAACGCTGCCAGGCTCGTCGTAACGCACCATAGACGGCAATCGCGCAGGCTCCGTGGTCGGCCGGACGGCGGGTGCCCGCAGCCGCAGCTTCCGGTACATCAGCGCACGCATCTTGCGAGCAAACTGGCCCGGCTCCGAGCTGATCCGAGCGGCGACTCGCTCATAGCGATGCGACGGGTATGCTGCGGAGCTGCGGTTGAGCTGCCGACGAAGCGGGCGGTCGTCCAGCAGTCGAGGCGCGAAGGAGCTCAACTCAGCCATTGGCGAAGCCGAATCCACATCAGCGTCGGGGAGACTTGCCATCAACACAGGAGCACCGGTCATTGCCCCATAGAGCGTGACGGAGCCATGGTCACCCACTATGTAGTCTGCAGCGACAAGCGCCCCGACCCAGTCGGTGTACTGGCTGACCACCGCGAGCCCCCAGCGGGCAAGCTCAGCCAGCCAACTACGAATCTGCCATTCGCCGTGGGCGTTCCATACGTGCGGATGCAGGAGCACAGCAACGCGATACTCTTCCTGAGGCAGTTCGCTGACCAGCCGCTCCAGTAGCTCCCACCTCTGTCCCAGCAGAGATTGAGGTCCCCAGGTGGAGCAGGCCAGTACCAGTCGCTGGTGGGTCCTGGTGTGCAGAGCCTCCCGGTACAGCGCCCGCGAGGGCAGACTGGCGGTGATGCGGTCGAAGCAGGGGTCGCCCACCACCTCCGCGGCACGCAGAGCCTCGGGGCATTCGCGACCGAGCCGGGTGAGCTCCTCCTGATGCGCCAGAACGATCGTCTCGGGTACCAGTACACCGTCCCGAATGAGCCGCTGCCTACTGAGGCCATACACGCCTCGATCCGCCACTTGGTGTCCCCGGCGCGCACCACGCACGATCTTGTTATGCCCAGCGCCGTGCGGGAGCACGATCACGGGAGCGTGCAGTTCGTGGAGGCTTCCGTGGCCCGCCGCCAGCGCAAGGTCGAACTGTGTCCGTATGGCCTGGCTCCACGGCAGCACCAGCCCATTGAGCTCCTCCAGGAAGGCAGCTACACCGTTACTGAACACGTCAGGCGCCGACGTGAAGAACAGTTGTACGCGGCAGTCGCCCTCCAGGAGACGAACCGCCTCGAGCAGCCGCTGCCCGGCGGTCACAGTGTGCACCACAGCCAAGACCCTTCTACGGATCCGGCATGTGGCCCAGCGCTCGACATCCAGACGCACCGGCACATGAGGCCCGTGTGCTTCTTGCGTTACCACGCTCATCAAAGTCAATCCCCCGGTTCCTTCCTCCGGACCGGTCACTCGGTCCAGTCGACAGCGCCGGTTTGCTGTCACTGACACAGAGGTGCCCCCAGGGGTGGATGGATGACTTGCAGGAATCCTGCACTCCACCTGATGGAAATGACCATGGCGAGATGTGCGCCCGTCGCGCTCCCATGCGCCTCTGCCCGCTACCCCAGATAGGCAGCGACAGTAAATTGATGCCGCGCGTATGTGCGGACGCTGCCGGAGGCGGCAGGAAGTAGAACACCCATCGGGGGCGATGGTGGAACTTCTTGCTCTTGGATCCCTTGAACTATGGCATCACGATCAGCGATGCAAGCTCGGATCGGTGAAAGAACGCTGCGTGCTAGCCGTTCTGGTCCACGCCCGGGGCGAGCCGGTCAGCGTTGAGACCCTGATGGACCGCCTCTGGGACGGCGAGCCGCCCCGGACAGCCTTGGACACTCTGCACAGCTACCTGTCCCGGCTACGCAGACGGCTACGGAGGGCAGCCGGAGACCTGGTTCAGGTGGAACGGCCCTCCCCCGGGCTGTATCAGCTCCGGGTTGACCCGGAGGATATCGACCTGCTGCGCTTTCAACGGCTCCGCACGGACGCGGGCGCAGCAACTGCGTGCGGTCAGACGGATCTGGCCGTTGATCTGCTGCGTACTGCTGAATCTCTCTGGCGAGGCGAACCATTAGCAGAGTTTTCCAGTGCTTGGGCCATGTCGACGCGCACCCGGCTGATCGAGGAATACCGTCGTGTTCGGGAAGAACGGATCCGGGTAGAGCTCGAGTTAGGACATCACGCAGATCTCATAGGTGAGCTGCATGAGCTCGCCTCGCAGAATCCGCTTGCTCAGAAGCTGATTTATTTCCTTATGTTAGCGCTCCATCGCTCCGGACGGCCCGACGAGGCACTTGCCTTCTACCGGACCACACGCCAACACCTCCGGGACAGACAAGGGATCGAGCCCGGACCCGATCTTCGAGAACTCCATCAGCGCATCCTCGCACAAGACCATACACTGGTGGATATCCAATCCGATACCGCGCTGCCCCCTAACAGCCTTCCTCGCGCAACCCGAGACTTCACTGGACGTACCAGCGAACTCCGCATCTTGCTTGCAGAGCCGGCTTCAGGGGACAGCACGATAACGCCCCTGCCGCTCACCGTCGTCCACGGTATGCCAGGCATTGGCAAGACCGCCCTGGCTATTCGTGCAGCGCACGGGCTACTTACGTCCTATCCTGACGGCCAGTTCTACGTGAACTTACACGCCTACAGTAGCCAGACTTCCTACGACCCCGCAGAAGCACTCGGGGTCCTACTCCAGGCAACCGGATTATCAGGGGACCTGCCCAATTCGCTCGACGAGCGCGCGACCAAATGGCGGCAGTGGACGGCTCGGCGTCGTGTGCTGGTGATCCTGGACAACGCCCGTGATGCTGCTCAAATCATCCCTCTACTGCCCGGTGCCCCCACCTGCCGTGTGATCGTAACCTCCCGGAACCGACTCGCAGGACTGGACGGTGCCTCATCCCTCTTCCTGGACGTGCTGTCCGAGGCAGAGGCAGCCGCGCTCTTCACCCGGATCGCAGGTCGCGCTCGGTTGTCCGTCGACGCCGCAGCCTTGGGACGTGTCGTAGCTGCATGCGCTTGTCATCCCCTCGCCATCCAGCTGCTCGCTAGCCGCTTCCGGCATCGCGACTCCTGGGACCTTAACCATCTCCTCGATCGACTCACCCAGGCGGCCGACCCGCTGGACGAGTTCGACGATGCCGTCGCATCGGCTTTCCGGTTCTCCTACACAGAGCTGAGCGGTCCAGCGCAACAACTGTTCCGCTTCCTTGCGCTGCACTCAGGCCCTGATATCACCCTTCATGCAGCAATCGCACTCACAGGACTGAAGGGTGTGCAGTTGCGTAAGAACTTGGAGGAGCTATTGGACAGCCACATGCTCGACGAGCCCATACGAGACCGCTACAGGTTCCATGACCTCACCCGCGCCTTTGCCTTCCAGATCTGTTCCCAGGCGGAACCAGAGTCCACTCGCCGGCAAGCGGTCGACCGGCTCCTCCGCTACTATCTCACCGCCGCACACCGTGCCGATCAGCTCGCTCACCCACACCGTCGCACCCTGCCCTTAGGGTCGGAGCGGGAATCCTCATACGCGCCCCAATTCGGCAACGCAGACGAAGCGACAGTATGGCTCGCCTTGGAACGCGCCAATCTCCTAGCCGCCGCCCGCACATCAGCTGCTGAGGCTCCGAGATTCGCAGCACTCTTCCCCCACGTACTTGCCATGTCACTCAAGTTGTGGGGCACCTGGAGCATCGCGGCCGAACTCTATGACGCAGCAATGCCCGCCCTCCGCGTAGAGGGCGACAAGGCAGCTCTGGCCCGAACCCTGGTGGAACGCGCGGAGGTTCTGGCCCAAAGAAAGCACCAGGAGGCCCGGAGCTGCACGACCGAGGCCCTAGCTCTCTTTCAGGCGCTCAACGATCCAAGCGGCTGCGCCGACGCTCTCCTGCAGTCAGGCCGCGCCCACCTGGCGGGGGGCTATGGCGATATGGCCTTGAGCGCACTCGACCAGGCACTGGATCTGTACCAGACGGTTGGTGATCGGTTAGGAGAAGGAGAATGCCTTAATGTTCAAGGAGCAGCACTGCATTACGCTGGCCGCTATAAGGAAGCAGCCCATAAGGTCCGGGCCATGCTTAGCATTCATGAGGAACTCCAGGATGAGTCCGGCCAGGTACGGGCCCTAAATAATATGGGCGAGCTCTACTATCGCCAAGGACGCTACGAGGACGCCCGTGACTACTACGAACGGTCCCTTTCACTCGCTCAGCGCTGTGGCGGCCGCCAGGAACTCGCCATCTTGGACACAAATTTGGGCGCTGTCTATCAAGCAACTGGTCAGACGGTTCGAGCACTTGCCTGCTTGCAACGAGCTCTCGACAGCCACCGGGCTGGCAGTGACTCTCTGGGAGAAGCAAATGTACTAATTAGCATGGGCACGGCTTACGCGGAAACTGGACGAAAGCGCGAGGCCCTACTGCACTTCAGCATGGCGGAAGAAGTCGCCCGCAGCATCGACAACTCCTACGAGAGACAGCGGGCGCTGATAGGTATAGCTAATATTCAGCGCGAATCGGGACAGCTTGGCAGCGCGCTGACAGTTTTCAGGCAAGCATTGCATGTGGCCCAGGACGCTGGCTTCCCTCTCGGCTCCGCGCAGGCACTCGCGGGACTCGCACAAACCGCCCTATCTTCTAACAATCTCGAAATGGCACGTCACTACGGCGAGCAGGCAATCACTGTCTATAGAAACCTTGAAGCGGACGCGGAGGCAGAGGGGGTTCAATCTCTCCTTGCAGGCCAGGGATTGACCGGCTCCTGAGCCTCGCAGGAGCCGGTATGCCTATGCCGAGAGACCGGGTCAGCCAATCACGCGATTACGGTGCTACCAGCGTCACCACATCCACTGCGCCGCGCTAGCCTGCACCGTCGTCGACTGACTGGACGAGCTCACGCCGTCCACGCTCGACGCGATGACACATACGGCAAACGCAGCAACGGCAGCGGCAGCGGCGATTTTGTTCAACGTGCGACGCACCAAGACCTCGAATCCGGTAATAGGTTGAGAACCAGAGCATATATGCAGCCCAGGGGTGATCAACAGTACACCCTGCGCAACGATGTTCGGGTACACTTGTCGTTCGCCGATCAAGGTGATATATAGCGCCTGACCGCACTCCGGTAGCACAAGCCAGCACCGTGCTGCCAAGCCCGGGGAACAGCGCGCTCCGCGCAGCAGGCTCACTTACACCGTGTCCTACATGGTCAGTTGGTCGTTGGCTGGGTCATGGGGAGTGGGCGGTGGGGATGGATCGTGCCGGAGGGGCTGTGGGAGATCGCCAGGCCTTTGCTGCCGCCGGCGCGAGTGCGGCCGCAGGGCGGCGGGGTGGCCAACATCGACGACGAGGCGGTGTTCGCGGCTATCGTCTACGTGCTGGTCAGCGGCTGTGCTTGGCGGGCTATGCCGCCCTGCTTCGGCGCGTCGAAGTCGACGGTGCACCGCCGGTTTCTGATCTGGTCGCGGGCGGGTGTCTGGGGACGGCTGCACCAGAGGGTGCTTGAGATGCTCGCCGGCCAGGGCCTGGTCGACCTGTCCCGGGCGGTACTCGACTCCGCTCACGTCCGCGCCAAAAAGGGGGCGAACACACAGGTCCGTCGCCCGTGGACCGGGGCAAGCCGGGTTCGAAGATGCACGTCCTGTCGGATGCGAACGGACTGCCGTTACGCGTCGGCCTCTCCGCGGCGAACACCCACGACAGCCTCGGACTGAAGCCAATGGTCGCCCATTTCCACATAGGACACGAATCCCACAGCGGCCATTCCAAACCCCAGCGGCTGCACGCCGACAAAGCCTACGACCTCCCTGACCTGCGGAAATGGTTGCACAGTCAGCACATCGGCGTCCGCATCGCCCGCAAGGGAATCGACTCAAGCGAACGACTGGGCCGCCGAAGGTGGGTCATCGAGCGCACGATTTCCTGGTTGACCGGCTACCGCCGCCTGTCACCGCGCTACGAGCACGATCCTCGCAACTACCTGGCACTTCTCGGTCTGGCCGCAGCCCTATGCTGCTACAAACGCCTCCTCAAACTGACCATGTAGGACACGGTGTTACACGAAGAAAACCGCGACCACCGGTGCTGCAGCGCCAGCCTAAGACCAACCGGCAAATGGTTGGGGCCGCTTGTCGACGGAAGGTGCAGGACATGAAACAGCCACGGGCTAGCGTGATCGTGGAGTTCTCTACGCTCAGTGATCACGCAAAGGACCGGTGGCCGCGGTGCCATCTTGCCTGCTCGAACCTGAAGGGTGTCAATATTCCTATCAGGCCGCTGAGCTGGGCGTTTCCTGCGGACGGTAAGGCGGTCGGGGTAGCGTCGGGTGGTACTCGTTGAGCAGTCCGCCGAGCACTTGGCGACGCCTGACCGTGGCTGCGGGCAGGGGGATGACGTTCGGGTCGTCGTCTGGGGCACGTAGGTCCAGGCCGCGGTGGGCTCGTCCGGCGTTGTAGTGCTCGGCGTACTGGTCGAGGACGGTCCGCAGGTGTCGTTCACCCGTGATGAGGAGTCGGTCGGTGCATTCGGCGCGGGCTGTGCGTATCCAACGTTCGGCGAACGCGTTGGACCGTGGGCTTTGTGGCGGAGTCGGGATGACGGTTATGCAGTTGCCGGCGAAGACGGCGTTGAATGCGGCGGTGAACTTGCTGTCCCGGTCACGGATGAGGAACCGGAAGCACCCAGCCCTGTCGCCGAGGTCCACGAGCAGGTTGCGGGCGAGTTGAGTGACCCATGTGCCGGTCGGGTGGGCGGTGACGCCTAGGACATGGACGCGCCGGGTGGCGATCTCCATGACGAAGAAGACATAGAGGCGCTTGAGGAAGACGGTCTCCACGTGCATGAAGTCGCAGGCCAGCAGCGTGTGGGCCTGGAGTGAAGGAAGGAGCGCCAGGTCTGCTGGGATGCGCGTTGCGGTGCGGGCGGCAGGCCGGGGCGGCGCAGAACGCGCCGGATCGTCACGGCGGCGACCCGATGGCCAAGCCGTCGCAGTTCGCCTTGGATTCTGACGTATCCCCAGGTGGGGTTCTCTCTCGCCAGGCGCTGGATGAGCGCGACTGTCTCTTCCGGTAACGGTGGCCGACCGGATCTGACCGCCGTCTGGCGCCACTTCCAGCGCACGAGACGGCGGTGCCAGATCAGCAGCGTGCCCGGGGTGACCAGCCGATGGCGACGTAAGACGGGTGGCAGGTGCTTGGCGAGAGCGGTGAGCACGGCACGATCAGCCCATGAGAGCCGCGGCCGCTGGACCTGGCGGCGAAGCACAGCGACCTCATGACGAAGGGCAAGGATCTCGGCGTTGCCAGGTCTCCAGCACGGTCCGCACCATCCGCCGGGCGAGAGCGGCGGACTGCGGCTCACGGGGGAGAGACTGGCTGTAGGCCGGACGTCCGACGGCGGAGGGCCGAGCGGTGGCGGTCACGACGCTCCACCCAATCCTAGGTAGATCTTCCACTCCTCTGCGCCCCAGCGGTGGAGGGCAGGGTGGCGCATTATGAAGTCGAGAACCGCGCGCTCCAACGGGCGCGGCTGCCTGGTGCTCGTCGTGACAGTCTTGGTCTGCGTAACATTCACTGTTCGGGCTCCCCTCGGTGGCTCCCCCACATATGAGCCAACTCCGAGAGAACGGCTGCGGCCGGACGTACGGGCGGACTTTTCTACGGACTTTTCACCACGACGGACTTTCCACGGCCTTCCTAGTCGCTACTCTCGGTGCACGACCGGATCACCGGAGGTACGAAGTGGCCGATGACCTGACGCCCTTCGAGTGCGCGTGTATCGAGCATGGATGGCAGAAGCCAGCGGACTTTCTGCGGGCCTTCGAGGCGACGGCCAGTCTGCTGGGCGAAACCGCTACGGTGACGGATCGCCAGTTCCGGCGCTGGCGACAGCCGTTACCCCCTGCTCCGCGCCTCCGTGCCTGGCGTGTGTTGCAGGTCATGTTCGGCGTGCACCCCACAGAGCTGGGTTTCCCCGGACCACCACCGGGTGCCACCGTGGGGAATGCACATCTCCCCGGAGAGGAAGGCACGAACGTGGACCGACGGGAGTTCCTCAACGACTCGATCGGCGTGGCAGCCGCTGCGGGGCTGCCCAGGCCGGTGAAGAGGCTGACGCCAGCAGGGCGCGATGGCGCGATTGGCACTGCCCATCTCCTCGAACTCCGCGAGGGTCTCCGCTCGCTGTACCAACTCGACGACAGCTACGGCGGAGGCGACGTGCTGTCCCTCGCTATCAGGCACCTGCGCCGAGTCCGCCGAGTCATCAACACCGCCCGCTACCCGGAAGCACTCGGACGTCAGCTTCAGCTCCTCGAAGGCGAGACCGCCGAGCACTGCGCCTGGCTGGCTTACGACGCCGACGAGCAGGACTCCGCCCGCCAGTACTGGGGAGAGGCACTGACCACCGCCACAATGCTTCGGGATGACAGCCTCGAAATCCTTGTCCTGGCGGGCCTGTCCCTGCAAGCCTCCTACGAGGGGCGCCCGCGAGACGGGTACAACCTCGCGCGCGCCGCCCAAGACCGCGCAACCCGCTACGGCTCGCCCACGCTTCAGTCCCTCATCGGCGTCCGTGAGGTCCGTGCCCTCTCACTCATGCGTGACCGGAAGGCAGCGACCAGAGCGCTCTCGGAGTCGATGCGCCTTGTCGAGCGGGACGGCCGTCCACGACCGGAGTGGGCGGCGTTCCACGGGCCCGCCGAACTGGACTATTGCCAGGGGCTTCACTACATGGAGATCGGCCACTACCCGGCGGCGGTGGCCTTCATGCGGACCGCACTCGCGCGACAGGACAGTGCGTATGGCCGCAACAGGGCGCTCTACAGACTCACGCTTACCAGCGCACTGGTGAAAGCCGGTGAGGCAGATGAGGCCGCGGCGCATGCCGTGGAAAGCCTGGAGCACCTGGAAGAGGTCGAGTCAGGGCGCGTGATGAAACGGCTGATCGAAGTGAAAGACCTCCTCAGCAAGGTGGACGCCACCAGCACCCGGCAGGCCGTTGAACAGCTCACGGAGTACGCCCACGCAAAGGGGGCGGCGTGATGGATGTGACGTTCGAGCTATTCCAAGATGAGGAAGCCGCAGCCCAACTCGACGCTTTCCTCGCCGCCTACGAGGAGGTGTACGCCGAGCCGCCGTACAGCGAGGGCCCCCGCGATGTGGCAGAGTTCATCGACCGCTACCAGGTGCAGGCCCAGCGTCCCGGCATGCGCCTAGTGCTCGCCCGCAGCGGAGACGACGGGATCGTGGGGTTCGCCTTCGGATTCCTCCTCCCTGCCGATACAGGATGGTGGCAGGGCCTCCAGGAGCCCCTACCGGCCGACTTCACGCGCGAAGACGGGACTCGCACCTATGCGATCATCGAACTCGCAGTCCGTAAGCCGTGGCGACGGCAAGGCATCGCTACTCGCCTCCATGCCCGGCTCCTCGAGGGGCTGAGCGTCGAACGAGTCACGCTCACGATGCGACCCGAGCCGGAAGCCGCCCCAGCACAGTGCGCATACGCATCGTGGGGATACCGCAAGATCGGCGTCTCCCACCCGTGGGACGAGGCGCCGTTCTACGATGCCATGCTCCTCGAACTTCCCCGAACTCCCGGGTAACTGCACCCCCATGGACGCTGGGGTGTCGGTGCCCCACCGTACGGTGGGGCACATGCCCATCCCCGTCTTCCGGCCGCACGGCCGTGCGATGACCGCTGCTCGGGACGAGATCAACGCCCGTATCCGGCTCCTCATGGACGAGCCTGCCACCAAGCAGCGGGCCGAGGAGTACAAGCGGCTGCTGGTGCTGTGGGCGTCGGCCGCTGCTGCGAACGGCTCCGACTGGGGCAAGGCAGCCTGACCCCGCGTGCTAGTGGTGGCCGGTTGACGCAACAGCGCCCCGCCTGGATTCCACAGCGGGGCGCTATCCGTGCAAGCAGCCACCAGCACGGTTGATAGGACGCCGTAACCGTAGCCGCACCACCGACATGGGGCTGGCCCAAGGTCGGGCAGTGAGCATCAGCGGCTCGGCTTCAGGCTGCGAGGGCCTCCTTGAAAGCCAGCACGGCGGGTTCGCGGTGGCTGGCCGCCGGGATGCTGTGGTAAAGATCCATCGCGCGGGTCCGCGTCAATCCCGTCCGGTACGCAGGCGGCAGGGCCGTGAATGCGGCGGTCGCCTGGCGGCACCCCAGCTCGGTATCGCCGTCTCGGTGGGCGCAGGTGGCCGCGTCCAACGACAGCAGGGTGCGGGTCATGGTGCTGGTCGGCGCGGATAGCTCCAATGCGCGCTGCTGGCTCTCGCGGGCGCGCCTGGTTTCGCCCAGCACAGTCAGGGCGTGGCTCATGTGGACGTGGTGCTTCTGCTCCGGATATCCGAACCAGGTATCCGCTCTCTGCCCGCCGTCGAGCTGTCCCATCAGCCGCTCGGAGTCCGCGAGGGCAAGTCGGGCCTGCTCAGCCTGACCACACAGGGCGTGTGCGCGGGCGGCGACCGCTGCCGCCAGAGCAGCGGCTGCCGACGGCGCTGTGCCGGCGATGCGGCGGGCGTGCTCGGCCTGGGCGGCTGCCGCCTTGGGGGCGCCGTAGTTCAGCGGCACCATCGCCTCCCGCGCGGCCGTCCACGCGTGCAGTTGCCGGTCGCCGGATTCCTCAGCCGGCCGCGCGGCGGTGCCGAACCACGACCGGGATTCTCGGCGGGCCCCCAGGTCGTGCAGCACGATGGCCGTCATGCCCGCCAATTGGGCGCCTGTCCGGCAAAGCCGCGCTCGAACGGCGACAGGCTGCGGCGTGTTGAGGAGCGGGCGGAGCCCGTCGAAGTCGACAACGAGGTCAGCCAGGACCTTGGCGGGGTCCTGGCCGTGGTAGCCGTATCCGTAGCTCTCCGCAGCAGCCTCCAAGTCGGACAGCTCGGCAGGGGTATCGGCCGCCAAGGCGCGATCGAACGACTGGCGGGTGTCGGTCAGGGCGGCGAGCGCGGTGCCGGTGAGACCGGCGGCGACCGCGCTGCGCAGCATCTGGCGGCGCTTCATCGGGTCATCTCCATGGTGGGGCTCGGTACCGTGCGTCTGGTCTTGCTCCCAGAGTCGCGCAGCGAGGCCGAGGAGCGCACCGGGAATGCGAAGTCCGTCCGTGATGCGCTCGATCGCGTCGAGGCTGGAGACTTTCGCTTCCCCTCTGGCGACCTTGCTGACCCGCTCCGCCTTTATGCCGCAGGCTTCAGCCATCCGGTTGAAGCTGATTCCCGAGTCACGGGCCATGGCGAAAACCACGCTGAGGTCCCGGCCTTTCAGCGCCCGGATGAACACCGGGTCGGACAGTAGCCTGCGAGGGACCTCGGCAGGTGACGGCGGGAAGGACACGGCGACCCCCGGATGTGGTGACGACCTGTCAGGGAGGACAGTACCCACCGTGGGGGTCCCTTCGTGGGGTTATGGCCCGTTGCGTAGATGGCTTCATTGAGCGGGCGTTCACGCGTACCAGGCGGGCCACGGCGGCCCCACATTCCCCTCTTGGAGGCGTACGTGAACACCTCTGCACTGCCTGCGGCAGCACCCAGCGTTCCTGATCGCGGTGACGTCTTCGCCTTCGCGGACGAGGAGATAAAGCAGGCCGCTACCGAGCTGTGGCCGCATGCGGTCATCGAGGCAGGCGTTCACGTGCCCAGCGTCACGGCCTACGTCCTCCGCATGAGGGTCGATGGCGTAGAGCGGTACCCGAAGTACTCGCTGCTGGGTGTGTCGCTGGTGTCCCTGCTGCGCGGTGCCTGCGGTGACTGGGACCAGATCCGCCGAGACCAGGCAGTGTACGTCCGGCGACAGGACTCGCTGACGAAGCGGGAGACCGCGCAGCTGCGATTCCTGGCAACGCTCGGCCGGCCCAAGGCATGCCGCGCCCTCGGCTCATCGAGGGGTGTTCTGTTCACCGAGGCTGTACCGGGCCCGAGCCTGGCAGAGCTGCTGCTGCAACGACCCCAGGACTCGGCCGAGCTGCTGGCCGCGCCCTTGCGCGAGCTGCACCGGCTCCACCTTCCGGCTGCCCAGTACGGCCCTGGCGCCCCGGCCCCGATCCGAGAGCGCAGCATCGCCGGCACCTTCAAGCGGAAGTTCCACGGCCCCAGCGGACAGGCGTTCCTCGACCAGCTCGGCGAACAGCGTTGCGCTCCCGAAGAGCGAGACCGCCTGGTCGAACTGCTGCGGCAGACCGTCGCCCGGCTGCGCCGCTTCCGGTCCCCCACTCTGCCCTCCAACCACGTGGTGACGTTCGGCGACCTCAAGCCTGAACACGTCTACTTCCCCGGACCGGGCGAGCAGCCGGTGTTCATCGACCCCGGCCTTCAGCCCGGCAGAGCCTGTGTGGACACGGCCAAGCTGATCAGCCGCACCGCTTTGCTGCTGGTCGCTGCCCGGCCCGGAGACCAGGCCGGTCGGCAGATCACCGGCGGCATCGACGCGGTCCTCCACGCTCAGCTGGCCCGCCTCTCCAGCCGGGTGAGGGAGGCCGGCCTGCGGGAGTTGCTGGTGCTGTGGCTGATGGACACCGTCAACATCGTCACCAGCTATCTCTCCGCCCCCGCCGCCCTTCCCCTCCCCGCCCAAGGTGAAGCGGTCCTCCAGCGCGCGGCCGTGGTCTGTACTCTTCTCGACCAGCTCACCGGCGGCCTCGCCTGCGGCCTTGAGACCGATGCCGTGTTGGAACACGCGCTGACCCTGATCAGGGCAGCGGCATCATGAGCAAGGATGCGGCTCCGATCGGGGCGGTCGGCGTGGTCGGCGCGGGCGCGGTCGGACAAGCCACGGCCGCGGCGCTTGTCACCTCCGGTCTGGCTGCCCGCCTGCTGGTCACCTCGCGCACATCCTCACGCGCGGCGCACTGGTAGCGGACCTGGACGACATGCGTACCGCGCTGCGCGGGGCAACCCGCCCGCTGACCTGCCACCCTGCCGACCTGATGGACTGTGAGGCCGTGGTGGTCGCATTGCGGGCCTCGTTCACCAACACCAGCGCCGCTGACGTCCGTATGGCCGGTGCCTCGGCGAACGGCGTGCTGGTCGCCGCGCTCGCGGGGAAGCTGCGCGGCTATGGCGGCACCGTGCTGATGGTGACCAATCCGGTCGACCTGATGTCGCGGCTGTTCGCCGAAGCCTCCGGCTGCCGCCGGGTCTATGGGATCGGCTCGGCCCTGGACACCGCACGCTACCGAACCGCGCTCGCCACCCACCTCGGGGCACCGCTGGCGGCAGTGAACGGGCAGGTGATCGGCGAGCACGGTGACCACCTGGTGGTGTGCGCATCATCGACCACCGTCAACGATGAGCCAGCGGACGTGCCCGTTCCGGTGATCTTCAACGAACTGTGCTCGAGGCCCGGCCGGATCAGCGCCGGTATCGGCCGCACCCGCTACGGACCTGCCGGTGCCGTGCTCGAAACCGTGCACCTGGCCCTCGGCCTGGCCGACGGCACCACGCAGCTCTCCACGGCCTACCAAGGCGGCTGGCTGGGAATTCCGTTGCGATTCACCACAGGCCAGCCCATACCGTGCCTCCCACAGCCGACTCCCAGCGAGGCCACTCGCTTCCAGGCCGCCGACGCCAAGCTCCGCACCGCATACGAGGCCCTCGCCCCGGCGCTCCAGCCCATCCCGTCCACTCCTGAAAGGAATCTCCCGTGACCGCTACCGCTACCCGCATCACCGCCGCCGACGCGGGCGTGACCATCATCAGCCACACCCCCGCCATCACCAGCTGGGCCGACCGCTACTTCGGCGCCTGGTGGAACGCCTCCACCATTTCTCCCGCTGAGGCCAGCGGCGGGTTTCCGGCGGTCTTCGCCGACGTCGACCCGGAACTCGTGGACGACATGTCGTTGCTGGTCGACACCTTGCAGCACGATGAAATCACCTACGCGAAGGCCAAAATGCTGGTCGCCCACGACCGGGACGACGCTGTCGTGGCGTTCTCCCCCGACGAGCAACTGGCCTACCGGTTCCAGCCGGAACGCCAGCGCCTGACGATCGCTGGCCGCGCGGAGCAGCCGGTCGCCGTCGCGGCCGCGCGCCTGGCCCGGGAGATGGTTCGCGCGCAGCTGCTGCACGACGGCTGGACGGTGCTGCACGCTTCAGCCGCCGATCGTGACGGCCGCACCGTTCTGACCTTCGGTTCCAAGGGTGCCGGGAAGACCACCGTGGCCATGCTGCTGGCCTCTTGGGGGCACGACCTGCTCGCAAATGACCGGGTGCTCGTACGCCCCGAAGGTGAGCGGCTGCGGGTGCTGCCGTGGCCGTCCGCCGCCGCTCTCGGCCTGGGCCTTCTCGACGCCCTCGGTCTGTACGACGTGGTGCGCCAACGGCTCCAGGGCGGGGAGGAGCTCCACCCCACCCAGCACCAGGTGGTGACCGACGCGCTCCTGGCCGGGCAGCGAGAGCCGCTGTGGGCGCCCGGTGACGGCAAGCGGGAGCGGAAGGCCCAGCTCTTCCCCGACCAGTTCGTGGCCTGGTTCCGTATGCGCCTGGCGACCGAAGGCAGCGCTGTCGCGCTGCTGTTCCCCCGCATCACCCCCGGTGCGGACCCCGCTCTCACGCACGAGGTGCGTCAGGTGACTGAGTCCGACTTCATGAGCGGGAGCACCGAAGACCGCTACCCCGACGTCTTCGGCCTGGCCGAGGGGATCGACGGCGGCGGCAGCGAGTCTGCTCGCCGCGCGGTCGCCGAGCGCCTGGCCAAGCTCCCGCATCACGCACTCGTCCTCGGCCACTGCACAACCGCCAACACGGCATTCCTCTCCACTCTCTTGGAGAACGCCTGAAGACTGCGACGCCCCCGCGCCTTTACCGTGAGCCAGGCGCGGGGGCCTCGCGTTTACTCCCCAGCCACAGGTCTGAAGGTCTCCGTCACTGACAGCCTGTCCGGGCGAGCTGGTTCACGCCCAGCGATCGGGCATTCCTGGTGGCGCTGCTGCACCGGCCCACCCCCACGACCGGCCTGGACCGTGGCCGCGTACGAGACACCCGTCTCCGACCGCCTGTGGCATCTCACCGCGACCGGTTCCACCCCGCCCCCTGTGCTCCAGGCCCTGCTGGCTCTTCTCCCCGACGGCGACGGCTGGGACATCCCCATCGGTAGCCCCACCGACGAAAAGAACGTCACCGCCAACACCAAGCCCCTCTCAGAGGCCGGTCGGAAGCACACCGAATCGACGGACGCTGGACCCGCTGGACGAACCCGTCCGAAGACGCGAGGGTTCAACTCGATGCCTTCGCCACCTGGACCATCTGGGCCGGTCCCAGCATCGACCGGGTCACCTGGACCCTCCACGCCTCGCCCAGCATCCCTGCCCCGGTGATCAACGACCTGGCCCACGAACTCGCCCACAACAGCATCAGCAACCATCGGAGAGCAGCTCAGCGCACCGCGCGGCGGATTACCACCCCCATGCCCACTGCCCTCGCACAGTCGTCCGGCCGGAGCCTGTGACCATCGCGGACAGCACCGTGGCTCCGTTGTCGTTCTGCGGTCGGGCCCAGCGCGAGCACTCTGACCCGCAACGCCAGCACCCGCGTCGAGCAGCGGAGGCTGGCGGCGACTCAGCGTTGGAGCTGCACTGCTTCGGCGAATTCTTCCTGAATGCAACGTCCAGGGAATCGCCACCCCACACACCCCCTCCGCCACCGGTTCATCTCCAGCCATTCTCCGCCTTAAATCAAGACCTCAAACCCCCACCGTTCGTCGTATAAGCAGTTTTCCAGCTCGACGGGAGCGCCCATTCGAGTGACACCACGAGGAGATCGACAGCGCTAAACTTCCGTCATGTTTCACCGCCCCGTGAAAATTTCAGAGGCGGCTGCAAGCGGGGCTGCGGGGAAGTGGGAAGCGGCCGGTACCGGTGAGGGTGCGGTGCTGGTCAGACACAAAGGACAGGTGCGAAAATGATCACGATCATCAACGGCACACCGGCCAGCGAGATCACCGGCGCACGGTGGAAGAAGGCGTCGGCGAGCGATGGAATCGGCGACTGTGTCGAGCTTGCACGCGTGAATGAAACCGAAGTCGCGGTTCGTAACTCACGATTCCCTGACGGCCCCGCGCTGGTATTCACCCGAGCGGAGATCATCGCCTTCCTCGACGGCGCGAGTCACGGGGAGTTCACCTCCATGACTGTCTAAAACGCGTCGGCCATAGGTTGCCCGTGAGGCAGAGAGCTGTTCATTCTTGGCGCGGGCGGGAAAGTCCCGCCCGCGCCAAGGAGTGCACATGTCGGGTCGGATTCTGGCCTTGGTCGGGCGGCAGGGAGAGCCACCGCCGGCCACACCGAAAGCAGCGGAGAAGCTCATCGGCGCTCTGCTGCAGTATCTGCGCCAAGAGCGCGGGATGATCCAGAGCGAGGTCGTGCAGGCCGTCCCCGAGGTCGGGTCCGGACCCACACTCAGCCGCTACGAGAACGCCGTCGTCAAACTCAAGGCGGAACACGTCTTCGCGCTGCTGCGCTTCTACCGGGCGCCGGAGGACTGCGTCAGGGAAGCGGAGATGCTCCTGCAGTGGCCGCATGAGCGGACCTGGTGGTCCTCCTTCGAGGATGTCGCGAACTCCACGCTCATGTCGCTGTACGCCCTGGAGTCCACCTCGAAGGTGGTCCAGGTATACCAGGAGAACAACGTCCCCGGGATGCTCCAGACCGCCGGCTACGCCCGCGCCTTGATGGCGGACTTCGCCCGGGCCCAGTACGACCCCGAGACACGGCGCAAGTACCTCGCGGCCATCGAACGCCGCCTGGAGATGCGGCTCCGGCGACAGCATCTGCTCGACCAGCCCAACGCTCCCATGTTCAGGGCCGTCATCGCGGAATCCGTGCTGGACAAGGAACTGGGCGGAGTACCGGTCATGCGGGAGCAACTGCGCCACTTGTTCACCATCGCGGAGAACAAACCCAACGTACACCTGCGGATCCTGCCCGGGTCGGCCATGCGACAGGGCTCCCCGCTGCACCCCGCCATAACCCTGTGCAAGCCCCACGAAGGGACCGCCGGCCGAGCCGTCTACCTGGAGGACAAGAACGTCGGCGGTCAGCTCCTCACCGACAGCGCGCAGATCGAGACCTTCATGGCGTCGATGGACGACTGGTGGCGACACGCCCTGTCGAAGACGGAGACCATGGATCGCCTCCAGTACTACATCAACCGGCTCACCGACGACACCCTCCAGTAGCCCCCGTCACACGATGCGCGCGACCCCGCCGTACTCGATCCACTCCTTACTCCGCTGCCGCGGAACGAGTTCACTGTCCGGCAGCCAACGCGAGACCTCGACCGGCTCAGGGGTCACCAGCACCTCGTGGCCCTCGAAGAACCGGTCGACCTCGCTGTAGGAGCGAACCCTTCCCCAGGAGTTGTCGGTGATCTCCTGCATGAAATCGGTGATGCTCCGACGGAGTTCCGGATCACCACTGGCCAGCTGCGAGATCACCAGACAGCTGCCGCGCGGCAACTGTTGACAGACCCGGCGGACCAACTCCCAGGGGTCGTCATCGTCGGGAATGCAGTGAAGAACGGAGACGAACAGCGCGGCGACCGGCTGGTCGTCGCGCAGCAGCCGTCGTACCGCGCCGCTCTCGAAGATCTTCATGGTGTCGCGGATGTCGGCGTTGAGGACGGCGGTAGTCCTCGGGTCCTCGGCCAGCATGATCTCCCCATGCGCGAGGACTACGGGATCATTGTCGATGTAGACGACTTCACTCGCCGGATCGACTTCCTGGGCGACCTGATGCACGTTGGGCCGTGTCGGAAGTCCGGACCCGTGGTCGAGAAATCTGCGGACACCCTGCTCCCGGGCGAGGTAACGCACAGCCCTGCCAAGGAAAGCCCGGTTGACCAGCGCTAATTCACGGCTACTAGGAGCCAGGCGGAGTAATTTTTCGCACGCTTCCCGATCAACCTGATAATTGTCCGTGCCGCCCAGGAGGTGGTCGTACATTCTGGCAACACTTGGCCTGCTGACATCAATGATGACCCGCTCCCCACACTCTCGGAAGGCATACGTCCCCCCTGAGACGTTGCCGGTACCCGAAGGCAGAGGTCCCATGCTAGGAGGACACGCCGGGACAGGGCTACCCGCACCCCTCAATACAGCACCTATTTTGATGGCATTTCAGCCGCCGACTTGACCATCACACTCCGGCGCACACCAGCCGTCTCATCAGGAATACGACACAGGCATATTTCAAAACGCTCGGGCAGGAAGCAGATCCCGCAGAGCCCGGTGACGCAGCAGCTCGAAGTCGGCCTCGGACAGGCCCATCGCATAGCCGGCCTGGCAGGGCGACAGGCCGAGCTTGTAACGCAGGACCAGCGCGTCCGCCTCATTACGGCCGAGCAGATGATGAAGCCCCCGCAACGACGCGGTCCGGCGCTCCGAAGCTCTGCGGGAGAGCAAGCCCCAGGCATGTGCAGCTGGCGAGGAGCTACGAAGCGCCCTCTCCCACTGCTCGCCGAGATCACGCAGGGCGGCCCGGGCTATACGCGTACCGCTGTGGATGGAGCCCGCGACAGCCGTGCCGAAGCGCTGATAGACCATCCAGCGGTCGCAGCAGAAAACGGCGTAGGAGACCGGGAATCGCTGGATGGCCAATGGGTCCATCCACGCGGCGAGGTGCCGGTCGTCGAATTCGGAATCAGCGCGCAGCCCCGACGGGCTGGAGCGCATCAGCATGACGTTTCACCTCACAAGAGGGTGCAGGGCAGGACGGAGCGGAACCCGGCTCGCAAGTGAGAAGCCGCAGTGGGCTAAGAGGGCATCTCGGCTGCCAGGACACGCGGAGGGGTTCAAGGCCTGCTCGCTCGGCCGCTTCGCCATCGTGGCGGCGGTGCCGCCCTCGCCCGCTAGGGGGCGAGGGCTCCTTCACGCAGGGCCGCATCGTCAGACGGTACGGCGGACCTTCAGGTAGCTGACACAACTGCGGTCGGACACGGAGGCAGCCGTCATGCCCGCCAGCACTTCCACCGGGAAGGGCTCCTTGCGGACAGCCGCTGCCGCGAGGACGCCGATCAAGAGCAGAGAGCTGAGGCGCAGCGTGAGCATCAAGACGCTCAAACCAGCGGTTTGCCGGAGGACCGACAGCGGAATGCTAATCTCTGGCGCTGCCGGGAGGACGCTTGCGAGCTTCCGGCGGACGTGCTGAATCAATGTTCGCGCTCCTCGGTGCGTAGTTGAGATGGCACGAGGGAGGGGGTCCCGAGTTGGTTGACGTCGCCTCGGGACCCTTTTCCGTGCCCAGTCGGACGCTAGTCGCATTACCCGCTTGCGGTGGTCCTGTGATCCACATGAAAACGGAACCGGGCACTCCCCATAGAGTGGTAGCACACAGCTGACGTTGACCACTTTTCGACCCAACAACCCGCTCAAGCGAACAATAAGCGCACCACATCTGACGATTGCGATCGAAAATGGTCAGGCGGTTATGAAAATCCCTCGTGCATCGCCCGAGCCGCACCACCCTTTCGGGTGAAGTGACGACCTCAGCCACTTCGAGCCCTGCAAACAGCAGATCCACCACCGGAAATCGTGTTCCCTCCACGGGCAGCCCTCTTGAGGGCCACACTCGCCGCAATTCCCGCTCACGCGCCTGGCTGAAGCCCGAGGGCTCCGCATCACCGCTCCGGGTTGCCCACCCCGCATGCGGAGCTTCCGTAGATCTCAAAGAGCCTTTCGCCGGAGACGGTCGTACTCCTTCCGGCGAGCCTCGGCTGCCCGGCGAAGATAGGCGACGGTGTCATGGTGACCGTGGTATTTCGGGGCACACTCGGCGGTCATGCCCGGCGGGTTGCCGGTTACTTGTGTGATCCTTTCGCTCGGGCTGCCCCGTGAAGGTGAGCGCCTGGTTGTACTCGGCGATCTCGCAGTCCGCGTCATCCTCGTGCATCTGCAGGTCGAGTCGTCCGGGTATCTGCTCGGGACCGTCGAACCAAAGCCGGCACCCTCGTTCACCCATCGAGCAAGTACAGGTGCTCATGCGCTCCTTGAGCGCGATGCCGCAGCGTGGATGCGTCAGGTGCTCGATGAGCAGATCGTGGTCCGTCCAGCAGGATTCGGCGAAGGTCAGTCGAAACCCAAAAGTGTCGGTGTATTTGGTGAAGCCCGCCATGTCCAGCCAGTCGGCTCCAGAACGAAAGATTCAGCAGTCGGCGCAGCAGAGCGCTTCCGAAGGCCGCCGCCTCCCGCCAGGCTTCTTCGAACCAGCTGTGCTCACGCGCGAAGGCCTGCTCACCAGGCGTCAGGCCGCGGTACCTACACGGCGACGACTCTCCATGCTCAGCCGCGCTCCAGAGCCGCATTTCCTCCGCCCTTGCCCAGGCACGGTCAGGCACACCGGCCAGTCGCAGCCTCGCAGTTGTTCCATGGAGTCCAAGGTCGAGCCTGCCATGGCGGGCTTTGAGTACGCGTAGACCGCTGACCCCGTGCAGGTCGTCCCTGCCTCCGCAGGGCTCGTGCGTTCTCGAGCGGTGAGATGCCGCTGCCCGGTGAGGGCGGGTTGTCGGGGTGGGGGTAGGTGATCAACTGAAGGAAGCGGTTCGTGTGATGACGGAGGTGTCTGACGCCTCATCACAACGAACCGCTTCCGGATGCCATCCTCGCTGATTACCGCTGTGTCCCGCCACCTCGACCACGATGCGGGCTCCCCGACGACCCCGACCGCCTGCTAGACCTTGCCGACGTCCTCGACATGCTGCCCGATCCGCGCCGTCGACAGGGCCGCCGTTACCGGCTCGGCCGCCCAGCGCTGTGGCCCGCCTCACCGGCTGGACCAACACCGCCCACCCCAGCGACCAAACGCCCTCTCACACCGCCCTCTTAGCGTTTTACTTGGCGAGTGAGTTGGCCACAATGGTGGCCAGTTTCCGTGCGGAGGAATCGGCGGACAGCAGCTGTTCGGTGCCATGTTCGATGGCCTGGGCCGTCTCGATGGAGCGGGGGAGCATGGTCTTCTCGTAGACGCGGATGGCGTCGTCGACAGTGGCCGCGTTCGCGAGGGCGAGGGCGAGTTCGCCGGCGTCAAGCATGGCGAGGTTGACGCCGGTGCCGAGCGGGGGCATGAGGTGGGCGGCGTCGCCGAGCAGGGTCACCGTCGGGTTGTGGTCCCAGGTGTGCGGGACAGGGAGCACGAAGATCGGGCGGTGGATGTAGAGGCCGTCGTTTTCGCTGATCATCTGGCGCATGCGGGGCGACCAGTGCGCGTACTCGTCGCGCAGCACGGCGCGGATGCCATCGGTGTCCTCGGCGGTCAGCCCCTTGGCGCTGATCCAGTCGACCGGAAGGCGTTGGATGATGTAGACGCGGATCTGGTTTCCGCTGTTGCGCTGGGCGACCAGGCTACGTTCGCCATCGGCTGCGTGGGCGATGCCCAAGCCGACCAGCTCGGCGATCTCGGGGTGTCGGTCGTCGACGTCGGAGAACCATGCTTCCAGGAAGCTGATCCCGGTGTACTCGGGGATGGCGGTGGACACGGCCGGACGTACCCGGGAGAAGGCGCCGTCGGCGCCGATGACCAGATCGGTCTCGACGCTCGTGCCGTCGGCGAAGTGCAATTGCCGCGGCCCATCGGTGGGTCCGCTGATCGTGTCGAGGGAGCGGCCCCAGCGCACAGTTCCCGTCTCCAGGGAGTCGAGCAGCAGGTTGCGCAGCTCACCGCGGTCGATTTCCGGCTTTAAGAGTTCGTCGGCCGCCGGGACTTGGTGGGACGTGATCGCGCCGGTCGGGTCCATCTGTCGCATTTCCTGCCCTTCGGGACGGGCGAGAGCGAAGAACTCGTCGAGCAGGCCGGCTTCGCGCAGGGCGACCTGGGCGTTGTCAGCATGCAGGTCGAGGGTGCCGCCTTGGTTGCGGGAGTCGCGGCCCGGGTCGCGGTCGTAGACGGTGGCCGCGATGCCGCGCTGCTGGAGGATGCGTGCGCAGGTCAGTCCGCCGGGTCCGGCGCCGATGATGCTGATCCTGGCGTTAGCGGGTTCTGGGGACTTCATGGAAGTTCCTTTCTGTCGGAGAAGATGGAGTCACCGGGCGAACAGGGCGGGGCGGCGGCACTCAGAGGTCGCCTCGGTCATGGAGGTGCCTCGTGAACAAAACCAACCCGCGGAGGGCACGTCGCTGGGCGACGATGGGCGACAGAGCGAGATCTGCCACCGGAGTGGGGTGAAAAGGGCGGTCCACGCGGGCGGCCTCGACCGAACGCACCGGCCGTCATCCCGGAGTCGCCCTGCCGTGCCGCCAGTAACCGACGAAAGTGATGTCGGACTTGTCGACGCCACGCTCATGGACGAGGTGCCGCCGCAGTGTCGTGGGCAGGTGATTCTCACCCGCCACGAAGGTGGCGAAGCGCCCGGCCGGCAGGGCGGCCTTCATCACGGTGTCGAGAGCGTAGCGCCCCGGAAGTCCGGGGCGGCCGTCGCGCGGAAGCCAGTGCACGCTGACGTTCTGTGGCGTGTTCAACTGCTGGATGTCCGCGCTGCTGGGTACCTCGAGGAACACTTCGCTGGGCAACGCGCCCTCGTCGGAGTCCAGGATGGACAGGATGGCCGGCACCGCGGTCTCGTCCCCTACGAGCAGTTGCCATTCCACGCCATGGGGCGGACTGTAGGTGGCTCCCTCGTCGAGGATGCCGACCGGTTCGCCGGAGCGGGCGCCCCGCGCCCAGGTGGAGGCCGGACTGTCCCCTTCGTGGAGCACGAACTCGATGTCCAGTTCGGTGCGGTCGGGCCAGAAGTGCCGGGCCGTGTAGAAACGGACGTAGGGGCGTACCGCCTTGCCCGTCATCATGTATTGCGCCATCCATGTGGCGTCGGACCGGGAGGGCAGCCAGAGCCGGCCCTGGCCGGGCCGCCGGAACAGGAGCCTGAAGGCCTGGTCGACTCCGATCGGCCGGAAGTCCTTGAGGTCCTCTCCGCCCACGGTCACCAGCAGGAAGTTTCCCGGCCTCCACTCCTTGCGCACGACTTCGACCGACAGCATCCGACGGCTGACGGGCTTAATCCGGTTCATGGTGACGTCCTCTTCCCATGCATCGACGCCGCAACGGGAGATGGGTACGCACCACGCCCGGGCATCAAGTCAGGCATGCCTAACCGTAGAATGACGCTTGTGCGCATGGTGGCCATGCGATACCCCGGAACGGCCAGACCGTGATCGGAGCACGGGGCGAACGGGACTGCTGGGCTGGGACGGGACGGATCGGCGGATGGAGAGATGAGCGTCATGGCCCAGGCGACAGCTCTGGACGAGGGAGCCGCCTCTCCGATCCTGAGCATCGATCACCAGCATGCGCATCCGCCCCTCCAGGTGGCACCCCATACCCATTCGGAGCCGATGCTGCTGTGGGCGTCGACCACTTCCGTCACCCTGCGCACGCTCTCGCACGACTGGCTGGTGCCTCCGGGGCACGGCCTGTGGATTCCCGGCCGTGTCGAGCACACGGGGACGACACGGCACGCCGGTGAACTGTGCGTCATCCGGTTCATGGCCACGCACTGCCCCATCGACTGGACGCAGCCCACCGGCGTCGCCGTCGGGCCGCTGCTTCGTGAGCTCATCCGATACCTGCGGGCCGAGCCGGACGCGGCGAGCCGCCGGCATGCCGAAGCTCTCCTCTTCGAGGTCCTCATGCCGCTGCCGACCCACTCGATCCAGGTGCCCATTCCCGCCGAACCGCGCTTGCGTACGATCACCGAGCGACTCATTGACTCGCCCGGAGATCAGCGAGAACTGGCGATGTGGGCGGCGGAGGTGCACAGCGGGGTGCGTACTCTGTCACGGCTCTTCCTCGCCGAGACGGGGCTGACCTTCTCGCAGTGGAGGACTCGGGTCCGTGTCCGCGCCGCAGTAGGCCATCTGGCGACCGGCGCGTCCGTCAAGGCCACCGCGCGGGCCGTGGGATACCGAAAGCCCAGCGCCTTCATCGCCGCCTTTCAGCGCGTGACTGGGCAGACGCCCGGTACCTACGGGGGCGAGTAGGAGCCATGCAGCGAGTGCGGTTTGGTGTCACATGATGTGACGCTCGGGTTGAGCGGGTTGTCAGCTGTGCTGGGCTTGGTCCCCTTTGACGGACATCATCCTTCTGGAGCGGCAGCCACTGATCTTCGATGTCCGCCAAACGGGATCAAGTCCAGGTGTGGGCCCAAGGCGCCTGCGTGCTCACCTGCCGGGTTGGATGAGGTCGAGTGCATGGTCGGGGTGTGACGTGTAGTAGTCGGTGGCGTGGGCGGTGTTGGTCCAGCCGGTGAGGCGGGCCAGGGCGATCGCGATGTTACGGAAAGTGGGCATTGCGCGGGGCGTGTTCCCGGTCCGGATCTTGGAGGCGTCCTCGGCGAGGGTGGTGTCCCGGACGTGGTGATGGGCTTCGACGTGCCAGTGCTCGCGCACCGCTCGGGCGAGCTGAGCGTCGGTCGCGGAGAACGCGTCGTGGCTGGTGACGGCATAGACGTGCTCGATCTGGATCTTCCCGCTGTGCAGGTCGCGTCGGCGGCGGGTTACCTTGATCGCCTGGGCGGCGTGCGGGAGCCGCAGCCGGCGCGAGACCCGGACGGCTTTGAGGCGGCGGATCTCATCACGGCCGTGCCCCTTCTCCCGGGTGGCGTGGCCGAGGGGGACCTGGTTCCAGGGCAGCGACTTGAGGAAGTCGTGCAGCTTGGGATGGTTGTCCTTCACGATCGCGATGTAGTCGGCCTTCTTCTCCTCGACGAGGAACTGCGCGTGAGCGTGCTGGGTGTGCAGGGCGTCGAACGTGACGGTGCGGCCGACCAGGTCGAGCGGAGCGAGAAGAGGCTTGAACTCGCTGTTCTCGCCCTTCTTCCCGGCGACCTGCCGCTGGTTCAGCGTCGCGCGTTCGCCGTGGGTGACGGCTGCCAGTAAATGCACCGCCTTCGTCGCCGCAGTGCGCGATCCGCGCAGGCTCTTGCCGTCGACGGCGATCGCGCACAG
>NZ_JBQTCE010000035.1:0-60943 GCF_052665095.1 Streptomyces sp. NEAU-174 | reverse complement strand
TGGCGCACCTCGTCGATCAGGCCGAAGTCGAGGTCGCGGACGATCAGCTCCTCCTCCTTGTCACTGGCCACATCGCCGACGAACTGGCCGCGCGGATCGACGAAGTAGCTGGTGCCGTAGAAGTCGTTGTCGCCGTACTCCTCGGTGCCGACGCGGTTGATCGCGGCGATGAAGTACTCGTTGGCCACGGCCGCGGCGGGCTGCTCCAGCTGCCAGAGGTAGGCCGACAGGCCCCGGGAGGTGGCCGAGGGGTTGTAGACCAGCTGCGCCCCCGCCAGGCCCAGCGCACGCCAGCCCTCGGGGAAGTGGCGGTCGTAGCAGATGTACACCCCGACCTTGCCCACGGCGGTGTCGAACACCGGCCAGCCCAGGTTCCCCGGCTTGAAGTAGTACTTCTCCCAGAACCCCTTGACCTGCGGGATGTGGTGCTTGCGGTACTTGCCCAGGTAGCTGCCGTCCGCGTCGATCACGGCGGCGGTGTTGTAGTAGAAGCCGGACTGCTCGAGCTCGAAGACGGGGACGACGATCACCATCCCGGTCTCCCTGGCGAGCGCCTGCATCCGCCGCACGGTCGGCCCGTCCGGCACCGCCTCCGCCCACCGGTAGTGTTCCGCCTCCTGCACCTGGCAGAAGTACGGCGCGTTGAACACCTCCTGGAAGCCGATCACCTTGGCGCCCTGAGCGGCCGCCTGCCGGGCGTACTCCTCATGCTTCGCGATCATCGATTCGGTATCGCCGGTCCAGGTGGCCTGGACGAGAGCGGCACGTACGAGGTTGGCCATGATCAGCTCCTCAACCTGTGTCTACGCACGTAGATTCCGGGCTGTGAAGAACGTAAGAGCGCACTGACCACTCTGGCAATACCGCCGCCGTTACTCAACGAAGACGATCACGTTTCGTGTTTTGTCGGGTCTGGGTTAAAGCGAGAGGGGCTTCTCGGCTCGGTCGGGTGCGGGTTTCGTCTCGCGCCTTCGGCGCATTTTGAGCAGCGGGGCAGGGGGTGGGGGGCGCGCGCCGCGTCGCCGGGCGCCGGGCCGGTGGGTGCGGGCGCCGGTGGCGGCATCTGTGCCCGGGAGCTGAGGCCGATGCCGGACTGACGGCCCCTCCGGGTACCCCTCGAAAAAACACTTGATCTGAAGCAACTAATTTGTCAAATGTTTTCGGGAGGGGTACCCTAGCAGCCCCTCCCGCTGTCCGGCACCGCCCCAAGCCCTCGGCCAGGGAAGCCGCCACCGGCGGCCGCACCCACCGGCCCGGCGCCCGGCGGCGGCGCCGCGCCCCCCGCCCCCTCCCCCGCTGCTCAATTGCGCCGAAGGCGCGAGACGAAACCCGCACCCGACCGAGCCGACCAGCCCGAACCCCGCCCCACCCCCGCCCCCGCGTCAGGCGAGGCCGGGAACGCCCGGCAGGCGCGCGGTGCGGAGGGCGTGGGCCAGGTCGTGGTGGGCGCTGGAGGAGACCTCGGCGGCCACGTCGAGCAGCAGGGGCACCAGCGTGGCCGGGTCCTCGGCCGCCGCTCGCGCCGCGTCCTCCGGCGTACGCACCCGTACGAGCGCTTCCAGCAGAAACGCGGCCCGGCTCGGGGCGCCCGCCGCGAGCAGGGCCTTCGCGGTGTGGGCCACCTCGGGGACGGGCCGCGAGACACTCTGCCGCAACAGCCCCTCGCCATCGGCCTCGCGGTCCGCCGCGAACAGCGCCTCGGCGGCCGCGGCGAGCTGTGCGGGCGGCAGGCACGCCGTCTCCCACAGCAGCGTGGACACATCGACCCCGAGTCCCGCGCGCTCCAGCTCCTCCGCGAGCACCGGCAGCCGCGCGGCGGGCCAGACGGCGGCCTCGTACAGCACGACATGGGCCTCGCCGGAGCGGCCCTCCGCCCGGAGTCGGCCCAGCCGCGCGACCGCCTCCTGGGCGGCACCCCGCGCCGCCGCGCGCTCCGCCGCCTCGCGGGCAAGCCGTCGCCCGTCGTCCGCCACCCTGTCCCGCTTACGACGCTTGCCGCCGTCCTCGCCCTCATACGCCCCGGCGAACCGCGCCCCACGCGGGGTGACACGGGCCTCGGCCCCGCTCTCCGCCGAGGGAGCAGCGGGCGAGGCCGGGGTCGGCACCACCGCGGCATCGTCATCCCCCGCCCCGGCAAACCGCGCCCCGCGAGGACGCGGAGCCGCCTCCGTCTCCTCCACCCCCGCGAACCGCGCCCCGCGCGGCCGAGGTCGCGCGGGCGCAGGAGCGTGCCGGGCCGCGACCGGTCCGGAGGACGCCGCCGAAGGCCGATTGCCCTCGTCGCCCCCGCCGACCGCCGCCTCGCCCTGCTGCTGGTCACCGCCGGGCCGCCGCACATCCTGGTCGCGCACGGCGCTCCCGAGTGACGCGATGCCGGGGCCGGTGGCCGCCTCCGCGGCGCTGCCCTCCCCTTCGTGCGCCGCCGCGAACCCCACCGCCCCCTGCGCACGCTCTCCCCGACCAACCCCGCCCGTGAGCGGGCTCGGCGGCGTGGGTCCCGGCGCCGCGGTCTGCGCGGGGCGGGACACACCCGGAAGCGCCGCCAGGCGGGCGTGGAGTTCTTCCGCGCGGGCGGTGGCGCGCTGATAGTCGTCGTGGGCCCAGGCCAGCTCCGCGGCGAGGTGGTGCCGGGCGGCCGGGTCCTCGGCGGTGGACAGGGCCGACCGGAGGTCGGTCGCGCGTTGGGCGGCGTTCCGGCGCTGGCGGAGCATGCCGTCCAGGCGGTCCCTGAGGGCCTCGGGGCGGCCGGGCCCGGCGTCGTGGGCCGCGACCGAGGCGCGGTAGAGGGTCGCCGCGCGGGACGCCGCCTCCTGGGCGGCACCGGGGCCGTGCTGGGCGGAGAGGTCCTGAAGCAAGGACTGGACGAGGTCCCACGGCGGCACCTCGAGGCCGTCGAGGCAGGCCCGCAACCCGTCCGGGTCGCGTAGGGCGAAGACGCCGTACCAGCCCGCCCCCGAGTCCAGCCGTCTCGTCAGCCCCCTCAGATACGTCGCGAACTCCTCGACCTCGGCCGGGAGTTGCCCGCTCGCCATGGCCACCCCTCCCCCTCGGACAATGGACGACGCACAACCCGAGGCCACGCATTCGACACCCTGCGTGTTACGAAACCGGTTACGGCTGTGCTACGGGCGCTTTTCCTACTCCGCACACGACAGCCAAACTTGCAAGTTTGGCTGTCGATTTCCTATGCTTCAAGCATGACCCCGCACGATCCGACGCACCTGGCCGCCGACCTCGCCGGCGTCGTCACCCAGCTGATGCGCCGTATGCGGGCGGCCTCCTCACAGGGGGCGCTCACCCCCTCCCAGCGCACCGTGCTCAGCCGGCTCTACAACGAAGGGCCGACCACCACCGCCGCGCTGGCCCGCGCCGAGTTGGTCCGGCCGCAGTCGATGCGCATGATCCTGGCGGCGCTGGAGGAGCAGGAGCTGGTGGAGCGGGCCCCGCATCCGACCGACGGACGGCAGGTGGTCTTCTCAAGCACCGAGCGGGGCCGGCAGGCGATCACCTCCGTACGGCAGGCCAAGCAGAGCTGGCTGCTGGACGCGATCGACACCCGGCTCGACGCCGATGAGCGCCGAACCCTCGCCGAGGCCACCGACCTCCTCAAGCGACTGGTCCAGGAATGACCGACACCGCGGGAAAGTCCGCCATACCGGCGGCCGGGACGGCGGGCGAGCGCCATGCCCCCGCCGGGCCCGCCGACCCCTTCGGCCCCCGGCTGATGGCCCCGCTGCTCATCGGCTCGGTCCTCAACCCCGTCAACTCCACGATGATCGCCACCGGCCTGGTGGCCATCGGCCATGACTTCGGGGTCGGGGCCGCCCGGACGGCCTGGCTGGTGGCCTCGCTCTATCTCGCCAGCGCCGTGGCGCAGCCCGCGATGGGGCGGCTCGCGGATCTGCTCGGTCCGCGCCGGGTCTTCCTCTCCGGGCTGCTCGTGGTGTGCGCCGCCGGGCTGGTGGGCGCGCTCGCGCCCGCGTTCGGCTGGCTGATCGCCTCGCGGGTGCTGCTCGGCGTCGGTACGTCCGCGGCGTACCCGGCGGCGATGGCGCTGCTGCGTGCCCAGTCCTTCGCCACCGGGCGGGAGACGCCGCGTCCCGTGCTCGGCCGGCTCTCGCTCGCCGCACTCGGCAGCGCGGCGGTCGGCCCGGTGCTGGGCGGGCTGCTCACCGCGACGGCCGGATGGCGGGCGATCTTCGCGGTCAATGTGCCGCTGGCCCTGCTCGGCATCACGCTCGCGCTGCTCTGGCTCCCCAGGACCCGTATGACGAGCGAGGAAGACAGCGCGGCGGGCTCCGGGACCGGGAAGGCGGGCGCGGCGTTCGATCCGCTCGGGATCGCGCTGTTCACCGCCACCCTCACCACCCTCATGATCTTCCTGATGGACCTGGCGCGGCCCAACTGGGCGCTGCTGCCCGTCGTCCTGGTGCTCGCGGGCGCCCTCACCTGGTGGCAGCTGCGCCGCCCCCGCCCCTTCATCGATCTGCGGATGATCGGCCGCAACCGCTCGCTCGCCCTCACCTACCTCCGCCACGGCACGGCGTACCTGGTCATCTACATGGTCATGTACGGATACGCGCAGTGGCTGGAGGAGGGGCACGGCTACTCCGCCTCCCGCGCGGGCCTGATCATGCTGCCCATGTCGGGCGCCGCCGCCGTGTGCTCGCTGCTCGGCGCCCGTACGAAGGGCATCTACGCACCGCTCGTCCTCGCGGCCGTCCTGCTCGCCGCCGGGAGCGGGGTGCTGCTGCTCGCCGACGAGTCCACCCCGCTGGTCGCGCTGCTGCTGGCCGCGGTCCTCTTCGGGCTGCCGCAGGGGCTGTCCTCGACCGGCAACCAGGCCGCCGTCTACACCCAGGCGCCGCCGACGAGCGTCGGCGCGGCGGCCGGGCTCCAGCGCACCTCGCAGTACCTGGGCGCGATCACCGCCGCCGGGCTGATCGGGCTCTTCTACGGACAGCGGGCGACCGCCGCGGGGCTGCACGGCATCGCCATGGTGGCGGGTGCGCTCAGCCTCGCGGTGCTGGTGCTGACCGCCACCGACCGGGCCCTGCGCGGCCGCGCCCGTACCCGTACCCGCCCCCGCACCTGACCACCTTCCGTTCCCTCATACACCCCGCAGACCCACCCCGCAGACCCGCCCCAGGAGGCACCGTGCCCGCCACCGCGCTCGACCCGAACACCGCCCTGGTCCTCGTCGACCTCCAGAAGGGCATCACCGGACTGCCCACCGTCCACCCCACCGCCGAGGTCGTCGAGCGCGGCGCCCGGCTGGCTGCCGCCTTCCGCGAGCGCGGGCTGCCCGTCGTCCTGGTCCGGGTGGTGGCCGGGGCCCCGGGCCGCACCGAGGCGCAGCGGGGCGGGGGCGGCGGGCGGTTCCCGGCCGACTTCGCCGACCTCGCGCCGGAACTCGGCCGCGAGGACGGCGACATCGTGGTCACCAAGCACACCTGGGGCGCCTTCCACGGCACCGACCTCGACCTCCAGCTGCGCCGCCGCGGGGCGACCCAGGTGGTGCTCGGCGGCATCGCCACCAGCATCGGGGTGGAGTCCACGGCCCGGGCGGCCTACGCGCACGGGTATCACGTGACCCTGGCGACCGACGCCATGACCGACATGGACGCCGATGCGCACCGCAACAGCGTCGAGAAGATCTTCCCCCGGCTGGGGGAGACGGACTCCACGGACGCGATCATCGGCCTGCTGGGCTGACCACCATCGCCGAGCCGCCGCCCCGCCGTTCCGTCTCGGCCGCCGCGAGCCACCGTCCGCCGGACAGCCGCTGCACCCCGGTGGCCGCCCCGATCTCGGGGTTCTGCTTGAAGGAGTGGCCGAGCGCCTCGAGCTTGGCGCGCTCCGGGCCGTTCCACAGCCCCGGTTCCAGCTCGGTCTGCGCCGCGTTGCGCTGGCTGGCGCGCGGCGCGGCGATCGCGTCGACCAGCGGCATGCCCCGGTCGAGATGGTTCAGCAGGGTCTGGAGCACGGTGGTGATGATGGTCGCCCCGCCCGGGGAGCCCAGCGCCAGCACCGGCTTGTGGCCGTCCAGCACGATCGTCGGCGACATGGACGAGCGCGGCCGCTTCCCCGGGCCCGGCAGGTTCGGGTCGTGGACGGCGGGGTCGGCGGGCGCGAAGGAGAAGTCGGTCAGCTCGTTGTTGAGCAGGAAGCCACGGCCGGGGACGGTGATCCCGCTGCCGCCGGTCTGCTCGATGGTGAGGGTGTAGGCCACGACGTTGCCCCACTTGTCGGCGACCGTGAGATGCGTGGTGTTCTCGCCCTCGTACGTGGTCGGGGCGGCGTGGCCCCGGGTGTCGCAGGAGCCGGGCCCGGACGGGTTGTTCGGGTCACCGG
Organism: Streptomyces sp. NEAU-174; assembly: GCF_052665095.1. Taxonomy (NCBI): domain Bacteria; kingdom Bacillati; phylum Actinomycetota; class Actinomycetes; order Kitasatosporales; family Streptomycetaceae; genus Streptomyces; species Streptomyces sp. NEAU-174. The sequence goes on along the minus strand of NZ_JBQTCE010000035.1, from coordinate 54,589 downwards.
GCGGTACGGGGCTCTTGAGCACCGCGTCGTCCTTGATCAGGCAGGCCCGGGAGTCGGCGAACCGCTGTGAGGTGAGCCCCTTCGTAGGGACGTCCTCGGCCGCGGGGTCGCCGACCCAGCGGCCCCGGTCGGCGAAGGCTATCCGGCTGGCCTCGATATAGCGATGCAGATACTCGACGTCGCTGAGCTTGGAGAGGTCGGTCTTCTCCAGGATGTTGAGCGCCTCGGCGACGCTCGTGCCGCCGGAGGACGAGGGCGCCATGCCGTACACGTCCAGACCGCGGTAGTCGGTCCGGGTCGGGGCCTGCCGCTTCGTTGCGTAGGACCGCAGGTCCTCGGTGGTCAGATCGCCCGCGTGCACGACGCGCTGCGCCTTGGGATCGACGGGCGGCTTGCGCACGGTGTCGACGATGTCGCGGCCCAGCTCGCCCTTGTAGACGGCGCCGACGCCCTTCTTGGCCAGCAGCTCGTAGGTACGGGCGAGGTCGGGGTTGCGGAACGTCGAGCCGACCGCCGGGGGCTCGCCACCGGGGAGGAAGAGCTTGGCGGTGGCCGGGAAGTCCTTGAAGCGGGCCTGGTTGTCGGCGGTCTGCTGGCGGAAGGTGGAGTCGACGGTGAACCCGTCGCGGGCCAGCCGCTCGGCGGGCCTCAGCACCTGCCCCAGCGATCGGGTGCCCCAGTCCTCGAGGGCGTCGTTCCAGGTGGCGGGGGTGCCGGGGGTGCCGACGCTCAGCCCGCTGGTGACGGCGTCGGCGAACGGCAGCGGTTTGCCGTTTTTGTCGAGGAAGAGCTTCTGGTCGGCGCTGCGGGGCGCGGTCTCGCGGCCGTCGAGCGTGGAGACCTGGTGCCGCTTGGCGTTGTAGTAGACGAAGTATCCGCCGCCGCCGACACCCGCCGAGTACGGCTCGGTGACCCCGAGCGCGGCGGCGGTCGCCACCGCCGCGTCCACCGCGTTGCCCCCGTGCCGCAGTACGTCGATCCCGGCCGCCGAGGCGTCGGGGTCCACGCTGGAGACCGCGCCGCCGTAGCCGACGGCCACGGGCGTCTTGGCCGGAGCGCCCTTGTCGGCGCTCTCGTGGCCGGCGGCACCGGCCGGGACGACGCCCAGTACGGCGACCATTCCGGCGGCGGCCGCGAGCGCGGGCAGCCGCCGCCGGACGGCCGCCGTGGCGGACCCGGCCGCCGTGACGGACCCGGCGGATGTGGTGGACCTGGTTGACGTTGCGGCTGGTCGTGCGGCGTGCCCCATCCGTGACCTCCAAACGAAACGACAGGGGCCGGAGCCTACCCGCGCGCCACGCACCCCCAACAGGGGTGCATCGGTCCCCCATCCGTTCATGTGTCCGTTCCGGCGTTCGTTCATCCGTACGCTCGAACGTGTACCCGGTCGGGGGCTACGATGCGCGGCCATGACAGACACCCTGCAAGACCTGATCGCCTCCGCGGCCGCCCTGATCGTGGGCCTGGCCGCCGGCTGGGCCGTGCACTCCGCGTTCGCGCGCCGCAAGCGCGCCCGCGAGCAGCGCTTCTTCGGTCTGCCGGACGGTTCGGAGTGTGTGATGGTCACCCACCGGGACAGCACCTCGGCCCACTGGAGCATCCCCCGCCATGACGCGCTGGCGCTGCTGGGGCTCGCGTCGGTCGTGGAGAACTGCGGGGCGCACGCCGAGGTGGCCCCGCATGACACGGGGTTGCAGGGCTTCGGGGCGCGCACCGAGTTCTGCGTCGGCGATCCGACCGCGCACCGCAGGCTCGCCGCCCATATGGCCAATCTGCTGCCGGGCGTCACCGTGCACGCGGGGGACGACTCCGGCACGGACCGGGGGATGTTCACCATCGCCGGTACCCACTACCGCCCGGATCCGGGCGCGGTCGAGCATGTGCTGCTGGCCCGGCTGACGGCGGGTGACGACAGCCGCCCGGTCTTCCTGGCCGCGGGTCAGCGGCCGGTCACCCATCGCGCCGCCGTCCGCCACCTCGTCCGCAACCGCGCCCGGCTGGCCCGGAAGTACGGCGCGCAGGGCTCCTTCTGCCTGCTGCTGAAGGTGGTCAACTCGCAGGCGTACGGCCCGGACCTGGTGGAGGTGGTCGCGGATGTGACCAAGCCCGCGACCACCGCGGTGGGACCGCGCACCGCCGCGAAGGCGGCCACGAAGGACGACTGAGGCGGCCACGGAGGAAGACTGAGGCGGCCAGGACCACTCCGGTCAGCCGCGGACCCGGCCGAACAGCCGCGCCCCGCCCATCAGGCACAGCGCCGCCAGGGCCAGGGTGACGGCCGCTCCGACGGCGACCGTGGCGTTGGCGTAGTGCCCCAGGAACACCTGGCGCACCGCGTCGACGGTGTAGCGGAACGGCACGGCGCGCGAGGCGCCCGCGAGCCATCCGGGGGCCAGGGTCATCGGCAGCAGCAGCCCGGAGAGCAGCATCAGCGGCATGCCCGCCGTATTGGCGATGGCGGCGAACTCCGGGGGCGTACGGACGTTCATGGCCAGCCCGTAGGAGAGCGCGGACAGGGCCGCCGCGAGCACGGCCACGAACAGCAGCCCGAACAGCACGCCGAGGAGCGGCGCACGCAGCCCGAAGGCCAGCCCGAGCAGCACCAGCAGCACCGACTGTGCCACCAGCTGGACGACATCGCGCAGGGTGCGTCCGAGCAGCAGCGCCAACGGGCTGACCGGGGTGACCCGCATCCGGTCCAGCACCCCGAGGTTGCGGTCCATCAACAGACCGAGCCCAACATACGACCCGCCGAGCAACGCGAGCTGAACGAGCACCCCGGGGACCAGCGTCTGCCAGGACGACCCGCTGACGCCCATGTCGAGTTCGGTCAGCAGCGGGCCGAAGAGGGCGAGGAAGAGCAGCGGCTGAAGCATTCCGAAGAAGAGATTGGTCTTCGAGCGAAGCGTTGACCGCAGACAGCGGCCGAAGACGATGCCGGTGTGGGCGAGAAGAGTCATAGGAGGCCCTTGGGTGGGTCGGGTGTGGTGGCTGGGACTAGGGGTGTCCGGCGCAGAGCCCCGCCCGGGGGCCGGGCCCATGGGCCCGGTACGGGGCCTGGGGCGGAGCCCCGGTTTCGGGAAGGGGCGGGGAGGGGGCAGCCCGCCGCAGGCGCCACGGCCCGCCGGACACGCCTAGATGGCGAGGGGTTGCTCAGCCGCACCCCTCCCCGTAATGGCCAGGAACGCGTCCTGGAGGCTAGCCCCCGCACCCCCCGCATACCGCCCCTTGAGCTCAGCGGAAGTACCCTCGGCCACGACCCGCCCGGCATCCACGACCACGATCCGGTCGGCAAGCGCGTCGGCCTCATCCAGGTAATGCGTGGTGAGGAAAACCGTGGTGCCGTGCTCGGCACGGACGCGCCGCACCAAATCCCACAACTCGGCCCGGCTCCCCGGATCGAGACCGGTCGTGGGCTCGTCGAGGAAGAGCACCTCGGGCCGGTTGACCAGACCCAGCGCGATCTCCACCCGGCGGCGCTGACCGCCCGACAGCGCGGCGGTCGGCCGGTCCATGAGCCCCGACAGCCCGAGCTCACCGGCGAGTTCCCCGGCACGCCCGGCCGCCGCGCCCTTGGTCATCAGATGCAGCCGCCCCTGGGTGACCAGCTCCTCGCGTACGGAGCACCCGGGGTCCAGGCCGCCCGACTGGGCCACATAGCCGATCCGCCGGCGCACGCCCGCCGGATCGCGGAGCAGATCGCGCCCGGCGATCTCGGCCTCGCCCCCGCTGGGCGGCAACAGGGTGGTGAGCATGCGCAGGGTCGTGGTCTTACCGGCCCCGTTAGGGCCCAGGAAGCCGAGGATCTCGCCGCGGCCGACGGTCAGATCGATCCCGCGGACGGCGTGCACAGGGCCGCTGCCCAGCGAGAACGTCCGGGTGAGGCCGCGAACGCGGATGACGGATGAGGACATGCCCCGATCAGAGCACAACGCCCACCAAACTTGCAATCGACTTAAAGCTTTAAGGCGAGTGCAAGTTTGCAACGGGCTACACTGACGGCCATGAGCGAAGGACTGCGGGAGAAGCACAAGCGCCGCACGCGCCGGCGGATCGCGGACGTGGCCACCGGGCTGTTCCTGGAGCGCGGCTTCGACCACGTCACGGTCGCCGAGGTCGCCGAGGCCGCGGAGGTGTCCGTCAACACGGTCTACAACTACTTCCCGGCCAAGGAGGACCTGGTCCTGCCGCCCGACCAGGCGTCCCCGCGACGGCTCGCCGACATCGTGCGCGAGCGCCCGCCCGGCCGGTCCGCCGCCCAGGCGGTGCTGGACCGGCTGCGCGAGGAAGTGGAGCGGCGCGACCGCTCGCTGGGGCTGACCGAGGGCTTCGGCCCGTTCTTCGCGATGATGCGGGCCGCCCCCACCCTGCTGGCCCGGCTGGAGGAGCTGGGCCACCGGATGAACGACGAACTGGCCGCCGTACTCGCCGAGGAGACCGGCGCGGCGCCGGAGGATCCGCTGCCGCGCGTGGTGGCCGCCCAGATCAGCGGCTATCACTCACTGATCTTCGGCGAGATCGGACGGCGCGTCACGGCGGGCGAGCGCCCCGACGCCATCGCCAAGGCCGTGACCGAACTCCTCGACGCGACCGAGGAGATGCTGGGCGCTCCGATGCTCGGCTACGCCGTACGAGAGGGACGGGAGGAGCGAGCGTGTTCCGAGTGACGATCCGGGGCGCCTTCGAGGAGTTGGGCGAGGACGATCGCGAGGCGCTGCGCGGTGTGGTCGACTCTCTCCAGGTCGCCTTCACCGAGGCGGGGACCTTCACCTGCGACCGGAGCCTTTCGGCGTTCACCTTCCGCTGCGAGGTTCCGGCGGAGCCGGATGACGGCGAGCAGGAGGCGGCCGAGCGGGCCATCGCGGCGCTGACCGCGCATGGTTACCCGCACCGGATCCTGCGGATCGGCGTGACGGACATGCGGAACATCAAGATCCGCCGTAAGGGCCCACGACGCTGAACGCCCGCAAAGCGGGCGGCACCAAGCGCCGAGGGGGCTCGACCCCGGGTCAGGCTCGTCCCGGGCTCGGCCCGGACGTAAGGCTCAGCGGTCGGCGGACCTTCCGCACCAGCGGAATCGAGCGGGGCCGGACCCTGGCGAGCCCGGCCCCCGGATAGCGCCCCGGGCCGGGCCGGCCCCGGCAGCCGACCTCAGCCCTTTATCGTTACCCATGCGTAACTTACCGCGCTATTACCGCCGGTAAACACCCGAGTTACCGTCAGGTCACAAGCACCGGTGCTCCCCTGCCCCCACGGCATCCCCCACCAGGAGCCATCCCAGGAGCCATCGTGACCCCTGTCCGAAAAGCCCTTCGCCCGACGACCGCCGCCACCCTCTCCGTCACCTTCATGGCCGGTACGGCCTTCGGCCTCGCGCCCGCCAACGCCGCCGCGGCACCGGCACCGGTACCGACGGCCACCACAGCCGCCACCACTACAGCCGCCACCGCCACCTCCTCCGGCGTCTCCATCCGCTTCGTCGACATCCCCGGCGACGGCGGCGTCAACCTGGCCGCCAACGTCGTGGCCCCCGCGAACGCCGACGCCTCCCGCCGCCTCCCCCTCGTCGTCCTGCCCACCAGCTGGTCCCTGCCCCAGGTCGAATATCTCGCCCAGGCCAAGAAGCTCGCCGAAACCGGCTATGTGGTGCTGACCTACAACACCCGCGGCTTCTGGCAGTCCGGCGGGCGGATCGAGACGGCCGGGCCGCCCGATATCGCCGACGCGTCCAAGGCCATCGACTGGGCGCTCGCCCACACCCCCGCCGACCCCGACCACATCGGCATGGCCGGGCTCTCCTACGGCGCCGGGATCAGCCTGCTCGCGGCCGGTGCCGACCCGCGGATCAAGGCCGTGGTGGCCATGAGCGGCTGGGCGGACCTGGTCGGCTCGATCTACAGCGGCCGCACCCAGCACTCCCAGGCCGCCGGGCTGCTCGCTGGGGCCGGGACGCTGACCGGGCGGCCCAGCGAGGAGTTCCAGCAGATCCTCGACGACTTCTTCTCCTCCAACCTCGCCAAGGAGAAGGATCTGATCGCCTGGGGCAAGAAGCGCTCCGCCGCCGCCTACCTCGACCGGATCAACGCCAATGGCGCGGCCATCATGCTGGGCAACTCCTGGGGCGACTCGATCTTCCCGCCCAACAGCTACGCCGACTTCTTCGAGAAGCTGACCGGCCCCAAGCGGCTGGAGCTGCGGCCCGGCGACCACGCCACCGCCGAGCTCACCGGGCTGCTCGGACTGCCCAACGCCACCTGGACCCACGCCCGGCAGTGGCTCGACCGCTACCTCAAGGGCGAGCGGAACGGCATCGACAGCGAGCAGCCGGTGCAGCTGACGTCCCGTACGGCGGACGGTGACGGTGACGGCTACGAGGGCTACCCCAGCTGGTCGGCCGTCCCCTCCGAGCAGCGCCGCGTCCCGCTCGCCGCCACCGAGAAGGTCACCGCCAACCACGACTCCGGCGCAAACGCCGGAACGGTGCTGCTCGGCGGCGCCCTCGACCAGTTCCTGAAGCTCCCGCCGCTCGCCTCGATCCCGCTGCTGCCCCGGTCCTACGCGGCCGTCTGGCAGACCGGGGCCTACGCCAGCGAGCAGCGCGTCCGCGGCACGGTGAAGCTCCACACCACCGTGGCCAGCGACCGCTCGGACGGTACGGCGGTGGCGTATCTGTACGACGTGGGCCCGCTGGGCGTCGGCAAGCTCATCACGCATGCCCCGTTCACCTTCCACGACCGCACCCCGGGCACGCCGTTCGGGGTGGACCTGGAGCTGTTCTCCACCGCGTACGACGTCCCGGCAGGTCACCGGCTGGCGCTGGTCGTGGACACCGTCGATCCGCTCTACATCGAGCACAACCCCGACGGCGCCCACCTCACGTTCTCGTCGCCGGACGGCGACCCGTCCCACCTCACGATCCCGGTCCGCGACTGAATCAGCCGAGACACCCTCCGGCCGCCCCGGCTCAGTCGCGGGTGTCCCCCGGCATCGGGGCGGCCGGTTCGGCGGCGGCGACCTCGACCTGACGGGTCTTCACACTGCGCCGCTCCCGCTTGGCCACCCAGTTGGCGAACCACGACAGCAGCATGCACATCCCGATGTAGATCGGTGAGATCACCATGACCACCGGGATGAACGGCAGGTCGTAGTCGAGATTGGACGCGATCAGCTTTCCGGCGTGCAGAAACTCCTCATAGGTGATGAGGAAGCCAAGCGAGGTGTCCTTCAGGGCCACCACCAGCTGGCTGATGATGGCCGGGAGCATCGCCCGCACCCCCTGCGGCACCAGCACGGACATCATGACCTGGGTCTTCCGCAGGCCGAGCGAGTACGCCGCCTCGCGCTGGCCGCGGTCCACCGAGTTCACCCCGGCCCGGAACACCTCGGCCAGCACCGAGCCGTTGTATAGCGTCAGCCCGGCGACCAGGGCGGGCAGCGGCTGGACCCGCAGCGCCACGAAGACGAAGAAGATCATCACCAGTACGGGCATCGCCCGGAAGAACTCGACCACCAGCGTGGCCGTCCAGCGCAGCGGGCGGTGCTCGGAGAGCCGTCCGGCGGCGAGCACCCCGCCGAGGGCGAGCGAGAGGACCGCGGCCATGCCGAACGCCTTGAGGGTGCCCGCGAGCCCGTTCAGCAGCAGCTCCTGGATGCCCTTGTACTCGAACGGCATCCACTTGCGGTAGGCGAACTGGCCGGTGTGGACGAGGAGGTAGACGATCCAGCCGAGCAGGGCCAGCAGCACGGCCGTCCCGGCCAGCGCGTACATCCGGTGCCGGCGCCGGGTGTGGGGGCCGGGGACGTCGTAGAGGGCGCTGGTGGTCGAGGGGGCGGTCATCGCGGCACTCCCCAGCGCCGCTCCAGCACGGCGAAGATCGCGCTGATGGCGAGGGTGATGATCAGATACCCGACGGCGATCCAGACGAAGGACCAGATGATGCTGTAGCCCCGCTCGTTGAGCGGCTTGTAGGTGCCGAGCAGTTCGGTGACGCTGAACGACCCGGCGATGGCCGAGTTCTTGGCGAGCGCGATCAGGGTCGAGCCGATGGGCGGGATGACCGTACGGAACGCCTGCGGCAGCACCACCGCGCTCAGCGTCTGGTCGAACGTCATGCCCAGGCTGCGGGCCGCCTCGCCCTGCCCCACCGGCACCGTGTTGATGCCCGCCCGCACCGCCTCGCAGATGAAGGCCGAGGTGTAGCAGCCGAGCGCGATCACCGCGAAGACGGTGAACGGCAGCACGAGACCGAAGCGCGGCAGCCCCAGCATCACCGCGAAGAACAGCAGCGTCAGCGGAGTGTTGCGGAGCACCGTCACCCAGACGGTGCCGAACGCGCGCAGCGAGGCGACCGGCGCCACCCGGAACGCGGCCATGAGGATGCCGAGCGCGAGGGCGAGCAGCGAGGCGTAGACGGTCAGCTGCACGGTGCCGAGGAAGCCCTTGCCGTAGAGCGAGAAGTTCTGGGTGAGCACGTCCATGGGATGGCCTTCGCCTTCAGCCGGTGCGGTAGCGGTCGATGGGCGGCGGCTTGGGGGCGGGCACACCCGAGAGGCCGAGGGTCGCGTCGTACGCCTTCTTCCAGTCGCCGTTGCGCTCGTGGAAGAGGAGCGCGTCGTCCAGCGCGAAGCGCAGCGCGCTGTCCCGCTTGGGCACGCCGATGCCGTACGGCTCCTTGGAGAAGGGCCGGCCCACGACCTTCAGCTCCTCGGGGGCCTTGGCCGCGTAGCCGAGCAGGATGGTGTTGTCGGTGGTCACCGCGTCCACCTGGAAGCTGAGCAGGTTGTCCACGCACACGGAGTACGTGTCGTACGCGACCGCGTGGGCCTTGGGATAGTCGGCCTGGATGCGCTGGAGCGGGGTGGAGCCGGCCACCGAGCAGACGGTCCTGCCCGCGAGGTCCTGGGGGCCGTGGATGTCGTCCTCGTCGGTGCGCACCAGCAGCGACTGACCGGCCATGAAGTACGGCCCGGCGAAGCCGACCAGCCGCCTGCGCAGCGGATTGATGGTGTAGGTGCCGACGTAGTAGTCGATCTGGCCGCTCTGGAGGGCGGTCTCGCGGTTGGCGGAGGCGATGGTCTGGTAGCGGATGGTGCCCGGCGCGAAGCCGAGGGAGGCGGACATCATGCGGGCGATCTCGATGTCGAAGCCCGAGTAGCGGCCGGTGGCCGGGTCCCGCTCGCCCAGATAGGGCTGGTCCTCCTTGACCCCGACGGTGAGATGGCCGCGGCGCTCGGCCCGGCGCCAGGTGGGCGAGGCGGGCAGCCGGAACTCGGTGTCCGCCTTGTAGGTGGGCAGCTTCTCGGTCCGGGGGCCCTTGGCGGGCGGGCTGCCCTCCTTGCCGCAGCCGGGCATGAGCAGCAGGACCAGGGCCGTGGTGAGGGCGGCGGTCGCGCGGCGCAGACGCCTCATGTCCGTCATCACCCGGCTCAGTGCTTGAGGATCTTGGACAGGAAGTCCCGGGCGCGCGCGCTCTCGGGGGCGCGGAAGAACTCCTCCGGCGTACGGTCCTCGACGATCGCGCCGTCGGCCATGAAGACCAACCGGTTCGCGGCGGAGCGGGCGAAGCCCATCTCATGGGTGACCACGACCATGGTCATCCCTTCCTGGGCGAGCTGACGCATCACCTCGAGGACCTCGTTGATCATCTCGGGGTCGAGGGCGGAGGTCGGCTCGTCGAAGAGCATCACCTGAGGGTCCATCGCCAGTGCGCGGGCGATGGCCACCCGCTGCTGCTGGCCGCCGGAGAGCTGGGCGGGGAACTTCCCGGCCTGGTCGGCGAGTCCGACCCGGTCCAGCAGCTCGTGGGCGCGCCGCTCGGCGTCCTGCTTGGGGCGGCGGCGGACCTTGGTCTGACCGAGCATCACATTGGCCAGTACGGTGCGGTGGGCGAAGAGGTTGAACGACTGGAAGACCATGCCGACCTCGGCGCGCAGCCGCGCCAGCTCCTTGCCCTCCTCGGGCAGCGGACGGCCGTCGACGACGATGGAGCCGGACTGGACGGTCTCCAGCCGGTTGATGGTCCGGATCAGGGTGGACTTGCCGCCGCCGGAGGGGCCGATGACCACGACGACTTCGCCGCGGCCGACGGTGAGCTCGATGTCCCGCAGAACGTGCAGCGCGCCGAAGTGCTTGTTGACGCCGCGCAGCTCGATCAACGGCTCCCCGACGGCCATACCCGGCCCCACCCACCTTCCGCTGTGTCCCGGTCAGCGCAAGCTATCCGGACAACTGCGGAGCGTTGGGTACGGACACGCCCCGATGGGCGGATACCGCCCGACAGGGCCTACGGGGGGGCCTTCCCCACCCCGCCCCTTCCCGTAACCAAGGACTCCGCCCCTGGACCTCGGCACGAGCCAGCTGATCGCGTTCGGCCCGCCGAAGCAGCGGTGAGCGGGCGGCAGAGCCCCGGGACGGGGGCTGGGGCGAAGCCCCGGCACGGGGCTGGGGCGAAGCCCCGGCACGGGGCTGGGGCGAAGCCCCGGCACGGGGCTGGAGCAGAGCCCCCGCACGGGCCTGGGACGAACCCCCGCACGGGGGCTGGGGCGGAGCCCTGGTTTTGGGAAGGGGCGGGGAGGGGAGTGGCTCGCCGCAGGCGTCACCGTCCCCTAGGCCTCCGCGACCTCCGCATAGCGCTGGCAGAGTTCAGGAGCCCCGTCCGCCGCCCACTGCTGCCCCGCCTCCACGACGTCGACCTCGCGGCCGGAGGCCAGTCTGACGACGGGTCGGCCGTCGGGCCACACCTGCCAGACGGCCCCGGGGACGGTGCGGACGATGACCGTGCCCAGGTAGAGACCGGCGTCGTTACCGAGCCAGGGGAGCTCGTCCGGGTCGTCGCGCCAGCGCGGCGCCATCTGGTCCAGCGCCTCCAGCGAGGCCGTGGAGTCATCGAGCCCGATGCCCGCGGCGGAGGCCCGCGCGCGCAGGAGTTCGCATTCGGAGAGGAGTTGGGCGACGCCCTGGGGGTCCTCCTCCTGGGCACCCATCAGGGCCGCGCCCGAGGCGGGGCCACGTCGCTTGCGCCAGTTGCCCAAGAAGGAGATGTTCATACCGCTCAGCGTGGCATCCACGCCACCGGCGCACCACAGGGCGCGCGGTATGAGCTGTGACCCGATGCCAGGTGTGAGCCGATGCCAGGTGTGAGCGGATGCCAGTTGTGAGCCGTGACCCGTTGCTTGTCTTGACGACACCCACCCGCCTCCATACGTTCTCCGGGCACCTGTCGAATCACCGGTCGGGCTGGTTGCGAGAGGGGACACATATGCGCGTCGCGAGACCGTGGACAACCGCCGGGATCGTCGCGGGAGGTGTCACCCTCGCACTCATCGCACCCTCCTCCGCCGCACCGGCCAGTGTGCCGACCCACAAGCCGCTCCCTCTGGAGCGGCTTTTCGACAACCGGGCGGTCAGCGATGACACCCGCCCGGGTGACGCCGACTTCGACGGCGCGGGCGCCTCGCTCTCCGCGCAGGATCTGCGGGCCGCCGGCTGGATCCCGGGGCGCGATATCGCCCTGGACGCGGCGCGGCTGACCTGGCCGAGGAGCGCGGGGGCACAACCGGACAATGTGATCGCCGACGGGCAGGCGGTGCGGCTGCGCGGCCGGGGCGAGGCGCTGACCTTCCTGGTGGCGAGCAGTTCGCCGAACGGGCCCGGCGCCGGGGCGACCGGCGTCGGAACGGTGCGCTACCGCGACGGGTCGAGCCATCCGTACACGCTGAGCGCGCCGGACTGGCGGGCGGGCCCCGCCGCCACCAAGGCCGTGGGCCTCCCCCATCTCAACACCCCCGCCGGGCAGCGGCAGGAGACGGCCCGGCTGTACGCGGTGACGGTGCCGTTGGAGCGCGACCACGAGGTCGCGTCGGTGGTGCTGCCGAGGGACCCGGGCCCGGCGACCGATCTCCATGTCTTCGCCGCCTCGCTGCGGCAGCCCGCGTACGGCTGGACCGGGAGCTGGGCGGCGAGCACCGCCGGATACACCAAGGTCGGGCCGTGGACCGATCAGACGCTGCGGCTGGTGGTGCACACCAGCGCGGGCGGGCCGGCGGCCCGGGTCCGGCTGGAGAACACCTTCGCCGCGGCGCCCGTGGAGATCGGGCACGCGACGGTCGCGCTCCAGGCGAGCGGCGCGGCGGCGCAGGGGTCACCGGTGCCGCTGACCTTCGGCGGGCGGCCGGGGACCTCGATCCCCGCGGGCGCGCAAGTGTTCAGCGATCCGGTGGACTTCCCCGTTCCGGCGGACGCCAATCTGCTGGTGAGCATCCATCTGCCGGATCCGGTCGCGGCGGTGCCGGTGCACAGCCAGGCCAGCCAGCGGTCGTATCTGAGCGCGGCGGGCAGCGGTGACCGGACCGCCGAGCCGGGCGCCGGGTCCTACACCGGCACCCTCACCACCTGGCCGTTCCTGACCGGGGTCGATGTGCGGGGCGGGCCGGGTTCGGTGGTGGCGCTCGGCGACTCGATCACCGACGGCACCAAGTCCACCACTGACGCCAACCGCCGCTGGCCCGATGTGCTCGCGCGGCGGCTGCGCGGCCAGTCCGAGGTCCCGGCGTACGGGGTGCTCAACGCGGGCATCTCCGCCAACCGCGTGGTGGCCGACCGCTATCCGGGCGAGGGTGTCTCCACGGACACCGGCGGGGTCAGCACCCAGCACCGGCTGGAGCGGGATGTGCTCGCCCAGACCGGGGCCCGTACGGTCGTCGTCTTCCAGGGCATCAACGATCTGCGGTGGGGCAGCTCGGCCGAGGAGCTGATCGCGGGGCTGCGGTCGGTCGCGACGCGGATGCGGGAGCGCGGGCTGCGGGTGGTCGGGGCGACCATCGCCCCGTGCGAGGGCGAGTCGCTGTGCACGGCGGACGCGGACGCGCGGCGCTCGGCCGTCAACGCCTTCATCCGGGACAACGGCGGGGTGTTCGACGCCGTGCTGGACTTCGACGCGGTGGTACGGGACCCCGAGCACCCGGCGCGGATCCTGCCCGCCTACGACAGCGGGGACCATCTCCACCCGGGCGACGCGGGGTTGCGGGCGATGGCGGACTCGATCGACCTGCGGAAGCTGACCGGATAGCCGGGCAGCCGGGCTGGGGGAGCCTCAGGGGCTCCCCCGCCTCGCCAGGACATCCCGCCGCGGGGTCACACCTCCAGGTCGACGACGATCGGGGCATGGTCGGAGGCGCCCTTGCCCTTGCGCTCCTCGCGGTCCACATACGCGTCGCCGACCGCCTTGGCGAACGTCTCGTTCCCGTAGACCAGGTCGATGCGCATGCCGCGGTTCTTGGGGAAGCACAGCTCGCGGTAGTCCCAGTAGGTGAAGGGGCGGTCGTACTTCAGCGGCCGGGGCACCACGTCCGAAAGGCCCGACTCGCGCAGCGCCGCCAGGGCCTCGCGCTCCAGGTCCGTCACATGGGTCAGCCCGTCGAAGGCGGAGCGGTCCCAGACGTCCTCGTCGGTCGGCGCCACATTGAAGTCGCCGAGGACCGCGAAGGGGCGCTCACCGGCCGCGTCCCCGGCGACGGCCGTGCGCAGCGCCTCCAGCCAGCGCAGCTTGTAGTCGTAGTGGGGGTGGCCGATCTCCCGGCCGTTGGGCACATAGACCGACCAGAGGCGGACCGGGCCGCAGGTGGCGCCTATCGCCCGCGGCTCCTGGCCGCCGTCGTAGTCCGGGCCGCCGGGGAGGCCCACGGTGACGTCCGCGAGCCCGGCCTTGGAGAGCAGCGCCACTCCGTTCCACCGGCCGGTGGCGTTGACCGCGGCCTCGTAGCCGAGCTCGCGCAGCGGCTCGTACGGAAACGCGGACTCGGCGCACTTGGTCTCCTGGACGCACAGGACGTCCGTGCCGCTGCTCTCCAGCCAGGCCAGCAGCCGGGGCAGCCGGGCGGTGATCGAATTGACGTTCCAGGTCGCGATGCGCATAGGCCACAACCTACATCCCGGGTCCGACAGCGGGCCCGGCCCTCAGAGGGTGAGGGATTCGCCCGGGGTCAGCCGCAGGTGTTCGGCGCCTTCCGTGCCGGGGCCCTCGGGGCCGAGCATCCGCCCGTAGACCGTGTGCGCGACGTCGGACAGCAGGGCGTCGTGGATGTCGATGGCCCGGCGCGGGCCGACCGCGCGGACGTAGTCGAGGATCTCGGCGAACTTGTTCCAGGGGGCGTGCACCGGCAGCATCAGGGTCTCCACCCGGTGCCCGGCGGGCACGGTAAGGGCGTCGCCGGGGTGGAAGAGCGTGCCGTCCAGCAGATAGCCCACATTGGTGATCCGGGGGATATCGGGGTGGATGATGGCGTGCAGCTGGCCGTGGACCTCGATGTCGAAGCCCGCCGCGGTGAAGCTGTCGCCCTCCCCGATGGTGTTCACCCGCCCGGGGAACGCGGCGGAGATGTGGTGGGCGACGCTGTGGAGCGTCCAGATCTGGGCGGCGGGGTTGGCGTCGAGCGCCGTGCGCAGCCGCTCCTCGTCGAAGTGGTCGAGGTGCTCGTGGGTGACCAGGATCGCGTCCGCGCCGACCGCGGCGTCCGCTTCGCTGAAGGCTCCGGGGTCGATGACGAGCGTCTGCCCGTCCTTCTCGATCCGGACGCAGGCATGGCCCTTCTTGGTGAGCTTCATGGAGATCATTGTGCTACCGAGCGCCCCGCTGACCGCACTGCCCTTCCGGGCCTTTGCGCTCGACCTTTGCGCTCAGCCCTCCGGGCTCGTCTCCTCGCGGATGATCCGCTGGGCCACGGCGAAGGCGGAGTTCGCCGTCGGCACCCCGCAGTAGACGCCGGTGTGCAGCAGCACCTCCTTGATCTCGGTGGGGGTGAGCCCGTTGCGCAGCGCGGCCCGGGTGTGGAAGGCGAGTTCGTCGAGGTGGCCGCGGGCGGCGAGGGCGGTGAGGGTGACCACGCTGCGGATCCGCCGGTCGATGCCGGGCCGGGTCCACACCTCGCCCCAGGCATAGCGGGTGATGAAGTCCTGGAAGTCGCCGGTGAACTCGTCGGCCAGGGACTGCGCCCGGTCCACATGGGCGTCGCCGAGCACCTCGCGGCGCACCTTGATGCCCTGGTCGTACGCGTCGGCCCGGGCGTCCAGCAGCGGTTCGGGCACGTTGTGGCCGAAACCGACGACCTCGGCGCCGGGCGGCACCGGCGAGAGCACGGGCTTGGGCGGGGGCGCGGGGATCGCGGTCATCCCGGTCGGGTGGTCCGGGCTCTGCCAGGAGCTGGAGAAGTGGCGCACCAGCAGATCGGTGACGGCCATCGGCTGCTCGACGGGGGTGAGATGGGAGGCGCCGGGGACCAGCGCGAGCCGTGCGTCGGCGATCCCGGCCACCAGGACGCGGGCGTCGGCGGCCGGGGTGACCTGGTCGTCGGCGCCGGCCACCACGAGGGTGGGGACGCCGATCCGGCTGAGCTCGGCGCGGATGTCGAAGGCGGCGAGGGCCTCGCAGGCGGCGATGTAGCAGCCGGGGTCGGTGGTGCGGACCATCTGGACGGCCCACTCGACGATGGCGGGCTGGGCGGCGGCGAAGCCGGGGGTGAACCAGCGCTCGGGGGTGGCGCGGGCGATCGGGTCGAGGCCGTTGGTGCGGACCACGACGCCGCGCTGCCGGAAGGAGTCGGCGGTGCCGAAGCGCGGGGAGGCGGAGACGAGGGCGAGTGAGCCCACTCTATGGGGATGTCGCAGGGCCAGTTCGGCGCCGATGGCCCCGCCGATCGAGCAGCCCGCGTAGCCGAAGCGCTCTACGCCGAGCTGGTCGAGGGTGGCTAGCAGCCGGGCGGCGAGCTCGGCCACGGAGGTGGCCGGATGGGCGGGGGCGCCGCCGTGGCCGGGGAGGTCGAAGCGGAGGACGCGCCAGTGGCGGGAGAGCTCGGGTATCTGGCGGTCCCACATATGCCAGGTGGTGCCCAGCGACGGTCCGAGGACGAGCACGGGCCCGTCCTCGGGGCCGTCGGTCCGGTACTGAAGTGTCTTCGTCTCGCTCACCCGAAAACGGTATCCGACACGGGTGGCGGGGTTTTCGGGCGCGATGTACCCAGAACGTGAAGGCCTTACGGTGTGACCGTGGAGACCACGTAAACCTTCGGATGCACCGGGTTGTCGAACTTGACCGTGATCCTCAGCTTGGGTTGCGGATCCTTCTGCTTGATGACCATCCCCGCCCAGTCGTGACCGGGTGCTCCGACCTGCCAACCGACCTTCCCGGCCTGCTCCTTGGTGATGGTCACCTCGCCCTTGTCCAGGGCGGAGCGGCGGGTGCCGAGCTTGTGCAGGAACGAGTCGAGGCCATCGCGGGACGTGACGAACTGCACGTACAGCGAGCTGACCTTCCAGGAGTTGGTCTCGTAGAAGGCGACCTTCTTGGAGTACGGCGGCACCGGCACGTCGTATATGCGCCGCTGCACCCGGGTCGGATAGCCCGCGCTGAGGCCCTTGGCCGACGCCGCCTCCGCCTTGTCCTCACCGCCGTTGCGGCTCTGGAGGGCGGAGATCACCAGATAGCCCGCCGGGATCGCGATCAGCAGGAAGACGACAATGATCTTGAGCCAGCGGCGGGGCGGACGGCCGCCACCGGGCACGGGCCCGCCGGACGTGGGCCCGCCCGGTGCGGGCCCGCCGGGGCGCATCCCGTCGGCCGGGGGCATCGCGGCGCCGGGCCGCTGGTCGGCGGCGGTCATTCGCGGCCTGCCTGACTGCGCGGCGCCAGCCGCAGCGGGGAGGAGGACCCGGCGCGCTCGTAGCGCTCGACGCGGCGGCGGTTGGCGCGCCGGAAGCGGCGGGCGACCAGCCGGGCGAGGTCGGCGGCGCCGACCATCCCGGCCTCGGGGCCCAGCTGCGCCTTGACGATCCGGGCCTCCGGCCGGTAGCCGCGGCCGGTGAGGGTGCGCCGGAAGGCGTTCCGGGCCGGGTCGATCAGCAGGTCGTCGGCTGCGCTGACGCCGCCGCCGATGACGAAGCAGGAGGGGTCGAGGGCGGCGGCGAGATTGGCGATGCCGACGCCGAGCCACTGGCCGATGTCCTGGAGCAGTTCGACGCACATGGCGTCGCCCTGGCGGGCCAGCTCGGTGATCAGCGGCCCGGTGATCTCCTGGATATTGCCGCCGACCCGGTCGTTGATCCCGTAGGCCACGGGCGATTCGGCGGCGGCCAGTTCACGGGCCTCGCGGACGAGGGCGTTGCCGGAGCTGTACTGCTCCCAGCAGCCGCGGTTGCCGCACGGGCAGCGGTGACCGGCCGGGACGACCTGCATATGGCCGAACTCCCCGGCGACCCCGTACTTGCCGCGCTTGACCTGGCCGTCCTCCAGGATCGCGCCGCCGATCCCGGTGCCGAGGGTGATCATGACGAGATGGTCCTCGTCGCGTCCGGCGCCGAACCGCCACTCCGCCCACGCGGCGGCGTTGGCGTCGTTGTCGACCAGGACCGGGACGGCGAGCCGCTCCGCGAGCCGGTCGCGCAGCGGTTCGTTGCGCCAGGACAGGTGCGGGGCGAACAGCACGCGGTTGCGGTCGGCGTCCACCCAGCCCGCGGCGCCGATGCCCACGGCGTGCACATCGTGCCGGTCGGAGAGGTCCAGCACCAGCTCGGTGATGGTGTCCTCGACGACCTTGGGGCTCTTGGACTTGTCCGGGGTCTCGGTGCGCAGCTTCTCGAGGATGTTGCCGTCGGCGTCGACGACCCCGGCCATCACCTTGGTGCCGCCGATGTCGATGCCGACCGTGGGCACCCGGGGCGCGCTGAGGTGCGAGCGGCGCTCACGGGTGCCGACGGTCCGCAGCACGGTGGCCCGGGCCGAGCCCCGGTGCACTCGTTCGCGGTAGATGCTCATCGGCCGGCCCCCTCGCCGGTGTGGGGGGTGCGGTCGCTGCGGGTACGTGCTCGCAAGAGTTCGTCGTCCCTGCGGGGGTCTCGGGAGGCCGCGCGGCCTCGGGTGCGTCGGTCGTGGCGGGTGTGGCCCGCCGTGCGATTGTGCCTCACCCGCGCCTCACGCCGCATGGCGAGCCTACGGCGCGCGGCCCCCAAGAAGCACCGGAACACGGCCGACAACCCGGCCGCTCAGCCCTTGGCGACCTCTCTCACCCCTTGATGACCCCGCTCAGCCTTAGAGCCTGTGTCATATCCCCGGTCGGATCAGCGTGCGGCGTCAGGGGGCACCTCCCAGCGGTAGCTGGGGGAGCGTGCGATCGCAAGGCGCCGGAGCGCCCTCGTGGCGGAGCCACATGGGCGTTTCGGCAACGCCGCGAGAGGGGGCCCCTCCCAGCGGTAGCTGGGGGAGCGTGCCAAGCGTCGCACGCCCGGCCGGGGATATGACACAGGCTCTTAGCCCTTGGCGACCCCTCCCGACAGATCGGGGGCGGGGGTGCGGGCCAGCTCATGGCTGAGCTGCTCCAGCTCGCTGCCGCCCGCCATCTGCCGGGTGAGCTCCTCCAGGGCGATCTCGTCCTTGGTGTGGCTGCCCGCCATGGCGCCGCGCTTGAGCAGCACGAAGCGGTCGCCGACGAGATAGGCGTGGTGCGGGTTGTGGGTGATGAGGACCACGCCGAGGCCCGCGTCCCGGGCGGCCGCGACGTACTTGAGCACGACGCCGGACTGCTTGACGCCCAGCGCCGCCGTGGGCTCGTCCAGGATGAGCACCTTCGCGCCGAAGTGAACGGCGCGGGCGATGGCCACGCACTGGCGCTGGCCGCCGGAGAGGGTGCCGATGGGCTGGTCGACATCGCGCAGATCGATGCCCATGCGCAGCAGTTCGCGGTGGGTCGTGGTGCGCATCGCCGCCACGTCGAGGCGGCGGAGCGGTCCGCGGCCCTTGTGGATCTCCGAGCCCAGGAAGAAGTTCCGCCACACCGGCATCAGCGGGACCACGGCGAGGTCCTGGTAGACCGTGGCGATCCCGCGGTCGAGGGCCTCGCGCGGGGAGCCGAGCCGGGTCTCCTCCCCCTCGATGGCGAGGGTGCCGCCATCGTGCTGGTGCAGCCCGGCGACGATCTTGATGAGGGTGGACTTGCCCGCGCCGTTGTCGCCGAGGACGCAGGTGATCTCCCCGGCGTGCACCTCGAGGGAGACGCCCTCCAGGGCCTTGACGTTGCCGTAGTACTTGCTGATGTCGCTCAGCTCGACCAGGGCCGCCCGGGGTGCCGGAGATGTCCGAGATGCCTTGGATGCCTGGGACACACTCATTTACTCTCCTCCGCCCGCTTGCGGACCCACCAGTTGAGCAGCGTGGCGAGCAGCAGCATCGCCCCGAGGAAGAACTTGAACCAGTCGGCGCCCCACTGCGCGTAGACGATGCCCTTGTTGGTCATGCCGAAGATGAACGCGCCGACGGCCGCGCCGACCGCCGAACCGTAGCCGCCGGTCAGCAGACAGCCGCCGATGACGGCCGCGATGATGTAGAGCAGCTCATTGCCCACGCCCTCGCCGGACTGGACCACGTCGTAGTTGAACAGCAGATGCTGGCCGGAGATCCAGGCGGCCAGCGCGACGCCCAGATAGAGGCCGATCTTGGTGCGCTCCACGGGGACGCCGACCGCGCGGGCCGCCTCCTTGGCGCCGCCCACCGCGAAGATCCAGTTCCCGGCGCGGGTGCGCAGCAGGATCCAGGTCGCGAGCGCGATCAGGGCGAACCACCACAGGACGGTGATCTGCACCTCGACGTCCCCGATGGTCAGATGCGAGGCGAAGACCTTACGGGCGGACGGGAAGCCCTCCATGTCGGAGATGCTCTTGGTGGAGACGGTGTCGCTGATCAGCTTGGTGAAGCCGAGGTTGCACCCCTGGAGGATCAGGAAGGTGCCGAGGGTGATGATGAAGCTCGGCAGATTGGTGCGGACCAGCAGATAGCCGTTGAAGAAGCCGATCGCGAGGGTGGCCAGCAGGGACACCCCGACCCCGACCCACACGTTCGCCGTCATCTGGTACGAGAACATCGAGGAGATCAGCGCCGAGCTGGTCACCAGGACCCCGGTCGAGAGGTCGAACTCCCCGCCGATCATCAGCAGCGCCACCGGCACCGCCATGATCCCGATGGTCGAGGAGGCGTACAGCACGGTGCTGAAGCTGGACCACTGGAGGAAGGCGTCGGCGACGACCGAGAAGAAGACGAAGACGGCGACGGCGCCGACGACCGCGCCCAGCTCCGGCCGGCCCACCAGCCGGCGCGGCAGCGAGCCGCGCACCGGCCGGCTCTCGAGCGTCTCCTCGGCGGGCGGTGCCTCCGCGCTCATCGGGTCCCCCGCTTCGTGTACGAGGCGAGCTCGGCGGCGTCGTCCTTGGTGATGATCTGCGGACCGGTGAGCACCGGCTTGCCGCCGCCGAGCACATCGGCGTTGTAGCGGTTGAGCCACAGCAGATCCACGGCCTCATAGCCCTGGAGATACGGCTGCTGGTCCACGGCGAAGCCGAGCGTGTCGTCCTGGAGCGCGGCGGCGACCTTGGCGTTGAGGTCGAAGGTGTCGATCTCGGCCTTGCTGCCCGCCTGGTCGGCGGCCTTGGAGGCGGTGTCCGCGAAGGGCGCGCCCAGGGTCAGCACGGTGTCGATGCCCTTGTCCGACTGGAGCTTGGCCTCGATCGAGGACTGCACATCGGGCATGTTGGTGCCCTCGACGTAGATCTTCTCCATCTTGCCGTCGAAGGTCTTGGCCGCGCCGTCGCAGCGCTGCTCGAGGCCGACGTTGCCCTGCTCGTGGAGGACGCACAGGGCCTTCTTCTGGCCCCGCTTGTCGAGCTCGTCGCCGACGGCCTCGCCCGCGATGGTCTCGTCCTGGCCGACGTGGGTGAGCGCGCCGAACGCCTTGGACACCTCGGCGCCGGAGTTGACGGTGATCACCGGTATCCCGGCCTTGTGGGCCTTCTTCACCACGGACTTCATGGCGTCGGGCTTGGCGAGGGTGACGATCAGGCCGTCGACCTTCTGGTCGATGTAGGACTGGACCAGCTGGGCCTGCTCCTTGCCCTCCTCGTTGTGGGCGTAGAGAAACTTGATGTTGTCCTTGACCGCGGCCTGCTTGGCGCCGCTCTGGACGATGTCCCAGAAGGTGTCCCCGTCTCCGGAGTGGGTGACCATCGCGAAGGTCCACTTCGGGGTGTTGACCGCCGCCCGTCCCCCGGCGGCCGCCTCCCGGGCGGCCCGCTCCTCGGCCCGCTTGCCGCCCGTATCGCTGCACCCGGCCAACGCCGTACCCAGCACCGCCGCCAGCACGGCGGCGGTCATAGCGCGTGCCCCTCTCCGCACCGTCGCCACGAAGACCCGCCCTTCTCACTGTGTGTTCGTCCCGCTGTCACCTTCACGGCCGGGCACCGCATGATCGGTCCCGGCCGCCGCCCAAGTATCCGTCACCGGTCATCGACGGGGCTGCCGGGGTGGGCGGGGCCCCGGCAGCCCGTACGGCTTGAGGACTTGTAGCCGGGGACGCGGGACACGTCAAGGACAAAGGGCGCGGCACACGGCGTGCGGCGGCGCTCAGGGGCGTACGAGCAGCTGGAACTCGAAGGCGTAGCGCGAGGCCCGGTAGGTGTGGGAGCCGAACTCGACGGCCCGGCCGGTGTCGTCGAAGGTCGTGCGCTCCATGGTCAGCAGCGGCGCGCCCGCCGGCTCCCCGAGCTGCTCCCCCTCCTCGGCGGTGGCCGCGCGGGCGCCGACCGCCTGGCGGGCGCTGTGCAGGGTGATCCCGGCCGAGCGCATCAGCCGGTAGAGCCCGGTGTCCTCCAGCTCGGCGCTGTCCAGCTTGAGCAGGCCCACCGGGAGGTGGTTGCGCAGATGGGCCATGGGCTCGCCGTGCGCCAGCCGCAGCCGCTCGATCAGCACCACCTCTTCGCCCTCGGCGACGCCGAGGGCGGCGGCGACCTGGGCGGTCGCGGGCTCGGTGGTGTTCCGCAGCACCTGGGTGGCGGGGCGCTGACCGGCCGCCTCCAGGTCGTCGTAGAGGCTGCTCAGCTCCAGCGGGCGCTTGACCTGGCTGTGCACGACCTGGGTGCCCACGCCCCGGCGGCGCACCAGCAGCCCCTTGTCGACCAGCGACGAGATGGCCTGCCGGACGGTGGGGCGGGACAGCCCGAGCCGACCGGCCAGCTCGATCTCATTGCCCAGCAGGCTCCCGGGCGCCAGCCGCCCCTGCTCGATCGCCGCCTCGAGCTGCTGGGACAGCTGGAAGTACAGCGGGACCGGACTGCTGCGGTCGACGCTGAGCTGGAGCGCCTCCGCCCCGCCCGAAGCGTCTTCTTCCTCCATAGCCACGGGCCGAGGGTATCCGGATGAGCACATGACGGGAAGTCGTGAAGTTCTGTTGTCAGGACAAACTACGCACAGGTGATCAGTCGGGAGCCGACAACGCTGTCAGCCGTCCACGGCTTCCCCCTCGATTTCACGCGCCCGCCTGCTCGCGCAGCCGGGCGGCGGACCGGGCCAGCCGTATGGCGCCGACCACGGGCAGGGTGAGCGCTATCAGCAGGGAGGCCACGAACGAGGCGGCGCTGATCCCGTCGAACGCCACGGAGAGCGCCACCGCCAGGACCGGCACCGTCACCAGGGGCGACAGGACGAACAGCGTGGCCTGCCGCTTCTCGCGCCGCACCCAGGGCGCGGACCGCCACAGCCGGACGAGCGCGCCGAGGGCGGCGACCAGCCCCAGGGGTATGCCCACGCCCGGGACCAGGCACAGCGGTACGGGCAGCACGGCGAGGCCGAGCGTCACCCAGGTGGCACCGGCGTCCTCCGGCTCGGGCGGGATGCTGCCGGACTCCTCGGCCAGCGCGTCCGCCGCGATCTCCTCCGGGGTGCCGATCCAGTCGAGCACCTGTCGCACCCGCTCGGCTCCGATCGCGGAATCGCCGTCCCCGGCGGGATCCTCGCCGAGGTCGTCGGCGAGCGCCGCCGCGATCTCCTCGCGCAGGTCCTCGAGCAGCTCCTCCCGCCACGCGGCGGGAAGCGCCGCGGTCCGCCGCTCGACCGAGGACAGAAAGGTCCGCACGAGGGGGTGGCTGAGGGGACTGCTCATGTCGTCTCTCCGGGGGCGAGGAAACGGTCACCGGTCCAGGGCATTACAACCGGCATCCGTCAGCGTGTAGCACCCGCACGAGGGCCGCGCCCGGATTCGCGCAAATGCGCATCCCGCTGTGTTCGGCAGGCTAATAGCCCAGGCTAATGGGCCGCCGCTTCGCCCGCGCCACGGGTCATGACCCGGTCCAGTTCGGTCCCGGTGAGCCCGTCGGGCAGCGGGACGGTGTCGGGGCGGGCGCGCAGACCGTCCAGAACGAGCGCGGCGATACGGCGGGCCGCGCGCCCCCAGGCGTCGGGCGGGAGTTGGGCGTGGCCGAGCATCGCGCCGGTGACCACGAGGTCGGCGACGGTGGCGTCGGGGCGGATCGAGCCGTCGCCGACACCCCGCTTCAGGACCGCGGCCAGCGACCGGGAGATCCGCGAACCGAGCGGGTCGGCCTCGTCCGTTGAGAGCGGGCCCGGGGCACCGAGCAGCGGCAGGGCGAGATGGTGCCGTTCGGCGAGCAGCCCGTGCAGGAATCCGGCCACCGCGTCCAGCGGCGGTGCCGCGCTCTCCTCGGCCTCCTGGGCGAGGGCTGCCATGAGTGCGTAGGAGCGGTGGACGACGGCCGCGTACAGCTCCTCGCGGTCGGCGAAGTTCCGGTACAGCGTGGCGATGCCGACCCCGGCCTCGCGCGCCACCACGTCCAGCGGCACGGCGGGGCCGTCGCGGAGCAGGACCCGCTCGGCCGCGTCGAGCAGGGCGGCGCGGTTGGCGACGGCGTCCGAGCGGCGGCGCGCCGGCTGGGCTGGACTCATGAGGCCATCTTCCCGCTCCGGGCCCGCCGGAAGGGCGACGGACGCGAGAGTCGTACGAGGATGCCCGGATTTTCGGCCGCCCTGTCACTCTCCTGTCCGCCGCCGCGTCATCGCCGCGTCATCGCTTCATCATCGCTTCATCCACTCATCCTCGTACTTCTTGTACGTACCGTCGTGGGTGGCCAGATGGACCCACTGATCGACGTACTCCTTGAACTGGGCGTCGCCGCGCGGCAGTACGTACGCCTTCTCGGAGAAGGAGAACGGCTCGTCGGGGTGGACCGCGCACAGCTCCGGGTGGATCGCGGACTGGTAGCGGGTCTCGCTGGCGTCCGTCATCATCACATCGGCGCGGCCCGCGATGATCTCGTCGAAGATCGTCGTGTTGTCCGGATGGACGGTGAGGGTGGCCTGTTTGATATGGGCCCGGGCGAACTGCTCATTGGTACCACCCGGGTTGACCACGACGCGTACGCCCGGCTGGTCGATCTCCTCCAGCGTCCGGTACTTGTCCTTGTCCGCGCAGCGCACGATGGGCGTCTTGCCGTCGGTGAGGTACGGCTCGCTGAAGGACGCCTTACGGGCGCGGGCCAGGGTCACCGACACTCCGCCCATGCCCACGTCGCAGCGTCCGGCGGCGAGGTCGTCGACGAGGGTGGCCCAGGTGGTGGGCACGTACTTCGGCTTTGCGTCCAGGCTCTTGGCGAGGTCCCCGGCCATCTTGATGTCGATGCCGGTGTAGGCGCCGGACGTGGGGTCGCGATGGCTGAAGGGCCGGTAGTCGCCCGTGGTGCACACCCGCAGCACCCCGCGCTCGGGCACCCGGTCGAGCAGGGTGCCGCGCTGCTGCGGGGTGCGGTCGGCAGGCGCTCGTTCCGGCGCGGAATGCGCCGTGGAGCCCACGGCCAGCGCCGAACCGGCGGCGGTGGCGGCGAGCACGGCGGCGAGGGCGGACAGCGTGACGGTACGTCTCACGGCACCTCCTGGGCGCGGGCGGCCGCTACGAGCCGCATGATCACAGCGCGCTCAGGGTGGCAGAAGTCCCGGCCCACGGGAAGCCGTTGACCGCCGGACGGACGGGCCGCGTGCTGCCCTCGGGACGGGCCCGTGCTGCCCTCGGGACGGGCCGCGTGCTGCCCACGGGACGTCAGTACGGCTCGTGCGCCGAGTCCAGCGGGGGCGCCACATCCGCGAGGCGGGCCAGCAGTTCGGCCGCGCGCTTGCCCACGGTGTCCCGGTCGCCATCGGACAGCGCCGAGCCCATTCCGCACGCGACGGCCCCGGCCGCGACCCAGTCCGGGGCCTCGGCCAGGGTCACCCCGCCCGTGGGGACCACGGCGGCCTGCGGCAGGGCGGCCCGTACATCGCTGACCCATCTGGGCCCGTAGGCGGAGGCGGGGAAGAGCTTCAGGGCGTCCGCTCCCAACTCCATCGCGCGCACCGCCTCGGTGGGTGTGGCCACGCCCGGGAAGACCGGCAGACCGTAGCGGTGGCCGGTGCGGATGACCTCGGGGTCCAGGCTCGGCGAGACGAGGAAGCGGGCGCCCGCGTCCACCGCCATCCGGGCCGAGGCGCCATCGAGCACCGTGCCCGCGCCGATCACCGCGTCATCGCCGACCTCCCGGATCAGGGTGGTGACCGCCTCCAGAGCGAAGGGCGTGGTCAGCGAGATCTCCAGGCTGGTGATACCGGCGGAGAGCAGGCTGTCCGCCGTGGCGTGGGCGTGGTCGTAGCTGTCGCTACGGACGATGGCGAGGACGCGCTGCGCGAGCGCGGCCCGGGTGATCTCCCAGCGGTACACGGCGGTCGCCGCCTTCCTCTCCCAAGTGCTGCTGGCGATGCCGCCCCGGATTGCCTCCGGGATATGCGGCGGTTTCGGTGTGCGATGGACGATACGCGGTGCTGTGCTGCGCTTGCTGGATCGGTATCGGGGTTGTCCGTCTTACCGGTGCTGCTCTGTGCTGTTGTGGGGTGCGGGGTGTTGTGGGGTGGGCGGTTGTTGTGATGTGCGCGGCATCCGGGCTCCGCGGGCGGCCCGTGGATGCCGCGGCCGGTTCAGCGGTACACCGCGTCCCCACCCTTGGACAGCTCGGCGAGCGCCCGGTCCCGCGCGGCGGCGGTGGGCAGCCCGTCCGTATCGGTGGCGGCCTGGACGACCAGGGCGGCCACGCACGCCGCCTCGGCGAGCGCCTGGTCCTCGTGCAACCCGCGCAGCCGCGCCGACAGATAGCCGGCCGCGAAGCCGTCACCCGCGCCGATCGGGTCGACGACCGGCACCGCGTAGGGCGACTGGTCCCAGCCGCCGTCCGCGGTGAGGACGGTCGAGGAGTGGTCGGCGCGCTTGATCACGACCTCGTCGGCACCGCCGCGCAGCAGCTCCCGCGCGGCCTCGTCGGCGGGTTGGGCGGTGAGCAGCTCCAACTCCTCCTCTCCCGCGAGGACGATGTCGGCGTCGCGCAGCAACGGGCCCGCCGTCTGGGCCCACTGCGCCGCGCCGCCCAGCTTGTGCCGTACGTTCGGATCGAAGGACACCTTGGCCCCGGCCGCACGGGCCAGCTCCACCAGGCGGCGGCTGGCGGCCGCCGCGGTCGGCGAGAGCATGGGCGTGATGCCGGACAGATGCAGCAGTTGGGTGCCTTCGAGGGCCTCGGGGCGTATCTGCTCGGGCGTCAGCCGGGAGGCGGCCGAGCCCATGCGGTAGTACTGCACATCGATGGCGCGGTACGCGTGGCTGTCGCGCATCATCAGCCCGGTGGGGGCGTGGTCGTCCACGATCGCGTGGGCGACGTCCACGCAGTCGGCGCGCAGCTCGCGCAGCACCGCCTCCCCGGCGGGGTCGGCGCCGACCCGGCCGAGCCAGCGCACCCCGTGGCCGAGCCGGGCGAGGCCCACGGCCACATTGGATTCGGCTCCCGCCACCGACCTGCGGAAATGTACAGCCCGGTCCAGCGGGACCCCGGGCTCGGCCAGCAGGAGGAGCATCGCCTCCCCACACGTGACCACTTCCGGCCCCTTCGCCACCATGCCTCCCCGCACGTCCGCTGCTACCGAGACGGTATCGGGAAGCAACGACAATGGCCCGCTCGGGGTTCCCGGGGCCCGCGGCCGATACGGGTCCGAGGCCGACGGCCGGTACGGGTCCGGGCCCTGCGGCTGATGCGGGGCGGCGTCGGGCGCGGAGGGCGGGGCAGGGGCGGGGGCGGGCGGGCACAGCACCGCGGCCGCTGCCCAACGGTGGGGGCAGCGGCCGCGGTTGCGGGGGGTGGCGGTCTTCGGCGGACGGCGTCAGCAGCCGCGGTCCACCAGGTCGAACGAGGCGTAGTGGTCCGCGGTGTAGTAGTCCTCGTCCGTCTGCTCACCGGTGACGATGCGTCGGGCGCCACGGTCGTCGGAGCCCGGGGTGATCACGGTGTACTCGTGGTAGTAGCCGGAGGACTGGGACGGAAGGACGCCTTCACGGTTCTGGAAGACGGTGCCGTCCTGCGGGAAGGGGTAGGGGCCGCCCTTCTCGATCAGGTCCAGGGTGTCATGGGCCTGGGAGGGCAGATCCGAGTAGCAGATGTCGCCAACGGCCGCGATGACCTGCGACGACGCAACGGTGTGCGATGCCACCGGGGTGACGGCGGTGGCCGCGGTGGCCGCGCCGCCGATGAGCAGCGTCGAGACGAGGGCGCCGAGGGCACCGATGCGGGCGATCCGTGGGGGGATTGTCATAGACATAGCATGACGCGCGTAGACGCTGTCGTGTCAATGCCAAGTGGTGGCCGTTCTCCGGGAGTTCACAAGAACTGCGCGAAGCGTCAGGAGAGGTAACGAAAGCGTAACCACCTCGCCTGTTCTTCGCCTTCTTGCCTTTGAGGCAAAGTTTTTGCCTCAAAGGTCAGGGGCTGGCTATACCGGAGATATGAACCCGCTCCCCCACGGGCCCGCCGAGTGGCCCACGGGCGGACCGGCCGACGGTGCCCCCGGCGGACCGGCCGCCGAGCTGCCCACTGTCGCTCCCCGCCTTCGTGACCTGCGACGACGCAGCGGTCTGACACTCGAGGCCGCCGCCCATCGGGTGGGGCTCTCGCCCGCGCATCTGTCCCGGCTGGAGACCGGCCGTCGCCAGCCCTCGCTCCCGATGCTGCTGGCCCTGGCCCGTACGTACGGAACCACGGTATCCGACCTGCTGGGCGAGGTGCCCGCGGAGCGGGACCCGGTCGTACGCGCCGACCGCATGGAGGCGCAGGAGGCGGGCGGCTGGACCTACTGGCAGGCCGGCGGCTCCGGCCGGGCCATGCAGGCGCTGCGGCTGCACGTACCGGAGCGCTCCGCCGCCCAGGAGGACCTGGTGCGGGTCCACCCCGGCGAGGAGTGGCTCTACGTCCTGGGGGGCCGGCTGCGGCTCACGCTCGGCGAGACCGTGCACGCCCTCTCCGCGGGCGACGCGGCCCATTTCGACTCGCTCACCCCGCACCGCATCGCCGCCGCCTCGCCCGGCGGCGTGGATCTGCTCTTCGTCCACACGCTGCTCCAGAGCGGCGCGGCCGAGCTGTGCCTCGGCGACGCCGCTCGCCGAGGAAGGCCCGGTACGCCATGAAGGACGGGAACGACATGAGTGCGACTGATGCGGCCGATACGACCGATGCGACCCATGCCCCGATGGCCCCCGCGACGCCGGCCCGGACCGGGCCGAACGAGGAGGACCGGGCGCCGATGAGCTTCACGGTGCGGGTCTTCATCTATCTCGTGGGCGTCCACTTCATCGCCGCTTTTCTCTTCTTCCTCTTCTACGTGGCGGGCGCGAAGTAGCCGCTGCCGCGGCCGCCGAACTGGAGCGCGTGATCACCCCGCGTGGGTGGAGAACATCCCGCCCGTCGGCCCCTGCTTGTCGCCGCCCTGCGCCTTCTTCAGGGCGTTTGCCAGGCCCTCGATGGTGAGCGACTGGAGGATCACCCGGCCATTGCCCTCCAGCGTGGCAAGCGACAGCCCCTCACCGCCGAAGACCGCGTTCATCAGCCCCTGGCGGTTGAGCCCGCCGATGCGCTGCACGCCGTACTGGATGCCCTCCTCGAAGGCCACGATGCAGCCCGTGTCGACCTCGATCCGGCCGCCGAAATCGGCCGGGTTGAGGTCGATGAAGTTGCCCGCACCGCAGATGATCACGGTGCCGTGCCCGGTGAACTTCTCCAGGATGAACCCCTCGCCGCCGCTGCGCCCGGCCTTCCCGCCCTGGAAGGCGATGCCGAACTCCACGGTGGACTCGGCCGCCACGAAGGCGTCCTTCTCCGCGAACCACGCCCGCGTCCCGTCCAGCTCCAACGCCCGCATCTCACCGGGCAGCACCCCCGCGAAGCCGACGGTGCCCTCGCCACCGGTGGAGGTGAAGTACTGGAACGCCAGCGACTCCCCCGCCAGCGCCCGCTGCCCCACCTGCATGGCGGTGCCCATGGCCTGGCGCAGCATCCCGCCCATGCCACCACCGCCCGCGCCGCCCGCGCCGTTGCCCCCGGCGGCCTGGCCGCCGCCCCCGCCGGGCCCGGACAGCCGGGTCTCCATCGCCACGTTCGACGTCTTGAACAGGAACTTTCCGGCCTCGCAGTAGACGGTCTGCCCGGGGTGGAGGGTGCAGACCGCCATCTGCATGGCGTTGCCGACGATCTCTTGCCGCAGGGTCACAGCAGCTCTCCTCGAGGG
Source organism: Streptomyces sp. NEAU-174 (assembly GCF_052665095.1). Taxonomy (NCBI): domain Bacteria; kingdom Bacillati; phylum Actinomycetota; class Actinomycetes; order Kitasatosporales; family Streptomycetaceae; genus Streptomyces; species Streptomyces sp. NEAU-174. Next base: position 25,142 of record NZ_JBQTCE010000035.1, on the reverse strand, counting down.
TCGCGTCAGGTGGTGTCAGGCGGTAGCAGGTGGTAGCAGGTGATGCCAGACGGCGCATAACCAGACATCCGGGTCAACGTACGACCCGGACCACCGGGTTCCGTGAGCTTGGCACAATGCCGGTCGTGGTCCGGCCCCAGGTCGGCCCTGAAGGGAGCAGGGAGCATGGCGATGAACACCAGCGCCGCGACGACCGCCCGCACGATGTGGGCCCTCTACGAGCCGATACACGCGGTCGCGTACTTCGCCCCGGAGGCCCGGGCCGCGTACGAGGACGCCGGGCTCCGCGGCTTCTGGCGCGGCTACTTCGCGGGCCGTGCCGCGCCTCTCGGGCCGGTCGGGCCGGAGCCCGTCGTGGCGTCCTTCTTCACCTTCGCCCCCGCGATGGTGGCCCGCGCCCTGCCCGACGTCTGGTCCCTGACCGCGCCCGAGCGCGCCCTGGAGCTCCGCCGCGCGGGCGCCGCGGCCGCCCTCACCCGGCTGCTCGCCGGGCACGAGCGCGAGGTGGAGCGCGCCGTCGAGGCCCTGGTCCCCCGCGCGGCGGGCCTGGACGGCTCCGGCCGGGTACTGGCCGCCGCGAACGGCGCACTGGACTTTCCCGACAAACCGGTCGAGCGGCTGTGGCACGCGACGACCCTGCTGCGGGAGCACCGCGGCGACGGCCATGTCGCGGCCCTCGTCGCCGCCGGTCTCGACGGCTGCGAAGCCCTCGTCCTCCGTTCCGCCGTGGACCTCCCCCGCACCGAGCTCCAGCCCCACCGCGGCTGGACCGACCAGGAGTGGGACGCCGCCGCCCAGCGCCTGACCGACCGCGGCCTCCTCACCCCGGACGGAGCGGCGACGGAGGCCGGACGCGAACTGCTCCGCACGGCCGAGGCCGCGACGGACCAGGCGGCGGAACGCCCCTGGCGCCCCCTGCCTCCCGAGCAGGTGGCAACCCTGACCCACCTCCTCACCCCCCTGACCACCGCCTGCGCCACCGCCCTCCGCTTCCCCAACCCGATCGGACTCCCGAAGCCGACGGGGTAAGCGGTCGTAGGGAGGCGGCCGGCGGATGGGCAGCGTCCTCGCAGCCGGCCGGCCCCGGCGCCGCGCGCGGGGTGACCGGAACGCCCGTGGTCAGTCCGCGACGCCCTGCATCGGGGCCCAGAACTCCTCGAACGACATCGTGCCGTCGCCGTCCGTGTCGAGTACGTCGATGAATCGCTGCGCCTGTTCGTCGGTGAGGTGCTCGCCACGCAGCTCGGCGACGACCTGCTGGTATTCCTTGGCGGTTATCTGCCCGTCGGCATCGAGGTCGTACGCGTCAAAGACCTTGCGCGCGGCCGCTTTCATGTCCACCACGTTGGTTCGCCCTTCCTCGTTGGATGTCGCGCGATGCTACTGCGCATTGATCGCCTGGAGCACGCCACAGCGGAACGGTTCAGAAGGGCACGCCCGCCCGCTTGGCCAGCTTGGTAAGGCGCGGGTTGCTGCGGCGGTGCAGCGACGTGAGCAGCGGCCAGTCGGTGGGCCCGACCAACTGCTGTGGACGGGCATCAGCTCATGGGACGGTCCCGAGCAGGAGTCGTCGGCGAGCGTACGGGTCGAGGCGGCACTGAAGGAGTCGGCTCGCATTCTGCTGCGCGGGGAGGCGGGTTCCGGCAAGACGACGCTGCTCAACTGGCTGGCCGTCACCGCCGCGCGCGGCGCCTTCGGCGGAGATCTGGCCGATTGGAACGGTCTGGTCCCCGTCCTGGTCAAACCGCGCCGTTACGCCTCCCGCGAGCTGCCACGCCCGGAGGAACTGCTGGACGCCACGGCCGGACCGCTGACCGGCCATATGCCCCGGGCGTGGATGGACCGGGAGTTCCAGGCGGGGCGGGTGCTGCTGCTCGTCGACGGGGTGGACGAACTCGTCGCGGCCGGTCCTGGACGTGGGCCGCGTGATATTCGCGGGATGCCGCGGCGGCTCGACGGGGAGGAAACCAGTGCCCCGCTGACCCCGCAACAAAGGTACGACGCGATGGGCAGCTCACCGGCACGCCATAGCGCGTGCCGCGAGGTGGACCTGGCGTACGCTGGGCAGATACAGGGAGTTCTGAAGTGCACAGGTGAAGGGACACCCGTATGAGAATTCCTTCTACGGTCGGTAAGGGCCTTCAAAGCACAGGATTCTCAACGATCCGCTATGGACTGGCACTCAATCTCCTGTCGATTGGGCGGCTCAAGTTCGAAAATTATGAGGTCGAGAACATTCGGCCCTTGGTCACCGCGAGCCCTGTATTCTCGCGGCTCCTCACCGAACTCGGCGAACAAAAACTGGCCAGGGTCATCGGTGTAACAGAGATGGTTACGGGATCGCTGATTGCGGCGAGACCGTTCGCGCCGAGAGCCTCGGCGCTGGGAAGCCTGGGGGCTGCCGGGATTTTCGCCACGACTCTCAGTTTCCTGGCCACAACGCCCGAGGCATGGCAGGAGCGGCGCGGAGAACCAAAGCTCTCTCTCGCCGGCCAGTTCCTGGTGAAAGACATCGTCTTGCTGGGGGCATCCCTGCTCACGGCCGCCGAAGCTCTGCGCGGACAGCCGTAAGCGCTATCCTGGAGTGCGTTGAGATTGTTGACCGAACTCCTCGAGAGGGCCACGCCGTCGGCTCTCTTGACCCTGAACGGCGTCATCCACCGCCTCAACGCCGCGATGGCCACGGCGCTGGGCAGGCCGTGGGAACAGTGCGTAGGTCACGCATTCAGTGATCTCTTGCCCGTCAATCAGCGCCTCGCGGCGCAAAACCTGCTGACGCACGGGGCCACGACGAAGAGGCTCGCGATGCGTGTGCTGGAGTTCCCCGGGACGGGCACAGCATCCGTGGTCTGCCTTGTCGAGGCGCGGCCGGTGCGGGATCCCGCGGGCGGTGAGTTCGTGTGGGTGCATTCGTTGGACGCGAAGCACGACCTGGGCGGGTTGCTGATCCCGTTCCAGCTCGCGGCCAGGTCCGCCGGCCTCGGCCTGTGCATGTGTTCGCCCCATGAGCACCAGGTCGAGTGGATGGGCGGCGCACCTGCTCTGGCCGCGCTTTTCCCGCAGGCGTCCGTGCCCCTGTCCACGGTGGTCCGGCAAGCCCACCCCGATGACCGCAAGGGCTTGCGGCGGCTGGTGCGCCCGAACGCCGCCCAGTCCCCCTGGATCAGGTCGCGGTTCCTCACCGAGCACGATGGCTGGCGCGTACTGACCAGCCAGACTCGCCGGGTCACGTTGGGGTACGGCGGTCCCGAAAGGGTCTTCGGGGTGATCCGCGACGACACCCAGCTGGAGGCGCGCCGAGCGGAAATGCTGGCCGCCGTGAGCGCCGAGCGGCAGCGCACCGAGGAGATCGCCGCGTTCTCCTCCGCCCTGTTCACCGCCGCCACCGAGCAGGAGCTGCAACAGGCCATCCTGACCCGGCTGGCCGCGGCCTTCGGCGGTACCGGCGCCCTCTTCGCGCTCGTCGACGACGGGCGCCTGCGGGTTTCCTCGGATGCCCAGATCCCCACGTGGCAGGCCGACGCCCTGCACGGCCTGTCGCTGGATGATGACCGCCCACTGCCCCATGCCATCCGCACCGGCCGGCCGCAGTTCATCCCCGGCCAGGAGGAGCTCGCCCGACGTTGGCCGCACGAAGACAGCCTGCCCCTCCGGCGCCCCGGCCCCGACCTCGCCATGTCGATCACCCCCCTCAGCCCGGTGGGCGACCAGCCGCTGGGGGCCTGGGCGGTGACGTACGACAGCGAGCGCCCCCCGCCCCCGGAGCAGCTCGCCTTCATGACCACTCTGGCCGAGCTGGCGGGCCAGGCGCTCAGGCGCATCAGGTTGCAACAGGCCCACGTCGAACTGTCGACGGCGCTCCAGCAGAGCATGCTCCCCACACTGCCCGAGCGCCTCCCGGGCCTGAAGATCGCCGCCCGCTACCAGCCCAGCCGGCGCGGGCTCGATATCGGCGGGGACTGGTACGACGCGTTCCTCCTGCCCGACGGTGCGGTCGCACTGGAGATCGGCGACGCCCAAGGGCACGACGTGGACGCCGCGGCCTTCATGGGACAGGTGCGCTCGTCCCTGCGCGCGATCACCGCCCAGGAACCGGAGCCGGGAACCGTGCTGACACGCACCAACGATCTGCTCGTCACCATGGACGCACCACGCTTCGCCAGCTGCACCATGCTGCGCATCGACCCGCGCGACGGACAGGTCACCGGCGCCAGCGCGGGCCATGTGCCGCTGCTCTTGGCACGCGACGACGGCGGCCACGACATCCACACACTGTGCGGCGGTCCGGTACTGGGCGTCGTGCCCGAGACCGACTACCCCGAGGAGACCTTCACGCTGGCAGAGAACACCGCGCTGGTCCTGGTCACCGACGGCGTCGTCGAAGGGCCGGGGCTGCCCCTGGAAGCCGGGCTGGAACGCGCGGGAACGCTGGCCGGCCAGGCCCTCCACGACCGCCTCGACGTCGAGGCGACGGCAGACCGAATCCTCGACGCCGCGGTCGCGGTGGACCACCTCGACGACGTGGCCGTCCTGGTGGTCCGACGCGCTGAGGAAGCGGCCGACCGCGTGACGACGGGCTAGGACCTCGGGTCGTCGACCTTGAGCTTGTCTCCGGTGTTGGAGACGTAGACCACCAGGAGCTTGGCCCGTTCGGTCCGGCTGGTGTTCTCGGTCAGGACGTGGTGAGCACCCGGCCGCTCGACCCAGTTCTCACCCTGGCGGTAGGTCCTCACCGGCTTGCCGGCGAGTTTGCTGCGCACGGTGCCCTCGAGGACGTAGGCGTAGACGAACGCCTTGCCGTGCCGGTGCGGCTTCGCGCGTGCGGTGGGCGGGAAGTCGACGACCATCGAGGTGAACGACTTGCCCTTCACATTCGGGAGGGGCTGCTGGAGCAGGGGCTTGACGGTTTCGGTGGGGTGCTTCGACGTCACGGCCGCGGCGGGTGTCTTGGCGCGGGCGGACTGGTCCGAGGCGGTGCAGGCCGTGGCCGCGGTCAGCGTGGCGACGGCCAGCAGGCCACCGGCGAACCGCATTCCGGTCACGATGGGGCTCCTGTTCGGTCTTCCGCGACGCGGATGATCGCCTTGCCCGGGGTGCGGGTGGTGGGGGCGAACGCGGCGGGTGCTTCGGTGAGTGGCCGTACGGCGCCGACGACGGGCTTGAGCCGGCCGTCCCTCACTCGCGTGACGAGGTCGGTGAGCCGGGCGCGGTCGGGTTCGACGACGAAGAAGACGGCCCGCCCGTCCTTGGGCCGGACCTTGGGCGGCGTGGCGATGGTGACCAGCGTGCCACCAGCCCGGACCAGGGCGGCCGAGCGGTCGAGGATGTCGCCGCCGATCACGTCCAGTACGACGTCGGCCTCGCCGACGTCCTCCAGCTTCTCGGTCTGCGGGTCCAGGAAGGTGTCGACGCCCAGCGCCAGCGCCCTGTCCCGGTCGGCGGACCGGCCGGTGCCGATGACGCGGGCGCCGACCTCGCGGGCGAGCTGTGCCGCGATCGAGCCGACGCCGCCCGCGACACCATGGATCAGGACGGTCTGGCCCGTGGCCAGGCGGCCGTGGTCGAACAGGGCCTGCCATGCGGTCAGCCCGGAGATCGGCAGCGCGGCGGCCACGGTGTGGTCGACGTCCGCCGGCAGCGGGGCGAGGTTGCGGGCCTCCACCGCGACGTACTCGGCGAGAGTGCCGTTGCGGGCCCAGTCAGTCAGGCCGAACACGCGCTGGCCGACGCTCAAGCCGGTGGTGCCGAACCCCAGCTCTTCGACGACACCCGACAGGTCGTGCCCGGGCACGCTCGGCGTCCGGTCACGGCCCGCGCGATCGGTCCACGTGCCCGGCCAGTCCAGCTCTCCAGGGGTGAAGCCCGCGGCGTGCACCCGCACGATGACGTCGTTCTCGGCCGCGTGGGGGTAGGGCATGTCCGTCAGGGACAGCCCGGCGAGACCGGCGTCACGGTCTCGCACGGTGATGGCTTGCATAAAGGTCCTTACCGGGGAAGGGTGCCGAGCGCGCGGCCCCTTCACACCGGGCTCATCGCGGCTCGTCTGGTTCTCATCAGGGAGACGAGGCAGCCCCTCGGGGTGTGACAGCTCAGAGGTGTGAAAGCTTGTCCGGGTTGATGACCCTGCGGTACGCGGCTATCAGACCGTCCGTGATCTGTAGCGTATCCACGGAGTAGACACGGCCCTCCCGGTGGAACACCAGGGCGAGCTCGCCGCCGACCTCGACGAGGTCGATGCGGTCCGGACGCCACTGGCGGCCCACCCGCACCATCACCTCGGCGACGCGCTCACCTCCGTGGATGAGCTTGCGCGCCGCGGCGGCCTTGCCGCCGCCGTCGGTGACGTAGACAGCGTCCGGGTGCAGCAGCTTCACCAGGCCGGCCAGGTCCCCGGCCTCGTACGCGGCGCGGAAGACCGCGAGTACGCGTTCACGCTCCGCTTTCGACGCCTGCGGCGTGGACTGCTTCGCCTTGGCCACCCGCCGCCGTGCCCGCGAGGCGAGCTGCCGGGCACCCGGCACGGAGACATCCAGCACCTCGGCGATCCGGCCGAACTCAAGGCCGAAGACATCGTGCAGGACGAAGGCCACCCGCTCCGGTGGGCTCAGCTCCTCCATGATCAGGAGCATCGCCGAACTGACGGACTCGTCGACAAGGACCGGCTCGGATGCGTCCGGTCCCGTCAGCAGCGGTTCCGGCAGCCACGGCCCGACGTAGGTCTCCCGGCGGAAACGGGCACTCTTGAGAATGTCGTACGACCGCCGCGCGGCCATCGTGACCAACCAGGCCCTCGGATCACCGACGTCCCGCAGATCCGCTCCGGCCGCCCGCAACCACACATCGTGGGTCACGTCCTCGGCATCGGCCACGCTCCCCAGCAGGCGGTAGGCCACACCGAAGACCGCGGGCCGGTGGCTCTCCCAGTCGGCCCCGAGCACGTCCTCCCGCCCAGACGGCCCCGGCGCGTGCCCGTCACCCATGCAGACGCAACCTCCTCCGGTTCGCGGATCCAGAGTAGCCATCCGAACTCGTGATCCGCGGTGCGCCGCACCCGGAGGACGGGCGGACGCCAGGCGCCGCGTTCCAAGGGCCTCCTGCGGCCTTGACCAGCCCCGGTTCCCTTCCCGGAGCTGTCGCTGAGACCCCCGGCCTCCTCACCTCGGCGCGCACATCTTGCCGTGAGTCACGAGGATGGGTGAGAGGAACCGAATGCCGGAGCCTTGTGAAGCCGGCCGCAATGAGTCGGCATCCCGCAAGCGCAGCTCCCGAGAAGGGAGGGACACCGTGGCGCGACCCAGGATTCTCGTGGTGGGCGCAGGCTTCGCGGGCGTCGCCTGCGTAGGCCGTCTGGAGCGCCGGCTGGCTCCCGGCGAGGCGGACATCGCGCTCATCACGCCGGTCTCCTACCAGCTGTATCTGCCGCTGCTGCCGCAGGTCGCGGCGGGCGTACTCACTCCGCAGTCGGTGGCGCTCTCGCTGCGCCGCGGAAGGTACCGCACCAGGATCATCCCGGGCCTCGCCATCGGCGTGGACGCCCGAGCCAAGGTCTGCGTCGTCCGCCGGATCACCGGGGAACTGACGAACGAGCGCTACGACTACATCGTGCTCGCGCCCGGCAGCGTGACCCGCACCTTCGACATCCCCGGCCTGAAGGAACACGGGCGCGGCATGAAGACGCTCGCCGAGGCCGCGTACCTGAGGGACCACGTCATCGCCCAGCTCGACCTGGCCGACGCCGCTGTCGACGAGCAGGAGAAGATCTCCCGACTACAGTTCGTCGTCGTCGGAGGCGGCTACGCGGGCACTGAGACGGCGGCCTGTCTACAGCGGCTCACCACCCACGCGGCGCGGCGCTACCCACGGCTCGATCCGGGCCTGATCAGGTGGCACCTGATTGACATCGCGCCGAAACTCATGCCCGAGCTGGGCGACAAGCTCGGCCGCAGCGCGATGGAGGTGCTCCAGCGGCGCGGGGTGGAGATCTCGCTCGGCGTGTCCGTCGCCGAGGCGAGGCCGGACCAGGTCACCTTCACCGACGGCCGGGTCGTCCCCACCCGGACCTTGATCTGGACCGCGGGAGTGGTCGCCAGCCCGCTGGTGGGAACGCTGGGGGCCGAGACGGTCCATGGACGGCTCACCGCCACCGCGCAGATGACGCTGCCCGGCTTCGACGGCGTCTTCGCGCTGGGCGACGGCGCCGCCGTACCCGACCTGAAGGGGGGCGACGGCGCGGTCTGCCCGCCCACCGCGCAGCACGCCCACCGGCAGGCCAGGACAGTGGCGGACAACGTCATCGCCACGCTCCGCGGCGAGCCGCTTCGGTCCTACCGGCACAGGGACCTCGGTCTGGTGGTCGACCTGGGCGGGAGGGACGCGGTCGCCAAGCCGGTGGGCGTCGAGCTGCGCGGGATGCCCGCGCAGGCGGTGACCCGGGGCTACCACGTGGGGGCGATGCGCACCAATGTCGCCAAGGCGCGGGCGTTGACGAACTGGATACTGAACGCCGCCGCGGGCGACGACTTCGTACGGATCGGGTTCCTCTCCGAGGAACACCCGTCGCTGCGGCACTTCGAACAGACCGACGCCTACCTGACACCGCGGCAGGTGCGGGAGCACACCGCGTCACTCGACGCCGACCGGCGCTAGAGCTCGACGAAGTGCCACTAGCCGCCCAGCTCCGCATGGCGCGCCGCCAGCCGCCTCGCGCCCTCCTCCGTCAGCGAGCCGTGCAGCCGTAGGCGGGCCACGCCGCCGTCCGGGTAGATGTCGATCCGGACGTGGGTCACCGGTGGGGACGCGTTCAGGAGGAAGCGGTGGACCGTGTCGGGCTGGAGGGGGGTGCGGGGCAGGAGTTCGGTCCAGGCCGGGGCCGTGGGGTTGGCCGGGTCCGCGCCGGTGGTCGCGTCGAGGCCGTACAGCGCCGCCCAGCCCGGTGCGTTGCCCTTGTAGCAGCCGGTGTCGATCTCCACGGCGCGGATGGTCCCCTGGGCGGCGAGGCGGTAGCGGACCCAGTCGTGGCCGGTGTCGCGGCGCCGGCGGGTCTCCCAGCCCTCGTCCATCCGGCGGGGGCGGCCCGGCCCGATGGAGTTGGCGGGCGGGGAGTAGAAGCGGTCGGAGGCGTCCTCGGCCGCGCCGCCGTACTCCAGCGCCACCAGGTCGAAGGTGCCGAGGGCGGTGAGCCACGCCGGGTCTGGGGCGGCCTCGCCGTGGACGCGGAGGCGGGCGATGCCGCCGTCGGGGTGCTGCTTGAGGCGGAGGTGGGTGAAGCGGCGGCGTACGGAGACGGGGAAGCCGTTGGCCGCGTGGCCGCCGATCTGCGTACGGGGGACGAGCTCGGTCCATACGACGTCGTCGGCGAGGAGCTCCTCGGGGGACGGCGTGCCGTCCACCGCCGTGGCCTCGACGCTCACCGCGCGCGGGTAGTTGCCGCGGAAGTGGGCGGTGTCGACGACGATGCCGTGGACGACCCCGGGCGCGCCGAGGCGGATCAGGGCCCAGTCGTGGTCGTCCTCGGCCGGGTGCGGGGTGCCGGCCGAGGCCCCGCGCCGCCGCCGGGTCTCCCAGCCGTCCATGACCTTGCCCTTGTGGCCGAAGGACTCGGGGTCGAAGCGCGGGTCCTCGGGCTTCAGCAGGTTCTCGCGCTCGGCGAAGAACTCGTCGTTGGCCGCGATCACGCTTCCGCCGAGCCGCCGGTCGGCCAGGTCCACGAGATGGGTGAAGGGGAGGTCGGCGGTCCGGTAGTCGGCGTACGGATCGCCACCGCCGTACGGGGCGGCGTCGCCGGTGAAGCGGGGGATCGGCGCGGTCATGTGCGGGGCTGCCTTTCCATCGGCGCGGTCATGTGCGGGCTTGCCTTTCCAGGAGTCGGCCGGTGGGATCCGTCGGCGTGCCGTGGTCGGCGATCTTCCGGCCGCGCAGCCATGTGGACCGTACGACGCCGTACAGCGTTCTGCCCGCATAGGCGGTGACCTGGTTGCGGTGGTGGAGGGCGGCGGGGTCGACGGTGAAGGTCTCGTCGGGGGCGAGGACCGCGAAGTCGGCGTCGCGCCCGGGCTCGATGGCGCCCTTACGGTCGAGACCGACGAGCGCGGCGGGGCCGGTGGACATCCAGCGGGCCACGTCGTGGAGGGTGTGGCCGCGCCGCCGGGCCGCCGTCCAGACGGCGGGGAGCCCGAGCTGGAGCGAGGAGATGCCGCCCCAGGCCCGCCCGAAGTCGTCGACCTTGAGTTCGGCCGTGCAGGGCGAGTGGTCGGATACCACGCAGTCGATGTCCCCGGCCGCCAGGCCCGCCCACAGCGCGTCCTGGTTGGCGGCCTCCCGGATGGGCGGACAGCATTTGAACTCCGTGGCACCGTCGGGGACTTCCTCGGCGGTGAGGGTCAGGAAGTGCGGGCAGGTCTCCACGGTGATCCGGACGCCCTCGCGCCGTGCGCCGGCGATCAGCGGCAGCGCCTCGGCGGACGAGAGGTGCAGGACGTGGACGCGGGCGTCCAGCTCGCGGGCGAGGGCGATGAGACCCGCGATGGCCTCGTTCTCGGCGGTGCGCGGGCGGGAGGCGAGGAAGTCGGCGTAGCGCGGGCCGGTGGGCGGCGGGGCGCCGTCGATGAGGCGGGCGTCCTCGGCGTGGACGATCAGCAGTCCGCCGAAGCTCGCGATCTCGCGGAGGGCGGTCCGGAGCCGGTCGGGGTCGAGTGGCGGGAATTCGTCCACGCCGGAGGGGAGCAGGAACGCCTTGAAGCCGAGGACGCCCGCGTCGTGCAGCGGCCGTAGCTCGGGGACGTTCCCGGGCACGGCCCCGCCCCAGAACCCGATGTCGACATGGGCCGACCGCCGGGCGACGGCCCGTTTGACCTCCAGGGCCGGGACGGTGGTGGTCGGCGGGACGCTGTTGAGCGGCATGTCGACGAGGGTGGTGACGCCGCCGGCCGCGGCGGCGCGGGTGGCCGAGCCGAAACCCTCCCATGCGGTGCGGCCGGGGTCGTTGACATGGACGTGGGTGTCGACGAGGCCGGGGAGCAGGACGTCGTCGCCGAGGTCCTCGACCCGCGCGCCCTCCGGATCCGGGGCGTCATACGGCCCGACGGCCACGATGCGGCCGTCGGCGACGGACACGGAGGCCGCGCGCGGGCCGTCCGGCGTGACCACGTTGGCCGAGCGCAGCACCAGCTCGACGTCGGACACCGACATCCTCCTCACCCGCCAACTCCGGATTTTCCGCTAACCGGAATTCATTTTTCGTTGCATTTTTCACTCCGCCGTCGGTCCGGTCAAGGCCCTGCCCGCCGTGACCTGCGAGGGAATCGGTACATCGGCCAGTTCGCCACCGACGCGGACCTTCGCGGACCTCACGGCATAGATGACCCCGGCGATGGCCATTCCGAAGACCCAGGAGAACGGGGCCACATCCTCGAACCCCTTGACCAGGGCCAACACCGCCGAGACCGTGGCGGAGGGCACGAAGGCGATGATCGCCTCCGGGTTGAAACCCTTGCGGTAGTAGTACGCCCCCGCCTTGTCGGCACTGAAGAGCGCGTCGACATCGATGTTTCCGCGCCGCACCAGGTAGTAGTCCACGAGCAGCACGGCGACCAGCGGGCCGAGGAAGGCGCCGAGAGCGCCCAGGAAGTACTGGATGACGACCGGGCTCGAGTAGAGCTTCCATGGCATGACCACGATCGCGAGCACCGCCGTGATCATGCCCCCGCGCCGGAAGTCGAGGTACTTCGGCGCGAGGTTGGCGAAGTCGTACGCGGGCGAGACGAAGTTCGCCACGACGTTGATGCCGATGGTGGCGACCATGAAGGACAGCGCGCCGACCACCGTGACCACCGGGTTGTCGATCCGCGCGATGACCTGGACCGGATCGGAGATCGCCTCGCCGAAGACCGAGATGGTGCCGGCCGTCATCAGCACCGAGACGACGGCGAAGGCGGTGAAGTTCACCGGCAGTCCCAGCAGATTGCCGCGCCGGTAGGCCCGGTGGTCCGGGGTGAAGCGCGCGAAGTCGGCGTAGTTGAGCACGAGGGTGAGGAAGGTGGCGACGGTCAGGCTGACCGCGATCAGGCTCTGGTGGAGCTGCTCGCGCCCGCTCAGCCCGGTCAGGCTGTCGGTGAGCGAGATGTCGCCACCCGCCTTGGCGATCAGCCACACGGCGAGCGCGAGCATGACCAGCCAGACCACCGGGCCGGTGGCGAGGTCCTGCACCTTGCGGATGAACTCCATGCCCCGGGTGAGCAGCACCGCCTGGAGCAGCCACATCACCAGGAAGGCGATCCAGCCGAGGGTGGACAGCCCGAAGACGGAGTTGTGGTCGTATTCGGCGAGCGAGGGCGCCAGTTGGACGCCGAGGAGGATCAACGCCTCCGACGCCAGCCAGGTCTGGATGCCGTACCAGGCGACCGCCATCACCGCCCGCAGAAGGGCGGGGATATTGGCCCCGTACACACCCCAGCTGGCCCGTGCCAGCACGGGGAAGGGCACTCCGGTGCGATGGCCGGCATGGCCCATGCGGTTCATGAACCAGTAGAGAATGGTGACACCGGCCAGCAGGGACAGGAAGACCTCCCAGGTGGGCAGCCCCAGCACAAACAGGCTCGCCGCGAAGGTGTAGTTGCTGATCGCATGGGTGTCGGACATCCACATGGCGAAGATGCTGTACGTTCCCCACTTGCGCTCCACGGCGGGCGCGAGGTCTTCGTTGTGGAGACGGGGGTCCGGTTCGACGGGTGATGCCATGGCGCCCTCCATAAGAGTCGTCCGGAATAACTTTTCCGCATGACGGTGCCTTGAAGGTGTTGCCGTTCGATTACGCCGACGTTGCCCGCGGACTCACCCGTGGGATCAGGACGGCCGGGCGCTGACAGGCCAGCCGCCGATGGCCTTGGGACGGGGCGGGGCGAAGGTGCGCACCTTGCTGGTGGAGAGACCGAGCCCGACCACCGACTCGGCGAACCGCACCGCGGCGGCGACGCCGTCCACGACCGGGACCCCGCCCAGCGCCGCCGAGACCTGGTCCTGGAGCCCGGCCATGCCACCGCACCCCAGGCAGATCACCTCGGCGCCGTCCCGCTCCACCACCTCGCGCGCGGTCCGCACGATGGCCTCGACGGTCCGCTCCGGGTCTTCCTCCAGCTCCAGCACGCCCAGGCCGGTGCCGCGCACCGCCGCGCAGCGCTGCGCCAGCCCGGCGATGAGCAGCCGGTCCCTGATCTGCGGTACGGCCCGGTCGAGAGTGGTGACGACCCCGTAGGCGTGGCCGAGCATCATGGCCATCTGGGCAGCGGACTCGGTGATGTCGAGGACCGGTACGTCGAGGAGTTCCTGCGCCCCCTCGCGGCCCGGCTCGCCGAAGCCGGCCATCACGAGGGCGTCGAAGGGCTCGTCGTACGTGGCCAGTCGGTCCAGTACGGCGGCGGCGCTGAGATAGCCCTCGAAGTGGCCCTCGATCGACTCGGGCCCCCACAGCGGCTCGGTGGCCACGATCTCGGTGCCGGGGCTCGCGCTCGCCTCCGCGATGGCCCGGATCGAGGCCGTCATGGAGGCGGTGGTGTTGGGGTTCAGCACGAGGATGCGCATGGGACTCCCGCAGCGGTTCCGGTCCAGTGATTCAGGACATCGATTCCGTATGATGAAAGTTGACTTTCGATACAGAGAACCTAGCCAGCGCCGCCACCGGCGTCGAGGGAACCCGGTATTCCGGCATCGGCCGATCATGGCCAGTCCCCTATACCGGCCGTGACCGGCACCGACAGCATTTCCAAGCCCGCTGTGGGCGTCGCCGGGGACCGGTAGGCTGCCCGTGGCCGGTCGGCAGCGGATCGTCACCGTGTGCGGGCCGGTGCCGACCGCTGTGAAAGGAACACCGACGTGCCGTCCGCCGAGTCCAAGACCGCCGCCACCACCGCCGGATCCGGTGGCGTCCAGTCCCTGGAGCGCGCCTTCGATCTGCTGGAGCGGATGGCCGACGCCGGGGGCGAGGTCGGACTGAGCGAGCTCTCCGCCAGCAGTGGACTTCCCCTGCCCACCATCCACCGACTCATGCGCACCTTGGTGGCCTGCGGATATGTGCGCCAGCAGCCGAACCGCCGGTACGCCCTGGGGCCCCGGCTGATCCGGCTCGGCGAGAGCTCGTCCCGGCTGCTGGGCAGCTGGGCGCGGCCGTATCTGGCGCGGCTGGTGGAGGAGACGGGCGAGACCGCGAACATGGCGCTGCTGGACGGCGATGAGGTGGTGTACGTCGCGCAGGTGCCCTCGCGCCACTCGATGCGGATGTTCACCGAGGTCGGGCGGCGGGTGCTGCCCCACACCACGGGAGTCGGCAAGGCGCTGCTGGCGGACACGCCCCCCGAGGAGGTGCGCGCCCTGCTGGCCCGCACCGGTATGCCCGCGGCGACGGAGAAGACGATCACCTCGCCGGACGGGTTCCTCGAGGCGCTGCGGCAGGTCCACGAGCACGGCTACGCGGTGGACGACAACGAGCAGGAGATGGGCGTGCGCTGCCTCGCCGTCCCGGTGCCCGACTCCCCCGCCCCGGCGGCCATCTCCATCTCGGGCCCGGCGGGCCGGGTGACCGACGAGGCCACGGAACGGATCGTGCCGATCCTCAAGGAGGTCGCGGCGGAGCTGTCGGACGCGCTGGCCAGCACGGGGTCCGCCTGACGGCGGAGGAAGCGACGGCGGGCCGTCCGGGCAAGCGGGGGTGGCCCGCTGAGCCGCCACCGGCCGGGCCCGCCCGAACCGCCACCCGGCGCGAGCGGGCCCCGGACCACCGAGCCACCCGGCGCGCGCGGCCCCCGGACAACCGCCCGGCGCGCGCCGGGGGTGCCGAGCCGGCCCGGAAAGCGGCCTTGACCGTTGCCCGTTGGACGGTCGCTCAGTCTCTCCCTATGCCCGTCCGGGGCACGCTGCCGAATTGGTCGATCGCCGCGCGGACGCCCGTCAGGGCGGGGCCCAGGGCGCTGACCGAGCCCAGGGCGCCCGCGATGAGGAGCAGCGAGCGGCGCAGCCGGTGCAGCTCCGGGGCGCCGGTGCGGGCCATGGCGTCGAGCGCGGCCAGCTCGTCGTCCGCGATCGCCCGGTCGGGTAATTCCGCCGGGTGGGCGGCCAGATCGCGCCTGAGCCGGGCCACGGCACGGCGCAGTTCGGCCGCCCTCGGATCGTCCTCGGTGCCCGCCACTCGCCTGACTTCCACGACTGCGGCGCCCTCCACTGACAAGGCGCCGGGTTCACCCCAGAGCCTCGCGCCTTCGTTGGCCAACACTGCCCTTCTCCCCCTCGCGCCCTCTCGCACGAGCCTGCCCCCTCTCCGCATGACCGCCCCAACCCTCCACCTCGCGTGGATTCGGACACAAGGGGCCGCGGATCAGTTAACGCCACTCAGTGCACGACGCGCTATACGGAGAGCGAAAATCAGACCGGCTGGGATGAAGCCCCCGCCCGGCCCCGATGTGCGGTAAGCAGGGCCCATGGAACGTACGACGGAGGACTCCGCGCAGGTCGCCGGGATCGTGCTGGCGGCCGGGGGCGGCCGGCGGCTGGGCGGGCGGCCCAAGGCCCTTTTGGCGCATCGGGGGCGTCCCCTGGTGGAGCACGCCGCGCACGCGCTGCGGGAGGGCGGCTGCGCCCCGGTGCACATCGTGCTGGGCGCCGCGGCCGGGACCGTACGGGCGCGGGCCCGGCTGGACGGGTACCTCCTGGTGGACAACCCCGACTGGGAGGAGGGCATGGGCTCCTCGCTGCGGGCCGGGCTCGCCTCACTGGCCGGTACGGGCGCGAAGGCGGCGCTGGTCGCGCTGGTGGACCAGCCGGGGATCGGCGCCGAGGCGGTGGCGCGGGTGGTGGCCGCGTACCGCTCGCCGACCACCCTGGCGGCCGCCGCGTACGGCGGGGAGCGGGGGCATCCGGCGCTGTTCGGCGCGGACCGGTGGGCGGACATCGCGGCGAGTGCGGTGGGCGACCGGGGGGCACGCGCCTATCTGCGGGCGCATCAGTCCGCGATCACGCTCGTCGACTGCTCGGATATCGCCCGTGCGGACGACATCGACACCCCCGAGGACTTGACGCTGCTGGAGTGAGGGGCGCCGACGGGGCAAGGCGCGCAGGCGCGGTTCAACAGAAGATTGAACTTCCATCATGAGGAAATTAATATCCGCAAAGCAGAGGTCTTGCGAGCGTTCAACCGAGACTCGCCCAAGGAGTGACAGCCCATGCCCGCATCAGCGCCGTCCCCGCTGGCCATCGTCGACGCCGAACCGCTGGAGCGTCAGGGAGAGGTGCTGACCGACGCGGCCCTGGCCTTCCTGGCCGAGCTCCACCACCGCTTCACCCCACGCCGGGACGAGCTCCTCGCGCGCCGTGCGGAGCGCCGCGCCGAGATCGCCCGCACCAGCACCCTCGACTTCCTCCCCGAGACCGCCCACATCCGGGACGACCCCGACTGGCGCGTCGCCCCGGCCCCGCCCGCGCTCGAGGACCGCCGGGTGGAGATCACCGGTCCCACCGACCGCAAGATGACCATCAACGCCCTCAACTCCGGCGCCAAGGTCTGGCTCGCCGACTTCGAGGACGCCTCCGCCCCGACCTGGGCGAATGTGATCGGCGGTCAGCTGAATCTGATCGACGCCTATGAGCGCCGGATCGACTTCACCACCCCCGAGGGCAAGAGCTACGCCCTGCGGCCCGACGACACGCTGGCCACCGTCGTCACCCGGCCGCGCGGCTGGCACCTCGACGAGCGCCATCTGCGCGACGCCGGCGGCCGCGCGATCCCCGGCGCGCTCGTGGACTTCGGGCTGTACTTCTTCCACAACGCCCGGCGGCTGCTCACCCGGGGCCAGGGGCCGTACTTCTACCTCCCCAAGACCGAGTCCCACCTCGAGGCCCGCCTGTGGAACGACGTATTCGTCTTCGCGCAGGACCACCTCGGGATTCCGCAAGGGACGATCCGCGCCACCGTTCTGATCGAGACGATCACGGCCGCGTACGAGATGGACGAGATCCTCTACGAGCTCCGCGACCACGCCTCCGGGCTCAACGCGGGCCGCTGGGACTACCTCTTCTCGATCGTCAAGAACTTCCGCGACGGCGGCCCCGGTTTCGTCCTCCCGGACCGCAACGCGGTCACGATGACCGCCCCGTTCATGCGCGCCTACACCGAACTGCTCGTCCGCACCTGCCACAAGCGCGGCGCCCACGCGATCGGCGGCATGGCGGCCTTCATCCCCTCGCGGCGCGACCCCGAGGTCAACGCCGTCGCGTTCGACAAGGTCAAGGCCGACAAGGACCGTGAGGCCGGCGACGGCTTCGACGGCTCCTGGGTCGCCCACCCCGATCTGGTCCCGGTGGCCCGCGCCTCCTTCGACGCGGTCCTCGGCGACCGTCCGCACCAGAAGGAGCGGCTGCGCGAGGACGTCCACGTCACCGCCGCCGAGCTGATCGACATCGCCTCGCTCGACGCCAAGCCCACCCAGCAGGGGCTGCGGAACGCCGTACAGGTCGGCATCCGCTATATCGAGGCGTGGCTGCGCGGCCTCGGCGCCGTCGCGATCTTCAATCTGATGGAGGACGCGGCCACCGCCGAGATCTCCCGCTCCCAGATCTGGCAGTGGGTCAACGCGGGGATCGTCTTCGAGAACGGCGAGAAGGCCACCGCCGATCGGGTCCGTAAGGTCGCCGCCGAGGAGCTGGCGGCGATCCGCGAGGAGGTCGGCGAGGACGCCTTCGCCGCGGGCAGGTGGGACCAGGCGCACGATCTGCTGCTGAGGGTCGCGCTGGACGAGGACTACGCGGAGTTCCTGACGCTGCCCGCGTACGAACTGCTGGACTGACGCGGCCCGTTCACACGGCAGGGCCCCGGACCGCCACCGATGCGGTCCGGGGCCCTGCCCGTCGCTACGGCGTGTACAGCTGCGCGCGCTCCACGATCTGCTGGGGCACGCTGGGGCTGGACCACAGCAGCTTCATATGCGCCTCACCGGTCTGCTCGGTGTACTCGATCCGGATGGCGTGCTTGGTTCCGGCGCGCAGCGCGACGGTCGCCTTGTCGACCTGTGGACCGTGCGGGGTGGTGCTGTCGATGACCAGACGGCCGTCGATCCACACCCGCGCGGTGTCGTCGGAGACGGTCGAGAGGGTGTAGGTCTCGCTGTGCCGGGGCTGGAGGTAACCGGTCCAGCGGACGCCGAAGTGGTCGGCGGGGACGTCGGCGGCCGGGGAGCCGGAGAACCGCCAGGTGTGGTTGACGGTCGGGTCGGTCCGGGTGACGGCCGGCGGCCCGGTGAAGGCCTCATTGGCGAAGACCTCCTCCCGGAGCCCCTGGCCCCGCCCCTGGGGCGCGGCCGGGGCCGGTTTCACCGTCAGCTCGATCACCGAGGCGATGTCATTGACCGCCCCGCCGGAGGGGGTGAGGTCGAAGCCGTCGCCCGCCTTCGCCACCTCGACCCGCTGTCCGCTGCCCAGCACCCGGGCGCCGACCACCGTGAACGGTGCCTTCGCGGTGAGGTGGAGCGGCTGACCGGCAGCGGGCCAGGAGGTGACGGACGCGTACAGCCGGTCGCCGGACCGGCTGACCGCGCCCCAGGACGGCTCGTCCACCAGCCCGGTGGCCCCGGCCCCGTACACCGCGCGGCCCTGGTCCGAGGCCCGCAGCCAGGAGCCGATCTCGCGCAGCCGGTCGACGGAGGGCTGGGGCACCCGGCCCCGTTTGTCGGGGCCGACATTCAGCAGGTAGTTGCCGCCGCGGCTCGCGATGTCGAGGAGATTGCGGGTGAGGGTGGTGGGCGACTTCCAGTCCTGGTCGTACTTGGCGAAGCCCCAGTGGCCGTTGAGGGTCATACAGCTCTCCCACAGCTGCCCGTCCACCGGCGCGTCCGGGATCTCCTGCTCGGGCGTTCCGTAGTCGCCGTCGGCCACGCGCCGCTTGCCGACCCGGTTATTGGTGATCAGATCGGGGTCGAGCCCGTGGAGATAGGACTGGAGCCGCTCACCGTCCTGCGCGGACCAGCGGTTGGTGGGGTTGTCCGCGTCCCACTCCCCGTCGAACCAGAGCAGCGCCGGATGGTAGCTGTCGACCAGCTCCTTGAGCTGGGCGTACATCCGCTTCTCATAGCGCGGGAAGGTGGCGGGATCGGCGAAGTCGGGGTCGTGCCAGTCCCAGATCGAGTAGTAGAAGCCGAGTTTGATGCCGGCGGCGTCGGCGGCGGACTTCAACTCGGCCAGGATGTCGCGCCGTTGGTCGAAGGAGGAGTGGTCGCGCAGATTCCAGCTGTTCTGCTTGGTGGGCCACATCGCATAGCCGTCGTGGTGCTTGGAGGTGATGACGATATAGCGCTGCCCGGCGTCCTTGGCCGCCTTGACGACGGCCTTGGCGTCGAAGGACGAGGGGTTGAAGTCCTGGGCGGCGTCCTCGTACTCGTCCATCGGGATCTGGCAGTTCCGCTTGATCCACTCCGCGTCACGGCAGACGGTCCCGTCCGCCCGCCGGTATTCGCCCTCCAGCTGGGAATAGGCGCCGAAGTGGATGAACATCCCGAAGCGGTCCTGCCGCCACCAGGCGGTGCGGGCGGAGGTGAACGGATCGTCGGTCGCGTAGTCGGTTCCGGGTCCGGGCTCCCGCGCGGTGGTGGGCGCCGCGGTGGCGGCGGGAGGGCCGCTGAGGATCGTCGCCAGCACCATGCCGAGCAGAAGGCTGAGCGCTCGGAGGGGGATGACGGCCCGTCGTCTGGACGTACGCATGGCGGCTCCTGTGCTCGTGGATGGTCGGACAGGAGGGCTGGCCAGCCGCGTACGGGAACCTAGAACCGGAAAGGTTGGATGTCAACGGGGCCCGAACGCCCTGACGGGCCGCTGATGACCGCTGTAAGGCGGCCACCCCAGCGACCCATCCGATGTATTGGCGCGAACGTTCAGTCTGCTTCCGCGATCCGGGCCAGGCGCCGCGCCTCGGTGCGCGCCTCCCGCGCGATCTGGTCCTCGTCCACCGTGAGCAGTCGGCCCGACTCCACCACCGGGGCGCCGTTCACCAGGGACAGGGTCACCGGGGCTGGGGCGCCGAGGACGAGGGCCGCGACCGGGTCGGCGATGGACGAGTGGCCGAGGCCGTCCAGCTTCCACAGCACCAGGTCGGCCAGTTTGCCCGGCTCCAGCGAGCCGATCTCCTCCTGGCGGCCGAGCACCCGCGCACCGCCGTGGGTGCCCAGGCGCAGCGCCTGACGGACGTTCAGCGCCTTCTCACGGTGGCCGCCGAGCCGGTTGATCAGCAGCGCGTTGCGCAGTTCGGTGTGGAGCTCACCGGATTCGTTGGAGGCGGTGCCGTCCACGCCGAGGCCGACCGGTACGCCCGCGGCGAGCAGATCGGGGACGCGGGCGATCCCGGCGGCGAGCCGGGCGTTGGACGAGGGGCAGTGGGCCACCCCGGTGCCGGTGCGGGCGAACGCCTGGATGTCGGTGTCGTTCATATGGACGCAGTGGGCCATCCACACGTCCTCGCCCAGCCAGCCGGTGGACTCGAAGTAGTCGGTCGGCCCCATCCCGAACCGCTCATGGCAGAACTTCTCCTCCTCCACCGTCTCCGAGCCGTGGGTGTGCAGCCGTACGCCCTTGCGGCGGGCCAGCGCCGCGGACTCGCGGAGCAGTTCGGTGGTGACGGAGAAGGGTGAGCAGGGCGCGACCGCGATCCGCAGCATGGCGTCGGACGCCGGGTCGTGGTGGGTGTCGACGGCCGCCTCGGTGGCGGCCAGCGCGTCCTCCATGGACTCCACGGCGAAGTCCGGCGGCAGCCCGCCGTCGGAGGTGCCGAGGTCCATGGAGCCGCGGGCGGCGGTGAACCGCACCCCCAGCTCGCGCGCCGCGCGGATCTCGGCGCCCAGCAGATCGCCGGCGCCGCGCGGAAAGACGTAGTGGTGGTCCATGGCGGTGGTGACCCCGCCGCGCACCATCATCGCGAGCGAGCCGCGGGCCGCCGCGTGGACCATCGGCTCGTCGATCCGCGCCCAGACGGGGTAGAGCGCGACCAGCCAGTCGAAGAGGTTGCTGTCCTGGGCGAGGCCGCGGGTGAGCCACTGGTAGAAGTGGTGATGGGTGTTGACCAGGCCCGGGGTCACCAGATGCCCCGTGCCGTCGACCCGGCGGACGACGCCCTCAAGACCCTCGGGCGCGCGCCCCTCGCCCACCGACTCGATGCGGTTGCCCGCCACGACGACGTGGCCGGAGGCGTACTCGGTGTCGTGGGCGTCCACGGTGGCGACGGCGCAGTTCTCGATGACGATGCGGTTCACGGAGCGTGGCCCTCCCGTCGTATCGGTCGGTGGGGATCTGTCGGGCGAGCTGTCAGTCGGTGGGGATCCGGGGCTCGGCGCCGTCCCGCAGCACGGTGGCCTCGATGAGCCCGTACGGCCGGTCGGCGGCGAAGTAGACCTCGTTGTCGTTGGTGAGGCCGAAGGGTTCCAGATCGACCAGGAAGTGATGCTTGTTGGGCAGTGAGAGGCGTATCTCGTCGATCTCGGGGCGGTGCTCGATCACCCGCGCGCCCATCTGGTAGAGCGTCTGCTGGAGCGAGAGCGAGTAGGTCTCGGCGAACGCGCTCAGCAGATGGCCGCGCGCCTCGGCGTGGCCGTGGTCCCAGTCCGGCGTCGGCCGGGTGTCCTCGCTCCAGCCGTAGCGCCAGCGGGCGTGCACATCGGTGGCGAGGATCCGGTCGCGCGCCTCCGGGAGCGTGGTGTACCGGTCCTTCACATAGCCCCAGAACTCGGAGTCCGTGGTGTTCAGGACGGTGAGGCCGGTGAGCCCGGAGACCACCTCCCAGCGCTCGCCGTCGAAGGTGATCTGGGCGGTGCGCACCTCCTGGCCGCGGCGGACGAAGGAGTGCTCGGCGCTCCCGGCCGTCCCGATCCGCTCCCAGGCGTACTCCTCGATACGGACGCGGGCGCGGTGGATGGGCTCCTGGCTGGTGACGAAGTGGCGGGCCAGCCGGATGCCGAACTCCTCGGCCGTGTCGATGCCGTGCTCCTTGGCGAAGGCGTACACGGTGTTCTTGGTGGTGTCGGTCGGCAGGACATTGGCGTTGCTGCCGGAGAGGTGGACCTCGTCCATCTCCCCGGAGAGCGCCACCGAGACATTGAGGTCCTTGAGGTGGTGCACGGCGCCGTCGCGCACCACCCGGACGACGCGGGTTTCGGCTTTGCCGTAACTGTTCGGGCCGAGCGTGGGCATCGGTGCTAGCTCCCTCGGTAGACGGAGTAGCCGAACGGGGTGAGCAGCAGCGGTACGTGGTAGTGCTCACCCGGCTCGACGGCGAAGGCGACCGCGACCTCCGGGAAGAAGGCGTGGGTCAGATACGGCCCGGTCTCGAAGCGCAGCCGTGCGTGGGTGGTGCCTTCGGGGAGGGCGGGCAGGTCCGCGCAGCGCCCGTCGGCGTCGGTGAGGGAGTCGGCGTGCGGCGTCCACTCCGCGCCGGGCCCCGAGCGTACGGACAGCTCGACGACCACGCCCACGGCGGGGCGGCCGATGCTGGTGTCCAGGATGTGGGTGGACACCGAGGTGGCACCGCTCGCCATCACCGCTCTCCTTCCGCCGGGGCCCGCGAGGCCTCCAGGGTTTCCGCCCGGGATCCCGGGTGGGTCTCCGCCCGGGTTTCAGTCCGGGTTCCCGCCAGCGCTTCCGTCAGCCGGGTCAGCCGGATGCGGTTGATCTTTCCCAGTTCGGCACGGACGATGTCGCGCTCGGTGTCGGCGTCGTGCCGGATCCGCTCGCGCAGCGCGGCCAGCATCTCCTCGCCGGTGCGGCCGGTGGCGCAGATCAGGAAGACATGGCCGTGGCGCTCCTGGTACGCGAGGTTCAGCTCCAGCAGCTCCGCGCGCTCCGCGTCCCGTACCCCGCTCTGCTCCCGCGCCGAGGCGGCGTCGCCCGGTGCCGGCCGTCCGATGGGCGGATGGGCGGCCATCGCCTCGGCCAGGTCGGCGGCGGTCAGCCCGGCCATGGCCGCGTCGGCGGCGTCGAGCAGCTCACCGACCGTGGCGTACGGCCGCCCGGCGGCCACCGCCGCGCCCCAGGCCCGGCTGGCGCACACCTCGCGCAGCAGCGCGGCGGCGTCCCGGTCGTCCACCGCGTTGAACCGGGCCAGCCCCGGCGGTGCACTGGAAGTCACTCTCGCAAGCTAGGAGGTTCCCGCGCCGACCGTCAACAGTTTGTTGAAAAACCCCGCGCAACGACGAGGAATGATCAGTCCCCGCCCTTCTCCCGGTTGAGGTAGTTGTAGACGGTGAAGCGGCTGACCCCGAGGGCCTCCGCGACCGTCTCGACCCCGTGGCGCACCGAGAACGCGCCGCGCTGCTCGAGCTGGCGGACCACGGACTGCTTGGTCTTGCGGTCGAGGGCCGAGAGCGGTACGCCGTGGCGGCGCTGGAGGTCGGCGAGGATGCGGTCGAGCGAGTCCGACAGATGCGGCAGCCTTACGGCGACCACCGGACGGCCCTCCCAGGAGAGCACCACATCGTCGCCCCGGGCCCGGTCGGGGGCGATCATCTCGCCGCCCATGGCGTCGACGAGCGGCTTCACCGCGGCGGCGAAGGGGTGGTCGGCCGGTACGCTCACGCCTCGGCCTCCCCGAGGACGCTGACCTGGAGCGAGATCCGGGTGGCACCGGCTTCGAGGGAGCTGCGCAGCAGCCGGTCGACGGCTTCCAGCACGGCCTCCCTCCCGCCCTCCGCGGTGTTGCCGAAGGGGCCGACGTCCACGGCGTCCAGCGGGGCGGCCTGGACGGTCTCGCGGGCGGCCACGGCGTGCGGCGGCACCTCGTCGAGGTCGAACGGTTCGGTGGTGAACTCAACCCTCAATCTCACGCCGCCAACCTACTGCGTCCCGCCTAGGAGCTGTCCGGGCGATCACGCGTCCCGCTAGGGTGACCCGGTGGAGGGACTTGATGAGTGCTGTGGAGATGAGTCGCGTGGAGGCGGTCGCGCTCGTGCAGCGGATCATGCAAGCGGACTACGCCTCGGACGACGAGGTGGACGGCTGGCTGGATCGGCTCGACAGAGCGCTGGCATGCCCGTCCGGTCATGTCAGCGGCTTGATCTTCTGGCCACGGGAGCCGGAGCTTTCTGCTGATGAAGTAGTCGATCAGGCCCTGGCGTATCGGCCGATCGCTTTGTGAGGTCGCTGGTCAACTCCGAAGCCAGATAAGCAGAGCCGCGCTGGTTGTAGTGCCGAGGAAGACGTAGCCGCGCTTGTCATAGCGGGTGGCCACGGCTCGGTACTGCTTCAGTCTGTTGATCGCTCGTTCGACGGTGTTGCGCTTCTTGTAGCGCTCTTCGTCGAAACCGGGTGGCCGTCCGCCATGTGAGCCTTTGCCCAGGCGGGCGGACCGGCTGTCGGTCTTCTCCGGGATCGTGTGCCGGATGCCTCGGCGCCGCAGGTATGCGCGGCACGGGCCGTTGCTGTATCCCTTGTCGGCCGCAATGCTGTCGGGCTTCGTGCGGGGCCGGCCCGGACCGACCCGCGGAACGCGGATCTTTGCCAGCACCGTCTGGAACTGGGTGCAGTCCGCCCGTTGCCCCGGCGTGATGAACAGGGACAATGGACGGCACCGGCCGTCGGCGCTCAGGTGGAGTTTGCTGGTGAACCCGCCCCGCGAGCGGCCCAGTCCCTCACCTCCTGCACCACCTCCGCCAGCCGGGCGAGCAGGCTCTGCCACGGCGTTTCGCCCTGGTGTTCTGCCGTCTCGGCCCCCTTTGATGCAAGTGTCGGCGGCGGTTCGGTCCGGGCACCGGCCGCGTGCTGGTGGGCCCGCACGATGGTGGAGTCCACCGAAATGTCCCAGTCGATCTCGCCCGCGGCATCGGCAGCGGCCTGGACCTGTTGCAGCAGGCGCTCCCACGTGCCGTCGGCCGACCACAGCCGGTGGCGTTCATAGACGGTCTTCCACGGCCCGAAACGCTCGGGAAGATCCCGCCAGTGCACCCCGGTCCGCACCCGGTGCAGAATCCCGTCGATCACCTGCCGGTGATCCCGCCACCGGCCACAACGCCTATTGCTCACCGGCAGGAACGGCCGCAACCGTTCCCACTCCGCATCCGTCAGATCACCCCGCCCCATGCACACAACAACGACTCAGGCACAGGGCAGTCACATGATCGCCCGGACAGCTCCTA
>NZ_JBQTCE010000034.1:0-61033 GCF_052665095.1 Streptomyces sp. NEAU-174 | reverse complement strand
GTCGTCCATGTCTTCAGGCTAGGCGGCGCGCCGCCGTGCTGCCTGGGTGTGGTGCACCCAGGCAGCATGCGTCCTGGTTGGTCGCCGCTGACCTGCGCAGACTCGGTGGAGCGGGAGGGACCGCACCGTTCGAGGAGAGGGGGCCGCCATGGCCGCGATCGAGGACGGCCACGTGGATGTGGTCGGTATGTGGGTGACCGAGGACGGGCACATTCGGCAGGAGCTGCTGCCGGACGGCCGTTACGACGAGGCTCGCGGCGAGCGGGCCAGTGCGTACACCGGCCGTTACACGGTCACCGGTAGTCACCTGGACTACGTCGACGACACCGGGTTCACCGCCACAGGGGACATCCGCGACGGAGTGCTCTACCACGAACACCTCGTGCTCCACCGGGAGCAGAGGTCGTCGTAGCGGGGCGGCGAGCGTAGCGGGACAACGGGGTTCGGGCAGCAGCTGCTCCGGTCGGGGAGACCGACTCCTCGTGGGAGCGGACCGACTGCCGAGGCAGGCAGCAGTCGCTGACAGACGTATCAAACGCACGGGGAAGGACCGTATTCATGACCGGACGACGTCTTGAGGGCAAGGTGGCCCTGATCACGGGCGCGACCGGGGGGATCGGTGCGGCGACCGCCGGACTCTTCGCCCAGGAGGGCGCCCGGCTGGTGATCACCGATGTAGCCCAGGAACCCCTCCAGAAGCTGGCGCGGCGCATCGAGGCGGGTGGCGCGGAGGTGGCGACCGCCCTCCTCGACGTCTCCTCCGCCCGGGAGCGGGAGGAGGTGTGGGACCGCGTGATCGACGTGAACCAGAAAGGCACCTGGCTCGGTATGAAGGCGGCGATGCCGCTGCTGCGAGCGAGCGGCAACGCGTCGGTGATCAACACCTCGTCCGTGCTCGGCCTGGTGGGCAGCGGCGCGGCCGCGGCCTACCAGGCGTCGAAGGGCGCGGTGCAGCCGGCCGCGCCGATGAGGTCGCCCCCGCGATCCTCTTCCTCGCCGGCGACGACTCCTCCTTCGTCACCGGCTCGGAACTCGTCGTCGACGGCGGCCTCACCGCACACTGAACAACCCGCCCGCCGGGCGTCCACGGCGCCACCCGTGCGCACGCCCGGCAAGCGCGCTCATCTCCTGTGCCGTCTGCCTCGTGAGTGCGTGACCGTACAGCAGCCCAGACAGCCGCGCGGGAAACTGCGCGCGACCCCGATCTTTACGAGAGGACCTCATCATGACGCCCACCGCCGCGTCTGCCGAAGCATCCGAGTTCGCCGGGAAGACCGCCCTGGTCACAGGGGCCGCGCGCGGCGTGGGCAAGGAGACCGTGGCACTGCTCCATGCCCGCGGCGCCCGCGTCGTCGCCGTCGACCTGCGTCCCGACGTCACGACCCTGGGGGACGAATTCCCCGGCGTACTCGCGATGCGGGGCGACATCACGCGGGAGGAAACCGCCGTCCACGCGGTCCGCTCGGCGCTGGACACCTTCGGAGGACTGGACATCCTGGTGAACAACGCCGGACGCACCCTGAACAAACCCGTCACCGAAACCACCGCCGAAGACTGGGACACCGTGATGGCCGTCAACGCCCGCGGATCCTTCCTCTGCGCCCGAGAAGCCTTCCGAACGATGCAGAGCCGGGGCGGCGGGAGCATCGTCAGCACCGGGTCCTACGCCAGCACGGTCGCCCTGCCCGAAGGCGCCGCCTACAGCGCGTCCAAGGGCGCCCTGGCCCAACTGACCAAGGTGCTCGCCGTCGAAGGCGGACCATGGGGCATCCGCGCCAACCTTGTCGCCGCAGGCGTCATCGAGACCGACTTCCTCGACACGATCCGCCCCGACAGCCGCGCCTACCTGGCATCGTTCGCCGACGCCCAGCCCCTGGGCCGAGTCGCCCAGCCTGAAGAGATCGCCGAGGTTCTCTGCTTCCTCGCCTCACCACGCTCCAGCTTCATCACCGGAGCCGTGGTACCCGCAGACGGCGGCTTTACCGCCGTCTGACGTGACGGGGCCGATCAGCCGTTGCTCGGACACACCACCCTGCCTGCCGGACGGCGGGTTGCCGGAAGTTCGTCATCGCGTCTCCGCACGTGATCGACCGGCGGTGTCTGTCGCGCCACGGGGACGGGGCACCGTGAGCCCCAGGTCGAGTCGCTGGTCCATGTCCAGGCGGAAGGTGCCGTAGGGGTTGAGGTTGGACCAGAACAACTGCGCGGCCGGGTTCTTCGAGAGCCTGGTAGGTCGGGTGCTTGGGGCCGCCGCGGTTGAAGCGCCGCAGAACCTGCTCGGCCTCCGCCGTCCCGAGCCGGAGCGCGGTGGCGTACTTCACCATCTGGTCGTACTGCTGCTCGATCAGGTCCCAGCGGATCGGCCGCGTTAGGGAGGGTCCGAGTGCGGGCAAGCCGGGCGGGGTGTCGTCCGGACGGTACAGGCGGATACTGCCGATGTTCTTCAGACGCGGCAGCAGGCGGAAGCTGAGCAGCTCGGTGAAGGCGAACCCGACCACCGAGGCGCCGTGGGTGGCGACGTAGTTGGACTCGATCTCGGCGTCCGTCCAGTGCCGCAGCAGGCCCTCGATCATCGCCGCGACCTCGGACGACGAACAGCTCTTGAGCTGGGAGTAGATGCAGACGTTCTTCCGCTCGACGTGCCAGTAGATCATCACGCCGTTACCGCCGTAGCGGGCGTGGTACTCCGTCATGAAGTGCGAGGACCAGGACCCGAACTTCTTCGGGTCCGACGCCGGAACCTCAGCGTCGGCGAACTGGTGGCGGACCCCGGAGCCGGAGAAGAACCCGAACCGGACGCCGTTGCCGTGGTCGCAGTACAGCAAGCTGACCCCGGCCCGGTTCGGCCGGGGGTTCCGGAACCTTCACGCGATGGCATCCTCTCCGGCGCATGCAGCCCACGATTGGCCTACCAGCTCCAACACCTCGTCAGCATCGGCAGCTGACGGGCGCAGCCGCTGGGGCGGCGGTGCACACCGAAAACCGATCGCAGCGCGTCCAGGCACTGCCAGTGTCGGCACATCTCGTTCCGGGCGCTTCGAACCGAGATGGCCCGCCGACATGACTACCGTGTCACGGTAGTCATGTCCCGCTTCCAGCGATTTCACGGGTCAGCAGACGACCTTTAGCCGCGGTTAACTGGCCTCCAGTCGGCAGACGAGTCAGCCGCATACGGACGCGGCGTGTTGTAGATGGGGGTACTTCCGCTGTTGTTGTACATGGCGCTGTAGCCACCGTTCTCCAGGTCGTTTGTCCAGTAATCTCCATTTGGCGTTCCTCGCCAGGTGAGCGGGATGGTCACCGCTTGTCCGCAGTTGCTGAGCGGTATGATTTCGCCTGTTCTCCCGCTGTAGGCACAGAATCGCCCACCACAGACAGCGGCGAGCTGATGCTGCGATGTGACGCCCCGGTAGAGCGTTGCTCCATTCTTGACACTGACGCGTTCGAGACCACGAGTGCTGATACGGTCACCATCGGCCGACGCTCCTGTAGCCACGAGGACCACACTGCTGATCGACATGGCGATGACTGATAGCAACCTGCCTATGCGGCGCACGAGATTCCCCTCTCTTCAGTTCCGGTCCTTGGGCAGCCACTGCGGTATTCGACGATCCGTCGAGGGCTGGCCTACTGCTGGTGCGCCCGAGTGCTCCAAGAGCCAGTCCTGTCCATGTCACGGCGTGCCGTAGGCGCATGGAATCACTCCGATATCGTTCCCCGCACTGCTGGGCAAGACGACTTCCGTGTCCCCGCGCCAACAACTCAGTGCTTGTCTAGGACGTCATGGCTAAGGACTGTTTGACTGATCGGCTTTCAGAATGCCGAGAGCCATAGCATCCAGCCTTGTCATTCCGCGCAGGGTTGTTGCCAATTCGCGCACGTCTTGGGCGGCAGGTGTCTGTAGTCCCTCGGGGGATCCCGTAGGTGGCCCGGAACAGGCGGGTGAAGTGGGTGGGGTTGGTGAAGCCCCAGCGTTCGGCGATGGCTTGGATGGGGCGGGTGTTCAGGCGGGGGTTGGTCAGGTCGAGGCGGCAGCGGTCCAGACGGCGGTGGCGTATCCAGGCTGCCGGTGATGTGTCGTCTTCGGCGAGCAGCTGCTGGAGGTGGCGCAGGGAGATGTGGTGGGCGTCCGCGATCGTTTGGGGAGGCAGGTCGGGATCGGCGAGGTGCTGCTCGACGAACACGTTGATCTGGGCCCGCAGGGCACTCCTGCGGGCCTCCGGGCTCAGCGTCACCTCAGCCTCCAGGCAGCCGGCGAGCGCGGACGCCAGGAGATCCAGGGTGACCGAGGCGAGGGTGGGGATGTCGGCGGAGATGAATTCGCCGGCGCGCGCGTTGAGGTCGACCAGCCAGCGGGCAAACACCCCGCCCATGCCGCAGCGCCCGCTGATCGGGACTGCGATCAGGCCCTGCACCGTCTTCTCTGGCAGCGGCAGCATCCGGCGAGGACACTGCACGATCAGTTGCGACCAGCTGTCTTGAAGGGCGTGGCGGTGGGCATGGTAGAGATGGCTGCTGTCCAACACCATGAGGTCGCCAGCGCCCATGGCCGTGTCACTCCCGGCCATGGACAGAGCCCCCTTCCCGCCGAGAATGTAGCTGATCTGGTACACCTCGGGGTCGGACTGCCGGATCATTTTCGCTGTCCGCGTGATCTCCAGATGGGGGAAGGCAACCGCCGACAGCTGGACCTCGCCCAAGTCCAGGACGCGTATCTTGGCTCTGAAGTCGTCATGGTCGTTGCTGCGCATCCGGGTGCGCATGTGCGCTTGTCCAGTGGCTTCTTCCCACACTGCGAAGCGTTCCGGCGCTGCCACAGCCTCCGTGCTGAACTCCCTCAGCAGCATTCCCCAGCCCCCCGTTGCCGGTTCCCCTGCGGCTTCGAACGTGGCATGGGGAGGTACACGCAGTCCAGCAGCACTTTGGTCACATGTGCCGCCAGGCACCTCCTGGCAGCAGCGAAGTCTAAAGATCAAGAGCATCGAGGATCAGAAACAGCTTCTGACCCAAGAAGGCCACTACGTAACGTGCGGTCAACAGGATCCTCCACTCTTGTCGGCGCCGTCCCGGTAGTCGGTATGGTGGGTGGTTTCCAAACCGATGGGGGAGTTGACGTGTGGGGAATCAACGGTCGTCAGGGGAAGGCCTTATGCGGCGGTGGCCTCGTGCTGCTTCTGACAGTGGTTCTCACAGGTTGTGGGGGCGGCGATGGGCAGTCCGAGGGTCTGGCCGGATCAGCGGCCGGTGCGCCGAAAGGGTCAGCGTCCGGTTCGTCGGCGGATTCCAGGACAGGGCTGCTCTACCGGGACAAGGAAGTCTCGCTGAGTAATGTCCAGGCGATCAAGAACGGATGCCCGTCTGACTTCAACTTTTACGTGGAGTTCGCTGACAGCGGGCCGCGCGTCCTCGGGCCCCATGAGTCGAACCCGCGCCTGAACGACGAGGGGGACCAGACGGACGAGGGCAGGCCACCTGTCCTGTCCTGGGAGCCTCCCTGCTCCTGGGACAACGAGGTTTTGGACTTCGACGACGTGCCCGTCGCCAAGGTTGCCGCGGACGCCGGGGACCTCGACCAGGCGGGCTGCCAGGATGCCGCCCGGGCAGCGGTCGGCAACGGCACGCACATCGACCGCTACAAGACCGGGGCCCTGGCGCCGGGGGACCGGTTCTGCGAGGACTTCGCCGCGGGCGGCCGCGTGGTCCTCCTGCGCGTGGTGAAGGTGAGCGGATCCCCCGTCGGGGAGCTGACGTTGTCGGCGACCGTGTGGGCCGGGCCGGCGAAGACCGAGGGCGCGCCGGCGCAGCCCGGCGACAAGGTCTACGAGAACCAGCCCGTCACGGTGTCCGACGACGTGGCCAAGGCGCGCGGCTGTGTCCTTGGCAGCCTTGGGCTCGGTTCGGACATGCCGGTCGTTACGTACAGGAGCAGACTGAACGGCGGCGGGGGAGACATCGAGTACTCCCCGAGCTGTCTGGTCGGAAGTCCGAAGATGTGGTTCCGCGGATACGTGGCCCGGGTGGAGGGCACCGCCGACCTGGGCCTCACCGCTTGCCAGGACGCTGCGGCGCGCAGCGAGAGCAACGAACTCGAGATACCGGTCTCCGAACTGCGGACCGGGGACCGATTCTGCAGGTTCGACAGTCTCGACAAGGACGTCGCTCAGCTGAAGGTGACCGCCGTAACCGCCAAGCGCCCCGCCTCGGTGACTTTCTCGGTCACCCGCTGGAAAGCTCCCGAACCGTCGTAACAGCAAGGAGCGCAGGTCCTGACCGGGACGCAGGTCCTGACCGGGACGCTGGCCTTGAGAAGCATCGCCCTCCTGCCTGCTTCGGGCGGATCCGCCCGAAGCAGGCGATCCCCTGACCTGCAAGAGCCAGGCCAGATGAGAAATAGGTTCTATACTCCAGTCTGGTTTCGTGATCTTGCGGCGGACCCGGCTGGGAACGGGTACGGCCACCGCGTGATCATCAGGGGTTGTGTGGACTCCTGAAGATCGTGCGGTGGCCGCAGGCCATAGCGTAGACCCTGCCCGCTGGCGAGCGATGTTCGACCAGGCCATGGCTCGGATCGCTGAACGGTTCGGCCGAGTTGATCCGCGAGCCACCGCCCGCGCCTATCTTCTCGGGCTGCTGTCGAATGTCGAGCGCAAGAACTGCTGGCAGCTGGCTGAACAGGCCGGTCACACCCGGCCCGGGCCGATGCAGCGCCTGCTGCGCTACGCCCGCTGGGACGCCGATACCGTCCGTGATGACCTGCGCGCCTACGCCGTCGACCACCTTGGCACCCACGGCGGTGTTCTGGTCGTGGATGAGACCGGCTTTGTGAAGAAGGGCCGGGCCTCGGCGGGGGTGCAGCGGCAGTACACCGGTACCGCAGGACGCATCGAGAACAGCCAGGTCGGCGTGTTCCTCGCGTTGGCCACCGTGCGGGGGCGGGCGCTGATCGACCGCCCGCTCTATCTGCCCGAGCACTCCTGGTCTACCGATCCCGGGCGCCGCCACGCGGCCGGGATACCCGACGAGGTGCAGTTCGCGACCAAGCCCCGCCTGGCCCAAGAGATGATCGCCGCCGCGCTGGACGCCGGCATCACCGCCTCCTGGGTGACCGGCGACGCAGTCTACGGCCAGGACCCCAGCTCCGCGCCGCTCTGGAGGCACGGGGCCTGGGCTACGTGCTGGCCGTCGCCTGCTCCACCCGGGTCCGGGTCAACCACGGCCGCACCCGGATCCGCGCCGATGTCCTCGCCCGCTGTCTGCCCGCCACGGCCTGGCAGCGGCACAGCACCGGGGCAGGGGCGAAAGGCCCGCGCTACTACGACTGGGCCTGGATCCACACCGGCACCGATCATCACCGCCACTTGCTGATCCGCCGCAACCGGACCACCGGTGAACTCGCCTTCTATCTGTGCTGGTCACCCACCAAGGTGCCCCTGGCGGAACTGGTCCGCGTCGCAGGTGTCCGCTGGAGCGTGGAGGAGTGTTTCCAGGCCGCCAAGGGCCAAGTCGGCCTCGACCATTACCAGGGTCCGGAACTGGACCGCATGGCACCGGCACATCACGCTCGCCATGCTCGCCCTGGCCTTCCTGACCGCCGTCGCCGCCATCACGGCACCGGACCGGACCACCGACCCGGACCCCCCATCCGCTGCAGCGATCCGATCAC
This sequence comes from Streptomyces sp. NEAU-174, assembly GCF_052665095.1. Taxonomy (NCBI): domain Bacteria; kingdom Bacillati; phylum Actinomycetota; class Actinomycetes; order Kitasatosporales; family Streptomycetaceae; genus Streptomyces; species Streptomyces sp. NEAU-174. The sequence goes on along the minus strand of NZ_JBQTCE010000034.1, from coordinate 53,370 downwards.
GTTGACCGTCCCGGAGATCCACCACCTGCTCGTCATTGTCCTCAGCCCACCGGCCGTCACCGCGGCCAGACTGCTGCACTGGTCCACCTGGCGCAGACGCCACCAGGCAACAGCCCAACGCAGCCACTACCGACGGCGGTCCCTTGACGAACTTGCTCCCACGTGGTGCCTGTCGGCGTGACGATCGACGCAGCCGCAGGCATCGCGCGCGCCATCACCCGACCGCAAATCCAGCAAAAGGTTGCCAATGTGCTGGCAGCGAGGCCCGTGTAGCCGTCTGCCAACTGACGGAGGCCGCCGGGCCACGCTGGAAGGAACGGCGGAAGTCCGCGCGGACTCGGATGCAGAAGCCGCGCTATGCCGATCGCTACGGACGTATGCTGGTGCCTGATCCGGGGCGCGTCGTGATTGAGATCGTGATCGAACGAGCCACGGGTCGAGCGGTGCTTCCTCATCTCGAAGGTCGCGGACACCTCGGCGTAGGGTGGGGTCCGGCTCGCGAGCATGGGGTGGTAAAGGGCGCGTCCGCGGGGCCGGGCGGAAGCCCTCCGCGTGCGGGTGCCGGGCGATTGCCTCGGAGCGATGTCCCTGGCCGACCAGTTCGCGGGCGGTCTCGCCCGTGGTGGTTCTCCCTCCGGCCCAGGTGACGGTGACGGTGCCCGGACGTCTCGGGCGGCGGCCTCAAGGGTCGCCTCGGGTGCAGTTGACGTCGTGTGCCGGGCGGGCCAGAGCCATCGGGATCGCGGTGATCGGTGACAAAGGTGGCGCCGAGGCCCAGCAGCCGTTCCACCTCCTGTTCACGCGAGGTCTCTGGGCGCAGACACAGATGGATCCGGTTCTTGATCGTCTTGGCCTCGGGCACCTGGTTGAAGTGCAGCACTGGTCCCTCCGCCAGCAGCACCTGAGCCTCCGGATCACCCGGTTTGTCCTCCGGGTGCAACGGGCGGCCGGTCACCCTGCTCCAGAACCGGGCCAACTCGTAGGCATCCGCACAGTCAATCGCCACGTTCTGCAATACCGAGACCATGTGCGTGAGCCTTCCTGATTTCCACTCCAGACGCCACCGAGTTGCGCTCGTTCTTCGACGCATACAGGTCGGGGTCGAGCTCCTTGCGGGGCCCGGCGGTCCGCGGTTGTGCCGTGTACCCCATCGGCTGACCAGCTCACAGCCGCTGTGTCCGACGACCCACGCAGGCGGTAGCCGTAACGGTCAGCTCACCGGTGTTCCCACCGGCTTCACCGACCTGGATTCTCCGACCGGAGGGCTGCACCCCGGCCAACTGGTCCTCATAGCCCGCGACGCCTTGGGAAGGCCAAGCGGCCACGCCGGGAACAGCCGGTCCGGCCGGCAGCGTTGCATCGACCGAAGGACCGGCGTCGGACGGGTGGGAACAAGGCCATCCGCCCCAACAGGACCGGGCCCCAGGACCGCGGAACGCTCGCCGCGCACTTGGATCAAGACGTTTTTCTTGCAGGAGGACTGTTTCATGACTGACCGGTCCTTGACGCTGATGGCAGTGCACGCCCACCCCGACGACGAGGCCACCGGGACCGGAGGGGTCCTCGCGCGATACGCGGCGGAAGGCATCCGTACGGTTCTCGTGACGTGTACCGACGGCGGTTGCGGTGACGGACCGGGGGGTGTCAAGCCGGGCGAACCCGGGCACGATCCGGCGGCGGTCGCCTTGATGCGCCGTCAGGAGCTCGAGTCGAGCTGTGAGGTCCTGAAGATCAGCGATCTGGAGATGCTGGACTATGCCGACTCCGGGATGACGGGCTGGCCGAGCAACGACGCCCCCGGATCCTTCTGGCAGACCCCCGTGGAGGAGGGCGCGGCCCGGCTCGCGGAACTCATGCGGCACTACCGGCCCGATGTGGTCGTCACCTATGACGAGAACGGCTTCTACGGCCACCCCGACCACATCCAGGCCCACCGCATCACGATGGCGGCGTTGGAGATGACCGAGCTGACCCCCAAGGTGTACTGGACCACGATGCCCCATTCGGGGATGCGGCGGTTCGGCGAGATCATGCGCGAGTTCCATGAGGACATGCCGGAGCCGGATCCCGCCGAGGCCGCCGCGATGGCGAAGATCGGCCTCCCCGACGATGAGATCACCACGTGGGTGGACACCACCGCGTTCAGCGGCCAGAAGTTCGACGCGCTGGCCGCGCACGCCAGTCAGGGCGAGAACATCTTCTTTCTCAAGATGGGCAAGGAGCGGTTCGGCGAGTTGATGGGCATGGAGACCTTCGTGCGTGTCCAGGACGCCACCGGCGCGGCCGTACCCGAGAACGATCTCTTCGCCGGACTGCGCTGACCCGACCGTCCGACCAGGGCCTGGGAATCTCATCAGCCGCACAGCGCGATCGAGCGCGTCACACATCTGGAGGCTTATCCACGCGGGCTGCCCTCCGGCAGCCCGCGACTACCTGGCAACCGTACAGCCGGGAGACCTGCGGGTTGCCGACTCGGAAGGTGCCCAGTCCGCGCGCCAGATCCGGCGACAGCCCAGGTCACCAGCCGACACCAACGTATCGCCGCCGGCGCACCGCTGTTCAGCCGGTGACCACGGGGCACTCGCCTTCGCCCCGCTCGGGCAGCGCGGCCGCGGCGGTGTGCAGGAGGGCGATGGCCTGGGGGAGGAAGGGGTTGGGGTCGGTGGTGCGCCGGGTGGCATAGACCCGACGGGTGTGGGCGGGGTCGGTGAGCCGGACGAGGCGGGTGCCGGACGCGTCGGGTGAGGCGGAGGTGTCCACGACGGCGAGTTCCGGTGCGATCGCCACCCCCAGGCCCTGCCGGACCAGTTCGTAGGGCAGGTTGTAGTCGTTCGTACGGAAGAGCACCTCGGGCAGGAAGCCGCCGGCCGCGCAGATGTGGCGCAGGCAGTAAGCGGCGTCGGTGTCCTCGTGGTAGCTGATCCAGCGCTCGTCCCGCAGGTCGGCGAGGCGGATGTGCGGCCGACCGGCGAGGGGGTGTGCCGCAGGGAGGAGGAGGTAGAGCGGCTCTTCCCGTACCAGCGTGTGTTCCAGGCCCTCGGGCCAGCTGTGCGGTACCACGCCGTACTCGAAGATCACGGCGAGATCCAGCCGCCCCTCCAGCACCGCGGGCACGGTGATGTGCGGGTCGCCTTCCTCGTAGCGGACGTCGACCTCGGGCCGGTCGCGGAGGAACCCCGTCAGCACCGTCGGCACCAGCCGGAACCCCGCGGACCAGAAGCTGCCCAGCCGCAGTCGCCCTCGTTCGGCCGCGGCGTAGGCGCGCATCTCGTTCTCCGTCGCCGACAGGTCGGCCAGCAGCCGTCCCGCGCGCAGGGCGAGCTGGAGCCCGGCCGCGGTGGGGCGCACGCTGCGCGGTGAGCGCTCGAAGAGCGGGACGCCCAGGGCGCGCTCGACGGTGGAGATCTGCTGGGAGACGGCGGAGGGGGTGTAGCCGAGGCGCTGGGCGGCCGTACGGAACGAGCCCGCGGCGACCACCTCGCATATCGCCTGAAGCTGCGGCGGAGTCAGCATCAAATGAACTTAACACTCCGCATGGAAACGTTCATTCTCCCTGTTCTTGCCCAGGCCGCCGCCATCCCGCAGATTGGGCGTTCACCAGCCCCGCGCCGGTCCTCTGACCAGCGGCCCAGAAGGGAGGCACCGTGCTCGGAAGGCATGCGCGAGCCCGCGCCACCGCACTTCCCCTCGCGCTCGCGACGCTGCTCACGTTGACCGTGACGGCCTGCGGCGGCACCACGACCGTCAATCAGTCCAAGGTGCCCGAGCAGCGCGTCGACCCCGCACTCCGCGCCCTGCTCCCTCGGGATATTCGCGACAAAGGATCCATCACTTCGGCCGTCGGCAACGACTACCCGCCGCTGTCCCTCCTGGACATCGACAACAAGACCGTCATCGGCGCCGAACCCGACCTCATTCACGCGGTCGGCCAAATCCTCGGCGTCCGCGTGCGCCTGGTGCAGGCGAACTTCGACAGCATCATCGGCGGTGTCCGATCCCAACGCTACGACGTGGCGATCCAGGCCATGCTCGACAAGAAGGAGCGCCAGTCTCAGGTCACGTTCGTCGATTACATGAAGACCAGCAGCTCGATCCTCGCCTCCAGCAAGGCCGCCGGGAACATCCGCTCCCTCACCAGCCTGTGCGGCAGCCAGGTGGCTGTCGAGCAGGGCACCTCGCAGGTGGACGACGTGGCGGCGCAGGCCGAGAAGTGTGCGGCGAACGGCGAGCCGGAGCTGGAGAAACTGGTCTTCCCCGACTCCGTCGGCTGCTTCCAGGCGCTGTCCACGGGCCGCGCCGACGCGTTCGTCGGCGGCACCCCCACCGTCGTCTACCAGGCGGAGATGTCGCACGGCAGGTTCCGCACGGCCGGTGAGCCGTACCGTTTCCTGCCCTACGGAATCCTGATCAACAAGGAGGAGCCGACCTTGGTACGGGCTGTCCGCGGTGCCCTTCAGAAACTCATCGACAACGGCACCTACGCGAAGATCCTCAAGCAGTGGAACATCGGGTCCGGAGCCCTGAAGCGCGCCACCGTGAACGGGGGTGCGGCATGACCGAGACCCTTATCCGGGCGGACTCCGGCGACGCCGCCGAGTCCCTGCGCCCCGTCCCGCCGCGCCGTCCGGGGCAGCGCGCCGCCGCGGTCGTCGTGGCCTTCCTGCTGGTCTTCCTCCTGGAGGGCTGGATCACCAATCCCCGTATGCAGTGGGGGACCGTCGGCGAGTTCCTCTTCTCGCCGGTGATCATGGAGGGGCTGCGGACCACGCTGCTGCTGACCTTCCTCGCCATGGCACTCGGCATCGTCGGCGGTGTCGTCCTCGCCGTCCTGCGGATGTCCGCCAACCCGATGCTCTCCCGGCTCAGCTGGTGCTACATCTGGCTCTTCCGCGGCACCCCGCTGCTGGTCCAGCTCCTCTTCTGGTATTTCCTCTCCGCGGTCGTCCCCACCATCGGCCTCGGCATCCCCTGGGGGCCGACATTCGTGCGGGCCGATACGAACGACCTCATCACCCAGCTCACCGCCGCCGTCCTCGGCCTCGGGCTGCACGAGGCGGCGTACATGGCCGAGATCGTCCGCGCGGGCATCACCTCCGTCGACGACGGCCAGAACGAGGCCGCCCAGGCGCTGGGCATGTCCCGCGGGCAGACCCTGCGCCGCATCGTGCTACCGCAGGCATTGCGCATCATCATCCCGCCCACCGGCAATCAGGTGATCTCCATGCTGAAGACCACCTCGCTGGTCTTCGCCATCGCCGTGCCCGAGCTGCTGACCTCCATCCAGGGCATCTACTCACGCAACTTCCAGCAGGTTCCGCTGCTGGTCGTCGCCTGCTTCTGGTACCTCGTGGCGACCTCCGTGCTGGGCGTCGGCCAGTACTACCTGGAACGGCGCTTCGGCCGCGGAAACAGCCGCGACCTGCCGCCCACCCCGCTCCAGCGGTTGCGCGCCGCGGCCCGGAACCACCGTAAGGAGAGCGCACATTGACACCAGCCGTGATCAGAGCCGAGAGCGTGCACAAGAGCTTCGGCCGCAGCCATGTGCTCAAGGGCATCGACCTGACTGTCGCCCCCGGGGAGGTGATGTGCCTGGTAGGCCCCTCCGGGTCCGGCAAGTCCACCTTCCTGCGCTGCGTCAACCATCTGGAGACCATCGACCGGGGACGCCTGTACGTCCGTGACGAGCTCGTCGGCTACGAAGAGCGGGACGGCAAGCTCCACGAGCTGAGCGAGAAGGCCGTCTCACGACGCCGCCAGGGCATCGGCATGGTCTTCCAGCGCTTCAACCTCTTTCCGCACATGACCGCGCTGGAAAACGTCATCGAGGCCCCCGTCCAGGTCAGGAAGGTGCCGAAGAAACAGGCATACGAACGCGGCGCGGAACTGCTCGACCGCGTCGGCCTCGCCGACCGGGCGGGCAGCTACCCCGCCCAGCTCTCCGGCGGCCAGCAGCAGCGGGTGGCCATCGCCCGCGCCCTGGCGATGAAGCCCGAACTGATGCTCTTCGACGAGCCCACCTCCGCGCTCGACCCCGAACTCGTCGGGGAGGTGCTGGAGGTGATGCGAGCGCTCGCCGACGACGGCATGACCATGGTCGTCGTCACCCACGAGATGGGCTTCGCCCGCGAGGTCGGCGACTCGCTGGTGTTCATGGACGACGGAGCCGTCGTCGAGACCGGCCCGCCGGCGGACGTGCTGGGCGACCCGCGCCACGAACGCACCCGCGCCTTCCTCAGCAAGGTTCTCTGACCACCCCGCCGGATTCCCCGACCCTCCCCGGCAAGGTTTCCGGCAAGACTTTCCGGCCTCGGGCGCGCTCTCCGACCGCCCCACACCCGACCGCCACCGAAGGAGTCTCCATGACCCGTGCCCTCGTCATCGGTGCCGGAGTGATAGGCGCCGCCACCGCCCACCGCCTGGCCGAGGCAGGTGTCAGCGTCACCGTGCTCGACGCCGGCGGCCGCACGCCGGGCACCTCCAGCGCTACCTTCTCCATCGACGTCACCCATCTGAAGACCCCCCACTCCTACTTTCTGCTCAACCGGCGCAGCGCCGCGCTCCACCGGGAGCTGGAGCGCGAGATCCACGCGGACACAGGAGCCGTTGGCTGGCGCCATCCCGCGCCGCTCGTCCAGTGGGGCCACACCGAGGAGGAACAGCGCGTCCTCCGCGCGCGTGCCGAGCGCCTCGCAGGCTGGGGGCACCCCTGCCGCACCGCCGACCCCGGCGAGCTGCGTACTCTCGCACCTGCCGTCGACCCCGCCTCCTGCCGCGCCACCGAACTCGTCGTGCACGACGACGCCGCCTGGTACGACGCCCCCCTCCTGGCGCGCACCCTCCTCGACCGGGCCGCGGCCCTGGGCGCCGACATCCGCTACGACAGTCCCGTCACCGCCTTGCTGCTGGACGGTGAGCGGGTACGCGGCGCCGAGGCACGGGGCCGACGCTTCGAGGCCGACCACATCGTCAACTGTGCGGGCCCCGACGCCGGACGCGTCGCCGAACTGGCCGGGGTACGGCTGCCGTTGCGCCAGATCCCCGGTCTGGTGGGCGAGTCCGTCCCGCTCGCCGAGCCGCTGCGCGCCATCCTCGCGACCCCCGGCGTCGATCTGCGCCCCGCCCCGGGCAACCGGGTCTGCGCCATCTCCTGGCCGGTCGACGCCCTCCTCGCCCCGACCGCGTCAACTGATGTGCCGCCCGAAGCGGACCTCCTCAGCCGGTGCGCCGCGATCCTGCCCGCCTTCCGCTCCCTGGGGGGTACCCGGATCGGTGTCCGCCCCGTTCCCGAAGACGGCCGCCCCCTGGTCGGCCCGCATCCGCAGGCTCCCGGCCTCTACACCATCACCACCCACAGCGGCGTCACCCTCGCTCCGCTCCTCGCCGCCCTCGCCGCCGCGGAACTCACCACTTCCCTGCCCGAACCCACCCTGGCTCCTTACCGGCCCGACCGTGACACCTCACACCCCATCCGGGACGAAAGCCTGGCAGTGATGAGCGGACACCGCGCTGAAGCCGGTTGATTTCTCACGTCTGATGACCCGGACGCCATCGGCTACGCCGCCCATGTCCGCTCGGATCGAGCCCGCCCACCGTTAACCCGGCGCCAACCACCGGTGAACTCCGTACAACCAGCTCCGCCCGCCGACGGTCACACCAGACGACCCGCACCCGTCGACCGAGTGGGAGCCTCCGTGCCACACAGCAGCCGCATCCTGACGTACGCCATCGCAGCCGGCGCCGTGGCCACCGCGGGGTTCGTGTTCCCGTCCGGCGCCACCGCTGCCGCACCCCGCAGCGCCACGAGCGACTTCAACGGCGACGGCTACGCGGACCTCGCCGTCGGTGTCCCGGACGGGACCGTCGGCGGCCAGGCCAAGGCCGGGTATGTGAACGTCGTCTGGGGCGGTCCGAAGGGCGTCGGCGCCCACGGAAGCATCCGTGTCACCCAGGCCACTCCCGAGGTTCCCGGCACCCCGGAGGTGGGCGACCGCTTCGGCGCGTCCGTGGCCCTGGCGGACCTCGACGGCGACGGCATCGCGGAACTGCTCGCCGGTGTCCCCGGCGAGGACGTCACCGACCGCGGTACGGACGCGGGCATGGTCAGCGCCATAGGCGGCTCGCCGGACGGGCCGGGACCGGGGACGACGGTCCTGACCGGGCCGTCGCCGTCGGCTGCGTACGGCACATCGGTCGTGGCGGCCGAGCTGACCGGCGACGACGAAAAGGAGATCGTGATCGGCGGCACGGACAAGGTCGTCGCCCGTGTCATCCAGGGTGAGGACAGCATGATCACCACCGTCGTCGCCGCCCCGATGGGCGGCCGCGCCCCCGTCCTGACCACCGGCGACTTCGACAGCGACGGTACGGTGGACCTGGCCGTGGCGTACTGGACCGCGGGCAACCCCAACACGCAGTCTCATGTACGACTGTGGAAGTGGGACGCCGACCGGTCCGAGATGGCCAACTTCTGGAACACGGACAACGCCGGCGTGACCGCCCTGGCCGCCGGCGACTTCGACGGTGACGGCCACGACGACCTGGCTCTCGGCGAGTGCCGTGAGATCGCCGACGAGAACATCGACGACCCGTGCGGCCCCGAAGAACTCGCCAGGGGCGGCGGCATCCACCTCCACTACGGAAGCCCCGCGGGCGGCCCGTTCGGCAGCCGCGCCCAGACTCTCAACCAGGACACGGCGGGTGTCCCGGGCGTGGCCGAGGACGGCGACCGCTTCGGCGCCGCCCTCGCGGTCGCCGACGTCAACCGCGACGGCCGCGACGACCTGATCACGGGCGCTCCTGGTGAGGCCATCGGAAGCAAAGCGGGGGCGGGCGCCGCATGGCTGCTCTCCGGCGGCGCTCAGGGCCTGCTCGACGCGGGTGGCGCCGCCACATCCGTCTCCTGGAACCAGGACACGCCCGGTGTCCCGGGCGTCGCCGAGGCGGGCGACACCTTCGGCGCGGCGGTCGCCTCGGGTGACTGCGACGCCGACGGGGTACCGGATGTCAAGGTCGGATCGCCTGGCGAGAACGCCTCCCTGGGCGCCGCATGGCTCTTCCGCGGCGGCTCGGCCGACGGCTCGACGGCCCTCTCGCCCCGTACCCTCGGCCTCCCGAACCTGTCCACGGCCCAGAAATACGGCAAGCCGCTGAGCAGCCGCTGAGCGCGCCCTACGAGCGTCGTACCGGTTCGCCGGTAGCGCGCGGCATGGGTCCTCGGGCGCGGCTGCCTGCCTGCGGCATCGCTTCCGGTCACCCGTGCTCGTCAAGCGTCCGCCAGCTGCCACTCGACAGAGCCCCCACCAGCCGTCGGATCATGACCTCCCGGCCCCCGCGGAGCCGCGTGCCGTCCTGCCGCGTCCGGCCATGGCCAGCAGCAGTGCTCCGGTGATGGCGATGACGACCGCGGTCGTGAACGCTGTCGTCCACGAGTGTGCGTGGTCGACCACGGCTCCGGTGATGAGCGGGGCGAGGAAGCCGGCGCACCCGGCGATGAACTGCACGACGCCGGCGACGGTGCCGTAGCGCGGCCCGGGCACCTCCTCGGCGACCACCGTCCAGTACTGCGCACCCGTGAAGTAGAGCAGGAAGATGATGACCGTCATGAGCGCCACGGCCTCGACGGCGCTTCCGACGAACCCGATGCCGCCGAACAGCGCCGCCGAGAGGATCAGGCAGATCACGATCGTCCAGCGGCGTACGGTGGCGGCGGCGCCGAGGCGGCGTACGAGCCAGTCCGTGGCGATGCCGCCCGCGATCATGCCGATGCAGCCGCCGATCCATGGAATGGCACCGGCGACGGCCAAGTGGTCCAGGTCGATGCCGCGCTCGCTGACCATATAAGTGGGAAACCAGGTCAGGAAGACGTTGAGGATCCAGGCGTAGCCGAAGTAGGCCAGGGCCGTGGCCCAGATGACCGGCCGGGCGACGTAGTGCCATACGCCCGGCAGCGCCGACGGCTCGGTGCCGCCCGCCTTGTTTCCTGCCGTGCCCTCTCCGGCCGTGTCTTCGTCTTCCTGGATGTGGTCTTCGGTATCGGGGGTCTTGCCCGTTGTCACCGCTTCGCCCTCCGGGCCGCGGATCTCGCGCAGTTCCCCGGGTTTCATCCAGGGGTGCCGCTCAGGGGTGTCCCGTACGACGGCGAACCAGCCGACTGCGAAGAGCACGCCGACCATGCCGAAGATGATGAAGGGCGCACGCCAGTTGCCGTTCGTCGCCTCGATGATGGCGACCACGATGGGGGTTCCGACGGCTCCGCCGAGGGGTGTGGCGGCATTGGCGACACCGATGGCCGTGCCGAGCTCCCGCCTCGGGAACCAGGTGTTCATCAGCTTGGCGGTGACGGTTGCCTGGGGGCCTTCGGCGGCGCCGAAGAGAATCCGGATGATCAGGAAGCTGATGAATCCGGCACCCGCCGCCGTGGCGGCGGTGAAGGCGGACCAGGCGAGAACCGCCCAGCCCATGGCCTTGCGGGGCCGAAACGGTCGGCGGCCCAGCCGCCGATGAGCCCGAAGGGCGCGTAGGAAACGGCGAAGATGCTGAGGATCCAGCCGAACGCGGTCTCGGAGAAGCCGTATTCCTCGATGATGTACGGCGCGGCGACGCCGATGGCTGCCCGGTCCGCGTAATTGCGGCCCAGCACCATGAAGTTGGCGGCGAGTACGGCCCAGCGGGTACGCAGTGTGGGTGGTCGGTCGCCGTCGGAGCGCCGGGGGCGCCCTTGGACAGGGTGGGGGAGGGGGAACTGGACACGGGTGGTGATCCTTCCTGGGGACGGTGCGGCCGGAGCGGGGGGACTCCGGATCGGGTGGCGGGGGAGGAGGACGAGTCGCTCAGAAGAAGCAGCGGGCGGTGTCCACGACGCGGTAGTCGTCGTCGACGACGGGCACGAGCTGCCACTTGTCGTGCGCCGTGCAGGGGTGCGAGATGCCGAGCGCGAGCAGATCGCCGACACGGGGGCCGCTGCCCGGCGGGAAGCGCAGGAAGGCGTGCTGGTCGTTGAGAGCGGTGATCCGCCAGTGGCTGAGGGATTCGGCATCACGCGTGGTGGTCCGCGCCCAGGCGTCCCGTGCCCCGGCGTGCCGTGGCCGGTGGGCGAGGGGTACGGGGAGTCCCTCGTCGAAGGGGAGGTCACGGCGGCCGGCGTCCAGCAGCGCGAGACCCTCCTCGGGGGTGGAGATCACCTGGGTCCACACCTCGATGGCGGGCGCCAGCCGCGGTGTGCCGGGCGCTTCCCGGGCCAGCCGCGCGTAGAGCCCGTCGTCGTGGGAGGAGTAGGCGCCACTGCGTAGCAGTAGCCGTACGGGACGGCCGTTCGGGGTGTTCTGGGTCAGGCCCGGCTGCCGGCCCGGCGCCGCGCCGTTCCCACCCCAGCCGTGGGCGAGTTCACGGGCGACGATGTCGTAGTAGATGCTTCCGCCGCAGCTCACCAGCCACTCACCCGTACCGGCACGGGTGTCCAGCAGACCCTCGTCGGCGATACCGGACATGGCGGCCCGGACGGTGCGCAGGAACCCGGGGACCTCGGCGAGAGCCTCGGGGGTGCGGGCGTGGCTGACGCTGCCCTCGTAGGCGGCGACACCGACAACCGCGAGGGCGGGCTCGGCGGCCGCCGCTCGGGCGACGGCCAGCACCTGCGCACGGGTGCGGCAGCCTGTACGGCCGCCCGCGTGCCCCACCTCCACGAGTACGGGGAGCGGTGGGCCGCGCCGGTCCAGGGCCGCGCCGAGGAGGCGGACGCCCTCGATGCCGTCGACGTACGCGGAGAACCCGAACTCCGATCGGCGGCCATCTCACGCTGTATCCAGCGGGCGAATCCGGTATGCATCAGTGGATTGGCGCAATGGATGCGGCGGGCGCCTCCGGCTCGGTGGACACGGGCCTGGTGAGGGGTGGCAACGGTGACGGCCCATGCGCCGAGGGCTTCCTGACGTGCGTACAGGGCGGGGGAGAGCGTCGTCTTGCCGTGCGGGGCGAACAGCGCGCCATGCTCGACGCAGAAGGCCGCGAGTGCTTTGAGGTTCGCGTCCAGCGCGTCTTCCTTGAGCACCATGACGGGCCATTCGAAGCCGTCCTCGAAGAGGCGGTAGCGCTGGGATGGGATCTGCGCGCTGTGATACCGCGCCGCTTGCGGGGGGAGTGCCTTGAACCGCCAGCCGACGTGGCCTTCGGCGAGGTTTTCACTGTGCGGGCCGGCCCGGGTGGCGCCGCGGGGTGCGTCAGTCACCGTCGCCGCCCGGGGCGCGGCCGGAGCCGGTGGTGAGCAGCGTGACCAGTACGTCGGTCGCCCTGGTCAGCTGGCTGAGTTCGATGAACTCCCGGGGGGTGTGGGCTTCGGTCATGGAGCCGGGGCCGAAGACGACGGAGGGTATGCCGGCCCGGCAGATCTTGCTGGCGTCGGTGCCGTGGCCCACGCCAACGCCCGCCGGGTCGAGGCCATGGGCGACCAGGGCACGGCCGACCTCCGCGGAGAAAGCGGCGCCGGCACCGTCGTCCTGCGCGGGGAGGGCGTAGTCGACGACGTGTGGCGGTGCCACCTCCACGAGGCCGGGGAAGCGGCTCTCGAGCTCGTCCTTCAGCTCCCGCCACACCTGCGTGGGCTCCTCGCCGCCCACGGTGCGACGGTCGATGGTGATCTCGCAGCGCTCAGGCAGGACGTTGGGTCCGGAGCCGCCGGATACCTGTGTGGTGACCAGGGTGGGTGCGCCGACCAGCGGCCGCTGCTGCCGGGCCAGCCGGGTGGTGACCTCGTCGCGTAGGTAGCGGACCACCTCGGCGGCCGTCTCGACCGGGTTGACCCGCCCTTCCGGGAGGGAGCTGTGCCCGCCGGGTCCGGTGGCGACGATGCGGCAGCGCATGACGCCCTTGTGTGCCACGACAAGGGCGAGGCTGGTCGGTTCGCCGACGACGGCACCGGCGCAGCGTGCGGCGAATCGACCGCTGCCGTCGCCCGTGGTGTCCGTCCCTCCTTCCGGACCGAGGAGGTGTGTCACGCCTCGGTAGCGGTGCTCCTCGTCGATGACACCTGCCAGCACGACCGTGCGCTCGGGCGGGCGCCCGGAGGCGGTGATACGGGCGAGCGCCGAGAGGAAGGCGGCCAGCGGCCCCTTCGCATCGCAGGCGCCGCGCCCGTACAGGCGGCCGTCGCGGACGTGTGCGGTGAAGGGGTCGAGGGCCATCCCTTCGGTCTCGACGGTATCCAGATGTGTCTCCAGCAGGAGCCACTCGGCGGTGCGGCGTCCCGGCATGGTGGCGACGACGTTGCAGCGACCGTCGGCGACCTCCTCCAGTCGGGCGGTCATGCCCAGGCGACGGCAGTAGTCCGCGACGAATTCCGCGAGGGGAGTCTCCGCCGCGACGGCCTGCTCACGAGGGTTGACGCTGGGTATGGCGACCAGCTCGGCCAGCAATGCCTCGCCGGTACTGCATTGCAAAACGTTGCGTTGCATTTGGCTGACGCCGCCGCCGTGTCGGCGGAGCACCTGCCAGTGGCGGCGGCCGAGACCCAGGTCGGCCAGGGTGGTGTCGAACTGGGTTTCCAGCAGGTTGTGCAGGTGCTTGAGCCAGTAGCCGATCGGATTGGGCGTGCCCATCGATATCCCTCCCGGGCCAGCCGACTGGCGGCACGGGCGCTGGACGCGGGGTTGCTTCGGCGCGAAGCCGACCAGCGTGACGGACGCCGTTCCCTGCTCGTCCTAACCGACGAAGGCGCCGACGCTCTCGCGGCAATCCGAAACTTCCGGCGCCGGGTCATCGCCGAGGCCACAGCAGGCTGGCCCAGCCTCGACCGGGACATGCTGGCCAGGCTGCTGACCCGCTTCGCACAGAACTACGCCCAGGTGACGGCCGCCAAGTAGCGGTGGCAGCCCACCAGGGAGGAGTCAGGTCACCCCGGTCCTCTCACTGGGTGTCGATGTCGAACTAATCTTCTGGCCATGGCCTTACGACCTGACGAGTTCTACGACCACGCGCTTGCCGCTGCGGATGGTGAGCGTCGGCTCCCGCTCGCGCGCATGACAGGGTGGGATATCAGCCCGTTCGAACGGGACGGATTGCGCGTCGCGCCGCTGCGCCCCCCGGTGCTGCCCGAGCCTCCGCGACGCGGCGAGGACCCGTCGAACTGCGGGGCGTGCCGTGACCGAGACGATGGGATCTGGTTCAACGACAGTTGGCGGCTCACCCGGATCACGGGAGTTGGTGTGCCGTTGGTGCTCATGCTGTATCCGCGTGAGCACTATGACATGGCTGACCTGCCCGATGACCTGGCAGCCGAGCTGGGGGTCCTGTGCACTCACATCGTCCGCCACGTGCAGGCTCTGCCACACATTTCGCGAGCCCACGTCTACCGCATCGGAGATGGAGGCGCACACCTGCACATCTGGTTCTTCGCTCGGCCCGAGGGACAGACCCAGCTGCGCGGGTCATGGATGCCCGTCTGGGACGATCTGCTGCCGGAATACCCAGCAGATGTCGCAGAGGCAGATGCGGCGATCGTGGCAGACGCATTGGTCGCCTCCATCGGAGGCCGTCGCTCGGCTGCCGGCGAATCGCCGCACGACTGATCACTGGTACCGCCTGCTCGTGCTGGCCAAGAACACCCGTCAGGCTTCCACACTCCAAGGGCAGAAGCCCGGGCCGGGCCGCGGCCGGGCGGCTGGATGGTAAGAATAGGTACGTGTCGAAAGAGTCCCAGGTCAGCGCTCCGCGCATGCGCAACCGTTGGGGGGAGGGCGAGCGGCTGCGCGGGGAGATCCTCGCCGCGGCCAGCCGTTTGCTGTCCGAGCTCGACGGGGAGGACGGACTGACCATCCGCGGCGTCGCCCGCACCGTCGGTATCGCGCCGGCCAGCATCTACCAGCACTTCACCGATCGTGCCGCGCTCGTGGCGGGCCTCACCGACCACGAGTTCGCCCGGCTGCACACCGCGATGGAGGCGGCCGAGGATCGCGTGGACTCCGGCGATGTGGTGGGCCGCGTGCGGGCGATGCTCCACGCCTCCTGCCGGTTCGCGATGGACAACCCGGGGCACTACCGGCTGATGACGGCCAACGGGCCGCCCCGGACCGCGCCCGGCGTCCGTCAGGCCGGGCCACTGGCCGACGTGATCGACCTGCTCGTCGCCGGCTTCGCGCGCTGCGCCGCGGCGGGGGTCGCACTCCGGGTGCCCGCGGAGCGAGCTGCCGTGATCGCGTTCGTTGGTGCGCACGGTCGCGTCGCCCTCTTCCAGAACTCCGCCAAGCACACCGATGCGGACTCCGTGATGTCGTTCGTCGACGAGTTCGTGTCGCTCATTTTTGCCTGAAACGCGGCGTTTTCTCCCACTTCATCCCAGCCGTTCTTCGCTGCGGTGGCCGATCTTGACCAGGACGGTGGACGAGTGCCCTCAAGATTCCTAACATCTGTTCAGTAAGTCTCTGAACAATCGTTTGGTAACTTTCTGTAGGAGAACTGCGATGTCAAAAGTCGCGCCCGACGTGCCCCGGTACCCGATGACGCGGGCCGTTGCCCGTTCGACCCGCCGCCTGAACTCCATCGCAGGCTGTGGGAGGAGCCGGTGTCCGAGGTGCGGATCTGGGACGGCGGCGAGCCGTGGCTGTTCACGCGGTACGACGACGTCCGCGCGCCGCTGGCCGATCCGCGCGTCAGCTCCGATTCGACCCGGGACGGGTATCCGGCGCAGTGGCCGGGGATCAAGGCCCGTGCCAGTCCGCGCTGCTGGAGCACCCAGACCAGATCGCCGCAGTCCGCCACGGTGACGACGCCCTCGTGGCGAATGCGGTCGAGGAACTGCTGCGCTGCCTCAGCATCGTCCCCAGCGGACGGCGGCGCATCGCACTGGAGGCTCTGGAGGTCGGCGGGCAGCGGATCCGCAAGCGCGACGGGCTGATCGCCGCGGACAACGTGGCGAACCGCGGACCGTCGCGGTTCCCCGAACCGGACCGGCTCGGGAGGAGACAGGACTTGCCCACTACGACGGTGGCGTCTTCGCCGATGCCATCGCGAACACGATCTTCCCGCTCGGCGAGGACGTCTACCTGGAGGTCGAGGCGGTGACGGCCCCCGCAGCCGTGCGGGATGCGGGGGCCGCCTGGTTCGACCGGGCCATCGCGGACGGCGACCGGTGGATGTTCTGGAGCCTGCGCGCCGACACGCTTGAAGAGATGGCCGCGGTCGCGCAGCGGCTCGGCGGCGAAGTGGCGCGGCTTCCGGGACGCATCCAGCCCGACGGCACCCAGCGCATCATCACCACCGCGCCCGGCCCCGGCCGCGCGCTCGACACGTGCTGGCGCCGGGGGCTGCCGAACTGGTTCTACCGGGAGGACCCGGCCACCAACCCGGATCGCGGGGCGACCGAGCGCGGTGATCGCGGGGTGGCCGTGACCCGGCTGGAGATCGGCGCTGACGCCGGGGAACTGCGGGAGCACATCGGTGCCGAGACCTTCGAGCGGCTGCCGCTGGTGGTCGTGCCCGGCCGACCGGGCGTGCGTGCGGTCACGGTGCGCACCGCGTCGGGGCGCGAGGTGACGCTGCGCAGGGACCCGGCCGACTTGTAGAGCCGCGGGGTCTACCTCACCGAGGGCTTCTGGCGCTCCAGCAAACCCAACGGCGCGGTCGGCCGCCGAGTGCGGCGTGCGGCCGCGCGTGTTGTGTTTCGTACCGGTCGGGGTGGTGAGCGGGTCAGCCCGGGTCGTAGACCGGTGGCACGCGCCGTTGTCGGTGAGGCAGCGGCGGATCGGTGTGATGTCGTGGGCGGCGAAGAAGGCAACTGCCCGGTGCCGGAAGGCGACCGTGGTGATGCCCTTCGCATCGTCCAGGGCCTCGGTGTAGGCGAGCCGGGAGGAGCGGCCGAGTGGTCTGGTCCCGCCGTGCGCGCGCCGGTGGGCGTGCCACTTGGCCCGGCAGCGGCGGGAGAGTCCGGCTTCCGCGGCCACATGCGCGATCGGACGTCCGGCGTCGATCCGCAGACACAAGGTCACGCCCTGGCGTATCGGCCGAGCCGGCGCCGGCCGCGTTGATGAGTCCCGACCGGGGCGGGAGTCTGTCTGCTTCCTGCGCGACGGCGACCATGTGTTGGCCGAGATCGGAGATGACCCTTTTCTCACCAACGCCGAGGTCGCTCGGGGGCAAGCAATCAGCGTGTGCGCCAGCCGTCACCAACGCCACCACGCTGTCGTCCGGTCCGTCGTTCCGTTCAACGATCACTCCACGCCACTCGCCTTCGACCCCGCTGCGACACGGTTGCGACGCGGACAACGGGAGGTCACCGTGCGTCGCACATGTCCGAGCGGAGCTTCCCCGCCGCCCCGCGCGGCACCGGCGTGCCCGGCACATCCTGCGCCAGATGCTCCGGGACCCCTCCCGACGGGAGCGGGTAAGCGTGTCGAGCCGCTCCATCCACCGGGGCATGGCCCGTCAGCGCCGTAGGACGTCGGCCATGGCGGAAACGTCGGGCGGCCGGGGAGCGGCGGATTCGGCTCGACGCCGGAAAAGGGGCGGAGACCTCGTGAGCCTCACCCACACGGCCGACCGACGCCTCCGCTGCTCCTCAGTCAGTGCGAACGGACCATGACCGCGTCCGGGGCGAGTCCGAGGGACTGGAATGATCAGTCGGTCGCCACGGATTTCGCTTCCTGCTCGGCGGCGTGCTTGTCGCTCGCCGCCCGGAGTGCGGCCGCCTGACGAGCGTGCAGGTCGTCGTGGTGGCCGCGGGCCCATCGCTCGCTCGCCCGCAGCCGCGCGTTCTGGTTCTGGAAAACCGGCATGACGTGTTCGGCGAAGAGTTCGCACGAGCGCTTCGTCGCATCGAACCGTGCCCATTCGTTGCCCATGATCAGGTACGTGCCGAAGCCGCCGTCGCTCATCTCCTGAAGCCGCCGGATCTGCTCGATCGCGTCGTCCGGTGTGCCGATCACGCCGACTCCGCTGTCGACGACCCATCGGATGCGCTCCTCAGTCGTGGTACCGGCCGGGGAGAACTGCGGGGATGCCGAGACGTTCTGCATGTAGTCGAACCACAGGTCGATACCGTGACGGACGTCCTCGACCGCTTGCTCGCGCGTCTCGGCGATGTGCATGGGCCCCAGCAGCCGCCACGTCGAGCGCGGTGCGGCGGGCGCCCCGAACTCCCGGGCCCGTTCCTCGACGATGCGGCGGTGGCCCGCCAGCGCGTCGGTTCCACCCTGCATCGTCGCGGCGATCGACATGAGGGACAGTCCGTGCTTGCCCGCGATGCGAGGTCCGCTCGGTGACACCACCGCGGCGACGGCGACCTCGAGGTCCGAGTACGGCTTGAGCTGGACCATGGCGTCGTTCAGGGTGTATCGGCCGGTCTTGACCGAGATTGGCTCGTCGGAGTGGATCAGGTGCATGAGGACGTCGACGTCGAGTTCGAATGCGTCCCGTTGCTCCGACGGCTCGATACCGACCATCCGCGCATCGGTGGGGAGAGCTCCGGGGCCGAGGCCGTACATGGCGCGGCCACGGGTCAGATGGTCGACGAAGATCATGCGCTCGGCGGCCCAAAGCGGATTGTGGTACGGGAGGGAGAAGACGCCCGTACCGAGCTTGATGTGCCGTGTCTGCGGCGCGCAGTGCGCGATCATCGTAATCGGATCGCCGATGAGCTCGCACCCGCACGAGTGGTGCTCGCCGAACCACACCTCGTCGAAACCCAGCATGTCGTAGTGCTTGACGAGTTCCACGTCCCGTCTCAGCGCCCATGTGGGGTTCTGGGTGTTGGGGAGGTGAAAGGGGGTGAGGAAGATGCCGAAGTTCATCCGATCAGCCATGATGTCTCCCGCTCTCTCCATCGCGGCGGACCGCGGCGAACAGCGATGAGTGAATCGACTTCAGTTTGAACCTTAAGTGCGGTGCATCAGATCGTCAATAAGCCTGTAGCATGCGCGCTACTTGCGATTGACGGCGCCCGGAGCCACATTTAACTTTGAGCTCGCTTAGGTTCAACCATGCGTCCTGGACGACCCCTGACACCGGCCGGTACCCGGGAACCGCCCGACGTCCGGCCGTCGGACGCCGTCGAGCGAGGGGAACCTTCATGTATGTCCAAGTCGACCTCCGGACACCAGCCGCCACTTCCGTCGAGCTACAGGAAGCCGACGACTTCCGCGCCTTCAAACTCGTTGTCCTGACTCCGGACAGACGCCCGGACGGCCTCGAAGACGCACTCCGGGACGTGGGCTCGATCGGCCCAGATGGGCACGCGTACCTGCGGATCGATGCCATCCGCCGGCTCGCCGGCAACACTGCCGAGGACCTGGCGTGGACGACAGCCTTCGACCAGATGATCGACTACGCGCGCTCCCGCGGGTGGGCCACCTGTGACGCCACGCTGCGCGCACACCAAGAGCTGCGCCAAGGACCGGCGTGATGGCTCCCACCCCCACCCCGCCCTCCGCGGCGATGCCCCGGACCACGCCGCCACCCGACGACTTCCGCCGCGTCATCGGGCACTTCGCCAGTGGCGTCACCGTCGTCTCGACATGGCGGGACGGCCGGCCCTGCGGCACCACCGTCAGCGCGGTCAGCTCCCTGTCACTCGATCCACCGATGCTCCTGGTGTGCATGAACGAGCGGTCCGCCACGGCGCGGGCGATCAGCGCTTCAGGCCACTTCGCCGTGAACATCCTGCGCGAGGACCAGGCCGCGACCGCCGAACGGTTCGCACGCAAGGGCGATGACAAATTCGCGGGAGTGCCCATCTGCCGGGAGCCCGGCGGACTGCCCTTGCTGGTGGGAGCTCTGGCCACTCTGGAGTGCCGGGTGGTGAGGGAGGTCGTCGGAGGCACGCATTCGGTGTTCCTGGCGGAGGTGGACCGGGCCCGCGCCCGTGCAGGGTCTCCACTCGCCTATTTCCGAGGCCGCCTCGGCAGTCTGGACTACGAACTCTGGAGCTCCGCACCGCAACGGGCGACCGCTCGGGAGGAGGACCGATGAGCACTGACCGAGTGACTGGCGGCACCGGCGCCCAGGCGACCGGAGCCGAAGTGCTGCGCCGTTTCATCGACGCCATCAACACCTGGGACTTCGATGCGATCCGCGACATCCTTGACCCCGACTGTGTCTTCGAAATGCCGTTCGCGCCCGGTGACTTCCCTCGCCGCATCGAAGGGCGGGCCGCCACCGTGGAATTTCTCAGCGCCATGCCGGACTTCATCGAGCCGGAGAACCTGCACGATGTAACCATTCACGCCTTCACCGACGATCCGGCGGAACTCCTGGCGCAGTACCGGAGCGCGACGCGGCTGCGGACCACGGGTGCGGAGTACAGCAACTCCTATGTGGTCCGGGCCCGGGTGCGGGACCGCCGACTCCAGCGCTTCGCCGAGTTCTACGACCCGGTCCCGCTCGTCGTGGCCATGGGAGGAACCGTACAAGTGCCCCTGGTGTAACGGACCGTGCCCCGCTGGCACGGTACGGCGCTTCCTGGTGGGCCGTTTGCACGCACTGCTCGATATGGCGGGCGATGGCCGTCGATGCGCTCACTTTCGGGCACCGGTCGGCAGGCCGACAGCTCCGAACGCTACGGAGGGGTGCTCGCGTGGCCCTTCATCAGAAGTGAGGCTCCGTGATCGGCATCGCATCTTCCGGCGGCCGCCGCGCCGCTGGTCGTCGGTTCGTCGACGCTGCGGAACCGGCTGGTCGCCACGGCCGACGCCAGCGGTTTCGTACGGGACGGGCCGCCGGTTGGCGGTGACGCCGAGTACTGGGGCCGTCTGGCGGCCGGTGGCGCGGCGCTGCTGGTCTGCGGCGGTACGACGGTGGCGGCGGAGACCGCGCCGCGGCAGGGGAACATCCTTCAGCTCCATCGTCCGGAGGCGGTCCAGCCGTTGCGGCGGCGGGTGGAGGCCATGCACGCCGAAGGCGCGGTCGCCGTCTGCCAGCTCGTTCACCTCGGCCGGGAGACGCTCGGAGCGCAGTCGTACCGCCCACGCTTTGGAGGCGGGGTTCGACGGCATCGAATTGCACGCCCCGCTCATGCTTATCTGCTGGAGCAGTTCCTCTCGCCGCGCACGAACCCGCGCGGTGACGGTGGATCCGCTGGTCGAATACGTCAACGTCACCGTGGGGGTGCGGACCACGTAGGTCCGTGACATGGCCACCGAACGGCCTGCGGTCCTGGGCGATCTGGCGCGTCTGCGGCCACTCGTCCCCCGGCCGTTCGTGGCGTCCCGCGCCTTCCGCACCGCGGCCGCCCGGTGTTGCTGTGCGTGGTCAACCCGGACCTCGCGCCGCCCGGCGAACCGCGTCGGCCCGCCGCACCGCTGGTGCGCGCGTGGGATCCGGCACGCGCCACCGGAGAGCGCGTCGCCGTCGTGGGGGCGGGACCCGCGGGCCTGGAGTGCGCGCTGAGTCTCGCCCACGCCGGGGTGGCGGACGTCGTCCTCTACGAGGCCGCCGACCGGCTGGGCGGACAGCTCGCCACGGCGACTCTGGCGCACCACCGCACCGGTTGGGCCGCGCTGCTCATGGCCTCGTCGGTCGCGCTGGCGCGGGGAGTTCCGTCGCTGGCCGGCGCCGCCCATGTGCTCGTGGCCGACGACGGGTTCGGCTGGTGGCCGGGGTGCGACGTCGTGGAACTGGCCGTGGCCGCGGGGGTTCCCCGCATCACCTTCGTCACGCCGGGAACGGCCTTCGCCGGGGCGATCCCGCCCGAGAGCCGCGTCCAGTTGCTGGAACGTCTGTCGGGCGCCTGCGAACTGGACATTCTGCCGCTGTGCACGGCGACCGGCATCGGCCCCGAGGGCGGCGTCACCGTCGCGTACCGCGCCTCCGGCGGGACCACCACCGTGCCCGCGGACCGGGTCGTCGTGGTGGGGGAGCGCCGCCCGCGCACCGCCCTGGACTGTGCCGTCCCCCCTGGTGCTGACGGTTGGCGACGCCGTGGTTCCGCGACGTGTGGCGCACGCGATCGCCGAGGGGCGGGAGGCCGCCGTCAGAATCGCCACCGCTGTACGACACCGTGTGACGCCCACGCCAGGGGTGGTAGCCCTTCCTGACGGTCGAAATGATCGCGGATGAGGACGCTTGTTCTGGCGAGATAAAATCTCGCGGGCCCGCACACCACGGAACGGGGGTTGGCGCATGGTGGCGCCTCAGGCCAGATGGAGCGCGTTGCTGGAGATGCTGACGCGCGAAGGACGGATCGAGGTCGAGGCCGCCGCCGACGCGCTGCGGGTCTCCGCCGCCACGATCCGCCGTGATCTGGACGAGTTGGCGCGCCAGCAGATGGTCGCTCGTACCCATGGCGGTGCCGTGATCAACGCGATCGCGTATGACCTGCCGCTCCGCTACAAGGCCGCGCGCAACGCTCCGGAGAAGGAGCGGATCGCCGAAGCGGCGGCGGGTCTGGTGAAGGCGGGCGCGGTGGTGGGACTGAACGGCGGCACCACGACCACCTCGGTCGCCCGTGCGCTGGCAACCCGGCCGGAGCTGAGCCGGGAGGGCGCCGCGCACTCGCTGACGGTGGTCACCAACGCGCTGAACATCGCCAACGAACTGGTTGTTCGTCGCCATGTGAAGCTCGTTGTCACCGGGGGCGTGGCTCGCCCCGCCTCGTACGAGCTCACCGGGCCGCTCGCCACCGAGGTGCTCGCGCAGATCACGCTCGACCATGTCTTCATCGGTGTGGATGCGATCGACGTTCGGCACGGTGCGACGGCTCGGGACGAGGGCGAGGCAGGCATCAACCGGGCACTGGCCCGGTGCGCCGAGCAGGTGGTCGTCGTCGCTGATTCCTCCAAGCTTGGGCGGCGGGCCTTCGCCCGCATCTGTCCGGTAGAGGACGTTCATGTGCTGGTGACCGACAAGGCGGCGGGCCCCGAACTGACCGAGCCGTTCGTCGCCGCGGGCGTGGAGATCGTCCGGGCCTGAGCGTCGTCGATGCCGTCGCCTCCTCCCGTTCCCAGGGGATGCTCGTGAAGTACACGTTTGAGTATCCAGACCGGAACGGCAGGCTGAACGTCGCGTTGACCAGGGCTCAGGGCGAGGGCTGCACCTGCTGTGACGCGGGCGAGGTGCCGGTTCACCGGATACGACTGTCGCTGCAAGGAACTGATTACTTCTGTTTATAACGTCCAGGAAGCAAGCAACCACAGTCATCATTTCGCGAGTTCACGGCATGACGTCGAGGGCCGCCGGTCGTCGCTCGATCACGTTCGCGGTCTCAGGCATGTCTGAGACCGTCCGCACCGGCGGCCAGTTTGGTCCCCCCGGGGCCTGATCCGCGGGCTGACCCGTCGTGGTCGGGCCGCCGGCCGGCGCGCGGGGCACGGCACGCGGCGTGGACCCGGACGATTCCGTGCATTTGACCCCATTCGATGATGTGGCTCCAACTCCCGGTGCCGCACCGGCACATGGGAGAGGAGCCGATCGAATCGGCTCTGTTCACGCAGATTTTACCGTCGGCTCTTCCGGGGGACGCGGCCTCGGGAAACAGGCGCGGACCGGCGAAGTCCACCGCCGTGAGGGACGACCGTAAGAGCTGAGGGGTCAAGAAATCCTGGAGGGGGAACGTGAGGGAGCGTTGACATCTGACGTATATGGCCAGAACATCAACACAAATAAGCATGACCAAGCATGACTTTGCAGTGCCACTCAAAGGCGCCGGCCCGCTCCGCAGGAGGACGTGAGTGCACACCTACCCACGCAGACCGCGTAAACCCGGCAGATTCGGCATGCTCCTGGCCGTCGCGCTGGCTCTGACACTCACACCGTCCGTGACCGACCCTCTCGCCACACCGGCCCGGGCAGCCACCGTCGCCCAGCCGAAGGTGACCCACCACGCGGACACCCTGACCATGAACGTGCCGGCCACCGAGAAGACCCCCGGCTACACCGTCGACATCGCCACCGGCGAGCTCGCCGTCACCACCGAGCGCGCGGGTAAATCCGTGCTCGGCACCGCGGGCGGCGACACGGGGGGCCTGCGCTTCCGGTCCGGCGGCCAGTGGCAGCACGCGACCGAGGTCACCGACTGGACATGGAAGGACGGCGTCCTCACCCTCGCCGCAGACACCACGCTCGACGGTGCCACCGTCACGGCGCGGCTGACGCCCGCCTCCGACCGCTACCACCTCGACTGGGATGTCGAGGGCGGCAGTCCCGACCAACTCGGCCTCGCCTATGACCTGTCATCGGCGGGCCACTGGTACGGCCACGGCGAGGCGGAGACCCCGCAGGGCGGCCCGGGTGTCGACCAGCCCTGGCCGCTCGACACGGGCGAGGTCGAACACGGCACCTTCGGCCCGGCCTCCTACAACATGATTGACCCGTTCTGGTACACCTCCACCGCGGCCGGCCTCCGGGTCGACACCGGAGATGTCATGAACGTGGCGATGAACAAAGGCAAGGACGGTCTCGGCCGCTTCACCGTCGAGTCGTCCGACACCTACAAGGCCACCGTGTTCGTCGAGTCAACCCCGCTGGAGGTCTACCGCGACTACATCGGCCTCGTCGGCAAGCCGGCCAAGAGCGATGCCACGTATGAGCAGTACGCCAAGCCGCTGTGGAATTCCTGGGCACAGTTCTACACAAAGGTGGACCAGAAGAAACTGCTCGACTATGCCACCGACCTCCACGACAACGGCCTTGACGGACACACCATCCAGCTCGACGACAAGTGGGAGTCGAACTACGGCAACCTGACCTGGGACCCCAAGACCTTCCCCGATCCCAAGGGCATGTCCAAAAAGATCCACGACATGGGGTTCGACTTCGGCCTCTGGGTCACCCTGTGGATCAACCTCGACTCGGAAAACTACCAGCACGCGGTCGACAACGGCTATCTCCTCATGGACGCCGAGGACACTAGCAAGCCCTGCCAAGTGACCTGGTGGAACGGCCAGGCCGGAATCATCGACCTGGCGAACCCCGATGCCAGGGCCTGGTACGAGGGCAACCTCAAGAAGCTCATGAGCGACTACGACATCGACGGGCTGAAGTTCGACACCCGCTTCTTCGACGAGAGGTGCGCGCCGCGCGAAGGCCACCGGGCCACCGACTACCAGAAGCTCGGCACACAGCTCGCCGACGAGTTCGACCTCCAGGGCGCGGGCATCCGGGTGCACTGGAGCGAGACGGCCCACGAGGCCGGCTTCGTCACCCGGCAGGTCGACAAGGGCACCGGGTGGGACTCACTGCGCGCCTCCGCCACCCAGAACCTGGCGATCTCCACCATCGGCTATCCGTTCGTCGAGTCCGACATGATCGGTGGCTCCGGTGGCCAGCCCGCGCCATCGAAGAACGTACTGGTGCGATGGGCGCAGTCCGCCTCGCTGATGCCGCTCATGTACTCCTCGACGTCGCCAGTGGACACCAATGACACCACCACCGGGCAGAAGGTGGATTACGACGAGGAGACGGTCGACCTCTACCGGCAGGCGATCGAGACGCACGAGAAGCTCGCCCCGTACATCTGGGACCAGGTGCGGTCCACCCTGACGACCGGCGATCCGATCATGCGGCCCCTGTTCTTCGACTTCCCGAAGGACAAGGAGAGCTACACCGTCACCGACGAGTGGATGCTCGGCCCGGCCGTGCTCGCCGCGCCGAAGCTGAGCGCCGGCGTCACTCGGAGCGTCCATCTGCCTCCCGGCGTCTGGTACGACGTCAACCAGGGGAGGGTGATCCATGGCCCCAAGACCCTCAACGGATACGCGGCACCGCTCGGCGTCACCCCCGCGTTCGTCAACCTCAAAGCCAAGGGCGCCGCCAAGGCCATCAAGGCACTGAAGCGCGACGACGCCCCGGCCGCCTCCGTCCTGATCAGCCCCGAAGCTCCGGCCACCGGTTCCAGCACGCCCTTCGAGGTGACCACCGAGTCGACCAACTGGTCCACCCGAGCCATCAAGGACGTCAGGGCGGCCCTGAACCTCCCCGACGGCTGGACCGCCACGGCGGCCGGCCCCACCACCGCGAAATCCCTCACGGCCGGGAGAACGCTCACCACGACCTGGACGGTGACCCCGGCCCACGACGCGAAATGGGGCGGTCACGATCTCACCGGGACAGTCACATACGACCGCGCCCAGAAGGTCTCCGACACCGTGCGGGCGCAGGTCAAGGCGACCCCGGGCAGTGTGGCGGCCCGTATCGGACGACCACCGCGTACGCCAGCAAGGACAGCGTGACGTGGTCGGAGGTCGGCACCGCCCAGGTGCCGTCGGCCACCGGCACCGGTGACGCCGGGATGGTGCCCAGCGCGGCCAATGCCAACTATCCCAGCGAGGACATCGAGGCCGTTTTCAGCGGCTTCTCGGTCACCTGAGAGAGGGAACACAGACCCATGCCACGCAGGTCCTCGCTCGTCTCCGCCTTCCTCGCGGGTGTCGTGGTGGCCGCGAGCACCACCGCGATCGCCGTCACCGGTACGTCCACCGGCACCGGCCTCGCTTCCAAGGCCACCACCCCATGGTTGACCGTCAAGGTCGCCGACGCGATGGGCACCAGGGACACCATCACCTGGGTGCCCACCGGATCCTTCGCCGGCTCCGCCGAGGAGCGGGTCCCCCGTTACCCGATGACCGCCATCCGGGGCAAGGACACCAAGCAGCTGGCGCTCTCCGCGGTGCGCAACGAGCAGATCTCGGCGCAGCTGGCGATCGCGTCCGGCCATGATCTCGACAACGTCAAGGCGGTGGTCGGCGATCTCACCGGGCCCGGTGGGGCCAAGCTGTCCGGCGATGACACCCAGGTACGGTTCGTGAAGTACGTGCCCGTGCAGCGGTCCAAGAGCGAGGTCGACTGGTCCGCCACGATCGACCAGGTCAGCTCCGGCAAGGAAATCTCCGGCGACCGCAACCCCGATGTGGTCGGCGACCCTCTCGAAGAGCGGTCGTCCGTGGATGTGCCCGCGTACGCGGCGCAGCCGCTGTGGTTCACCTTCCGTATCCCCGAGAAGGCTCCGCCCGGCACCTACAAGGGCACGGTGAAGGTCGCCGCCGACGGCCGTACCCAGGCCAGTTACCCGCTGACCATCGAGGTCGCGGACGTGAGCGTGCCCGACCCGGAGGACTACGACTTCTTCCTCGACGTATGGGCGCAGCCGGAGACGATCGCCAAGAACCACGGCGTCAGGCTCTGGTCCGACCGGCACTGGAAGCTGATCGAGAAGTACAGCCGCGATCTGGCTTCCCGGGGCCAGAAGGTCATCAACACCACCATCGTCGACAACCCCTGGCACCACCAGTGGTCGCTCGGCACCCGGGAGTCGCAGACCGCCACGCCGTACACCAGCATGGTGGGCTGGACCTGGAACGGAAAGACGTTTTCCTTCGACTTCAGCCGCTGGGACACCTATGTCCGGACCGCCAGACGCGCCGGGCTCGGGCCCGACATCGGTGCCTTCTCCATGCTGGCCTTCCAGGACAAGGAGCACCTCACCTACACGGACACCCGTACCGGCAAGACCGTCTACGAGAACGTCGATCTGGGCGGAGACCGGTGGCGGGAGGCGTGGGGGGCGTTTCTGTCCGCCTTCGAGAAGCATCTGAAGGCCAAGGGCTGGCTGGAGAACACCTGGCTGTCATTCGATGAACGGCCCATCGACACCATGACGGTGGTCAAGGACTTCGTCCATGAGGTCGCGCCGGTCTTCGACGACCGTATCTCCGTCGCCGGGTCGATCAGCACAGAAGGCGTCGCCTCGAACCTGTCCGTCGACTGGGGCGGTATCGACGCTATGACGAAGGAGAAGGCGGCGGAGCGGCGCGCGGCCGGAAAGATCACCACCTTCTACGTGTACGGCTCACCGGCTCATCCCAACACCCTGTCGTACTCTCCTGCGGTCGAGTCACGCATGCTGCCGTGGATCTCCGCCCAGCGGAACCTCGATGGGTTTCTGCGCTGGTCGTACAACAGCTGGACCAGCGACCCCTTCGAGCAGCCGGTGCACATCTTCACCCAGGGCGATGAATACCTGGTCTACCCCGGCAAGGACGGGCCTATGTCCAGCATCCGCTGGGAGCAGTTGAAGGAGGGCATCGAGGACTACGAACTCATCGCCCAGCTGCGGAAGAAGGACGGCGGCGCCGACAGCGACGCCCTGACCGAGGCCCTCGCCATGGCGACCCGGCACCTCGACGGTCGTACGAAGGACGTCACCGACATCGAGACCGCGCGGGCCGCGGTGGTGAGGGGACTGGCGTCATGAGAGCGCGATGGGTCTCCGTGGTGCTCGCCTGCGTGCTGGCTGTCATGCCCCTGACAGACCTCCCCGCCCAGGCGAAACCGGGGGAGCGGGAACACACGGTCACATACGACCAGTACTCCGTGAAGGTCGACGGCGAACCCTTGTACCTCTGGGGCGCCGAGTTCCACTATTTCCGGCTGCCCAGCCCCGACGCGTGGCGCGACGTACTCCAGAAGATCAAGGCGGGCGGATTCAACGCGGTCTCGCTGTACTTCGACTGGGGATACCACTCGGCCAAGCCGGGCAGCTACGACTTCACCGGCATCCGTGATGTGGAACGACTGTTGGACGAGGCCGAGAGCGCGGGCCTGTATGTGATCGTCCGCCCCGGCCCGTACATCAACGCCGAGGTCTCCGGCGGCGGCATGCCCGCCTGGCGCAAGACCCAAGCGGGCGTGAACCGCACCTCCGAGCCGGAGTACCTGGGGGCGGCCCGGGAGTGGATGAGCAGGATCAACCCGATCATCGCCCGGCACCAGCTCACCCGGGGCACCGGCACGGTAATCCTCTACCAGGTCGAGAACGAGTACCAGGGCGGCCGCCAGGACGCCGACTACATGCAGACGCTCATCGACTGGGCGCGCCAGGACGGTATCGACGTCCCGACCTATCTCAACGACGGCGGCGCCAACAAAAACTGGGTGCGCGGCAAGGGTGCCCCGGACATCTACGGCTTCGACGCCTACCCACAGGGCTTCGACTGCAAGGACCCCCACACCTGGAAGAACCTGCCCGACTACTCCTACGTCAATGAGTGGAAGCCCGAATCGCCCCTGATCATCCCGGAAGCGCAGGGCGGCGCCTTCGACCCCTGGGGCGGCACCGGATACCAGGATTGCGCGAAACTCACCGGCACCGACTTCACTCGGGTGTTCAGCAAGATGAACATCGCCGCCGGGGTGAGCGGTCAGTCCTTCTACATGACGTACGGCGGCACCAACTGGGGCTGGCTCGCCGATCCCAACGCGGTCTACACGTCTTACGACTACGGGGCCCCGATCAACGAATCCCGCCAACCAACCGATAAATACCAGGAGTTCAAGCGCCTCGGATACATGGTCAACTCGGTGAGCTCACTGGCGCGCACCGACAAGGCCGAGGCGCCCGCCCCGTCCGACGACGCGCTCCGCATCGACCGGCGGGTCAACCCCGACGACGGCACCCAGTTCTTCACCGTGCGGCACGCTGACACCCGGGTGAAGGACATGGACCAGACCACTCTGTCCCTCTCGGGCAAGGACGGCGACTACTCGCGTGTACCGCAGCAGGGCGCGATCACCGTCGACGGCCGGGACGCCAAACTCCTCGTCGCGGGCTACGACCTGGGCGACCAGCGGCTCGTCTACTCCACCTCGGAGATCATGACGCACGCCACGATCGGCGACCGGGACGTGGCGCTGCTCTACGGACGTGAGGGCGAGGCCGGCGAGACCGTCCTGCGGTACACCGAGCGGCCCGAGGTGACCGTCCTCGACGGCGATGTCACCTCCACCTGGGACGCCGAGCGCGGCGACCTGCGGCTGAACTACACACACAAGGGGCTTGCCCGGGTGCTGGTGAACGGCCTGGAACTGCTGATCGCCGACACCGCCGAGACCGCCCACTGGTGGCGGCAGGACACCGCTGCGGGTCCGGTTCTCGTACGAGGTCCGTCCCTTGTCCGTAGGGCCGAACAGGCGGGTGGCACCCTGAAACTGACCGGTGACTCCACCGAGGCTACCAAGATCGAGGTCATCGCGGACGCCAAGAAGGTGACCTGGAACGGCCGCAAGGTCGCCGCCACCCAGACGCCCCGCCCGGTCGAGCTGCCCGAGTTGACGACGTGGAAGTACAAGGAGGAAGCACCGGAGACCGCCCCGGACTTCGACGACTCCACCTGGACCAGCGCCGACCACCTCACCGCCAACAACCCGGAGCTGGCCGGGTCGCTGCCGGTCCTCGCGATGGACGAGTACGGCTTCCACCACGGCAACGTCTGGTACCGCGGCAGGTTCGGGACCACCCGTGCCGCGACCGCGCTCGCACTCGACGGCAGGACCGGTCCCACCGGCCAGTACGCGGTATGGCTCAACGGCCGCTACCTCGGCAGCTCCGGCAACGGCTCCCACACTTTCGACATCCCGGCGGACACGCTGAGGGACAGCGGCGACAACGTGCTCTCCGTCCTGGTGGAAAACGCGGGCCACAACGAGGAATGGGGTCACGACTATTCCAAGGAACCGCGTGGCCTGCTCGGCGCCGACGTGATCGGCGGGGCCTCCACCCTCACGTGGAAGATCCAGGGCGGCCGCGGCGGCGAAGACCCGGTCGACGCCGCTCGGGGCCCTTACAACAACGGCGGGCTGTACGGAGAGCGGGCCGGCTGGTCGCTGCCGGGATACCCCGACGGTGGATGGAAGAGCACCACCCTCTCCCGGCAGACCGGGAAAACCGGGCCCGGCGTGCGCTGGTACCGCACCTCGACCCGGCTCGACCTGCCGCTGGGCCAGGACAACGCGATCGCGCTGGACCTCGCCCAATCAGGGGACGGCGGCACCGCATACCGCGCCCAGATCTTCGTCAACGGCTGGCTGATCGGGCGCTACCTACCGGACACTGGGCCGCAGACACGCTTCGTCATCCCCAAGGGCGTCCTGCGCGAGCAGGGCACCAACACCATCGCCCTGGCGGTCTGGTCCACCGACGAGGCCGCGGGCCCCGGCTCGGCCAAGTTCGTCGACCTCGGTGCCTCGGCGGGCGGGATCAAGGTCGGTACGGTGGCCGCGCCCTCGTACAACGCCACGACGTACACCATGCCGGACTCGGGCGCTCACGTCACCGTCGACGCCGAACCTTTCCTGAGCACCGGCACCGCCGCCAAGGTCCCCGTCACCCTCGGCGTGCTGAAGGACGCGCCGACCGCCCGGAACGTCGAGCTGGCGCTGAAGGTCCCGGACGGCTGGACCGCGACCACCGACGACACCACCCGCTTCGACCGGGTGCGGCCCGGCGACACCGTGACCGCGGACTACACCGTCACCCCGCCGGGTGACCCGGTCCACTACGCCGTCCTGTCCGCGACCGCCACCCTCACACAGACCGGCCGCCCCGGCACCGTCACTGGGGCGCGGGCCGTGCAAGTGCCGCCGCCCGAGCTTTCCGCCGACGCCTATGTGAGCGACCTGCCCCTGGTCAAGGCGGTCAGTGGCTGGGGCCCGGTGGAGAAGGACGCCTCCAACGGGGAGTCCGTCGCGGGTGACGGGCGGAAGCTCTCCGTCGGCGGCACCGCCTATGACAAGGGACTCGGCGTGCACGCGAACAGCCAGATCCGGGTCCACCTCGGCGGCGGCTGCACCTGGTTCACCGCCACCGCCGGGGTGGACGACGAGGTCGGCGACAACGGCAGTGTCTCCTTCCAGGTGGTCGCCGACGGCCGCTCCCGCACCACCAGCCCGGTGGTGCGCGGCTCTGACGGCGGCATCGACATCGACGTGGACGTGACCGGCGCCCGCTGGCTGGACCTGCTGGTCGACGGGGACGGCGATGTCTCCACCGACCACGCCGACTGGGCCGACGCCAAGCTGACCTGTACGGGAGGCCCCTCGTGAAACTCGCGCGAGTCGGACAACTGCGTACCGCACTGGCCGGAACGCTGGCCGCCGTACTGCTCGCGGTCCTGTCCGCGGCGGTGCCCGCCCACGCCACGGTCCCGGGCGCCGCAGCCACCAAGGCCACGCCTCATACGGTCAGTTACGACAAGTACTCCGTCAAAGTCGACGGCCGCCGACTCTTCGTCTGGTCCGGAGAGTTCCACTACTGGCGGCTCCCCAGCCCCGACCTGTGGCGTGACGTACTACAGAAGATCAAGGCAAGCGGTATGAACGCCGTCTCGATCTACTTCGACTGGGGCTTCCACTCCCCGGCGAAGGGCCATTACGACTTCACCGGCGTCCATGACGTCGACAAGCTCCTCGACATGGCCGAGCAGGCCGGGCTCTATGTCATCGCCCGCCCCGGACCGTACATCAACGCCGAGACGGATGGTGGAGGCTTCCCCGGCTGGCTGATGACCCAGAAGGGACAGGCCCGCTCCACCGACCCCGAATACCTCGCCGCCGCCCGAGAATGGCTCCGGAAGATCGACCGGATCCTCGCCCGCCGCCAGGTCACCGACGGCACCGGACCGGTGCTCCTCTACCAGGTCGAGAACGAGCTGTACGACCCCGACGGCCGGAACTACATAGTCGAGTTGAGCAAGCAGGTGCGGGCCGACGGCATCACCGTCCCCCTCGTCGGCAACGAGCCGATGCCGCAGTACGCGGGCGGCGAGGGCCTGGACTTCGTCGGAGAGCTGGACCAGTACAACTCCTTCTGCAAGGGCGAGTGGTGGCTGCCCGCCCTCAAGCGGCAGCAGGACGACGCACCGCTGGCGATCTTCGAGGCCGGTACCGGCTGGTTCCAGACCTGGGGCGACACCGGCTACGACAAGTGCCGGGAGAAGATGGGCCCCGCCTACCAGAAGATCGTCAACAAGCACGAGGTCATGCAGGGCACGACGATCGAAAACCTCTACATGGCCTATGGCGGCACCAACTGGGGCTGGCTCGCCGACCCGCGCCAGGTCTACACCTCCTACGACTACGGCGCGCCGATCAGCGAGTCGCGCCAGACCGGCGCCGACTACGACGAGATGAAGCGGCAGGGCCTCTTCTACACCACCACAGGACCACTCACCACGACCGATCCAGCCGAGGCGCCCGCCTCGTCCAACGGCGCCGTGCACATCGAAGCCCGCGCCAACCCGCACACCGACACCCAGTTCCTCTACCTCCGGCACGGCGACCCGATGGCCGACGCCGACGCCACCACCACCTTCGACTGGAAGACCCCGTACGGCACGTATCCGGTCACCGCGCGGCTGAACGGCAAGACCGGCAAGATCCTCGTCGCCGGCCACGACCTCGGCGGTGGGCAGCGGCTCGTCTACTCCACCAGCGAATTGCTGACCAGCACCGGGACCGGTGACCGCACACGAGCCGTGCTGTACGGCGGTGAAGGCGACCCCGGACAGACCATGCTCCGTTACCCCGCCGAGCCCAAGGTCACCGTGCTCGACGGCAAGGCCTCCGCCACCTGGGACGCCAAGCGCGGCGACCTGAAGCTGGACTACACCCACTCCGGCCTCACCCGGGTCCTCCTCCAGGGTGGCGGCCGCCCCGAACTGCTGCTGCTCATCGGCACCGACGATGAGGCCGCCGGTTTCTGGCGGCAGGAAACGAAGGCCGGTCCGGTCCTGGAACACGGCACCGAGCTGGTCCGCACGGCATCCGTCACCGGCCGGACGCTCGCGCTCACCGGGGACGCGCGGAAGGCGGGGCCGCTGGAGGTCTTCGCACCGCCCGGCGTACGGAGCGTCACCTGGAACGGCCTGCCCCTGAAGGTGAAGCCGACCGCGTCCGGCAGCCTCCGTGGCACAGTGCCCGGCCCGAAGGGCGTCCCCCTGCCCGAGCTGACCGGCTGGAGAACGTCCACCGGCAACCCCGAGGCCGCCCCGGACTTCGACGACTCCTCATGGACGTACGCCGACAAGCTGACCACCGACAACCCCACCGCGCCCGGCACCCTGCCGGTGCTGTACCAGGACGAGTACGGCTACCACTACGGCTATGTGTGGTACCGCGGCCGCTTCAAGGCGACCGGCACCGAGAAGTCCCTGACCCTCGCCGCGAACGCCACCAATCCGGAGACCTCCTCGGGGGCGGTGGGCGCGTACTCGGTGTGGATCAATGGAGAGTTCGCCGGTACGAGCCGAACCGGCCGCCACACCTTTCCCCTTCCCCGTGGCATTCTGCGCGCCGACGGCAAGAACACCATCGCCATCGCCTCGTGGAGCGAGGACACCAAGAGCGGCGGCCTCGGAAAGGTGGATCTCACCACCCTGGGCAATGTCACCTCCTCGCTGCGGGTCCCCGATGTGGCCGCTCCGGCCTACGACGCCGCCAACTACACCGACCCGGCCGCCCCGGCCCGGGTGACCATCGACGCCCCGGACACCGTCGAGCCGGGCGGCAGCTACCAGGTGACGGCCTCGGTCTCGGTACCGGAGGAGGGCAAGTCGCTCCGCGACCTCACCCTGAGCCCGGACCTGCCGGACAGCTGGATCGCGACCCCGGCCGACCCGGTCCGCCTCGGTACCCTGGAACCCGGTGCCTCGGCGAGCGCGCGATGGACGCTCTCCGTGCCGTCGGCCCAGAAGGCCGGCACCGCCGCGATCGTCGGCGCCACCGCCGATTTCATCCGGCGTGGCAAACCCGGCAGGGCGGCCGGGGAGGAGGTGGTGGCGGCGCAGCCACCGCCGCTCACGGCCGGCGAACACTACGTCAGCGATCTGCCGTTCCAGTCCAGCAGCAACGGCTGGGGCGCGGTCGAACGCGACCAGTCCAACGGCGAGAACGCCGGAGGCGACGGCCTGCCGCTCACCCTGCACGACACCGGCTACGAAAAGGGCCTCGGTACGCACGCCGCAAGCAGTGTCCAGGTGTGGCTCGGCGGCACCTGCACCACCTTCCACGCGGCCCTCGGCCTCGACCAGGAGACCTATGGCCGGTCCGACGGCCCGGCCACCGTCACGTACACCGTTCTCGCCGACGGAATGCCCGTCTACGAGTCCGGTGCCGTCGACCGGGACACCGCGACAAAGAAGATCGACGTTGACGTGGCGGACGCGCGCCGGCTCGAACTCATCGTCTCGGACGCCGGAGACGGCAACGCCCTCGACCACGCCGACTGGGCCGATGCCAAGCTGACCTGTGGCGGCGGTGGCTGATGTCCGGGGGGAGACGAGCCCTTCGCCGCTGCTCGGCGGCGCTGATCCTGGCCGCCCCACTGCTGGGAGCGGCACCGGCAGCCGCCGAATCCGGGACGGCCATCACCCTGGTGACACCCGGGTGCGACCGCCGTGCCGGACGACCGCCACGACCACCGACGTCACCGAGTGAGAGGCACCTCCATGGCACTCAGTCGCAGACACCTCCTGGCCACCGCGAGCGCCCTCGGCGGGGCCGTGCTGCTCTCCCCGCCCGGGGTCGCCCAGGCACTGGGCCGGCCCGGGCGCACCGGCATTCCCGACTACACGGCCACCAAGGCGTCCCTCGACACCCACCCGGTGCCGCGGTGGTACAAGGACGCCAAGTTCGGCATCTTCATCCACTGGGGGGTCTACTCGGTACCCGGCGGCACGGGACGGCAGAACGCCGCCGAGTGGTACCTGTGGTACCAGAGCTTCAAGAACACCGCCGAGTGGAAGTACCACCGCGACACCTACGGCGAGGACTTGGTCTACGACGACTTCATCCCGCGGTTCAGGGCCGAGAACTTCGACCCGGACTCCTGGGTGAGGCTCTTCGAGCAGGCGGGCGCCCAGTACTTCGCCCTGACCAGCAAGCACCACGACGGATTCGCGCTCTTCCCGAGCCGGGTCACCGACCGGCACTCGGTGGCGTACGGACCGAAGCGTGACCTGGTCGGCGAGCTTATGACGGCCGCCCGCGGGCGCGGCACCGTACGGCCGGGCCTCTACTACTCGCTCGGCGAGTTCTTCAATCCGGCGATCGGCCGGCCGATGAGGAATTTCTATACCGACGCGGAAATCCCGATGGTCGGCTACAAGCCGGTCGAGGACTACGTCGGCGACTACGAGCTGAGACAGCTCTACGAGATCGTCGACCGCTACGACCCCGATCTGCTGTGGGCGGACGGCCAGTGGTTCCGGCCGACCGGAGATCCGGCGTGGCGCAGCGAAGAGCCCATGGCGCACTACTACAACCAGGCCAAGAACCGCCGGAAGCCGAAGGGTGTCGTGGTCAACGACCGGTTCGACACCCACTTCGACTTCGCGACCTATGAGCAGCGCACCAACCCCACGATGGACCCGCAGAAGTGGGAGTGCTGCATCACCATGGGGTACTCCTGGGGCTACAACAAGCACGAGCTGGAGGAGGACTACAAAACGTCCGAGTTCCTGATCCACCTGCTCGCCGACGTGGTCAGCAAGAACGGCAACCTCCTGCTCAACATCGGCCCCAAACCGGACGGCACCATCCCGGACATCATGCAGACGCGATTGCGCGACATCGGAGCCTGGCTGGACGTCAACGGCCCGGCGGTCTACGGGTCGGCGCCGTGGGTGCGGGCGGAGGAGGAGGGCAGCCCACTCGGCATCCGGTACACGGTCACCCCCGGCAAGTTCAACATCATCGCGCTGGGCGCTCCCGGCGGAACCTTGTCGGTACCGGCAGACATCCCGATCAGCGTCGGCTCGCGGATCCGGCTGCTCGGCCACCACGGCCCACTGCGGTGGAGCCGCCGGGACGGAAAGATCCACATCACCGTCCCGTCCGGCCTCCCCAGCGACATCGCCAACACCTTCACCGTCGACTGGGACCGGGGGTGACCCCGATGACCGGAAGACGTATGGATACGGAACTGGACACCCGCGGGCCCACGCTCTCCGTCACCACCGAACCGGCGGCCCCGGCCGGGGGCGACGCTTTGACGGCCACGACGGTCCTCACCAATGACTGCCCGTTCCCGCTCGGCGGCGCCGTCCTCTACCTGATCGATCCAGGGGCCGCGACGGCCACGCGGACCTTCGCCCTCGGCGACCTGCGGCCCGGCGCGAAGGTGAGCCGCAGCTGGCGGACGCAGATGCCCGTCGGTGTGGCCGGGGAGGTGTCGTTCACCGCGCACCTGGTTTTCGACGTCGTCGGCCACAGCGCCGACTGCGCCCGATCCGCCAGGACGTTCACCATCCCCTATGAGCCCAACGGTGCGCGGGAGCCGTATCTGACGCATGCCACCACCGACGACGCCAAGTACGGCCAGTACGGCACCCAATTGGTGATCTGGTCGGGCGGCCGGGACCTGTCCGGCGGCACCGACGAGAAGGGGAGCATCTACGTCCCCGGTGCTGCCGCCGAGTCCTGCGTGGTGCGGGCCAAGGCGGTCAGCCTGAGCGGCAGCGACAACCCCTCCGCCAAGTACGGACTGGCCATGGCCAACGACCTGACCGCGCCGGAGATGGGCGGCTACGCGGTGCTGACCATGTCGAAGCAGTACGGGCTGGAGTTCGTGACGGACAGCGATGGTGACGGGCGCCTGGACACCTGGGCCGGTGGCGGCGCCTCGTACCATCCCGCCTGGCTGCGACTGGTGCGCTCCGGCACCACATACACCGCGTACGCCACCAGTAACACGCTCAAGTGGGACGAGATCGGCACCGCGACCGTGCCCTCGGCGAGCGGCGCGGGGGACGCCGGTGTCGTCGCCAGCGCGGTCAACCTCAACTACCCCGGCACGACCGTCCAGGCGGTATTCGACCACTTCACGGTGGAGGCAACGTGAGCGGCAGCCCGAGCAGTCGGCCCTACCGGCCCGAGGAGGACTTCCTCGGCCCGCCCGTCTCGCTGACGGTGTCGTCGACGAGCCCGCAGGCGGGTTCGCTGGTGACGCTGACCGCGACCGTCACCAACACCGCCGCGATCGCGCTGCGTGGCACGGTGCTCTACCTCGCCGTGGACGGCACCGGGCGGCCGTCCCGTCTGGGCGGCCTGGTGCCCGGTGCCACGGCCACCCGCAGCTGGCGGACCCGGCTCGCCGACGACGCCGAGGGCCTCGTCTCGTTCACCGCCCATGCGCTCTTCGACGTCCACCGAGGCGGCTCCGACTGCGCCCGCGCCACCTCGTCGGTGCGGCTGCCGAACCTGTCCATCGCCGGTGCCTTCGACAACGCGGGCATCGCCTCCGACGACGCCCTCACTGTCGCCGACATCGACGGGTCGCGTTCCAGCCTGTCCGCCCAGGCCCTGGCCTCGGTCGGGCTGACGCCGGGGGCGGTGGTGACGTACGACGGGACGGCCTTCACCTGGCCGGACACCCGGCCGGGGAACAAGGACAACGTCGTCGCCTCCGGGCAGACCGTGCTGCTGTCCGGCTCTGGCTCCCGGCTGGCCTTCCTCGGCACCAGCACCTGGGGCGAAGGCAAGGGCGAGGGAGCCATCGTCTACGCCGACGGCACGCGGCAGGCGTTCTCCGTCGCCGTCCCGGACTGGTACGGGGCGAACGGCTCCGCCTCGGTGGTGGTGCCGTACCGCCACATCTCCACAGGCCGGGACGACACCCCTGTCAGCCTCTACACGTTCGGAGTCGCACTTCGGGACAAGGAGCTGCGGGCCGTTGTGCTGCCGAAGGTCAGCGACGGCCTGGAGCAGGGCGTTCCCGCTCTGCACATCTTCGCGATGACGGTCGCCTGAAAGGACATCCATGAACAGCGATGAAGGCATCAGCCGCAGACGCGCGCTGACCGGAGCGGCCGCCGTGGGCGGCGCGCTGCTGCTGGCCCCGCCGCGGGCAGCCCGGGCGGCCTCCGCGAAGGGCGGCCCCCGGCCGTTCGACACGGCACCGGCCACCGCCGCGCTGCGGCGGCTGGTGCCCCGCCATCACCAGCAGATCACTCTGCGCGCGGTGGTCGGCGGCGACGGAGAGCGCTTCCGGGTCACCGGCCGGGCCGGGCGCATCACGGTGGAGGGCACCAGCCCCGCCGTACTGCTCACCGGGTTCAACCGCTACCTCGCCGAGGCCGCGAAGGCCGACATCTCCTGGAACGGGGAGCAGCTGAACAACCTGCCCCGGCAGCTGCCCCTGCCCGGCGCGGACATCACCGGAGCGGCGAATGTCGCTCACCGGTTCGCGTACAACGACACCAACGAGGGCTACACCGGCGCCTACCGGGACTGGCCGGCCTGGGAGCGCGAGATCGACGTGCTCGCGCTGCACGGCATCAACGAGGTACTCGTGTACATCGGTGCCGACGCCGTCTACTACGACACCTTCCGCGACTTCGGCTATTCCGACGCCGAGCTGCGGGCCTGGATCCCCGCCCCGTCCCACCAGCCCTGGTGGCTGCTCCAGAACATGTCGGGGTTCGGCGGTCCGGTGTCCAAACACCTCATCGACCAGCGGGCCGCCCTCGCCAAGAAGATCATCAACCGGGTGCGGGAGCTCGGCATGACCCCCGTGCTGCCCGGCTACTACGGCACCGTGCCGGACGACTTCCTGGCCAAGCACCCCGGCGCGTCACTGGTCGCCCAGGGCACCTGGGGCGCCTTCAAACGCCCCGACTGGCTCGATCCCCGTACGGACCTCTTCGCCGAGGTCGCAGCCGCCTTCTACCGGCACCAGCGCAGCCGGTTCGGCGACAGCGCGATGTACAAGATGGACCTGCTGCACGAGGGCGGCAACGCCGGTGATGTGCCGGTCGGCGAGGCGGCCAAGGCCGTCGAGGCGGCTCTGCGGAAGGCACACCCTGGGGCGGTGTGGGCGATCCTGGGCTGGCAGACCAATCCGAGCCCGGAGATCCTCGGCGCGGTCGACAAGAGCGGGATGCTCGTCGTCGACGGTCTGTCCGATCGCTACGCCACCGTCACCGACCGGGAGAGCGACTGGGACGGCACCCCGTACGCCTTCGGCTCCATCTGGAACTTCGGCGGCCACACGCCGATCGGCGCCAACGCCCCCGACTGGGTGGACCAGTACCCGAAGTGGCGGGACAAGGAAGGCAGCGCGCTCGCCGGAATCGCGATGATGCCCGAGGGCGCCGATAACAACCCCGCCGCGATGGCCCTGTTCACCGAGCTGGCCTGGACGCCCGGCACCATCGACCTCGACGACTGGTTCGCCTCCTACGCCACCTCCCGGTACGGCGGCGAGGACCCGCACGCCGTCGCCGCCTGGAAGGCGATCCGTGCCACCGCGTACAACATGACCCGCGCGGACTCCTGGAGCGAGGCGCCGGACGGACTGTTCGGCGCCCGGCCGAGCCTGGACGCCAACAAAGCCGCCGCTTGGGGCCCGGAGGCCGACCGCTACGACACCACCGCCTTCGACACGGCCCTCACCGAACTGCTCCAGGTGGCGCCGGGACTGCGCCACAGCTCGGCCTACGCCTACGATCTGGCCGACGTGGCGCGTCAGGTGCTGTCCAACCGCAGCCGGGTGTTGTTGCCCCAGATCAAGGCGGCGTACGAGACCGGTGACCGCGGCCACTTCGACCGGCTCACCACCACCTGGCTCAGCTGGATGAAGCTGATGGACAAGGTGCTGGCCACCAGCGGTCAGCACCTGCTCGGACGGTGGCTGGCCGACGCCCGTTCCTGGGGCGCCACCAGGGCGGAGAAGGACCGACTGGAGTACGACGCACGGTCGATCCTCACCACCTGGGGCGGCCGGGCGAGCAGCGACGAGGGGTTGCACGACTACGCCAACCGGGAGTGGTCCGGACTGGTCGGGGGCCTTTACCACCTTCGCTGGAAGACGTACTTCGACGAGTTGTCCGCGGCGCTCGCGACCGGTCGGCAGCCGGCCGGGATCGACTGGTTCGCGCTGGAGGACCACTGGGCCCACCAGCACGACAGCTACCCGGTGCGGACATCGGGCGACATCCACAAGCTGGCCCGGCGGGTACGGGACACCCTGGCCGCGGCCCCCCACCAGGTGACACTGACCGCGTCCGCCAACCGGGGAGCGGTGGCCGAGGACCGCCCGGCCACGGTCACCGTGGCGTTCACCAACCGCAATGGATTCGGCCCGGCGACACAGGTGAGCTTGTCCGTCGACGCACCGGAGGGGATGGCCACCGAGCCGATCGGCACGGCCACCGCGGCGTCCGTCGCCCCGGGAGAGACCTTCTCGGTCGGCTTCCGGGTCACCCTCACCGCGGCTCCCGGTGCGCTGGTCTCCCGGGTGCCGGTGGCCGCGTCCTACCGCAGCGGCGGGTCGCGGGGCTCTGCCGCGGCGTTGGTCCGCCTGATGGCGGCCACCGGTGTCCAAACGCCCTACCGAACCGCTTCCTTCAACGATGCCGTCTTCGGCCAGTCCGGGGACGCGCTCGCCATCGAGGGCGGGGGCGCCGATCTGTGGGGTGGCACCAACGAGTTCGCCACGATCCACCAGGTCGCCGCGTTCCGCTCCTCCTCGACCGCTACGGTCCAGGTCACCTCGCAGGACAGCACCGGCGGCTGGGCCCGCGCCGGGCTCATGGTCCGTAACGACCTCTCCACGAACGGAGACGGCTCGGCCGGGTACGTCAATCTGGCGGTGACTCCGTCCAACGGATGCGCGCTGTCCTGGGACTCCGACGGCAACGGTACCTTCGACTCGATCGAACTGGCCGACTCCTTCACCGCTCCGGTGTATCTGCGGCTCACACGCTCGGGTGACGCCTATACCGGTGAGTGCAGCGGTGACGGCGTCGCATGGACCACGGTCGGCACGGCCACCCCTGGCGGCGCCGCCGACGCCCAGGACATCGGGGTGTTCATGACGGCCGCCAACGGCTGGACCGGCACCCGCGGAATAGCTGCTTTTCAGGGCTTCTCCGTCACCTGAGCAGGACGAGGTCCGTGCGGTTCCGCGATCCCCATCGCACCAGCTCTGGAACATCGGGAGAGGACAGCGGTGAGCCGGGCTCGGGTGGTCATGGTAGATGTCGGTGCTTCGCGACCCGGTTCTCACATGACCGCCTCGCGGAGGACGGTGTCGACGGTGCGGTGGGCGAAGGCGGTGAGTTCTTCCCGATCCTGCCTCCCGAAGGTCGTGGACCAGAGCGCGAAGCGGCCGAGGAGGGCTGACCAGAGGGTCGTGGCCGCACCCTCCACGCCGTCGGGCCAGCGCACACCTTCTCCCTCGCAGGCCCGGAGCGCGTCGAGCCACTGCTGCCCAAGAGCGAGGGCGGGATGGTCCTCCCGCGGAATGCCGAAGGCGGCGGCGTCGTGGCCGAACATGAGGCGGAAGACGCCGCGCTGGGTGCGGACGAACGCGTAGAAGGCCTCGGCCTGTGCACGCAGCCGCAGGCGGGCGTCGGCTCCGGCGGCGGCCGCTTCGGCATCGGCGTCGCGCATACCGGTGACGAGGCGCTCGTAACCGTCCTTGGTTCGACCTGCTCGCCCACTTGGCCCGCCGCGCAGGGCCAGGTCGTTCTCCCGTCGTGAGCTCCTCGCCGAGGTCTGGCAGCAGCCCCTGGGCGGCGCCGACAAGACGGTCGACGTCCATCTGTCCTGGTTGCGGCGCAAGCTGGGGGAGACAGCCCAGGCGCCGCGCTATCTGCACACGGTCCGCACCGTGGGAGTGAAACTGGTGGCTCCCGCACCCGCACCTGCTCCCGCTCCTGCGCCCGACGGCGGGACCGGCGAGACGGGCCGGGCCGGCGGGGCAGGTGGGGCGGGGGAGCCGTAGTGCGGCGTCGGTTGCTCCTGCTGACCGGGGCCACCACCGCCCTGGTCCTCGCCGCCCTGCTGGTGCCCCTCACGCTCCTCACCCGGACACACGTCGCCGACCGGTCCACCGCCGAGGCGACCGCCCGGGCCCAGTGGGTGGCGTCGGCGGTGGGGCCCGTACTTGCGAGTGGTGCGCAAGTGGCGAAGGGTGCCGAAGAGACCGTGCGGAGCGCCAGGGGCGCCGGCCTTCCCCGGACGTCGCTCATCCTCGCCGACGGTGCCGTCGCCGGTGCGCCCGCACAGATCACGAACGCGGTCGGGCTGGCACGCACCGGACGGGCGTTCACCTATGCGCCGTCCGACGGTGGACGGGTCGTGCTGGTCCCGGTGCACGGTGCTCCGGACGGCACCGCGGTGGTGCAGGTGGCCCTGAGCCCCGGGCAGTTGCATGACGGAGTCATCGCGTCCTGGCTGGTACTGGCCGGGATCGGCGCGGGCCTCGTCCTGCTGGGGCTGCTGCTCGCCGACCGGCTGGGCGCGCGGCTGGTGGGTGCGACGCGCTCGCTGGCCAAGACGGCGGACCGGCTGGCCGCCGGTGATCTGACGGCTCGGGCGGAACCGGCCGGACCACCGGAACTCCGCCTGATCGGCGACCAGTTGAACCGTCTTGCCGCCCGTATCGACGAACTCCTCGCCGCCGAACGCGAGAACGCCGCCGATCTCGCCCACCGCCTCCGCACCCCCGTCGCCGCACTCCGGCTGGACGCCGAGACCTTGGGTGACCCCACCCCGTCCGGCCCCCTTCGCGTTCCCGCCCCGCACGACGCGCTCGCCGCCGCGCTCGACGCGTTGATCGGCAACGTGCTCGACCACACCCCCCAAGGCACGGGGTTCCGCGTCACGGTCCGGGCGGCGGGTGACACAGCGGAGCTCCTGGTGGAGGACGAGGGCCCCGGCTTCCACTTCGGCGGTGCGGGGCCCATCCCACCGTGCGCGGCATCAGCGGCGCGGGTTCGACCGGGCTCGGCCTGGACATCGCCCGCCGTACCGCGGATGAGGCCGGCGGCACGTTCACAGCGTGGAGTGCGCCGGGGGCGCGGGTGAGGCTTTCCATCCCCAGGGCCG
Source organism: Streptomyces sp. NEAU-174 (assembly GCF_052665095.1). NCBI lineage: Bacteria > Bacillati > Actinomycetota > Actinomycetes > Kitasatosporales > Streptomycetaceae > Streptomyces > Streptomyces sp. NEAU-174. Next base: position 9,792 of record NZ_JBQTCE010000034.1, on the reverse strand, counting down.
CCGGCTGATCGCCCGCTCCGGCGGCGGTCGCCCGCCCCTCCGGCCGGCTACGGGAACACCCTCCGCACCGCCCGCGCCCACGCGTTCGCCCTCAGCTCCGGTCGTACGGCCGCCAGTCCGGCGCTGTACTTGGTGAACCCGGCTGGCCGCACCCCGTATCCGTGCAGCATCCGGTCCGCCTCGGTCAGGTGCCCTCGTGTCTTCGTCTCGACGAGCACCAGAGCATCGTCGGCGAGGGCTTCCCGGCCCGTCGCCTCGTCGCGAACGACCAGCCCCGCATCACAGGTCACCCGCTGCCCGTCAGCCACGAACGTCACCCGCCGGTAGTCCGTGCGCAGGGAGGGCACGAGACCGTACGGCACGTCGGGCGTGCCGTACGATTCCCGCCGAGGAGGTCCGGATCACCCGCAAGACGCTGCTGGCGCTGCCCGATCCGCAGCCGCCCGCGCCGCCGACGCCGAGGCTGCCGGACCATCCGGCCTACCAGCAGATCATGGCAGTGTTCGCCGCAGCCGACATGCCGCTACGAGCGCGGCAGGTGTGCGAGGCGATGGACCTGGAGATCGCGCCCAACAACATCAACAACACCCGCCTGAAGCTCGAGCCGGCTCGCCGAGCGCGGGATCCTGGTCGAGACCGAGCAGGGCTTGTTCACCCAGCCGCGACCGTAACGGCCAGGCGACGTCACGGCCGGTCCGCACACTCCTCCCGAAAGCGCGAAACGGGCATCAAGTCACGTACCGCCCTCTAATAGAAGCGCTCGCGGGCGCACCACCCCATCAGCCGTCCGTGGCCCCAGCTATGCCCAGGGTCCTCGCTCTCGTGAAGAGCTCCACGGCTCCGGCTGATCGTGAGGTGGCCCTGAGAATGGCTCGAACCACGGAACGGTACGGCGACCGAGTTCGAAATGGCAGGGTCCGGACCTGCGTCGCTCTTGTCGAAGCACTCTCGGCGCTGCATACAGACAGACCTCTCGCCCGGCCCTGCCAGGACTGGCTCAATGGCCAACCCACAGCGCCTATTAGGCGTACGACTCCCGCAGCAACCGCTCCTACCTGCGCAGACACGGGATCAAGGCAACGATCCCTGTTCCGGCGGACCGTGTCCGCAACCGGCTCAAGCGTGGATCGCGCGGCGGCCGCCCGCCGAAGTTCGACAAGGACGACTACAAGCAGCGGCACGCGGTCGAGTGCGGGATCAACCGCCTCAAGCGCCACCGCGCCGTCGCCACCAGGTACGACAAACTCGCCGTCCGCAACGAAGCGACCGTGCTGGTCGCAGCCATCAACGGATGGCTCTGAACAGCACAGGGAGAGCCATGGGCGGGGGCTCAGGACACGGGCACCCGGTCTTCCGCGGAAGTAGAGCGCTTGCCCAGGTTGCGCCAGGCGATGGCACCGAGAATCGGGAGCAGGACCATGACGATCAGCCAGCCGGCCTTGGGCAGGAGGCGAATGCGTGGCGCAGGGGTCCTGATGCAGTCGACCAGGGCATAGACGTACAACGCCCCGACTATGAGGTAAATCGTGTAGACCAGCGCTGATGTCATCGGGTCACCATATGTGCTAGAAGCTTCTGCCCCACTTGGGTGCGGCACGGCCTGGCCTCACTACCCGACCATGCTAGCGGCCGTCGCTCAGTGGGGGGGGGAACAGGCCCATTACGGCCAGGCAGCGCGGCAGCCTGCAATAACGACAACGGCCTGACTACCCGCAGCTAAGATCCACTTTCGCAACAGACCCTAGGCGGCCGACCGCCAGTCGGGGAGGTCCTCGAAGTGCACGTCGTAGCGGTGCTGCTCGGGGAGAAGTGAGGCGAATTCCGCCTCGCCACGGCTGATGGCGGCCAGCTGCTCGAAGTAGCCAAACCGTTCGATGCCAGGGCTGAGCACGACGACCACGTCGGCCACCTCACCTTCTGCCGCCCCAAAGACGTGCGGCAGGCCGGGCGGTACGACGACAAGCCCACCCTTTCCCACCGTGGTCAGAGTGTCGCCGAGACGGAACAACATCGTCCCGTCCAGCACATAGAAAAGCTCGTGGGAGAGCTTGTGGTGGTGCGGGGGTGCCCCGTCGGCGCCGGTTGCGAGGGTGAGCCTGCTGGCGCTGACCGCACCCCCGTCGGCGAGCAGCTCGAACGCGCCGTCCGTGAGTGATGCCCCGGCCGCCTCACCGGGTTGCACCACCAGCGCAGTTTGCATGGCCTCCATAGTGACTCCTCCGATCGGACGTGTCGCCCGGTGATCAGTCTGGCGCGCCAGTCACCTCGCGAAGGACGTCGCCGGGACCGCACCTGCTGTACATGTGCAGTTATAGCCTACAGCAACTGTACATGTACAGTCGCGGAGTGCCAGAATGCCGGTATGGCAGCGACGAAGACCCCACCCCTCGACACCGGCGTCCCCGGAGCGCCGTCGCCCGGTGCGACGCGTTCGCGGGACGGCGAGGCGTCACGTGCCAGGATCCTGATGGCCGCCCGTGCGGCCTTCGACGGCAAGGGCTACGCGCAGACGTCGCTACGCGAGATCGCTAGAAACGCAGGGGTCAGGCCCTCACTGGTCGTGCACTTCTACGGCTCGAAGGCGGGTCTGCTGGCCGCCACAGTCGAGTGGCCCTTCGATCCCGACACGGTTGTCCGTCGGGTCCTCGCGATGGGCCCCGACCACATCGGCGAGCGTCTCGCCGACGTGTTCCTGGAGACCTGGGAGCAGGACGGTCGGCCCAATACGGCTCTCACTCTGCTGCACGCGGCCTGCGAGCGTCCGGAGGCGGCCACGCTCATGCGGGAGCTGTTCACCACGTGCGTGGTGGATCCGATCGTCACGGCCATCGCCCCCGAGCGGGCCGAGCTCCGGGTCTCTCTGGTGGCCAGTCACCTGCTGGGCCTGCACGTGGGGCGCTACCTGCTGGAGTTCCACGCGATCGCCGGGGCGGATGCCGACGTACTCAAGCAGGCGCTGGCGTCCACCATCCAGCACATGTGCACCGGACCGCTCTGGTAGGCGCCCCCCGGGCCCAGGCAATCGCAATCTGCTAGCGGGTTGAGACGACACCCCTGCGATGCGGGCCGTGCTGCGGAGCGGCACGAGACACTTGAACTGGTCCAGGCAACAAAGAAACCCCGGGCCGACGCCTGGGTTTCTTTCTGCATGGAGCGGGTGACGGGAATCGAACCCGCGCTCTGAGCTTAGGAATCAGACGGGGCCTGGCGATCATTAAACCGGCGCTGACCTGCCGGAACGGATAGAAGGTGGTGTCGTGACTGGACTCATCGAAGACCCTGATTGACGGCAGTTCACCGCCCGATCGGGCACGCATCGGGCACGAGTAGGCGCCGTGGTCGCCTTGCGTGCCCGTCCTGGCGTCGGGGTTTGGCGCAGAGACGACCTATCAGAGGCGTTGGTGTGTGCAGACTTCCGATCAGCTGGCCCGGCCTAAGGTCACGGTGCGGGATCCGGGTGTGAAGTCGTCGAAGGACTGTTGCCAGGACTCACCGGGCCAGTAGTACGTCACCCGGCCCTCGACGGGCCGGTAGTGGGCGGTGTAGAGCGTTCTCGACCCCTGCTCGTCGACGGATCGATACAGCGGCGGCTTCAGCATCGCCGCCACGTCCGCGCCCGCGGCGCGGATGGTTCGCAGCCGCTCCTGTGTTTGCAGGGCTTGCTCCTGCTCGTCGGTCACCGGCAGGTGCTGGTGATTGGCGGCGCAGGCGTCCGGTGCCACCGTCGGTGACATATCCGGTCCCACGAACACCGTCACCGCCTTGGTGGGATCGACAAGGGTGAGGTTCTGGGGGACGGCGACCGGCAGGGACCGCAGCCTGTCGACCGCCTGATCGACGGTGTCGCACGTCTCCAGCAGGTAGCGCACGAGGATGAGAATGGCGAAGCCGCGTCCGTAGGCGGAACGTCCGCCCCAGGTGAGCGAGGCCGCCAGACCGGCGTCGTTCATCCCGTCCAGCATGCCCCACAGCATGTCCTGCATCCCGATCACGGGGCGCAGGAAGCAGGAGGAGACGATGGTCCCCTCGCACTGATCGGGCGGCAAGTCATAGTTGCGCAGCAGAGTGCCGTTCTGGCCGATCTGGGTGCAGGACTGGGAGAACGGCCGCAGTGCCGCGTGGGTGAGGAAGACTTCCGCCTCGGGCCGGTCGAGTTGGCCGGCCAGGCGGTCCAGAACCGGGACCAGTTCCGGCATGTGCGCACGGAACAGCGCCCGAACACGATCCGCGCCCTGGGGAGTCCTGCCCTCCGCAGTCAGCAGGCCCTCCATCTCCTGCCACAGGGCCCGGGCGTAGGTGGCCCACCGCCCGTCGCCGCCGTCGCCGGCCTCGATCGCCTGGAAGGTCTTGTGCTGTTGCCGCACGGCTGCCACTCCCCTGTGAGAATCGGACGAGGTGAGGGCAACCTAGCCAATTGGGCAGGTATTCACCAGGTGGCTGCCATCGGCGACGGCCAGGCGCTGGATCTTGTGAAGCCGCTGAACGCGAGCGTGGCCGAATCCGGGTAGGCGATCGTGTCCCGCGTTGGAGAAGCCTGGGGTCAAGAAGGCGGGAGCGGCAAAGCAGCTGTCATTCACTGTAATTCGTGTGACGCGTGATCAGGCGGCGGCCCCCGGACGCTCGATTAGGACGCCGCTATCGAACCGGGTGTCGGCCCGCACGAGGCGACCAGATGGGGTGCAGTGACCGCCCGCCAACGCTGCTGAGCGGACTCGATCGGCTTGAAGGCCATCGCCAGCGCCGCAGCCGGGCTGCCCGCGGCCCGCCGGCTCTTGCTCCGGGCTGTGGGAGCTGCGCCTGCCAGGCCCTGAGTCACGAGCCGTCGCGCAGTTCGCGCAGACGCCCGCGGGTGAAATGGATGTCGTCGAAGGTGACCATGCAGCCGTCACCGGTCGGCGATTGCGCCTCGAAGCCGATGGAGGCGGGCCTGGACGTGTCGTCGAGAGTGAAGAAGCGGATCATCCGCCAGGCCTTGCCGTCGAGGGATGCGTGGTAGGCGAAGGCGTGATCAATCCGGGAGATGCGCAGCCATACCGTCCGGCCGTCGACAGCGAAGGCGTTGGCGTCGTCCGCGACGCCGCGGGCGACTACAGAGACGATCATGGGCTGGCAGTCTGGGGAGTATTCGAAGCAGAGCTTTCCCCAGTGGCGGTCATCGATCCACAAGAGCAGCACGCCGGCGTCGAAGGTGGACTCGAAGTTGACGGTGATGCGTGCGCTGAACTGGAAATCACAGTCCGGGGGGACGCCGAGCAGGGTCGCTGCGTTGAGCATGGACTCGGCGTTGAGCTGAGAGTCCGCTCCCGGATCGATGAAGATGTCGCTATGGGCGCTCGCTGCGGCAGTCACCGTGGCGGTCGCCTCGTCGATGGTCCACGCCTCGCCGGACGACGGCGAGAGAGAGAAGGGCAGTCCGGGAACCTTGCGGGAGATGGTCATGTGGTCTCCTCCTGCGGTCTGATCATTGACGAGCCGTAACGCCGGTACGCAGCGTGCCTGGGTCAAGGTGTGCGGACCCTGTGTGCATCGAGGATGAGGCCGTGGAGCGTACCGCGGAGCAATAGTCAAGAGCAGTGGGTGGGCTGAGTTCAGCTTTCGCTGCGGTGGTTGAGACTGGTCTTGGCGGTGTTGCGGATCCGCTTGGTGCGGCCCCCTTCGGCGAGGATCTTGTTCGCCTCGGTGTTCGTCGTGGCGGAGGTCTTGAGCTGGAGCCAGTTGGACGACGCGAGCAGGTCATCCGGCGGCCAGGGCAGTTCGAGCGTGACGGCGCGGAAGAGTGACCACTCCCGCAGGCGCTGAGTAAGGAAGGGGTGGTCGATCGTGGCCTGGGTCATCGCCTGCGCCCACTCCTCGTAGGCGGGACCGGGATGGAGGTCGGCGGCCCGCCGGTCCAGGTGCCGCAGCACGGCGGACTGGGCCATCGTCTGGTCCGGATCGGTGAGCACGCGGCTGACCAGGTCGACCTCGTCCGCGTCGGCGGCCTGCTGCAGATGTTCGAGGTGGGCCGCGAAACGGACGTGTTCGTCCGGGTTCTGCAGGATGTCGTCGAGGTTCACGCGGCCTGCTCCCCGCGCTCGACCAGGACACCGTTCTCGAACCGCGCGCCGGCGCGGACCAGGGACACCAGGCGGGCGCCGATGATCGCGCGCCATCGCGCCTGAGCGGACTCGACCAGCTTGAACACCATCGCGAGCGCGGCCGCAGGACTGCCCGCGCCTCGCGTGACCTTGGTGCGGAGCTTGACCGTGGAGAACGTCGACTCGATGGGATTGGTGGTCCGCAGGTGGATCCAGTGCTCGGCCGGGAAGTCGTAGAACGCGAGCAGTTCCTCCCTATCCATGGTGATCTTCGCGATGGCCTTCGGAAACTTGGCTCCGTAGGTCTTCGCGAACGCACCGATCGCCCTCTCGGCGTGGGCGCGGTCCTCGGCGTTGTAGATCTCCTGCATCGCCTTCGTCGCTCCGGGCTGGGCGGACTTGGGCAGGCAGTTGGTGACGTTGCGGGATTTGTGAACCCAGCACCTTTGCGGGCGTGCGGCCGGGAACACCTCGGCGAGCGCCCGCCACAGGCCCATGGCGCCGTCGCCGATAACCAGCTCGGGGTCGCGCATGCCGCGTCGGCGGCAGTCGCGCAGCAGGTCGGCCCACGCTTCGGTGGACTCCCGCAGGCCCTCGGCCAGGGCTATGAGCTCCTTGGTGCCGTCCAGCCGGACGCCGAGCAGGACCAGGACGCACGAGTGGGCCTGGCCGAGGCGGACCTTCGGATGGACCCCGTCGGCCCAGACGTAGACGAAGTCGCGATCGGACAGGTCACGGGTCTGGAAGGCGGCGTGGTCGTCGCTCCACTGCTTGCTCAGCCGGGTGACGGTGGCCGGCGACAGCCCGGCGGTGCCGCCGAGAAACTGCTCCAGGGCGGGTACGAAGTCCCCTGACGACAGTCCGTGCAGGTAGAGCAGCGGCAGAACTCGGAGATCTTCGGGGACTTGCGGCACCACGGCGCGAGGATTTTCGAGGAGAACCGCTTGCGCTCACCGGTGGTCTCGTCGACGCGGCGGTCGTTCACCCGCGGGGCGGTGACCTCGACCGGTCCGGCTGCGGTGACGACAGTCCTCGCCCCGTGGTAGCCGTTGCGGACCACCAGGCGACGGCCTCGTTCGTCGATTTCGGCCGCCAACTCGGCTATGTACTGGTTGACTTCCGCTTCCAGCGCAGCAGCCAGCACCCGGCGGGCACCCTCGCGCACGATCTCGTCGATCAGGGAGCCGGACTCGGTGGTGCCGTCGCCGGTGACTACGCTGAGTATTGGGCGTGCCTTCCCGACCCGCGCTGCAACGCGGGCCTACTCGGAGACTTTAAGGATCATTCGGGAAGGTACGCCCTCCGCGTGCCTCCCGGAACCGATCCACAAGTCTTGAGCATTGCTCCGAGAGGCATGGCCGATCATCTGCGACCATCGAGCACAGCGCTGAGGGGGGCCTATGGAATGGGCGAAACTCGCTATAGATGCCGTCAAGGTCGCAATTTGGCCTTTTAGGTGAACATGTGCGAGAAGCGGGTGGAAGCCTGGATAATGCTTCTGTTTCACGAGTAGAGACGAGGGAGAATCTATCGGATTCCGATGAATATACGCCAAGGGGAGTGCCTGACATCAATTCTTTCCGGCTCGTAGGTCGGCCTCTCCTTTCCAGGAGTGAGCAGGTAAGAGCGGCACTCCGAGGGTATTGGGCGAGACGGATGCTGCATGCTTGCGGTGGGCCATTGACCCTGTGGCCAATCATGTTGGAGGTGGAGTGTGGGAGATGCGACCGGAATCGCCTCACCTCGACCTATACATTGCAGGAATCATGGCGGACACCATTGGCCACCTCTATTCAGGAATGTATGAGGAGTTGACAGTCATGGCTGAGGGGAAGTGATGAGGTCGGCGGAGCGGGTTCCACGACGCTGATGAGCACTCGCTGGCGCAGTTGGCTGCCATCTTGGCGTATGTCTTCCCTCGCCTGTTAACCGAAAGGATTTTGTCCGAAAAGGGGTAGGCACTTCGAGTGCGGTAAAAAATAGCCATGCGTCATAGTTGATAACTCCGCTAGAGAGTCTGTTAATTCAGGTGGACGCGCGGTCGAAGTGCCGCTACGGCGCGAATTGGGCAGCCACAGTGACGCAGTGGACATAGCGGAAGTCGCTATGGGTGCTGCTCATTGGAAGTCCGGCCTATACCAGGTGGATCGGCTCTCCTTTAGGGGTGAGTTCAGAGGTGAGCCGCCTGGACTGCTGAGTCCCTCTTCACGGGATCTCCGGTACTCGCCTGCTAAAGCGCCGTGATTCCCCTGAGTCCCCCTGTTCTGGCACGCAAGTGGCACGGCACCAGACTCATGCCTGGTGGTGTCGGATTGATCCTTGCTGTACCTTCCCGGCTACTTCTCCGGGTGTCGGTTCAGGGATCCTGGCGCTCCCATTTGACGGGAACGGGCGTTCCATCCTGCCGTGAATATGTCTGATAGAAGGACTTCGATCTCAGCGGCCGTTTCCTCCATGCTGGCAATGGTGATGGGGGTAGTCGACATGCCGATGGACTTCCTCAGGGGCTTGAGCGCCTCGAAGCCTTCACCCTCTTTTTCTGGGAGGAAGATCGAGTGCACGACATGATTGCGCTTGTTTTTGAGGTCGTTGGGCCCTGGCCAGGCATCTCTTTACTTCTGCCTCGTCCTCTGGCGGAACCTCTCTGACTTGAAGCGCTAATTTGCACAGATCAATGAGGCGAACGGTGCCCTCCGCGTTGGCATATGCGATCAGGGTAGGTTAGAAGGCGAGGGAACCAAGCAGGTTGCGCAAGCTGCTATCAAGGCGGGCGCCAGCGAGTGTCACTCGCCCAACGGCTTCGAGGAAAGGATCGCGCTCTCTGCTGACTTCGTCTGATGCCATGAGTGGCATGCTACGGGCGCAGAGTTGCGCGTATGTCTCATTTTCCCTTCTCCCTGCGTGCAACCGACTCGCTGCCTCAACCCACCACCACCCCAGCTTTCATCCCGTCTGCCGTCGACCCACACACCGTGGAGCGGGCGTGGTTCATGGCGTCCAGGTGGAGCGCGCCACTGTACGAACGACCTGGACGCCATGGCCCGTGTCTGCTCGGCTTTGCCTGGGTCGACGACAGACGGGATGGGAGCTCCCGCGCACGCCACCGATGACCTGCACGCGCGTATGGCGCCTCGTCCGGCCGTCGCTCAGTGGGGGAACAGGCCTATACGGCTAGGTAGCGCGGCAGCCTGCAATAACCACAACGGCCTGACTACCCGCAGCCAAGATCCACTTTCGCAACAGACCCTACTGAGGTTTTCGTTAGTTCTGTGGTGAGTGGTTATGAATTGTCAGTCCCGTGTGGGTGAGGAAGGACCATGGGAGATGTTTGTCGGAGCAGACCCGGTGGATGCCTCGTTCGGTGGCATCGGCGACGTCGGCGAGGTGGTCGCCGGTGAGGTTGGCCAGCTCACGTGTTTTGATCGCCGACCACAGCAGTTCCACTGGGTTCAACTCAGGTGCATAGGCGGGCAGCCGTTCCAGCGTCAGCCAGTCCTGTCCGGCCACCCAGGCTCGCATGTCCCGGCTCCAGTGCGCGGACAGCCCGTCCCACACCAGCACCACCGGCTCACCCGCATAGAACGCTTCGACCTGCCGCAGCACTTCGATTAACGCCATGGTGTCGTAGCTGCCCGGCTTGAGGTGGAAACACAGCCGCGGACCACGGCCGGCGTCCGCGGCGTGATATCCCAGAGCGGCGGCCATCGAGGCGCGT
>NZ_JBQTCE010000033.1:0-69436 GCF_052665095.1 Streptomyces sp. NEAU-174 | reverse complement strand
TAGGAGCTGTCCGGGCGATCACGCGTCCCGCTAGGGTGACCCGGTGGAGGGACTTGATGAGTGCTGTGGAGATGAGTCGCGTGGAGGCGGTCGCGCTCGTGCAGCGGATCATGCAAGCGGACTACGCCTCGGACGACGAGGTGGACGGCTGGCTGGATCGGCTCGACAGAGCGCTGGCATGCCCGTCCGGTCATGTCAGCGGCTTGATCTTCTGGCCACGGGAGCCGGAGCTTTCTGCTGATGAAGTAGTCGATCAGGCCCTGGCGTATCGGCCGATCGCTTTGTGAGGTCGCTGGTCAACTCCGAAGCCAGATAAGCAGAGCCGCGCTGGTTGTAGTGCCGAGGAAGACGTAGCCGCGCTTGTCATAGCGGGTGGCCACGGCTCGGTACTGCTTCAGTCTGTTGATCGCTCGTTCGACGGTGTTGCGCTTCTTGTAGCGCTCTTCGTCGAAACCGGGTGGCCGTCCGCCATGTGAGCCTTTGCCCAGGCGGGCGGACCGGCTGTCGGTCTTCTCCGGGATCGTGTGCCGGATGCCTCGGCGCCGCAGGTATGCGCGGCACGGGCCGTTGCTGTATCCCTTGTCGGCCGCAATGCTGTCGGGCTTCGTGCGGGGCCGGCCCGGACCGACCCGCGGAACGCGGATCTTTGCCAGCACCGTCTGGAACTGGGTGCAGTCCGCCCGTTGCCCCGGCGTGATGAACAGGGACAATGGACGGCACCGGCCGTCGGCGCTCAGGTGGAGTTTGCTGGTGAACCCGCCCCGCGAGCGGCCCAGTCCCTCACCTCCTGCACCACCTCCGCCAGCCGGGCGAGCAGGCTCTGCCACGGCGTTTCGCCCTGGTGTTCTGCCGTCTCGGCCCCCTTTGATGCAAGTGTCGGCGGCGGTTCGGTCCGGGCACCGGCCGCGTGCTGGTGGGCCCGCACGATGGTGGAGTCCACCGAAATGTCCCAGTCGATCTCGCCCGCGGCATCGGCAGCGGCCTGGACCTGTTGCAGCAGGCGCTCCCACGTGCCGTCGGCCGACCACAGCCGGTGGCGTTCATAGACGGTCTTCCACGGCCCGAAACGCTCGGGAAGATCCCGCCAGTGCACCCCGGTCCGCACCCGGTGCAGAATCCCGTCGATCACCTGCCGGTGATCCCGCCACCGGCCACAACGCCTATTGCTCACCGGCAGGAACGGCCGCAACCGTTCCCACTCCGCATCCGTCAGATCACCCCGCCCCATGCACACAACAACGACTCAGGCACAGGGCAGTCACATGATCGCCCGGACAGCTCCTAGCCGGTGCGGCGCTCAGCCGGTGTGAAGGACCCGAAAGCGATCGGGTTCCGCCGGATCCCGATCGACGACCTGGATCGGCGGCCAAGACCATTGCCACACGCTGATGCCCGGCGTACGGGAGAACCGGATCCGCCCGCGGGTGCCTTCGACCGCGACACGCGGCCAGGACGCGGCGATGCCCGCCCGGTCCGTGCCCTGAGCGCGCAGCACCTCGGCGAGGACGGCCACCGTGTCATAGCCCTCGAAGGCGACGAAGGAGGGCGCCGCGCCCAGCCGCTCGCGAAGGGCCGTCCCGACCCGTGCGCCGAGTGGGCCGAGGCGCTCGGGCAGGTAGCGCAGGAACGGGATCCCGGCCCCGTCCTCGCCCAGCGACGCCGCCCACTCGGCGAACTCCGGCTGCCCGGCCGGAGCCCCCATCATGATCGCGGCGAGGCGCTGGTCGCGGCGCGCCTATTGCTCACCGGCAGGAACGGCCGCAACCGTTCCCACTCCGCATCCGTCAGATCACCCCGCCCCATGCACACAACAACGACTCAGGCACAGGGCAGTCACATGATCGCCCGGACAGCTCCTAGCCGGTGCGGCGCTCAGCCGGTGTGAAGGACCCGAAAGCGATCGGGTTCCGCCGGATCCCGATCGACGACCTGGATCGGCGGCCAAGACCATTGCCACACGCTGATGCCCGGCGTACGGGAGAACCGGATCCGCCCGCGGGTGCCTTCGACCGCGACACGCGGCCAGGACGCGGCGATGCCCGCCCGGTCCGTGCCCTGAGCGCGCAGCACCTCGGCGAGGACGGCCACCGTGTCATAGCCCTCGAAGGCGACGAAGGAGGGCGCCGCGCCCAGCCGCTCGCGAAGGGCCGTCCCGACCCGTGCGCCGAGTGGGCCGAGGCGCTCGGGCAGGTAGCGCAGGAACGGGATCCCGGCCCCGTCCTCGCCCAGCGACGCCGCCCACTCGGCGAACTCCGGCTGCCCGGCCGGAGCCCCCATCATGATCGCGGCGAGGCGCTGGTCGCGGCGGACGGACCGCACGATCGACACGGCCGGCTCCGGGTGGCCGACCAGAAGCAGGAGGGCAGTCGCGCGATGGGCGACGAGTGCGTCGCACACGGCCGCGGGGGCGAGCGCGCGCATGTCGAGTTCGATGACGGTGCCACCGCGTGGCGCGAGGTGGTCCCGCAGAATGCCGGTCCCGGACGCCCAGTAGACACTCGGCTGGTGAGCCACGGCGATACGGCGGTGGCCCGCGCCGAGGAGGAAGTCCGCGTAGATCCGCCAGCCGTGGGACTGCGCCGGGGCGAGGCGCGCGACCCAGTCCGTGGGCTGTTCGGTGAGCGCGTCGAGAACCGCCGACGAGCAGAGGAACGGCAGGCCGAGGGCGTCGGCACGGGCGGCGGCGGCACGGGCGACGACGCTGTGGTACTCCCCCGCCACGGCGGCCACGCCCAGGCGGGCGAGTTCGTCCACGGCCGCCGCAGCCTTCCGCGGATCCGCCGCGGTGTCCCGGACCACCAGTTCGAGTGGCCTTCCGGCGATCCCGCCGTCGTCGTTGACATCGCGTACGGCCAGTTCGAGGCCCGCGAGCAGATGGTGACCCGCCTCGGCCCAGCCGGGCCGGGTCAGCGGAACGAGCGCTCCGATCCGGACGGGTGATCCGTCTCGCCGTGGTGGGCGCGCCTGGGTGACCATGCCGGACATTGCATCCGCCGCCGTCGTCAACGGGCAACCGATTATGCGTGCGCCGCCCTGCCGGGCGCCTCGCCCCGCTCAGCATCGCCCCGCTCAGCCACGTCCCGCTCAGCCACGCCCCCTACGACGGGCGGATGCCGGTGTTGGACAGCCTCAGCCGGAGCTCCCGCTCCTGGTCGCCCGCCACCGCGCCCTGCTCGCGCACCTCGAAGGCGCGGGCCAGGACGTCCGCCATCTGCCGCACTTGGAGGGGGCCGCCCTGGAGGTCGGCGGTGACGGGGGCCGTCAGGGAGGCCGGGCGCGGCTCCGCGCGCGGGTCGGCCACCTCGAAGACGGACGTCCACACCGTGGGCCGCCCCTCCCCCGCGTCCTGCGGAAGATCCGCGGTCGCCTGGTCGGACGCGTACGCCGTGCGCAGCACGCCGAAGACGGCCTCGGCGTCGTCCCGCGAGATTCCGCTCACCGCCACCAGTACCTGCGCGGCGGACCGAGGCTGTTCCGGACCGGCCGTCGTGGACATGGGGCCACCTTTCCCGTCGTCGTCCGTCGTTTCCGTCGTTTCCGTCGTTGTCCGTCGTTTTCCATCGTTCCGAGCTCTTTCGGTTCCCCGGGTACCCGCCCGCCCCCGACCCATCACCTCGTGAGCGATCCCTTGACCCGCCTCACCGCCGCCTCTAGCGTGCGGCCGACGTTACGGAAACGTTCCGGAACTTTTCGGAGCCGGGAAGGGGAGTTTTCGTGATCACTTCGGTCCGCACAGCCCTCGTCGGCACGCTCGCCGCCGCACTGCTCCCGCTCATCGCACCGTCCGCCGCCGCGGAACCGCTCCGCGGCGGCACCGTGGATTTCGGAAGGCGCCTCCAGCCCATCGACGGTTTCGGCTTCTCGCAGGCGTTCCAGCGCGCCGATCTGATGCACGGCGCACAGGGCCTGACCCCGGAACACCAGCGCGAGGTGCTGGATCTGCTGCTGAACCGCGCCACGGGCGCCGGGTTGAGCATTCTGCGGCTCGGCATCGGCTCGTCCTCCGACGAGGTCTACGACCACATGAAGTCCATCCAGCCCACCGACCCGGGCGGCCCGGACGCGCCCCCGCGCTATGAGTGGGACGGTGACGACGGGGGCCAGGTGTGGCTGGCCAAGGAGGCGCGGCGGTACGGCGTCAAGCGCTTCTACGCCGACGCCTGGAGCGCGCCGGGCTATATGAAGACGAACGGGACGGACGCGAACGGCGGCACGCTGAAGCCGGAGTGGCGACGGGCGTACGCCGACTACCTGGTGCAGTACGCGAAGTTCTACCGCCAGGAGGGCATACGCATCACCGACCTCGGCTTCACCAATGAGCCGGACCTCGCCACGTCCTACGCCTCGATGCGGTTCACCCCGGAACAGGCGGTCGAGGTGGTCAAGGCGATCGGCCCCACGGTGCGGCGGGCCGGGATCAACCTGGTGTGCTGCGACGCGGCGGGATGGGACGAGCAGGCGGCGTTCTCCGCCGCGATCGAGGCCGACGGCGCTGCCGCGGACCAGGTCGCAGTGCATACGGGCCATCCGTACGTCACCCCCTCCGACCAGCCCTTGCCGACGAGCCGCCGCACCTGGATGTCGGAGTGGAGCCCCAACGGGACGACGTGGAACGAGGCATGGGACGACGGCAGCGCTTACGACGGCTTGGCGGTGGCGGAGGCGATCCACACGACGCTCGCGGACGCGGGGGCGAGTGGGTATGTGTACTGGTTCGGCGCGTCGGTGGGCGCCACCAGGGGGCTGATCCAGCTGGACGGCCCGGACTACCACGTCTCCAAGCGGCTGTGGGCCCTGGCCGCGTACAGCCGTTTCATCCGGCCCGGGGCGGTACGGGTCGCGGCGGACTCCGGGACGGACGGGGTGAAGACGACGGCCTTCCGGAACCGGGACGGCCGGCGGGTCCTGGAGATCCTCAACACCGGTGCGGAGCCGGTGCGCACGGACTACGCGCTACGTGGGGCCGACAGCGGTCCTGCCCGGGGCGCGGTCTACCGGACGGACGAGACGCACGCCCTCAGCCGCGTCGGAACCGCGCGGGTCCGCGAGGGACGGCTGGCGGTCGAACTGCCGGGGCGGTCGCTGACGACGGTGGTGCTGCGATAGCCGGGACCGCCCCTGCCATACGAGTGGCAGGGGCGGCCGAACCGTCAGTCCTCGAAGGCGACGATCATCTTGCCGGTGTTCTCCCCGCGGAGCATCCCGAGGAAGGCCTCCACCCCGTTCTCCACCCCCTTGATGACCGTCTCGCGGTAGTGCAGCTTGCCCTCGCGGATCCAGCCGCCGACCTCCTGGAAGAACTGCTCCTGGAGGTGCTGGTGGTCCCCGACCAGCATGCCCTGGATCCGCAGCCGCTTGCCGATGACCATCGCGAGGTTGCGCGGGGCGGGGGTCGGCTCGGTGGCGTTGTACTGCGAGATCATGCCGCAGACGGTGATCCGGCCGTGCACCTTGAGGCGGCCGATGGCGGCCTCGAGGTGCTCACCGCCGACGTTGTCGAAGTAGACGTCGATCCCGTCCGGTGCGGCCTCCTTCAGCTGGTCGGCGACCGGGCCGTTCTTGTAGTTGAACGCCGCGTCGAAGCCGTACTCGTCGAGCAGTACCCGGACCTTCTCGTCCGAACCGGCGCTGCCGATCACCCGCGAGGCGCCCTTGAGCTTGGCGATCTGGCCGACCTCGCTGCCGACCGCGCCCGCCGCGCCCGAGACGAAGACCGCGTCGCCCTCCTTGAAGGAGGCGACCTCCAGCAGCCCCGCGTAGGCGGTGAGGCCCGGCATGCCGAGCACCCCGAGGTAGGCGGGGAGCGGGGCGACCTCGGGGTCGACCTTGACGGCGCTCTTGGCGTCCACCGTCGCGTACTCGCGCCAGCCGCCGAAGTGCAGGACGTGGTCGCCGACGGAGATGCCCTCCGCGTTGGAGGCGACGACCTTGCCGACCGCGCCGCCTTCCATCGGCCGGTCCAGCTTGAACGGCGGCGTGTACGACTTCACGTCGTTCATGCGGCCGCGCATGTACGGGTCCACCGACATGTAGAGATTGCGGACCAGCGCCTGTCCGGGACCCGGCTCGGAGACCGGGGCCTCGCGCAGTGCGAAGTCCTCCGGCTTCGGCCACCCCTGGGGGCGGGCGACCAGGTGCCATTCACGGCCGGTGGTGGGGATGACGGACATGGAAGGGGCCTCTCATACGTTTCAGCAGATGAAACAATCATGCTGCTGGATATTTCATGTTGTCAAGTAAATGGGTACCCTGGTGGGCATGACGTCCCGCATCGACCCGCTGACCCTCGAGGTCGTCGAGCTCATCGGCACCATCGTGGCCCGTTATCACGAGGAATACGAGGAGGCCGCGGCCAAGCACTCCCTGACCGGGGCGCAGGCCCGGGTGCTGGGCCTGCTGACCGGCGGCCCGACGCCGATGCGCCGGCTCGCCCAGCAGCTGAAGTGCGAGCCGTCGAACGTCACCGGGATCGTGGACCGCCTGGAGTCGCGCGGCCTCGCCGAGCGCCGCCTGGACCCGGCCGACCGCCGAGTCAAGCTGGCCGCCGCCACCGAGGCGGGCCGGGAGACCTCCGAACGCCTCCGCGGCTCGCTCGACTTCGCGCGCGAACCGCTGGCGGAACTCTCGGACGAGGAGCGGACGGTGCTGCGGGACCTGCTCAAACGGATGCTGGGCACCGCGCCGTAGAGACGGGCCGCGGGGCATCGCGTACGCCCATCGCCGGGCCGCCCGGGTACGGGGTGCCCAGGTACGGGGTGCCCGGGTACGGGGTGCCCGGCGGGCCACGCGGAGGAGCCGCTCACCGATGTTTTCTTCCCCTCCCCGCCCCTTCCCGCTACCAGGGGCTCCGCCCCTGGACCCCGGGGTCTGGCCCCCGGGACCTGGGGCCGGAACCCCACCGCGCGGCGGAGCCGCACACCGATGCTGAGGGAAGGGGCGGAGCCCCGGGACGGGACCTGGGGCAGAACCCCTGGCCGGGACCTGGGGCGGAGCCCCGGGACGGAGCCTGGGGCAGAACCCCGGGACGGAGCCTGGGGCAGAACCCCTGGCCGGGACCTGGGGCAGAACCCCGGGACGGAGCCTGGGGCAGAACCCCTGGCCGGGACCTGGGGCAGAACCCCGGACCAGGAACCTGGGGCAGAACCCCGGGACGGGGCCCGGGGCACCCGGTCCAGAGGCCTGGGGCGGAGCCCCGGTCCGGGAGATCTGGAGCAGAGCCCCGGGTCGGGGGCTGGGGCGGAGCCCCGGGACGGAGCCTGAGGCAGAGCCCCGGACCAGGCCCTGGGATAGAGCGCCCGTCCAGGGCCTGAGGCAGAACCCCGGATCGGGGGCTGGGGCGGAGCCCCCGTCCAGGGACCTGGGGCAGAACCCCGGGTCGGGGCCTGAGGCAGAACCCCGGACCAGGAACCTGGGGCGGAGTCCCGGGGCGGGGGCTGGGGCGGAGTCCCAGTTGTGGGAAGGGGCGGGGAGGGGACAGCCCGCCGCAGGCGGCGCGGTCCGTCGGACGTCCGCTACGTGCACCACCACAGGAAGCGCTGGCAAGTCTCCGTAGGCGTCGGGGTCGGTGTCGGGGCGATGGTCGCCGGGGTGGTGGGGCCCGGTTTTGGCGGGGTGGTGGGCCGATGCGTCGGCCCGGAGCCGCCCGGGGCCGAGGGGGAGTCGTCCGACGGGTCGGAGGGCGAGGCGTCGTCCGGATCGGCCGAAGTGTCGTCGTCCTCGTCCTTGGACTTCCCGCCGTCCTTGCCCTTGCCCTTGCCCTCGTCCTTGTCCTTGGACGACTTTCCGTCCTCGCCGTCCCCCGCCGAGGGGCCCGCGCCCGGGCCGGTCGTGTCCTGGACGATCGTCTCGGCCGATTCCGTCACGCCGCCGTCGCGGTCGGCCACCGGCTCCTGCCGCCTGGGCGCCGGGGAGGACTCCCGCCAGTGCCCCTCGGTGGCCAGCTCGGCCACGAACACCGCGACCAGCACCGGGCCGAGCACCGACGCCAGGATCGCCACCCGGCGCCCCCGGCCCCGGCGGGCCCGACGGGCGCGGCGGCCGAAGAGGCCCCGGGACTTGGGCTTCCGGCGCGAGGCGCGAGTGGTGCCGGAGGCGCGGGAAGTCTGGGCCGTACGCCGTTCCGTCCGCCGTTCCGCCCGCGTGGCGGGCGCCTCGGCCCCGCCGCCGCCCTCGTCCGCCGCGTCCGACGCGGCAGAGGGCAGCCCGAGGTCCTCGACGGGCCTCCCGCATCCAGGGCAGGAGACGGCACCGTTGAGATGGCGGCGGCAAGGAGAGCAGTAATCCATTTCGCCGGGAAGGTTATGTGACCAGCGGGTAGGTCAGCAGGACGCGAAGTGTGAGGATCCTGTGCAAAGAACCGTACGAAAGCCCTCGTCAGGCCTCTGGCCCGGGGACGGTCGGGGTCCGCTCGGCCCCGCCCGGCCCCGCTCAGCCGCCCAAGACAATCGCTCAGCCGCCGAACGCGGGCTGCGCCAACCCCTGCCCCGCACCCGGGATGACCAGCAGCGACCCGGCGAGCGGCGGCGCGGCGGCGCCGAGGCCGACGCGTGCCGAGGTCAGATACAGGTCGGTGAGGTCCGCACCGCCGAAGGCACACGCGGTCGGGCGCGGGAACGGCAGCTCCACCACCCGATCGAGTGTCCCGTCAGGGGCGTAACGACGGATCGCGGCACCGTCCCACAGGGCGACCCACACCGCGCCGTCGGCGTCCACGCACAGCCCGTCCGGGAACCCCGCGCCCTCCTCGACCTCGGCGAACGGCCGCCGGCCCGAGACCACCGGACCATCGGGGTCCTCGACGTCGAAGACGTCGAAGACGTCGATACGGCGGGTGGGGGTGTCGATGTAGTACATGAGGCGGCCGTCCGGGCTCCAGCCGATGCCGTTGCTGACCGTCACCTCCGGCAGGAACTCCGTATGGGACCCGTCGGCCCCGATCCGGGAGAGCGTGCCGCCGCCGGCCCCCTCGTCGTAGCGCATGGTGCCCGCCCAGAGCGAGCCGTCGGGCGCGACGGCGGCGTCATTGCCCCGGCGGCCGGGGACCGCCTCGCGCAGCAGCCAGTCGAAGCCGCCGTCCGCCCCGTACAGCCCGATGCCGTCGCGCAGGTTGACCACCAGACCGCCGCCCGCGCGGGGCTTGGCCGCGCCGACGTGCTGCTCGGTGCCCAGCGTGGTGCGGCGGCCGGTGGCGGGGTCGTAGGTGTGGACGCGGGAGGAGAGGATGTCCACCCAGATCAGCCGCTGGGCGGCGGCGTCCCAGGTGGGGCCCTCACCGAGCACGGCGCTCGCGCGCACCGCGATCTCGAGCGATGGCCGTGTGCTCAATGGCCGTGTGCTCGATGGGCGTGTGCTCAATGGCCGTGTGCTCGATGGGCGTGTGCTCAATGGCCGTGTGCTCATATGGCCCGCCTCCGATGTCCCAGCCGCACCGACAGTTCACCCGCGCCCTTGGCCGCCAGCTCCTCCAGCTCGGCCTGGCGCTCATCGCTCCAGCGGATCGTCGGCACCGAGATCGACAGCGCCGCGACCACCTTTCCCGTGGTGTCCCGTACGGGAGCCGCCACGCAGTTCACATCCGGATTGGACTCCCGCTGCTCGACCGCGATACCGCGCTCGCGCACGGCGGCGAGGTGGCGGCGCAGTTCGGCGGGGGCGGTGATGCTGTTGTCCGTCATCGCGGCCAGCGGCTGATCGCCGGACAGCCGCGCGGCCAGGGCGTCCTCCGGGAGGGAGGCGAGCAGCATCTTGCCGACCGAGGTGCAGTGGGCGGGCAGCCGACGGCCCGCGGCGGAGACCATGCGGACGGCGTGGGTGGAGTCGACCTTGGCGATGTAGATGACGTCCATGCCCTCGAGGATCGCGACATGCACGGTCTCGTCGCAGGTCTCCGCGACGCTCCGGGCCACCTGCTGGCCCTCGGCGGCCAGGTCGAGCTGCTCGGCGTAGCGGCTGCCCAGCTGGTACGGCCGGACCCCGAGCCGATAGCGGCCGGGCTGGTCGGGAACCTGGACCAGATAGGAGCGGGCGGCCAGAGTGGTCACCAGCTCATGGACCGTCGTACGGGGCAGCCCGAGCCGACGGGTGATCTCGGGTGCGGAGAGCGTGCCGTCCCCGTCCAGGAAGAGCTCGAGTATGTCCAGAGCCCGTGTCACCGCGGGCACCAGGCGTCCCATAATGCTCGCCCTCCCCTTCTGGTTCAGATGGCAAGCGTTCGAGATTCCGGCCGGTGGCCGGTATCGCGAACACAGGTTATGCGGAGGGGACTTCCCCCGGCAATGGTCCGGCAAAGGCGCGATGCGATGGGAAGCGCTTGCGCCACCGGGCGGGGCGCCCCGTACGCCACGGCACGGCAAGCTCGTACCCCACGGCACCGCGAGCCCGTACGCCACAGCACCGCGAGCCCGTACGCCACGATAGGAGCCATGGATTCCGCGCCCGGCTCATTCGCTCAGCCCGACTCGTTCCCGTCCCCCTTCCCCTTCGTCCTCGTGCTGCTGCGCCGGATGGCCGACCATCAGCCGGGGCTGGTCGAGGACGCGCTGCGCGAGCTGGGCTTCGGGCGTGCGGTGATGCGCGAGACCAACCGCCGCTGGCAGGCCATGCAGCGCTCGCCGCGGCGGCGCTCGGCGGTGGCCCGCTACCGCTCGGTGCTGGGCCCGCCCGAGTCCACTGCCACCCGCCGGATCGGCGATCTGACCTGCGAGGCGCTGAGCTGGTCCGTACCGCTGTGGCCGGATCTGCGGTTCGAGGTGCTCACCGCGCCGAACGGGGCGGTGTGGAACGAGTGGCTGGTGCGCGCTCCGGGCGCGCCCGGACCCCGGCTGCGTACGGCCGCCGATCTGCGGCCCTGGTCCTGCACGGTGGACGAGGTGGCGCGCGCCTTCGCGCCCGCGCGGCCCATGGAGGGCTCGGCGCCCACCCGCTGGCGGCTCGCCTTCGACGCGCCGGAGGCGGAGAACGGTGAACTCCGCCACTATGTGGCGGAGTTCACCTGGGGACTGCTCCAGCGTATGGAGGACGTCAGGCCAGCTTCGCCGACAGCGTGATCTCCGTACCGGCGAGCGCCTGGCTCACCGGGCAGTTCTTCTTGGCGCCCTCGGCCGCCTCGATGAACGCGGCCTCGTCCAGACCCTCCACCGTGCCCTCGACGGTGAGGTGGATACCGGTGATGCCGGTGCCGGGCTGGAAGGTGACCTCGGCCTGGGTGGTCAGCTGGGTGGGCGGGTTGCCCGCCTGGGTGAGGCCGTGCGAGAGCGCCATCGAGAAGCAGCTGGAGTGGGCCGCCGCGATCAGCTCCTCGGGGCTGGTCTTGCCATTGGCCTGCTCGGCGCGGGACGGCCAGGAGACCGGCTGCTCGCCGATGCCGGAGGAGTCGAAGGTGACGGTCCCCTTGCCCTCGGCCAGATTGCCCTGCCAGACGGTGTGCGCGGTACGCGTCGTAGCCATGCTCGCTGTTCCCTGCTTCCTGTCGGACGTACGTATGCGTATACGGTCGGAGATGATCACCCGGCGGGGGCGCCACCGCTCGCGGTCGCGCCCTGTCCGGAGATCGCCTCCGAGCCTACGTTCCAGGCGACCATGGCCGGGCGACCATGCTCACTTCCCAGTCGACTGACGGTCGCGGTGTCGAGCCGGAAGAGCGCACCGGCGGACGGGGGCAGGCCCAGCCGCCGGGCGGTGAGCACCCGCAGCACGTGGGCGTGCGCCACCAGCACCACATCGGCGCCGTCCGCCGTCGCCAGCTCGGGGGCGATCCGGGCGAGCACCCGGTCCACCCGGGCCCCGATCCGCTCGGGCGACTCGCCGGGGTGGTCCGGGCCGGCCGGTGGCACGCCGTCGGTCCACAGGTTCCAGTCCGGGCGGGTGCGGTGGATCTCGTCGGTGGTGATGCCCTCGTAGCCGCCGTAGTCCCATTCGCGCAGGTCGGGCTCGACGGTCAGATCCTCGAGCCCGGCGAGCCGCGCGGTCCGCACGGCCCGGTCCATCGGGCTGACCAGGATCAGCCCGATCTTCCGCGCGGCGAGCGGCCCGCGCAGGGCGCGCGCCTGCTCCTCACCGCGCGGGGTCAGGGGCAGATCGGTCCGGCTGGTGTGCCGGTGCGACCGGCTCCACTCGGTTTCGCCGTGCCGGACCAGCAGCAGCTCAGCCACGGTCGCCGGATGCCTTCTCCGCGCCCGCGACGCCCTGCTCCTTCTCCTCGTCGATGGCGTGCTTCTCGTTCGCCGCGGCGGCGATGGAGGCGCGCACCGTGTCCATGTCCAGGTCGCGGGCCTGGCCGATGAGGTCCTCCAGGGCCGGCTCGGGGAGGGCGCCGGGCTGGGCGAAGACCGCGATGTTCTCCCGCACGATCATCAGCGTGGGGATGGACTGGATGTCGAAGGCGGCGGCCAGCTCGGGCTGGGCCTCGGTGTCGACCTTGGCGAACAGCAGATCCTGGTGGCGCTCGGCGGCCTTCTCGTAGATGGGCGCGAACATCCGGCACGGCCCGCACCAGGAGGCCCAGAAATCAATCAGAACGAATTCGCTCCCGGACACGATCTCGTCGAAGTTGTCCTTGGTGAGCTCGACGGTGCTAGTGCTCATGCCTGCGTTACCCGCTTCCGTACGTCGGCAGATGCCACATGCACGGTAACCCCGCCACTGCCCGCCGTTATTCCGGGCGGGTGGTGGGCCGGTGGCGGGCCGGTGGTGAGTCGGCATCGCTTCGAGGGGCTAGGCCGTCCGGAAGCGTATGCCCAGGTCGGCGGGGGTGAAGCGGCGTACGTCCCGGGTGGAGAGCCCGTGGCCGGTCCCCCGGAAGATCCAGAAGCCGCCCGTCCTGCCGTGGCCGTAGCCGGGCGCGGCGGCGACCACATCGTCGTGTCCGTCCCCGTCGACGTCGAGCAGCGGGGGCTGCGGGGCGAAGGCGTCGAAGCCGTACGGGGTGTGCCGGCCGGGCACCCCGGGGGTGTCCAGGTCCAGGGACTGCTCCCGGCCGGGCTCCCGGTGCGGGTTCCGCGGGCTCTGCGGGCTCTGCGGGCTCTGCGGGCTCTTGTCCGGGTCGGGGGCGTACTCGCCGCCGTGCCCGTGCCGTGAGCCGGGCAGCAGGGTGAGCCGGCCGTTGCCGTTGTGCTTCTCCGGGATGGCCACGACGAGGTCGGGGCGGCCGTCGTCGGTGATGTCGCCCACGGCCGGGGAGCCGCCGAAGCCGTCGCCGCGCCGGGCGTCGCCGAGCATGCCCGGACCGGACTGATCGACGGTGAGATCCGCCCGCCCCCGGCCCAGACCGGACTTGGCGCCGTGGACGACGGTCAGCCGCCCGGAGCCACGGTGGCGGCCGGGGCCGAGGGTCCCCTGGCCGGGCGCGAGCAGATCGTCGATCCCGTCGTGGTCGGCATCCCCGGCCGCGGGCTCGCGCGGGCCGTCCTCCGTGCCGAGGGCATGGGCCAGGCGCGCCTCGGGCCGCTTGTCCCGCACCAGGCCCTTGGGGCCACCTCGGTAGTGGGCGACGGGGGTGTCGAGGGGGGCGGTGTCGCCGGGTTCCGGCTGGTCCGGCTGGTCCGGCTGGTCCGCCTGGCCGAGGCCGTAGCGGTAGGTCAGCACCACATCGGTGCGGTGGTCGCCGTTGAAGTCCCCGGCCGTGGCGGTGGCGGGTGCGCCACGGCGGGGCCGGTCGGTGGGGCCGGTGGGGAGCGGGGCGGTACGGGCGGGGTGGGCGTTGGTGCCGAACGGCCCGTACAGCACGCGTACGACGTCCTGGGCGTCACCCTCGCCATCGGCCCGGCCGTCACCCTGGCCGTCGGCCGCCGAGGCCAGCAGGTCGGCCGCGCCGTCCCCGTCGAAGTCCCCCACGGCCAGCGCCAGGAATCCGGCCGCGCCGCCACCGAGGGGGCGCGGCGCGGCCAGCCCCCGGGGCCCGCCGCGCAGCACCACCGTCTCCCCCGTCCGCTCGGCCCGCGGCGAACCGCCGTACCGGAAGCGAGCCGTCACCAGGTCGGTGAATCCGTCCCGGTCGAGATCGGTGCGCAGCAGGGGGCCCACGTAGTCGTCCTCGGCGCCGTTCACGACGAGGCGGTGCCGCGGGTCGAGGCCGTGCGCCCCGCCGTAGACCACCGCGAGCCGGGCGGGCAGCGGTCCCCGGGAGGCGCTGGTGGGGCGGATGGCGGTGGCGAAGTCGTCGTAACCGTCGCCGTTGAAGTCGCCGAGCGAGGCACCGGCGGCTCCCTTGGTTGCCCCCTCGGTGGCCCCCTCCACCGGCCTCCGCCCCTCGTGACCGCCCTCGCTGCACCCGGCGAGCAGCAGCACGGACACGGCCACGGCGGCGACGGGAACGGACGAACGCACGGCGACACCTCGCAAGGCGGATCGAGCGGACGGGCTTCACCGCTCAAGGACTCCAGGGAGCGCGCTCGGGTTGCCTCGGGGCCGCCCCCGCCAAATACGCGCGACACCGGGGGCCGAGCTTGCGATCATGACGCCTGCCCCCTGCCCCCGACGAGAAAGGGCGATGCGCGATGCCGGCCATACCCGCCGACCCGACCGTGCTGCACCCGATGCCCGAGCAGCCACGGGTGGTGCTGCTCAAGCCGCTGATCACCTCGCCGCTGATCGAGGTCGGGGAGTTCTCGTACTACGACGACCCGGATGAGCCCACCGCGTTCGAGACCCGCAATGTGCTGTACCACTACGGGCCGGAGCGGCTGGTCATCGGGAAGTTCTGCGCGCTGGGCGAAGGGGTGCGGTTCATCATGAACGGCGCCAACCACCGCATGGACGGGCCGTCCACGTTCCCCTTCCCCATCATGGGTGGCTCGTGGGCCGACCACTTCGACCTGATCACGGGCCTGCCGGGCCGGGGCGACACCGTGGTGGGCCATGACGTCTGGTTCGGATACCGGTCGATGGTGATGCCCGGGGTGCGTATCGGGCACGGCGCGGTCATCGCCTCCGGTTCCGTGGTGGTGGACGACGTTCCCGACTACGGGATCGTCGGCGGTAACCCGGCCAAGCTCATCCGGCGCCGCTACGACGACGAGGACGTCGCCCGGCTGTTGGCTGTGGCGTGGTGGGACTGGCCGCTTGAGCATCTCACCGGCCATATCCGCACGGTCATGTCCGGCAGCGTGGACGAGCTGGAGGCGGCGGCCCCGCGCTAGGGGTGCCCGGCGGATGGTGACGCCTGCGGCGGTCTGTTCCCCACCCCGCCCCTCCCCGAAACTGGGGCTCCGCCCCAGACCCCGAGGTCCAGAGGCGAAGCCCCTGACGGCGGAAAGGGGAAGGCATCGACATCCGGCTCCGCCACGTGGCGCAGCTCCGCCCCAGACCCCAGGGGCCAGAAGCGAAACCCATGACAGCGCCACGCGGTGCGGATCCGCCTCCAGGATCCAGGGGCAGAGCCCCTGACAGCGGGAACGGGAAAGCCCCGACATCCGGCTCCACCACGCGGTGGGGCTCCGCCCCAGACTCCGGGGTCCAGGGGCGGAGCCCCTGCCACGCGGCGGAGCCGCATATCGGTGCCGCGGGAAGGGGCGGGGAGGGGAAAGATCCGCCGCCCCCCTGACCTCAGCTCTCGAGACTCATATACAGACGCGTCCCCCACGCCTCAAACCCAACGCGTTCGTACACCCGGCGCGAGCCCTCCCCCGAGTACTCCAGCCAGACCGACCGCGCGCCCCGGGCGAACATCGTCTCGGTCAGCGCGGCGGTGACCGCGGCGGCGATGCCCCGGCCGCGGAAGGCGGGACGGGTGCCCACGCCCGCCAGTTCGGCGGTGCCCACGGCGGGAGCCGAGCAGGTGGCCCCGCCGGCGCAGCCCCCGTCGGGCGCCCGGACGAACCGGACCGCGCCGCCGTCCTCCTGGACGCGGCGCAGCCGGGCCGCCCCCTCCTCGGAGGCGGCGAAATCACTGGCGAACGCCTCGGACAGCGCGGCGTCGATCGCCCGGTAGTCCTCGTCCGTGGCCGGAACCGCCACCGCAACGGCCGCCGTGCCCCGCGGAACGGCGAGCCGTTCCGGAGTGCACACCAGATACGCGTGCGTGGCCTCCACCCCGAACCCCGCCTCCCGCAGCGCGGGTTCCACCTCGGGCGCGGCGTCCGGCGCGAATTCGAGCCGGGGCTTGAGTTCACGTACCCGGAACGCCTCGATCAGCTCCATGACCTCCCGGCCGGTGGGCCGGGCGCCGGGAAGCGGGGTCGCGTAGTTGATGTACGGGCTGGTGGTGCCGGGGTCGAACCCCGCCACAAAGCCCCCGACCTCGACAAGCACGGGGCGGCGGCGAAGGTTGGCTACGGCGAAACTCTGGACGTCAGTGCCCATGGTGAAGTGACCTCACGGATCAACGCGGCGGAAGGCGCCGCGGAAGGAAGCGGTGTACGGATACGTGGGGCCGCCGTGAGGAGACGGGGTGTTGGCACCGATCGCTCAGTGCCGACGGCGGCCGCTGGGGGACGCCGAGTTCATGGGCTTCAGTCCTCTGATGCCAGTCGTTGATGACAGTTGGTGGAATCGCCACGCGGAACACGCGGAACACGCGGAACACGCGGAACACGCGGAACATAGCGCACCCCGCGGCCGGCTGACACATGGTTTTCGCGAGCCGGAGCGAAAGACCGGCACCCCTCCGAACGAACCCGCCCGGAGGATTGACGCGGACACACCACGACTCTACCGTCTCGTCACATCTCAGCGTTCACAATGAAACACCAACTTCATATACATGGACCGCGGTCCATACCAGCGGCCCATACCAACCCCCCACGGGAAGGCAATTCCCATGCGCATCCGTACGCTGCTCACCGCGCTGGCGACCGTCACCACCGCCATCGGTGGCCTGGCCCTCGCGGGCCCCGCCGGCGCCTCCCCCACCGCCACGTCCCCCGCATCCGCCTTCGCCGACCCGTCGAAGGCGCCGGGCGGCAACTTCGACCTCTCGGTGTGGCAACTCCAGGAGCCGGTCGGCTCCCCGGGCAAGCCGACGACCATCCCCTCGTCCCGGCTCCAGGGGGAGAGCGGATTCCAGGACGACTACTTCTACACCGACAAGCGCGACGGGGCGATGACGTTCTGGGCGCCCGAAAAGGGCGTCACCACCCCGAACTCCCACTACGCCCGCTCCGAGCTGCGCGAGATGAACCGCAACGGCGGCGCCGCGGACTGGTCGCTGGGCGGCTCGCACAAGCTTCAGGCGACGCTGCGCGTGGTGTCGGTGACGAAGAACGTCTGCGTCGGCCAGATCCACCTCGGCTCGGGCGGCTCCTCCACGAAGCCGCTGGTGGAGCTGTACTACCGCGCCAACGGCGACATCGTCCTCGGCACCGAGAACTCCCCCGACGGCGGCCAGACCCTGCACAACGTGGGCCATGTGTCGGTCGGCAAGACCTGGAACTACACGATCGGCGTCTCCGGCGGCGACACCATCGACCTGACGGTCAACGGCAGCACGACGCACTACGACATCCCGTCGTCGTTCTTCCCGTACAAGCAGTACTTCAAGGCGGGCTCCTACAACCAGTCGTCCTCCGACAGCACGACGAACGGGGCACGCGTCGGCTTCTACGGGCTGACCGTCTCCCACGGCTGAGCCCCAGGGCCCGGCGGTACGCGCACGCCTGCGGCGGGCTGCTCCCCTCCCCGCCCCTTCCCACAACTGGGGCTCCGCCCCAGACCCCGCTCCTCAAGCGCCGGAGAGGCTGGAAGGCGGGGCTTCGCCCCCAGACCCCGGGGTCCAGGGGCGAAGCCCCTGCCACGCGGCGGAGCCGCAAATCGATGCCGCGGGAAGGGGCGGGGAGGGGAAAGACCCACCGGACACCCCCTAGTCGCCGCTAGGACGTCTTGCCGCCGAGGACCTCGGCCACTTCGGGGATGCGGTCGATGTAGCCGTCGAGCAGCTTGCGGCCGACGGTCACCGAGTCGACCAGCGGGTGGAGGGAGAACGCCTTGGCGGCATCGGTCCGGGAGCCGGTGACAGCGGCGCTGATGGTGAGCCGCTCGACCGCCTTGACCTGCTGCATCAGCCCGGTCTGGTGGAGATCGGGCTGGGTGATGGTGAGCGGGTGGACCCCGTTGGCGTCAACGGTCACCGGCACCTCGACGACGGCGTCGTGGGGGAGCCCGGAGACGGTGGTTCCGTTGCGTACGTTGAGGATCATCGTGGCGCGTTCATTGCGGCTGATCGCGGCCATCACCGCGAGGGCGACCCCGGCATACCCCTGGTGCGCGGGGTCCGGCCGGAAGTCCTCGTCCGGTTGGGCCTCCCCTTGGACGGCGCCCTTGGCCTCGGCCATGTAGTTGGCGCTGCGGTCGGCGATGGTCTTCCGCCACAGCGACACGGCCGCGCCTCCGGCGGCCTCCGTCACCCGCTGGTAGAACTCCCGCTGCTGGCGGGCGAGGAACTCACCGCGGGTCTGCGGAGCGTCGAGGATGGACCGTACGGCCTCCCGGTTGAAGTAGTAGTAGTACAGATACTCGTTGGGGATCACTCCGAGGTCGCGCAGCCACTCGCGCCCGAAGACCACGCCCTCCTCCAGGTCGCCGAGGCGCCGGTCGTCGGCGAGCAGCCGGGGCAGGATGTCCTCGCCGTCGTGCAGCACGCGGCGCATCCAGCCGAGGTGGTTGAGGCCGACGTAGTCGAACTGGGCCCGGGACGGGTCGAGGCCGAGGGTCGTGGCGATGCGGCGGCCCAGGCCTGACGGCGTGTCGCAGATGCCGAGGACCCGGTCGCCGAGGACGCTCTGCATCGCCTCGGTGATCATGCCCGCCGGGTTGGTGAAGTTGATGACGTAGGCGTGCGGGGCCAGCCGCCGTACCCGGTGCGCGATGTCGAGCATGACGGGGATGGTGCGCAGCCCATAAGCCAGTCCGCCCGGGCCGGTGGTCTCCTGGCCGAGGACGTCGAGGTCGAGGGCGACCCGCTCGTCGCACATCCGCCCCGCAAGCCCGCCCACGCGGATGGCGGCGAACACGAAGTCGCTGCCCTCCAGGGCGTCGTCGAGCGACGTGCTGACCGTCACCCTGGGCGCGTCGGCATGGCCGTCGGCGAACTGGGCGAGCACTTCGGCCATGGCCTTGAGCCGGGCCGGGTCGGTGTCGTACAGCCACACATCGTCGATACGGGGGGAGCCCTGGTCGTGCAGCAGGGCCTGGTAGACGTAGGGCACGCGGAACCCGCCGCCGCCGAGGACGGTCAACTTCATGCGAGTATCACCTTTCCGTCCGCCTCGCGGCAGAGCTGGAGCGTGTTGGGGTCGGCACCGCTGGTGGTGATCAGGACGTCGAGGTCGGAGAGCGAGCACACGCGCAGCGATCCGGTGCCGGGGAACTTGGTCTCGACGGCGACCAGGACGACCTTTCCGGCGGTCTCGATCATGGCTTGTTTCAGGGGGGCCTCGACGGCCATGTTGTCCACCACATGACCGTTCGGCCGCACCCCGGTGCAGCTCAGGAAGAGCAGGTCGGCGCTGACCTGGCGGAGTGCCTGCTCGGTGAGGGAGCCGACGAGGGACTGGTAGTTGCGGCGCAGCACCCCGCCGAGCATCACCAGCCGTACGGCGTCGTCGTCGCGGAGTACGTCGAGCACCGGCAGGCTGCTGGTGATGACGGTGACGGGGCGGCCGCGCAGCCGGCGGGCGATGGCCAGGGGGGTGGTCCCGATATCGAGGACGATCACGCTGTCGTCCTCGACCAGCTTCACGGCCTCCTCGGCGATCGCCTCCTTCAGTGCCTCGTCACGCGACATGACCAGGTCGAACGGGGTCTCGTGCTCCACCTCCGCACCGGCGGCCTCCGCGGCCCCGTGCGGCGACAGGGCCGCTCCGCCGTAGGTGCGGAGCAGCTCGCCGTTGCGGTCGAGGAGGGTCAGGTCCCGGCGAATCGTGGACTCGCTGACCTGGAGGTTCTCGGCGAGTTCGCGTACCGAGGCCACTCCGGTCGACCGGAGTGACTCGACGATCTTCGCATGTCGTTTGCGTGAAGTCACGCATTGACCCTAGCACCACATGACTGAAGTCAGTCATGAAGACAAGAGATGTTCTTGTTGCTGATCGACTCTTGTCATTCCGCATGGGCGGTGCTCATAGTTGAGCACTTCACCGTGGTCGCACCGGAAAGAGGCGGTCTCCGTGCTCGACGTGCTCTTCGCCGGCGAGGTCTTCTGCGACCTCGTCCTCGGCGGCATCCCCCATCTGCCCACCCCGGGAACCGAGGTGTTCGCCGACCGGTTCGCCGTCTCCCCCGGGGGAACCGCGACCCGCGCCGTCGCCACCGCCCGCCTCGGGCTGCGGACCGGGATCCTGGGGGTGATCGGCACCGACCTCTTCGGCGAGCACCTGGCCGCCCGGCTCGCGGCCGAGCAGAACCTGGATCCGACCTGGCTGCGCCGCGACCCCGCCGTGCACACCCCGGTCACGGTCGCGGTGACCCAGGAACACGACCGCGCCTTCCTCACCTACGAGGAGAAGGGGGCCCTGCGCCCCGAGGTGTGGGAGGGCGAGCTGCCCGCCGTCCGCTTCCTCCAGCTCGGGATCGGACAGCCGCTGCCCGCCTGGGCGGCCGAGTTCCGCGCCCGCGGCACCCGGGTGGTGGGCGGCGTCGGCTGGGACTCCACCGGCCAGTGGTCCCGGGAGCTGCTCACCCGGCTCGCCGAGGTCGACGTGTTCATCTGCAACGCCGTCGAGGCGACGAGCTACACCCGCACCGGCACGGTCGAGGAGGCCGTGAAGGTCCTCGCCGACCATGTGCCCGACGTCGTCGTGACCGATGGCGGAAACGGCGCGGTCGCGGTGGACGGCGTCACCGGTGAGCTGGTCCGGGTCACCGTACCCCGGGTGCCGGCCGTCGATCCCACCGGCGCCGGTGATGTGTTCACCGCGGGACTGATCACCGGCCTGAACCACGGCTGGCCCCTCACCACCCGGCTCCGCTTCGCCGGACTGTGCGCCGCGCTGTCGGTGCAGAGCCTGGGCGGCGCGAACAGCGCACCGCGGTGGGAGGCGATCGACGCCTTCCTCGAACGCACCCCCGGCATTCCGGATGCGGACCTGGTCCGCATCCGGGCGATCAAGCCCTAGCTCCCGCGCCCCGGCACCCACCGCACCCTCAGCCCCGTACGACCGCACCCCCAGCACCCCCAGCACCAGGAGGACCACCCCATGGCCGAGAGAACCCCACGACGCCCCCGTCGGCGTCTCATAGCCGCGGCGGCCCTCGCCACCGGTGTCCTGACCGGTGTCGCGGCCTGCTCCCCCGGCCCGAGCGGCGGATCGGCCACCAGCGCCAAGACCTCCGGCCCGGTCTCCACCGACCCCGCCAAGGCCGGGAAGGTCACCCTCACCGTGTGGGACCAGAACACCGACCCGGGCGCCAACGTCTCCACCGAGGCGCTCAACAAGGCGTTCATGGCGAAGTACCCGAACGTCACCATCAAGCGCGTCTCCCGGTCGTTCGCCGACCTCAAGACCACCCTGAAGCTCGCGCTGTCCTCCGCCAACCCGCCCGACGTCGTCCAGGCGAACCAGGGCTACCCCGACATGGGCGCCTTCGTGAAGGCCAAGCTGCTCCAGCCGGTGGACCGCTACGCCAAGGCCTACGGCTGGGACTCCTCCTTCCCGTCCCAGTTGCTCGACCTCAACCGCTTCTCCCCCGACGGCAAGACCTGGGAGACCGGCGATCTGTACGGCGTCTCGCAGACCGGTGAGATCATCGGCATCTACTACAACAAGGCCAAGCTGAAGTCGCTCGGCCTGTCCGTGCCCACCACGCTCGGCGACTTCGAGACCGCACTGGCCAAGGCCAAGGCGTCGGGCCTGCAACCCCTTTCCTACGGCGACGCCGACAAGAGCCCCGGCATCCACATCTTCGGCGTCATCCAGGCCCTCGCCGCCGGCAAGCCCGAGGTCCGCAAGCTCGTCTTCGACGAGGGCGACGCCAAGTGGACGGACTCCGGCACCCTCAAGGCCGCGACCACGCTGCGCCGCTGGGCCGACAAGGGGTATCTGGGCTCCGGCTTCAACGGCAAGAGCAAGGACCAGGCCGTCGACTCCTTCGGCCGGGGCAAGTCCCTGTTCCTCCTGGAAGGCACCTGGCAGTCGGCCGTCCTCGCCCCGAAGATGAAGCAGAACGTCGGCTTCACCGCGCTCAGCCCCGCCGCCGGGCAGCCCCCGCTCACCCAGGGCGGCGAGGGCCTCGCATGGTCCGTGACCTCCAAGTCCAAGCACCCGGACGTCGCCGGCGCGTACATCGACTTCCTCGTCAACAAGAACGGCATGAAGGTCGCCGCCTCCCACGGGAACCTGCCGGCCCTTCCCCCGGCCGACTACAAGCCGACACCCGGCACCGTCGACGCGGACATCCTCACGCGGTGGAAGGCCGTGAGCGAGAAGGACGGACTGCTGCCCTACCTCGACTACACCACCCCGACCTTCTACGACACCCTCACCGCCGCCGTCCAGGAGCTGACCGCCGGGCACCTCACCCCCAAGGCGTTCACCACTCGGCTCCAGTCCGACTACTCCTCCTTCCAGAACAGCAGGTAGACCCCCATCTCATGGCCGCCACCGCACACCGCCCGACGGCACGCAAGCGTCCGGCCGGCGCCCCCACCCGGGAGCCGGTCCGGCGCCGCGGCCGCGTCATCCAGTGGAAGGGCTACCTCTACGCCCTTCCCGCCCTGATCGTCCTCACCGTCTTCCTGCTGATCCCGCTCGGCCAGCTGGTGCAGATCTCCCTCTTCCACTGGGACGGGATCTCCGTCTCCACCTGGGCCGGGTTCGACAACTACACCGAGATCGCCCGCGACCCGCAGCTGCGCGCGGGCTTCCTCCACTCCTTCGTCCTGATCCTGTTCTTCTCCGTCATCCCGATCGCGCTCGCCCTGGTGCTCGCCGCGGTCACCACGCGGGCCGGCCGGCTGCGCGGCGTCTCCGTCTTCCGCGCGATGATCTTCCTGCCGCAGGTGGTCGCCATGGTCGTGACCGCCACCGCCTGGACGGCGATCTACGCTCCCGACGGCGTGCTCAACACCGCGCTGCGCGCCATCGGTCTCGAGACGGTCGCCCGCCCCTGGCTCGGCGACTTCTCCACCGCCCTGCCCGCCGTCGGACTCATCGGCACCTGGCTGGAGATCGGCCTGTGTCTGGTGCTGTTCATCGCCGGCATCGGGCAGATCCCGGCGGAGCTGTACGAGGCGGCGAAGCTGGACGGGGCGGGCCCGGTGCGGGAGTTCTTCGCCGTCACCCTGCCCGGGCTGCGCGGGCAGATCACCGTCGCGCTCACCCTCACCGTGATCGCCGCCCTGCGCACCTTCGACCTGGTGTACGTCGCCACCCACGGCGGCCCGGGCAACGCCACCAGCCTGCCCGCCTACGAGGTCTACAACCGGGCCTTCGGCACCGGCCAGGTCGGCTCGGCCTGCGCCATCGCCGTCACCCTGACCGCGGTGATCCTCCTTCTGACCTTCCTGATCACCAAGGTCCAGCCACAGGAGGACGAGACGTGATCTCAGGCCGCGAACGGGCGTTCAACTACGCCATCCTCACCCTCTTCGCCGCGCTGGCCCTGCTGCCGCTGATCGGCGTGGTGTCCTCCGCGCTGACCCCCGCCGCGGAGTCCGGGCCCTCCTTCACCTGGCCTCACCACCTGGACCTCGGCAACTTCTCCACCGCCTGGCGCCAGGGCCACTTCGCCACCTATCTGACCTCCAGCCTGCTGGTCGCGTTGTCGGTGGTGTTCCTGACGGCCGTCCTGGCGATCCTGGCGGGCTTCTCCTTCGCGCACTTCGACTACCCCGGCCGGTCAGTCCTCTTCTACGTCACCCTCATCGGGCTGATGGTGCCGCCCGAGGCGTTCGTCATCCCGCTCTACTTCAACCTGCGCGACACCGGACTCACCGATTCCTACTGGTCGCTGATCCTCCCGCAGACCGCCCAGTCCCTCGCCTTCGGCGTCTTCTGGATGCGCAACTTCTTCCGCTCGGTGCCGGTCAGCGTCATCGAGGCGGCGCGCCTGGACGGGGCGTCCGACTGGCGGCTGCTGTGGCGGATCCTGGTGCCCACCAGCCGTCCGGCGCTGCTGACGATGGCGATGCTGGTGTTCATGTGGACCTGGAACGAGTTCCTGCTCCCGCTGGTCATGATCACCGACGAGAGCAAGCGCACCGCACCGCTCGGCCTGGCCTTCTTCCAGAGCGAGCACACCACCCAGTACTCCGTGCTGGCGGCCGCGTCCATCATCGTCGCCCTGCCGGTCGTCGCCTCGTATGTCTTCCTCCAGCGGCACTTCATCTCCGGGATGCTCTCCGGCGCGGTGAAGGGTTGAACGGACCATGGAACCGAACGGGAGACCGGGGCCCGCCGCGGCGGCCCCGGTTCTTCCGTCCTCGCGGGTACCGCCTAAGCGCTTCGCTGGAAGTGCCCCGACCTGCCGTCGATCGTCTGCGGCGCCGTCGTGGCTGGTCCCACGCGGCGGAGCCGCATATCGACACAGCCGCGGCGGAGCCGCATATCGACACAGCCCCGCGCCCCTTCGGGGCGCCACCGAACCGCGGCCGACTTCCACCGATCCGCCTACCCGTCGGACTGGGACCACACGGTCGCCTCGGCCGTGACGCCGGTGGTGAAGCTGTCGCTGATCGAAGTGATGGTGAGGACGGCGGTACGGCCTTCCATCGTGTTCACGCACACCACCGTTCCGACCTTGGCCTCGACCTGCCGGACGCCCTGGGCGGACACGAGCTCGGAGCACTCCTGCTTGGTGGGCATTCCCCGCTCCGACCAGATGGCAAGGTCCGGCTGCCAAGCGGTGAGCCGGGGCGGGTTGACCAGGCCCAGATCGAGGTCGCCGGAGCCCGCGTCGATCTTCGGCGGAACCTTGTCGAGCCTCGGTCCGTGTTCGGCGATCCGCACCTTCCCCCGCCACTGAATGGTGCTGGTCGGTGCGGACAGCGACGCCGAAGGCGCCGGGGCCTCCGCACCCTCGGCCGCCCGGGACGGCGGTGCCGGACTCGGCGACTTGCCGGAAGAAGGGCCCGAGGACTCCGCGGAGCCGTTGTCTCCGGAACTGGTCACCACCCAAGCGACCACGCCGACCAGGCCCAGCACGCACAGCGCGACCACGGCGATCGCCACCCACCGCCGGCCGCCTCGCGGTGGTCCGCCGAAGAAGTTGATCTGGGTGTTGTGGGAACCGCCCTGCGCGCCGCCGTGCCCACGGAAGTCGTTGCCGGACACCCCGCCCGTGCGTCCGCCCCCGGTCATGCCCCTGACCCGAAGTGGTTCGTCTGCTGGTTGCCGGTGCCGGTCTGAACCGCGGTGGGACCGCTGAAGGTGTTGTTTCGGACCCCGCCGCCGTCGCGCCGCGCGGGTTCGCCGTACGGCTCCACCAGCGCACGGAGTTCGGCGACCACCCGCCCGCGCTCACTTTCGTCGAGACCTTCCAGGAACCTCCGGAAGCGGACCTGCCAGGTCTGGCGGAACAGTGTCCGCTCTTCCTCGCTCAGCTCGGGGTCTTCCAGCTCCGACGTCGTCCGGTCGAGGCGCTCCAGCTCCGCCCGCTCCCGCCCCGCGTCGCCGCGGCCCAGCAGCCGGGCGATCCGGTCCCGCATCGCCGCCCACGCGTCGGACCCGGCCGCCTGCACCATCGCCGCCGCCACCTGGCCTGCCACATCGTCCACCATGCGCCTCCCCTCCAGACATGCATGCGGTTCCTCACCGTAGCGCGCCCGGAACCACAAGTGACGGAAGGAACACGGGCATTGAGAGAAGTCCGTGACGCGTCGTCGTTCCGGCCGGAGGCGTCTCCACGTCAGCCGGCCGGAAGCATCTCCACGTCAGCCGGCCGGAAAGCGGGCCACCCAACGCCGCTGCCAAGGCGTCTCGACGGCCCGGGGGTGATGGTGGGTGCGCGCCCAGGCCACGGCGTCGGCGGGGGCCACCCCCGCCAAGACGGCCAGGCAGGCGATGACGGTCCCGGTCCGGCCGACGCCACCCCCGCAGGCGACCTCCACGGGCGTGCCCGCACGGGCCCGCTGGTGCAGCGCGCGGATCTGCCGTACGGCCAGGTCGCGGTCGCGGGGCAGCAGAAAGTCGGGCCACTCGACCCACGCGCGCTCCCACCCCAGCTCCCCGTCATGCCGCTCGCGCAACCGGCTGGACCCCAGATACAGCCCGAACCCGGGCAGCGGCCCCTCCGGCCGCGGATGCCGCAGACCGCGCCCCCGGACCCATGAGCCGTCCGGCAGCCGCAGGGCTCCCGCCAGCGGTGCGTCACTCATCGCGTCCCCGCCCCCGATCCGAAGCGCCCGGCCACTGTCGGCACGGCGTCGATGTCCTTACGCATCCGTTCACTCTGGCCGCGCTTCGCGCTTTCCGCAAAGGAGTTGAGTCGTGTCAGGATGTGGCGATGGTGTGGCTGGAGGGACGCGGGAGGCGGACGGCCGGGCTCATGGCGGCCGCGGCGAGTGCGGCGCTGGCGCTGACCGCCTGCGGTCCGGGGGGCCCGGGCGGCTCGGATGGCTCGGGCGGCTCCGGCAACGGGGACGCCGGGGACCGCGAGGCGACGTACAGACGCGTCATCGAGGACCCTCACCCGCGCCCGGCCGATGTCATCGAGGCGGCCGGGGCACCCACCGATGTGGCCCGCGCGGACGACGGCTCGCTGCTCCTGGCGTACGAGGCGAGCAATGTCGAGGACGACGAGGGACCGGCCGCCACCGCCTGGCGTATCGTCGGCCCGGACGGCCGTACGGTGGCCGAGCACGCGGAACACGCGAACGCGGAGGACGCGCCGCCCGCGTTCAAGGGGGTGCGCGGCGGCTTCGCGCGGGTGCCGCCGGGCGAGGGAGCGGAGGGAGCGTACGTCCTCGACGTAAGCGGCAGGCGGCACAAGCCCGTCATCACCGAGACCCCGATGCGCACCCGCCCCGGCGACCTCCTGCTCGCCGAACTGGAGCCGACCCTCGTCTACCGCCCCGCCACCCGCACCGTGGCGCCCCCGGCCGGAGCGCCGGACTACGCCATCCGCTTCGCCGTCGACGAACGGGGCACGGCCTGGAGCCTGGACCAGCCCCTGACCGACGACCCCAACCGCGTCGTATGGCAGCGCGACGGTCACACCCTCGGCTCCAGAGCCGTCCCGAAGCCGTACGCGGGAGGCGTCCTCGCCGCGCGGGGTGGCACCGCGGCGCTGTCCCTCACCCGGGGCGAGCGGGTGCGCGGTCTGCTGCTGACGACGGACCGCGGCGAGCACTGGCGGACGGTCCTCACCGGCGGAATTCCCTGGCGGGAGCTGAAGCGCGGCCCGGAGTCCCTGGTCCTGGAGTCGCTCGCGGACGGGCGGCTGCTCGTCGGCGAGGAGGGCGGTCGCTACTGGCTCGCCGCCGACCGTGCCAACAACGCCTTCCACGAAGTGAAGACACCCGCGGCGTTCACGTCGTTGACCGTCGACGGCACGACGCTCTACGGCATCGCGGACGCGACGACGGCGACGTACGGCCTGGTGAAGGGCGAAGGGCTGTGGATCTCCCGCGACGGTGGACGCGAGTGGCACCGCCACGGCAGATGATCTGCCCACAAGAACATCTGTCACCCAGCATGTCCATGCTGGGCTACCCGGGTGAGCGCACCCGACGACGAGGCCAAGAAGCCCCGCGGCGAGGGCGGTGACTTGGCCGGCCCCGCGGTGGCACCTGGGCCCGCCCGGGCCCCTGAAGGACCCCCGGGTCCCCCGGGTCGGGCCCGTGATCACGCACTGAGCCATCTGCGGCGCTGACCCGCGCAGGCGACATCGTAATCTCCGTAGACAATGAGGCTGATGGCTACTCAGCGATGGCCTTCTGGAAGACCAGCGACGGGCGTTCAGGAACGTGCGTGGATTCCAAAGGCATCGGTAAGCCGCAGTTGTGCAACTACAACTTCAAAGAAAGCGGCAACATCAAGATCAGGGCTGCCCTGCACGACCACGACTCTCATAGAATAGTCTTCGGCGGCTGCCTTTGGACGCCGTGGGTGCACATCGGATAGCGGACACGTACTGCCTGCGCGCCGTGGACACCACGAGCCTCGGGCCAGCAACTTCTGCGTCGTTCCTGGTAATCGACTGGAACATCCGTTGACGGTAAGTCTCGCTCTCCTGGATTACCGCTGGTTCATCCTGGGACGATGGCGTAGCGAATTCCATGCCGTGGTCATGCGCCAGCTAGGAGTCGGCGTCCTTCTCTTCGAACGGTTCCGCTGTCTTCGCGATCGGACGTCTTAGGGATCCACTGCCAGGCAAAGCGTCGGTCGCTCAGGCTGAGCG
This sequence comes from Streptomyces sp. NEAU-174, assembly GCF_052665095.1. Taxonomy (NCBI): domain Bacteria; kingdom Bacillati; phylum Actinomycetota; class Actinomycetes; order Kitasatosporales; family Streptomycetaceae; genus Streptomyces; species Streptomyces sp. NEAU-174. The sequence continues at coordinate 41,170 of NZ_JBQTCE010000033.1, read as the reverse complement.
CAGACAGAAAGGGTGTCCGGCCGGGCTGGCGTAGACCCGGCTGCCCTTTCGGGAAGCCGGATGGACGTCGTCGGTGGACCGCAGCCGGTTGGCGCCGGCTTCAATCGCCGTCCGGTCGGCGGTCCAGAGATCGTCGACGGCGAAGTCGAGGTGCATCTGCTGGGAGGTGCCGTCCGGCCAATCCGGGGCGTCATGCCCGGGGGCTGACTGGATCACCAGTACCGGAAAGCCGGGGGCCTGGACGAAGTGGTGGGTCGGTGTCCGGGTGATCGAGCCGCCGAGCAGTCGGTGCCAGAAGGCGCTCTCCGGCTCCAGGTCGGCAGCATCGATGATCACGGAACGCAGAGTGATGTTCACGATAGTGTCCTCTTCTTCGTGTTCTTCGGGCCGGCTGTCGCTCAGAGCGCCGGGATGATGCCGCCGTCGACGCGGAACTGCGCTCCCGTGAGCCACTTCGCGCGCCCGGACGCGAGGAAGGCGATCATCTCGGCGACGTCCTCGGGATCGCCGGGGCGGCCCATCGGCACCTTCAGGTGGTCCACGATCTGCTGCGTGACCTCGTCGGTGCTGACGCCCTGCTGGTCGGCGATGTGCCGCAGGTGGGCGGTGGCGCCGTCGGTGACGACAAAGCCTGGCAGGACACACACCACGCGCACCCCGTGCTCGCCCACCTCGGTGGCCAGTTCGCGGCTGTAGGCGTTGAGCGCCGCCTTGGCGGCGGCGTAGGACGCCTCCGTGCGCTGCGGAAGACGGCTCGCGATCGAGGACACGTGCACGACGACACCGGACCTCCGCTCGACCATCCCCGGCACCAGGGCCCGGTCCAGGCGCACGGCGCTGAGGAGGTTCATCTCCACATCCGCGCGCCAGGACTCGTCCGACCGGCTCAGGGTCGGCGCCGGGGTGCTCGCCGCGCCCGCGTTGTTCACGAGCACGTCCACCCCGCCCACGCGGTCGATGACCTGCCGGCCGAGTTCGGCCACCCCCTGCTCGGTGGAGAGATCGGCGGGGATGAACGTGGCCGGCAGGTCCTCCCTCGGCTTGCTCCGCGAGGCCGTCAGCACGGTCGCGCCCGCTGCGGCGAAGCGGCGGGCAGTGGCTTCGCCCAGGCCGCGGCTGCCACCGGTGACCAGCACACGAAGCCCGTCCAGTGCTTCTCCTGGAACCGTCATGGGAGTTCTCCTCCGTAAGATGAACCCGACTCCGGAAACAATACAATAAGCGGAGTCGGACTCACCTTATGGAGGTTCTGTTGTCGTCATCACGTCCGCTGCGCGCCGATGCGCGGCGCAACCGCGAGGCGCTCCTGTCCGCGGCGCGGGACGCGTTCCTCGGCGGCGACACCGACGCGCACGTCGAGGAGATCGCTCGCAGGGCCGGGGTAGCCGTGGGGACGCTCTACCGCCACTTCGAGACACGCGAAGCCCTCGTCGAGGAGGTCTATCGCAAGGAAGTCGACGAACTGTGCGCCGCTCCCGCAAAGCTCCTGGAGCAACACGCCCCGCACGAGTCCCTGCGGCGCTTCCTGCTGCTGCTCGTGGACCACGCGGCCGTGGGCAAGGGGATGGCCGTCGCCCTGGAGAGCATCATGGCGACGAACTCACCGGTCTTCGACAACGCCCGCACCCAGATGGCCGACGCCCTCACCCAACTGCTCGACGCGGGCACCACGGCCGGCACCATCCGCGACGGCGTCACCGGCCCCACCCTCCTGCGAGCCCTGGGCGGCATCTGCGCCATGCATGCCACCGAAGGCTGGCAGGACGCAGCCCGACAGATCACCGCCATCCTCTACGACGGCCTCCGCTACGGCACCCCACAGACAACGTGAGCCGCCCGCTCGGCCGAAGCCGGGGGCCGCGACCTCGCGTCGAACCGCATTTCGCCTATCACGCCGGCGAGCCAACGGAGGCTATCGTCAATGCCCGTAGTGCTCTGTCGTATGGCGGACTCGGTGACGTCGCCAAGCGCCGCCTCCTGGCCATCCAGGCCCGCGCCCTCGGGCACCTGGGCGACGTGGAGTCTGCGCAGCGGGCGATCCGGCAGTCTGAGGAGACCGGCCTCGGCCACCGCGACGACCTGCACGACGGCGTAGGCGGCGAGTTCAGCTTTCCCGATGAACGGCTCGCCATGTCCAACAGAACGACCATCGCCCGGACCGCTTCCCCGACCGCCCGCCGAGCTCCGAACGGGCGCCGGAAGGCAAGGGGACGGCCCTCCGTCCGCTGAACCGGTTCCGTGTCCCCTCTATGGCCCCTGGATCTTGGTCTGAACGGATGAACGGGAGTCGCCGCGTCGGCGCGGCGACTCCCGTTCTTATGTCTTCGCAGGTCAGGATGGGGTCTGCCCGCGTGTGCCCTGGTGGGGCGGGTGGGACTCGAACCCACGGCCGACGGATTATGAGTCCGCTGCTCTAACCGGCTGAGCTACCGCCCCGTAACGGCGCGTCGTACACATCTGCGCGCGCCGTCTGCCGCAGCATAGCCGCTCATACGATCTGCTGCTTCGAAGGGCCGATGCTGGGAGGCCCCCTGGCTGCGATCATGACGTAGATCACGTCCGGAGGGGGCCGGAAATGAAAAAGGACCCCGCAAGGGGTCCTCCTCACTGCTCCCCCGACTGGACTCGAACCAGTAACCCTCCGGTTAACAGCCGAATGCTCTGCCAATTGAGCTACAGGGGACCGAGCTCCCCCGACTGGACTCGAACCAGTAACCTGCCGGTTAACAGCCGGCTGCTCTGCCAATTGAGCTACAGGGGATTGCTCCGTGTGCCGCGACCGTGGCCCCGCCCGGATCGCCCGGACGGCGTGCGCTCGCTGCGACACATACATTAGCGCAAGCAGGGGGGTGCTCCGCCAATCGGTTCGCCGCGTCCGTCCCCGGGCGAAGCTCCCCCGTTCCAGGGATGATCTTCTGGATGATCGTGGGTGATCTGCGGCGCGGGCGGGTAGACGTGCGGCACGACCCCGGGGTCCAGTTGTGAAGGACAGCGAGAAGGGCAGGTCGATGCGCTACCGGCTGACGTTCATCACCGGGATGGCTGTGGGTTACGTACTGGGCACGCGAGCCGGCCGCCAGCGATACGAGCAGCTGCGCGCGTGCGCGCAGAAGTTCGCACGGAACCCGGCCGTCCGCAATACCGCCGAATCGGCCGCCCAAGGAGGCCGGCATGCCGCCGTGCGGGCGCTCGACAAGGTCCGGCCGCTGCGCGAGAAGATCGGGCAGCGCGACCCCCGCGCGGTGGGCGAGGACGACTGGGGCACCAGCAACACCTAGACCCGGCGGTGGCATGATCTGATCCATGGGGATAGTCGCCGGGTTGGACAGTTCGTCCGAGAGCACACGAATCGTCGTCTGTGACACCGATACGGGTGCCGTGATCAAACAGGGGTACGCCCCGCATCCGGTCGGCGGCAGCGGTGATGTGGACCCGCAGGCGTGGCTGATGTCCCTCGGCGAGGCCGCCGAGGGCGGGCTGCTCGAAGGGGTCCAGGCCATCGGCGTCTCGGCGCAGCAGCACGGGTTGCTGGCGCTGGACGCGGGCGGGGTGCTGGTGCGCCCCGCGCTGGTGGGCAACGACAAGCGCGCCCAGTCCGCGGCCGCCGACCTCACCGAGGCGCTCGGCGGCCGCACCGCCTGGGCCCAGGCGGTCGGCGCGGTGCCGACCGCCTCGCAGCCGGTGGCCAAGCTGCGCTGGCTGACGCGGAACGAGCCGGACGCGGCGCACCGCGTGGCCGAGCTGATGCAGCCGCACGACTGGCTGGTCTGGCAACTGCTGGGGCGGCCGGTGCGGCGTACGACCGACCGCGGTACGGCCTCCAGCAGCGGCTACTGGTCGGCGGCTAGCGGATCCTGGCGCCCCGACCTGGTCCAGCTGGCCCTCGGTCACCAGGTGCGGCTGCCGGAGGTGATCGGCCCGGCCGAGGCCGCCGGGCACACCCCCGAGGGGCTGCTGATCTCCGCCGGTACGGGCGAGACCATGGCCGCCGCCTTCGGGCTCGGGGTCGGGGTCGGCGACGCGGTGATCTCCCTGGGCGCCTCCGGCTCGGTCTTCTCCGTCCACCATGAGGCGCTGGCCGATCCGACCGGCACGATCCTGTCGTACGCGGACGCCACCGGTATGCATCTACCGGTGGTCCATACGCTCAACGCGGTACGGGCGCTACGCGGTACGGCGGAATTGCTCGGCACGGATCTCGAGGGGCTCTCCGCGCTCGCGATGAAGTCCACCCCGGGTTCGTACGGGCTGGTGCTGCTGCCGTACCTGGAGGGCGAGCGCACCCCGCATCTGCCGCATACCGCCGGGACGCTGACCGGGCTGCGGCGCGATTCGATGAAGCCCGAGCATCTGGCGCGGGCCGCGTTCGAGGGGATGCTGTGCGGGCTCGCGGACGCGCTGGACGTGCTGCGCGGACGCGGCGTCCAGGTGCGGCGCGTCTTCCTGCTCGGGCCCGCGGCCGACCTCCAGGCCGTCCGCGCGATCGCGCCCGCGGTGCTGGGCGCGCAGGTCGTGGTGGTCCAGCCCGCCGACTACGCCGCGCTGGGCGCGGCCCGGCAGGCCGCGTGGGCGCTGGGCGTCTCGCACGGCACCCACTCGCCGCATGAGCCGCCGCGATGGCCGGCCGCGGCGAGCCAGGTCTTCGAGCCGGGCGAGGACCTGCCGGTGGGGCAGTCGGTGCGGCAGCAGTACGTGGCGGTGCGGGAGCAGATCCACCCCGCGGCGTTCGAGCCCGGCGCCGGCGATCAGGAGGCGGCGGGCCATGGGGCAACCGGTGGGTACGAGGTTGGTGCGTACGAGACCGGTGGGTACGACGGCGGGTGAGGCCCGGCCCGCGTGGGCCGGGGCCGCGGCGTTAGTCCAGATAGCCCCGCAGCTGATCGGCGAAGGCGTGGTCGCGGAGCTTGTTGAGCGTCTTCGACTCGATCTGGCGGATCCGCTCCCGCGTCACTCCGAAGATCCGGCCGATCTCCTCCAGCGTGCGGGGGCGGCCGTCGGCCAGGCCGTACCGCAGCTGCACCACCTTGCGTTCGCGCTCGCCGAGCGTCGACAGCACGGCCTCCAGGTGCTCGCGGAGCAGCAGGAAGGCCGCGGACTCCACGGGTGAGGCCGCGTCGCCGTCCTCGATGAGGTCGCCGAGGGCGACATCGTCCTCCTCGCCCACCGGCGCGTGGAGCGACACCGGCTCCTGGGCCAGCCGCAGCACCTCGCTCACCCGCTCCGGGAGCAGGTCGAGATGGGCGGCGACCTCCTCGGGGGTGGGTTCGTAGCCGCGCTCCTGAAGCATCCGGCGCTGGACCCGGACCACCCGGTTGATCAGCTCGACGACATGCACCGGGACCCGGATCGTCCGGGCCTGGTCGGCCAGGGCGCGGGACATGGCCTGGCGGATCCACCAGGTGGCGTACGTCGAGAACTTGTAGCCGCGGGCGTAGTCGAACTTCTCGACCGCGCGGATCAGGCCGAGGTTGCCCTCCTGGACCAGGTCGAGCATGGTCAGGCCGCGGCCGACATAGCGCTTGGCGACGGAGACGACGAGGCGGAGGTTGGCCTCGATCAGCCGCCGCTTGGCCATTCGACCCAGGACCACCAACCGGTCCAGGTCCAGGGCGAGTTGGGTGTCGAGGTCGGGGGTGTTGCCGAGCTTTTCCTCGGCGAAGAGGCCCGCCTCGACCCGGCGGGCCAGCTCGACCTCCTCGACCGCGGAGAGCAGCGGTATCCGCCCGATCTCGCGGAGGTACTGGCGGAAGAGGTCGGCGGAGGGGCCGCTGGTGTCGGCGCGGGCGGGCGGCTCGATCGGTTCGACGGGCTCCACGGGTTCTACGGGCTCCACGGCCTCGGCCGAGTCGACAGGCTCGGCGGGCTCGGCGGGCTCCACGGGTTCGGCGGGCTCGGCGGGTTCCGCTTCGGGGGCGGCGCCGTCGGGCGCCGGGGCCGGGGCGGTGCCGGGGGCGAGCTCGGCCATGGGGTCCGGTGCGGCGTCCTGGCCGGTATCCGGTACGCCTTCCGGGGCGAGGTCCGCCGAGTCCTCGGGCATGGCCGGCGCTACCGCTGTGGCGCCAGGCGAGTGGGGGGACAGGGGGTGCGCCGCGAGGGCCGCGTCGGTGAGGGTCTGGGTCTGCACGGGGGCGACCTCCAGGGTGATCGCTGCTGAGGGGGCAGAACGATCGGGTACGGCACGGCGGCCGCGCCGCCGTCCGTCCCGTACATCTTGAGCGACTCTGCGGGGGATTCCGGCCCTACCCGGCCAAGACCGCCGCGCTCCGAGGACTCAGGCACCGCATCCCAGTGTGGAGTACGACACAGGCCCGCCACGAGGGGCGTGCGAGCACTTTTTGCTCAGCGGCCCGTGACCGTACGACTACCCGGCGGCTACGGCGAGCCCTCCGGCCCGCCCGCCGGACCACGAACGCGCTGGCCGGAACCCATCCACCGGCCCTCGCCGCCCCCGGCCGCCGCTGTCTCCCCTGAGCGCCCGCTCGTTCTTCCCAAGCGCCCGCTCGTTCCTACAGCGCCGCCGCGCCCCGGTCCCGGAGGGACTGGCCGTACTGCTGAAGCACCCAGAGCTCGTTCTGCACGGCGGCGACGTGGGCGGGGTCGGCGTGCTGCCCCAGGCGCTGGAGGGCGCCCCGCACCTCGGTCACGCGCTGGTTCACCGCGGCCAGCCGGACGGCCACCAGCTGCACCCCCGCGTACACCTCGTCCGGGTCGCGGCGGGTGTGCGGCGGCTCGACGGCGAGCTCGGTGACCATCGCCCGGACCGTGTCGTCGGGCGCCGCCTCCCGGACCCGGGCGAGATAGTCGTCGTCCGCGGCGGCCGCGCCGCCCGCGTCCTCGATGGCGCGGCGCACCGCCGCGTACGGCGGGGCGGTGAACTCGTCGATGCCGTAGGCGTCGAAGGCCGGGGAGACCAGATGGGGGTGTTGCAGCGCCAGCTTGAGCAGCTCGCGCTCGACGCGATGGGCGGGGCTGCGCAGATTCAGCGCGGGGCCGCGCGGGACCGGCGGAGCGCCCGCGGCGCCGGGGCCCCCGTTCGGGCCTCCGCCGGGGCCTCCGGGCCCGCCAGGACCGCCCGGGCCGCCGCCGCGCTGGTCGCCCCGGCCGCCGTACCGGGCCCCGCCCGGACCGCCGCCGCCCCGCTGATCGCCGCGGCCCCCGTGCTCCGGGCCGCCCGGGCCGCCGCCGTTCTGCCTGCTGCGGGCCAGCCCGCGCACCCGGCGGATGATCGACTGCTCCTCGGCCTGGGTGGCGATGCCGACCATCCCGATGAGCCGGATCGCATAGCGGTCCCGCAGCCCGGGGTTCTTGATCGCCGCGACGACCGGCACCGCCTCGTCGACCGCGGCGATACGGCCCTCCTCGGTGTCCAGGTTGTAGCGGGAGACGATCGACTTCAGCGCGAACGCGAACAGCGGGGTGCGGTTCTCGACCAGGTCCGCCACGGCCTCGTCACCGCGGGCCAAGCGGAGTTCACACGGGTCCATCCCGTCGGGCGTGATCGCGATGGAGGTCTCGGCGGCGAACCGCTGATCGTCCTCGAACGCGCGCAGGGCCGCCTTCTGCCCGGCCGCGTCGCCGTCGAAGGTGAAGACGACCTCCGCGCCCGAGTTGTCCATCAGCAGCCGTCGGAGGATCTTGATGTGGTCGCCACCGAAGGAGGTGCCGCAGGTGGCGATGGCGGTGGTGACGCCCGCGAGATGGCAGGCCATGACGTCCGTGTAGCCCTCGACCACCACCGCCCGGCTGGACTTGGCGATGTCCTTCTTCGCGAGGTCGATGCCGTAGAGGACCTGGGACTTCCGGTAGAGCGGGGTCTCGGGGGTGTTGAGGTACTTCGGGCCGTTGTCGTCGTCGCGGAGCTTCCGGGCGCCGAAGCCGACGACCTCACCGGCGATGTCCCGGATCGGCCACATCAGCCGGCCCCGGAAGCGGTCGATCGGGCCGCGGCGGCCCTCCTGGGCGAGCCCGGAGACGATCAGCTCCTTGTCGGTGAAGCCGCGGCCGCGCAGGAAGCGGACGAGGTGGTCCCAGCCGGCCGGGCTGTAGCCGACGCCGAAGTGCTGCGCCGCGGCCTGGTCGAAGCCGCGCTGGGCCAGGAACGTACGGCCGATCTCCGCCTCGGGGCGGTCCAGCTGCTCCACGTAGAACTGCGCGGCCACCTTGTGGGCCTCGACCAGCCGGGTGCGCTCGCCCTGCTGGCGGCCGGGGGTGTAGCCCCCCTCCTCGTACCGCAGGGTGATCCCGGACTGGGAGGCCAGCCGCTCGATGGTCTCGGCGAAGGAGAGGTGGTCGATCTTCATGATGAAGTCGACCGTGTCGCCGCCCTCCTGGCAGCCGAAGCAGTAGTAGAGCCCCTTGCTGGGGCTGACCTGGAAGGACGGGGTCTTCTCGTCATGGAAGGGGCACAGACCCTTGAGATTGCCACCCCCCGCGTTCCGCAGCTGGAGGTACTCGGCTACGACGGCGTCGATCGGGACCGCTGCCCGTACCGCCTTCACGTCGTCATCGTTGATCCTGCCTGCCACGCCCGAATTCTACGGCCGGGGTCCGACATGGCCATCCGCCGCCTGCCGGACCCCGGTGAATACCTGCCCGGGGGCTACGGGAGGAGCGAGGTGAGCGGGACGGCCGGGTCGGCCAGGACCGCCGGGTCGAGCCGCTGCCCGCCGCGGATGAGCCGTTGGATCGATTCGGTGACGTCCCAGACGTTCACGTTCATGCCCGCGAGCAGGCGGCCGTCGTTCAGCCAGAAGGCGATGAACTGCCGCTTGCCGACATCGCCGCGCACCAGCACCTGGTCGTAACTGCCGGGCGGTGCGTAGCCGGAGTACTCCAGGCCGACGTCGTACTGGTCGGAGAAGAAGTACGGCACCCGGTCGTACGCGACGTCCTGGCCGAGCATGGCGCGGGCCGCCGCCGGGCCGCCGTTCAGGGCGTTGGCCCAGTGCTCGACGCGCAGCCGGGCGCTCGGCGGGAGCGCGGCCCGAACGGAGGTGCCCTCGAGGAACGCGAGCGGGGCGGAGGCCACGTCGCCCGCCGCGAAGACGTCCGGGTCGCTGGTGCGCAGCGAGGCGTCGACCGCGATGCCGCCGCCCGCCGCGCGGTCCACCACCTCGAGCCCCGCGGCCTCGGCGAGGGCGGTGCGCGGCGCGGCGCCGATGGCGGCCAGCACGCTGTGGGCGGGGTGCTCCTCACCGTCGTCGGTGAGGGCGGCCAGCACCATGCCATCCTGGCCGGTGATCTCGGTGAGGCGGGCGCCGAAGTGGAAGCGGACGCCGTGCTCGCCGTGGAGGTCGGCGAAGAGGGCACCCAGCTCGGGGCCGAGGACGGGGTGCAGCGGGGTGGGCTCGGGCTCGACGATGGTCACCTCGGCGCCGTAGCCACGGGCGGCGGCCGCGACCTCGAGACCGATCCAGCCCGCGCCCGCGATGACCAGCTGGCCGTTGTCCCGGCCGAGGGTGGACAGGACGCCCTTGAGCCGCTCGGCGTGGGCGAGCCGACGCAGATGGTGGACCCCGGCCAGATCGGTGCCGGGGATGTCGAGGCGGCGCGGCTCGGCGCCGGTGGCCAGCAGCAGCCGGTCGTAGTGGACCCGGGTGCCGTCGCCCAGGGTCACGGCCTTGGCGGCGCGGTCCAGGTGGACGGCGGGCAGACCGAGGTGGAGCTCGATATCGGACTGGGCGTACCAGGCGGGCTCGTGGACGAAGACGCTGTCGCGCTCCTGGCTGCCGGTGAGGAAGCCCTTGGAGAGCGGGGGCCGTTCATACGGGTGGTCGCGTTCGTCACCGATGAGGATCACCCGCCCGGTGAAACCCTCCGCTCGAAGGGTTTCCGCGGCTTTCGCCCCGGCCAGGCCCCCTCCGACGATGACGAATGTCTGGTGTGCGTCCACCACTTGTGTCCTCCTCGCTGCCGAGCGGTGCCGAGCAGTTCCTCTATGAGTGCCTTACCCCGGTCGTGTCAGGTCGTGCGTTCCGAAAGCCGTCCTCAATGCCGCGCCGAGAAAGTCGCGCCGAGAGGATGTGCCGAAAGCTGTGTCCCAGGGGAGCCTCCCGCACCGCGCGTGCGTCCGGAAGGGCCGGTAGGCCGTATGTGTGCGCGAAAGCGGTATCCGGCGGGCGGCGGGCGGCTTCCGGCTTTCGGCTCTGGCTTCCGGCTCCGGCTTCCGGCTCCGGTCCGGCTTCCGGCTTCACCCGGTGAGCCGGGCGTGCAGCCCCCGGGCCGAGGTGTCGGTCAGGGAGGCGATCTGGTCGACGATCGCCCGCAGCCGGCCCCGGTCGTCCCCGGCCGCGTCGAAGAGCGCGCGGAACTGGGGGTCCAGGCCGTCGGGGGCGCGGGCGATCAGGGCCTCGCCGAGCTCGCCGATGACCACGCGCTGATCGGCCCGGACCAGCTCCTGGTCGGCGCGCTGGATCACATACCGGTCGGCGACCGCCTTGAGGACCGCGCACTCCAGGCGGGTGGCGCGGGGCACGACCAGCTCGGCGCGGTAGCGGGTGAAGCGGCCCGTGCCGTACGCCGCGCGGGTGGCGCCCTCGGCGGCCAGGCAGAAGCGGCCGATGAGCTGGCTGGTGGCGTCCTTGAGGCGGGCCTGGGCGACGGACGAGCCGTCGTAGCCGTGCGGCCACCACTCCTGGCCCAGCAGCCGGTCCAGCGCCTCGGCCAGCTCGTCGGGCTCGGCCCCCGGTGCGTAGCGGTCGGCGGCGACGGCGAAGACCTCGCGGCGCTCGGGCTCGGCGAGCAGGCTCGCGGGGTTCAGATGGCCCGCGTGCAGCCCGTCCTCGACGTCGTGGACGGAGTAGGCGACATCGTCGGACCAGTCCATGACCTGGGCCTCGAAGGTCGTACGGCCCTCGGGGGCGCCCTGCCGGTACCACTCGAAGATCGGGACGTCGTCCTCGTAGACCCCGAACTTCGGGGAGCGGGGGCCGTGCGGATGGCCGCCGCGCGGCCAGGGGTACTTGGTGGCGGCGTCCAGCGCGGCGCGGGTGAGGTTGAGCCCGACGCTCACCGGCTCGCCGGTGCCCCGGTCGGGCACGAACCGCTTCGGCTCCAGCCGGGCCAGCAGCCGCAGCGACTGCGCGTTCCCCTCGAAACCGCCGCAGGGCTCGGCGATCTCGTTGAGCACCCGCTCGCCGTTGTGCCCGAACGGCGGATGGCCGAGGTCATGGGCGAGACAGGCCGTCTCCACCAGATCCGGGTCGCAGCCGAGGGCGGCGCCCAGCTCACGGCCCACCTGGGCGCACTCCAGGGAGTGGGTCAGCCGGGTGCGGGGCGTGGCGTCGAAGGCCGGGGCGCGCCCGGCGGGGCCGGGGTCGGCGGCCGGGGCGGCGGGCACCACCTGGGTCTTCCCGGCCAGTCTGCGCAGCGCGGCGGAGTGCAGCACCCGCGCCCGGTCCCGCTGGAAGGCGGTCCGGCCCGGCCGCTTGTCGGGCTCGGGTGCCCAGCGCTCGAGGTCCGCCGCGGCATAGCCGGGGACGTGGCGGGGGTCGGCCTCGGCGGCACCGATGGAGGCGGCGCCGGTCAAGGAGGCACCGGCCGACGCGGCACCCGTCGAGGCGGCGCCGGTCGAAGGGACACTGGCCGTGTCGGCCCGATCCGGTTCGGGTTCGGGTTCAGGTGGTGCGCTGGGGCTCATACACCGACGGTAGCCGCCGGGTGTGACAAGGGCGCAGAGGTCAGCGCCTGTTCGTAACGGCGCAATACGAGACGCGCCACCGCCGGATGGGCGCCGAGCGGAGCGGCCGCGAGGCCGGGCGCGGCGCTCGCGCACTGGGTCGCGAAGCGGCCGGGCGCGGTGAAGTAGGAGGCGACCGCGATCCGCTCGTGGCCGAGCTCGGCCAGGGCGCGTACGGCATCGGGCACGGTGGGGCCGGAGCCGGAGGCGTGGCCGGGCAGCACGGGCACCCCGCCGAGCCGGGCGCTGAGCAGGGCGGCGGTACGGGCCGTGTCGACGGCCGCGTCCGGGTCGCGGGAGCCCGCGGCGGCGAGGACGACCCCGCCCGTCCGGTGCGGAGCCGCGGCGCGGCGGCCCGCCTCCGCCAGCCGGGCGTGCAGTGCCTCGGCGAGCAGCGGGTCCGGGCCGAGCGGGGCGGCGATCCGGGCGGTGAGGTGGGGCGCGGCGGCGACGGCCGCCGGGATGTCCTGCTTGATGTGGTGGCCGCGGCTCAGCAGCAGCGGGACGAGCACGGCCTCGCCGCGCAGCGCGGCCAGTGTGTCGCTCAGCAGCGGCCGGTTGAGCTCGATATGGCCGAGGCGTACGGGCAGTCCGGGGCGGAGCGCGCGGACGCGGTCCAGGAGGGCGTGCACGGTGCGCAGCGCCTCGGGGTCCCGGCTGCCGTGGGCGACGGCGACGAGCGTCGGCGGGCGCTCGTGGCCACCCCGGCGGACGCCGTGGTGGCCCAGCCGGTCGAGCTGGGTGGTGAGCTGGACGGTGAACTGGGCCATGATCCGCTGGGCACTGTCGAAGTCCGCCGTGCCGTCGGGACCCTGAGTGCCATGAGGGCCGGGTGGACCGGGAGGGCCGGGAGGAGCGGGGTGCGGCGTCATGGCGAGAGCCTGGCAGCGGCAGATTGCACCGCCATTGCGTGGCCGTCACAGGTGATTGCGTCGACTTCACCGGCCGCCCGGTGCCGTGCTGAGGTCTGCTTCCCGCAGGCGTAATGCGAGGTGACGCGGGCTGTAACACGGCCGTAGCACGCTCCTTCCCATGGCGCACGTTCCGGTTACCGGGGACCGCTCCCCCGCCTCCTCCGACCCCGTCGATACGCACTGCCCTTACTGTTCGTTGCAGTGCGGGATGGCGCTGCGCCCGGTGCCGCCGGGCGACGGACCCGGTGACGGGCCGGACGGCGGCCCCGGTGACGGGCCGGACGGCCGTCCGGAGGGCCGTCCGGGCGGTGTCGAGGTGGTCGAGCGCACCGCGTTCCCCGTCAACCGTGGCGCGCTGTGCGGCAAGGGCCGCACCGCGCCCGCCGTGCTCTCCTCCCGGGTGCGTCTGACCGAGCCGCTGGTCCGCCGCCCTGACACCGGCCGGCTCGAACCGGCCACCTGGGAGGAGGCCCTCGACCGGATCGCCGAGGGCCTGGAGTCCACCGGCCGGGCGTACGGCCGCGACGCGGTGGGGGTCTTCGGCGGCGGCGGGCTGACGAACGAGAAGGCGTACGCGCTGGGGAAGTTCGCCCGGGTGGTGCTCGGCACCTCGCAGATCGACTACAACGGCCGGTTCTGCATGTCCTCGGCCGCCGCCGCCCATCAGCGGGCCTTCGGTCTCGACCGAGGGCTGCCGTTCCCGCTGGCGGACGTGGCCCGCACCGGATGCGTCGTGCTCGTCGGCTCGAACCTGGCCGAAACCATGCCGCCCGCGCTGCGCTATCTGACCGAGCTGAAGGAGGCGGGCGGCCGGCTGATCGTGGTCGATCCCCGGCGGACCCGCACGGCCGAGCAGGCGGATCTGCATCTGGCGCCGCGCCCCGGCACCGATCTCGCGCTCGCGCTGGGGCTGCTGCACCTGGTGGTCGCGGAGGGCCGGGTGGACGAGGAGTTCGTCGAACGGCGCACCAGCGGCTGGCCCGAGGCGCGGGCCGCCGCGATGGCCCACTGGCCGGAGCTGGTGGAGCGGATCACCGGCGTCCCGGTTCCTGAGCTCCGTAAGGCCGTCACGATGTTCTGCGACGCCGAGAGCTCCATGGTGCTGACGGCCCGGGGGCCCGAGCAGCAGTCCAAGGGCACCGACACCGTCGGCGCGTGGATCAACCTGTGCCTGGCCACCGGCCGCGCGGGCCGCCCGCTGTCCGGCTACGGCTGCCTGACCGGCCAGGGCAACGGCCAGGGCGGCCGCGAACACGGCCAGAAGGCCGATCAGCTGCCCGGCTACCGCAAGCTCGACGACCCGGCCGCGCGCGCCCATGTGGCGGCCGTCTGGGGCGTCGAACCCGATGACCTGCCCGGGCCGGGGCGCAGCGCGTACGAACTCCTGGACGCGCTCGGACAGGACATCCGGGCGCTGCTGCTGATGGGCTCCAACCCGCTGGTCTCCGCCCCGCGCGCGGCCCATGTGGAGTCCCGCCTGCGGTCGCTGGACTTCCTGGCGGTCGCGGACGTCGTGCTCTCGGAGACCGCCGCGCTCGCCGATGTGGTGCTGCCGGTGGCCCAGTGGGCCGAGGAGACCGGGACCATGACCAACCTGGAGGGCCGGGTCCTCCTCCGCCGGGCGGCCCTCACCCCGCCGCCGGGCGTCCGGACCGACCTGTCGGTGCTGAGCGGGCTCGCGGCCCGGCTGGGCTGGGAGAAGGGGTTCCCGGCGGACGCGGAGGAGGTCTTCGAGGAGCTGCGGCGGGCCTCGGCCGGGGGCCCGGCGGACTACTCGGGCATCACGTACCGGAGGATCGCGGAGGAGGACGGAGTGTTCTGGCCGTGCCCGGAGCGTGTGGAACGGGACGGCTCGGAGGGGGCCGCCTCTGGGGGCGCGAAGGACTCCGTGGACACGGAGGGGACCGACTCCGTGAACGCGGGAGCGCACCCGCACCCCGGCACCCCCCGCCTCTTCCTCGACCGCTTCGCCACGGACGACGGCCGGGCCCGCTTCGCCCCGGTCAGCCATCGCCCGGCGGCCGAGGAGCCGGACGCGGAGTATCCGGTGCTGCTGACGACGGGACGGGTGCTGGCCCAGTACCAGTCCGGCGCCCAGACCCGTCGCGTCGACGAGCTCAACGAGGCCGCGCCCGGCCCCTACGTCCAGCTCCATCCGCTGCTCGCCGAGCGGCTGGGGGTGGCCGAGGGCGCGCCGGTCGCGGTGGTCTCCCGGCGCGGCCGCGCCGTGGCCCCGGCCCGGATCAGCCGGGACATCCGGCCGGACACAGTGTTCATGCCGTTCCACTGGGCGGGGCCGGGGCGGGCCAACACGGTGACGAACCCGGCGCTGGATCCGGTGTCGCGGATGCCGGAGTTCAAGGTGTGCGCGGTGCGGCTGGAACCGGCCGCGGACTGACCGCCTCCGATCAGCCTCCGATCACCTCTGGTCAGCCTCCGCTCAGCCCCGGCTCCAGCTCTCGACCTCCTTCAGGTACGCCGCCCGCGTCTCCTCGTCGAGGAAGGCGGCCTGGAAGGAGTTGCGGGCCAGGGTGCGCAGGGTGGCCTCGTCGAGGCCGAGCGCGTCCCGTACGGCGGTGTAGTTGTCGCCCACGTAGCCGCCGAAGTAGGCGGGGTCGTCGGAGTTGACCGTCACCAGCAGACCGGCGTCCAGCATCGCGGGCAGCGGATGGTCCTCGAGGCGGTCCACGACGCGCAGCCGGACGTTCGACAGGGGGCAGACGGTCAGCGGGGTGCGGTCCG
Organism: Streptomyces sp. NEAU-174; assembly: GCF_052665095.1. Taxonomy (NCBI): domain Bacteria; kingdom Bacillati; phylum Actinomycetota; class Actinomycetes; order Kitasatosporales; family Streptomycetaceae; genus Streptomyces; species Streptomyces sp. NEAU-174. Next base: position 25,837 of record NZ_JBQTCE010000033.1, on the reverse strand, counting down.
CGACCAGCCGGGCCACCAGCGCCTCGTCCTCCAGGCTCCGCACCCCGTGGTCGACGCGGTCCACGCCGAGGACGTCCAGCGCCTCCCACACATACGCGGGCGGTCCCTCCTCCCCCGCGTGCGCGACGCACTTCAGCCCGGCCTGCCGCGCCAGCGCGTACACCTCGCGGAACTTCGACGGCGGGTTTCCGACCTCCGCCGAGTCCAGGCCGACGGCGGCGATCCGGTCCAGATGCGGCCGGGCCGCCTCGAAGGTGGCCAGGGCCGACTCGGCGCTCTCGTCGCGCAGGAAGCACATGATCAGGCGCGTGGTGATGCCGTACGCGCGCGGCGCGGCGTCCAGCGCGCGGCCGATGCCACGGATGACCGTGTCGATCTCCACACCGCGCGCGGTGTGCGCCTGCGGGTCGAAGAAGATCTCCGCATGCCGCACGCCCTGCGCACGGGCGCGGGCCAGATACGCGTGGGTGAGGTCGGCGAAGTCGTCCTCGGTGCGCAACACGGTCATCAGCGCGTAGTAGAGGTCCAGGAAGTCCTGGAGGTCGCCGAAGGAGTACGCGGCCCGCAGCTCCTCCTCGGTGGCGAACGGCAGCTCGACCCCGTTGCGCCCGGCGAGCGCGAAGGCCAGATCGGGCTCCAGGGTGCCCTCGATATGGAGATGGAGCTCTGCGGTGGGGATCGGGGGCATGACGGGGATCACCTGCTGGTTTTCGCTGACGGGGAGGTCACTCACCCTATCCGGGCGGCAGCCCCGCACCGATCGATGGGCTCGGCGTCGCCAGCGGTGCACTCAGGAACGCGCCGCTCGCTTCCACGCCTGTGAGCAACTGGCTGCGGATCCGCTGGCCGACCCGGAAGAGGCTCGCGCGGCGGCGAGCGAGATCGGCCGCATCCTGCGGACTGCGGGCGCGGAGATCGGTGCGTGAGTGATGCGTGGAGGGTACTTCCTGCCGGTGCCCAGCCAGCAGCTGATCGCCGTGGTACGCGTCACCTGGGCCGGGTGAGGCAACCGCCGCTCCCCTCCTCGACGTCCCACAGCGCGACCGGATCGGTAAGGCGGGGGTAAGGCGGGAGGGGAGCGCATGCCGGGGTGGGTGCGGGGGCGGTTGCGGTTGCGGTTGCCGCGGACGCGGCGGGGGTGGCGGTGGCTGGTGCAGGGGGGTGTCCTCGTCTGCGTACTGGCTCTGCTCCCCGCGACCTGGCTGCGGCTGAGCACGGACGACCGGATCCATACGGTCGCCGATGTGCCCTCGGCCCCGGTCGGGGTGGTCTTCGGGGCGGGGCTGTGGAACGGGGAGCCGTCGCCGTATCTGGCGCACCGGCTGGACGCCGCCGTACGGCTCTACAAGGCGGGCAGGGTCCACGCGCTGCTGGTCACGGGGGACAACAGCCGCCATGACTACGACGAGCCGGACGCGATGCGCGCGTATCTCGTCAAGCGCGGGGTCCCGGACCGGCGGATCGTGAGCGACTTCGCGGGGTTCGACACCTGGGACTCCTGCGCCCGGGCCCGGCGGGTCTTCGGGGTGCACAAGGCGGTGCTGGTGAGCCAGGGGTTCCATGTCCGCCGGGCGCTGGCGCTGTGCGGGGCGGCGGGGATCGACGCGTACGGGGTCGCGGTCGACGAGCCGCACGATGTGACCTGGTACTTCGGTGGCACGCGGGAGGTTGTGGCGGCGGGCAAGGCGGCGCTGGATGCGGCGTTCGAGCCGGATCCGCGGTTTTTGGGGCCGCGGGAGCGGGGGGTTGAGGAGGCGCTGGCGGGTCGGGGTGTGGGCTCGGGTGCGGGTGCGGGCTCGCGTTGAGCGGGGCGCGGGCTCGGGCTCAGGCTCGGGCTCGCGTTGAGCGGGTGCCCCGGCTCTCGCCCAGGGGTGTGCGGTGGATCGTGCCGCCTGCGGCGGGCCACGCGGCGGAGCCGCATATCGGTGCTTCCCCCTCCCCGCCCCTTCCCGAAACTGGGGCTCCGCCCCAGACCCCGCTCCTCAAGCGCCGGAGGGGCTGGAAGGCGAGGCTCCGCCCCAGCCCCCGGGGGTCCAGGGGGCTGGGGCGGAGCCCCTGCCACGCGGCGGAGCCCCTGCCACACGGCGGAGCCCCTGCCACACGGCGAAGCCCCTGCCACACGGCGAAGCCCCTGCCACACGGCGGAGCCCCTGCCACACGGCGGAGCCGCATATCGGTGCTGCGGGAAGGGGCGGGGTGGGGAAGGATCGGCGTCAGCCGGTCAGCCGATGGTCGTCTCCGACACCACCCACGCCAGGTAGTCCTCGCTGCCGTTCACGATGGGCGTCGCGATGACCTCGGGGGTCTCGTAGTCGTGCGCCTCGCGGATATGCGCCTCCAGCTCGTCGTAGCGCGCGGCGGTGGTCTTGAACAGCACCTGCCACTCGGCCGCCGTCTCGACCTCCCCCTCCCACCGGTACACGGATGTCACGGGCTGGCTGATCTGCGCACAGGCCGCCAGCCGGGCCTCGATCGCCCCACGGGCCAGCGCCTCGGCCTTCTCGGGGGTGTCGGTGGTGGTCAGTACGGTCAGGTAGTCGGCCACTGCTGCGGTACCTCTCTCCACGGGGCGGTTCGCGGGGTGGTTGCACGGCGCGGTTGCGCGGGGCGGCTGTGAACTGGCGCCCACCACGCTAGCCGGTGAGGATTGAGGGAACCCGCCAACGATCAGACCGGACCGATCGAGGGGCACTCATGGATGACCTCACCACGCTCGCGCGCCACCATCTGGACCAGGCCAAGGCCGATCCGCACGGGCGCAGCGCACATCTGTTCCTGCATGACGGCCCGCTGCGGCAGAGCGTGATCGCCATGGTCTCCGGCTGTGAGCTCGACGAGCACAACGCTCCCCCGGCGGCCAGTCTCCAGGTGCTGCACGGGCATGTACGGCTGACCGGCGGCGGTGACCGGCTGGATCTCATCGCGGGCCAGGTGCAGGAGTTGCCGCACGAACGGCACGGGTTGCGGGCGCTGGAGGACTCGGTGGTGCTGCTGACGGCCGTGACCGCGACGCATGGCTGTCCCACGCCTTACGAGAACGCGGCCACCGCCTGACGACGAGCCCAGCAGCCCCTGTGGACGGCCGGTGGGCGGCCCCTAGTCGCTGCTGCCGCCACCGCCTCCTCCGCCGCCGCAGGAGTGGTGGCCGCCGCCATAGTCGCCGCCGTGGCTCCCGCCGTAGTCGGCGCCATGGGCCCCGTGGTCGCCGCCATGGGCCCCGTGGTCGCCGCCATGGCTTCCGCCGCGGTCGTCGGCCCACTCGTGCGCGGTGTAGAACGACTCCTGGTCCACGTACTCGGGGTCGTAGGCGATGAGGAGGTCCCGGTTCCAGTAGGCCGGGTCGCCGGTCGGGATGGGTATCGCGTCGCTGACGGCCCTGCGTCGGGCGGGTTCCGGGACGACGACGGGGCCGTAGAAGACGTACGAGGGCAGCGCCCCCTCCCGGACGGCCGCTTCCACGCGGCGCCTGCCCATGCGGGTGGGGCGGCCCCGGAGACGGGTGAGCAGGCCCTCGTCGGTGAGCCGGCGCCGGATTTCCGCCAGCTCGGGTCCGTCGAGCAGCGCGGGGACCACACGGTCCACCGGCTTCGAACGCGGGCACAGCGCGATGAGCGCACGCTCGACCGGGTGCCTGACCTCCGGGTGCTCGACCGGCTGCGCGGCCCCTGGGTGCGCGGCCCCCGGGTGCTCGACCGGGTGCCCGGCCACCGGACGCTCCGCCTGCGAGTGCTCGGCACCCGGACGCTCGGCCCCCGCACGCCCCACCCCCTCCCCCACCGTGGCGCGGATCCGGGAGCGCCGGAGGGTGATCACATCCCGCTCCTGGAGCGTTATCAGGAGGGTCTGGATCACCCACGGCCGCCCGCCCACCAGATAGGCGATGTCATAGAGGTCCAGGCGTCTGGTCATGGCACACATCGGAATGCCCCCGTCCAACCGTTTCCAGCCAAACTGCTCAACTACCGTCAGTTTTGTCGCTTCGAACGGTGATGAACCCCGATGAGTGCCGTTTCAGAGCAGGATTTGAGCTTTCGCCCCCTTAACCCTTCGCAGTCCTGACGGACACCTCCACCGACGGACCGGTGCCCGTGGCGGTCAGGGCCGCGATCGAGAAGGTGTACGCCGTGGCCGGGCGCAGGTTGCCGATCACCCGCAGCATCCCCTTGGCCCGGGGCTGGGCGACCAGGACGTCGCGGCCGGTCACGGTGGTCACGCGGCCGTCCGAGCCGGTGATCCGGTAGCCGATGACGGGCGTGTCCCCCGTGGCCTTGGGCGGCGTCCAGGACACCGTCGCGGCCGTGGCATCGGCGTTGGCCTTGACCCCGGTGGGGGCGCCGGGCAGGGTGCCGGGGCCGTCGGCGGTGGGGGTCACGGGGGCCGCGGGGAGGGACACCTCGCTCACACCGGCCTTGTTGCGGGCGGTGACGGTGACCGTGTACGGGGTCCCGTTGTCGAGCCCGCGGACGATCGCGTAGGCGGTGCGCTTGAAGTCGGCGGCCCGGATGGTGGTGGAGACGGACCGCGAACCGCCCGAAGCGGTCACCGTGGAAGCGGTCACCGTGTACGACGTGACGGGGTCGCCGCCCTCGACGTACGACGGGTTCCACGTGACGTACACCGAACCGTCCGCCGCGAAGTCCCCCACCCGGGTGGGCGCTTCGGGCACGGAGTCGGCGGCGAACGTGCGGCCGAGCAGCCCCCGGTAGCGGGGTTCGAGACCGGCTCCGGCCACGATGTCGGCCGGTGCCTCGGACGGGTCGGCCAGAATGTGGTTGCCGCTGGTCACCACGCCCTTGTCGTCCCGGTCGGGGTCGCCCTGCTCCCAGTAGTTGCCGACGATGCGGGTCGGGTCGTTGTTGCCGAGGTCGTCGCGGTAGTCGACGTGGGCGCTGAGGACGTTGGCCTGAGCGCCGTAGAGGACGTTGCCCTCGACCGTCACGTAGGTGCAGCCGTTGTCGGTGTAGACGGTCCGGCCCAGCCCCCACCCGTCGTGGATGACATTGCCGGTGATCTTCTCGCCGTTGTCGAGGGAGCTTCCGGTGAGGCCCTGGGTGTAGACGCCGGCGCCGTCGTCGAGCGCCTGCATGTAGTCGAAGATGAGGTTGTCGGCCACCCTGTTGTCGCGGGAGACATTGGCGGTGGCCGGTTTGCGGATCTTGTCGGGCCAGCCGCCCCAGCCCATCGAGATCGCCGAGTAGGCGACGTGGTCGATCTGGTTGTGGGCGATGGTGTTGTCGCGGGTGTAGCCGTTGAGGATGGCGACGCCGCCGTGGTACTCGCGGGGCAGCGCGTAGAGGTGGTTGTTGGTCACCGACACGGCGCGGGTGAGGTCGGCGTCGCTGCCCGGCTGTGGGGCGTCCACCCCGCCGATCTCCATGCCGTTGCCGGAGATGTCGGTGAAGACATTGCCGCGTACGGTCGCGTTCTTCGTCCCGGTGCCGAGTTCGAGCCCGGCCGCGCCGAGGTGGGTGAAGGAGTCGTCGGAGAACTCGATGTCACGGCCGTGGCTGATGGCCACGTTGCCGGGCATCTTGGTCCAGGAGGCGTACGGGCAGGTGCCGCCCGGGGTGTACTCGCACAGCCCCTGCGTCTTCCAGCCCTCCGGGCCGGTCACCGTATAGCCCGCCTGCACCTCGGAGAAGCCCTCGGGCGAGGAGGGGGTGAGCCAGGTGGCGTACGAGAACTCGATCCCGCGCAGGGCGATGTCGCGCAGCGGCGCGCGCCCGGTGCCGCGCCCGTCGACCAGCTTCTCCAGGACCGGCGCCTCCACGTCGGCGGTGCGCGGGTTCTCGCCGGAGCGCGGGCGGTAGTAGACGGTGCGGGTGTGCCGGTCGAGGTACCACTCCCCGGGCTGGTCCAGGACCTCGAAGGCGTTCTCGACATAGCCGGGCAGCGCGCCGCCGGTGAGCTTGGCGGGGCCGACCATGTTGATGCTGCGGCCGGGGATGTCGGGGAACTCCACGCGCCTGGTGGAGTTGTCCCAGCACGGCTGGGCCATGGTGACGGTGGTGCCGGTCATCGAGCCGATGGGGCAGCGCGGTTCGGTCCACGGGCCGAGTCCGTACTGCTGGATGTTCCACAGCGCCTCACCACTGGGGTAGACGAACTCGATGTCCGACGGGTTGCGCCAACGGGCGAGGGTGTCGGCGGACGCGGCGTAACCGGTGGCGGTGGCGGTGAGGGTGACCGGGATCGGCCCGCGCGCCCGCTGGGCGCGGACGCCGTTCACATACAGCTGCCGGGTGTTGTCCAGCCCGGCGGGCGCGGGCGCCGACCACAGCCCGGCGCCGCCCTTGACCGGCCGCCAGCCCCGGACCGCCCGCCCACCGCTGAACACGGTGCCCCTGCCGCCCTGCCAGATGACGCGGTGGCCATTGCCCCCGGAGTCACGGGAGTCGAGGACGAGCGGGCGGTCGAGGCGGTACGTGCCCGGCGCGAGGTGCACCGTAAGGTCGGCGCTTTGGTGCGGGACGCGCTTCCGTACGAGGTCGCGGGCGCGCTCGGGGGTGCGGACGGGGGCGGTACGGGTGCCGGGCGCGCGGTCGTCGCCGTCGGGCGCGACATAGACGTCGGCGGTGGGGCGGGGCCCGCGCGCGACGGCGTCGGCGGTGCCGCCGAAGGCGGCGCCGAGGGTGGCGAGGGTGGCCAAGACGGCCGCGACGGCGGCGGCTCTCGGGGCCGTCTTACGGGCCTCGCGGACGGTCCGGATGCGTGAGCGTACGTACTCCGACATGTCCCTCCCTGCGGAACCTTGCTGGAACCCTGCTGGAACTCGTGGAGTGGTGGCCCCGGGAAAGGTAGGATCTATGAGCGGAACACGTCAATACAGCGCACACGGAATCGCCCCACTTCGCCTTCATGGCGTCAATTCATTGGACCTATCGGCCCGGTGCGGGGTGTTCGAGGTGTCAGGACGCCGTGTCGCCGTCGTACAGCACGACGTACCGGCCGCGGGCCTCGCCGCCCTCCGACAGCCGCCAGCCCGCGCTGACATGGCCCCGGGCCCCGGTGGACTCCGCACCGGACTCCGCACCGGACTCCGGCCGCAGCACGCGCGTCACCTGGAGGGCGGGACCCCCATCGCCCAGCAGCAGACGGGTGCCGTCCGGGCCGTTCGCGACGGCCGGAGCCCCCGCGGCCCCGGCCGGGATGTCGAACCCGGATCCGGTCACCTCGGCGGTGACGGAGGGGTCCGGGGTGTGGGATTGGCTCTGCGCCTGCGGTTCGGCACGGCCCTGGAGGAGCGCGATCAACTGGACCACCAGCACCGGGTCATACGGCCCGTCGTAGATCCACCGCTGCCCCAGCACCCCGTGCTCGGTCGTGCCGATGAGGGCCCGCTCGGCTCCCTCGAGCGGCGCCGCGCGGTACGTCATCGGTACGTGGTACCAGGCGGGCCGGTCACCGGCGTCGTCCCGGACCACCATGAACTCGATCCCCACCTCGCCCTCCGGGTCGTCGAGCCGGAAACCGCCGACCCTGGACAGCTCCGGCGGGCGCCGCGCGGCGGCGTACCACGGCTGCCGGGGCAGCCACGGGGTGAGGAGCTCCAGCTTGGTCGGGCTCATCGTGGTCTTGTGAATGATCGACATGCCGTGTGAACGCCTTCGCTCGTCCTACGCTTCCCGGGCGCTGACACGGTCTCACGGCGCGCGAAAGGGCCCGGCGCGCCGTGCGCGCCGGGCCCTTTGACGGCCGGCCCCCCACGTGGCCGGCCGGTGGGTCAGGAGCGGGTCGCGCGGGTCGCCTTGACCGCCGTGGTCTTCGCGTCCGCGGACGGCTTGGCGGGCCGGACCGCGTCCTTGGGCAGGACGATCACGCAGGTCTTGCCCGGCTTCCCCGGCTTACCGGGCTTGGTGGGCACCGGCTTCCCGGGCTTGGCGGGTGTGGTGGGCTTGCCCGGCTTCGCGGGGAGCGCGGGGACGGAGTCCGTCTTCCCGGAGCCACGCTTGATCACCACGACCTTGCAGGTCTTCCCGGGATGGGTCGGGAAGGCGGGGATGACGACGCAGGTGTCGTCGCGCCCGTGGCGGTCCTTCGACGCCGCGATGGCCTTCTTACCGGTGACCTTGCCCGCCTCGGTCAGCTTGACCGTCTTGGCATGGTCAACCACCTTGCCCGGCTTGGTCGGCTTGCCCGGCTTGGTCGGCGTGGTCGGCGTGGCGCTGTCGTCGTCGGACCGGATCACGCAGAGGGCCGGGCCGTGGGACGTCTTCCCCTTGGCGGCGGAGGCCGAAGCCGAGGAGGACGGGGACGCCGAGGCCGAGGCGGGGGCCGTGGCCCCCAGCGCCAGGGCGCCGGCCGCCACGGCGAGCACGACACCGCGCCGCTTCGCGGCCGTGGAACGGGGCAGGGTACGGGACATGGGCACAGCTCTCCTTCGCTCAGGGGGTTGCACTGGCTGCCGAAGAACCCTTGATCCGTCGGCGCACTCACCGTTGCGCACCGATGCTGAGTCCTCGCTGAAGCACCTGAGGCCCCGCTGAAACCGGTGCCGGTTTCAGCGGGGCCTCAGCTTGCCCGTGCCATCCTGACCGCGTGCGCATACTGGTGGTGGAAGATGACGCCCGGCTCCGCGAGCTGCTCACCGAGGGCCTGGAGCAGGAGGGTTTCACCATCGAGACGGCGGCGGACGGGCTGAGCGGCCTGGCGCTCGCCCGGTCCGGCGAGTACGCGGCGATCGTGCTGGATGTGATGCTCCCCGGGTGCTCCGGCTATCAGCTGTGCTCGCGGCTGCGCGAAGAGGGCGACTGGACACCGATCCTGATGCTCACCGCCAAGGACGGCGAGTACGACGAGGCCGATGGGCTGGACGTGGGCGCGGACGACTATCTGACCAAGCCGTTCTCCTTCGTCGTCCTGATCGCCCGGGTGCGCGCCCTGGTACGGCGCGGCGGGCTGGACCGGCCCGAGGTGCTGGAGCTGGGCGATCTGCGGCTGGAGCCCGCGGCGCTGGCCTGCGCGCGCGGGACGGACGAGGTCACGCTCACGGCCAAGGAGTTCGCCGTGCTGGAGTACCTCGCCCGGCGCGCCGGGCAGGTGGTCTCCAAGTCCGAGATCGTGCAGAGCGTGTGGGACGCCGCGTACGACGGCGGGGCCAATCTCGTCGAGGTCTACATCCGCAGTCTGCGCCGGAAGATCGATGTGCCGTACGGACGGCGGTCGATCCGCACGATACGGGGCGCGGGCTATCTGCTGGCCCGCGACGGAGGGTGAGACAGTGGGGCAGCACACAGCGGGCGCGGAACGCGTCGCGGACGCGGAACACACGGCGCACGGGCAGCGGGAGCCGGAGGGCACACGGGCCCACCGCCCGCGCCTGACCTCCGGATTGAGCGTGCGGGCCAAGGCCGTGCTGGCGGCCGCCGGAACCGTGGCCTTCGCGATCGCGCTGTGCATGCTGGCGCTGGTGCTCGCCCTCCAGCACAACCTCCGTGCCAGCGCCGACCTGGACGCCAGGAACGCCGCCGTGGCGATCAAGGGCCAGCTGGGGAAGACCCGGGCCATGCCGCAGCGGGCCCTGGTCGTCGCCCCCGGCGCGGTGACGATCAAGGACGCCGCCGGCCGGACGGTCACCCCCGTGACCCCGACGGACGCCGCCCCACACGGGTCGGCCGGGCTCTCGACGCCCCCCGCCGAACCCACCGAGCCGGTCGAGGCCGGGCAGCCGTACAGCGTGACGGTGAGCCCCTCGACCACCTCCCTCGACAGCGCCACCGGGCTGCTGCTGCGCCAGGCCGCGCCCGCGGCCGCCGGTCTGGTGCTGTTCGTCGCGGGGCTCACCTGGCTGCTGGTGGGCCGCGCGCTGCGCCCGGTCGCCGCGATGCGGCAGGAGTTCACCGAGATCACCGAGCGCGATCTGCACCGCCGGGTGCCGGTGCCCCGGGCGCGGGACGAGATCCACCGGCTGGCCCGGACCATGAACGCCACGCTGGACCGGCTGCACCGGGCCATGACCCGGCAGCGGCAGTTCGTGGCCGACGCCTCGCACGAGCTGCGCAGCCCCATCACGGCCGTACGCGCCCAGCTCGAGCTGGTCCTGGCCCGCCCGTCGCGCACCGACTGGCCGGCCGCCGTGCACAAGGCGCTGCGGGACACCGACCGGCTTCAGGCCGTCGCCTCCGATCTGCTGCTGCTCGCCCGGCTCGACGCGCAGGAGGCGCCGCCCAAAGCGGCGGTGGACCTCGGCGCGCTGGCGGCCGAGGAGGTGCGGCGACACCCGGACGCGGTGACGATGAATCAGCCCACGACGGCCGGGGACCAGCTCACGAAGGCCGGGGGTCAGGAGGCCGCCGTCGTGACGGGCAGCCGGGTACAGCTGTCCCGGCTGCTGACCAACCTCGCCGACAACGCCCGCCGTCACACCCGTACCACCGTCTCGATCACCGTGGCGGTCCGCGGCGGCATGGTCGAACTGGCCGTGGACGACGACGGCCCCGGCATCCCGGAAAGCGACCGCGAGCGCGTTTTCGAGCGGTTCACCCGGCTGGATGACGCCCGGGCCCGCCAGGACGGCGGCACCGGTCTCGGCCTCGCCATCGCCAATGACATCGCTCACGCCCACGGCGGCACCCTTACGGTGCTCACCAGCCCGCGGGGCGGGGCTCGCCTGCTGTTGCGCCTGCCCCGGGCGGCATAGCCGAACCCCGACCCCGGTGCGGACACGGCTTCCCAGTCGTGAGAGTTTGGCAACTACCGGACCAGACTGATCAGTTGGTCAGTAGTATCTGCCCTTTCTTGGCCGTGTCCCAGATGGAGGTGTCAAAGGTGCTGTCGGGGACGGGGGCCGTCGTGCTGGCCGCGTCCGCGGTGCTGGTACTGGTGTTATCACTGTGCCTCACCTGGGTGGTCAGACTTCGCCGCGCGCTGGCGGACGCGCGTAGGGCGACCGAGCGAGAACGAGCCGTTTCCGAGCGGGAACGAGCCAATGCGGCCGAGGCGCGGGCGCTGGCGGCCGAGCGCGGCGAGGAAGTCGCCCGGCTGGCCGCCGTACAGACCGATCTGGACGAGGCGGCGCGCCGGGAGCGGATCCTGCGCGACTCCGTACAGGCCTCGTTCGAGTCCGTGGCCCGCAATATGCACGCCATGTCGATGGTGCAGCAGCAGGTTCTCGACGGCCTGGAGCAGTATGTCGAGGACGCCGCGCTGATGGGCGAGGTCATGAAGGCGGACCACGCCGCCGCCCAGATGACCCGTAAGGCCCAGACGCTGCTGGTGATGTGCGGGATCTGGCCCGCGCGGCGGGAGACCCGGCCGGTGTCGCTCTTCGACTGTGTGCGGGGTGCGCAGTCGCGCATCGTGGAGTTCGGCCGGGTGGACGTCCACGGCGGGCAGACCCTCTACGCGGTGGCCCCCGCCGTGGAGGGCCTGATGCACGCGGTGGCCGAACTCCTGGAGAACGCCACCGTCTTCTCCCCCTCCCGCACCCAGGTCGCGGTCGCCATCCGCGAGGTCGCGGCGGGCGCGGTCATCGAGATCGACGACGCGGGGCTCGGGATGCCGCCGGACGTGCTGGAGAAGGCCGTGGGCCAGCTGCGGGACGGTCTCGACCTGGCCCAGCTGGGCGCGGTGCCCCGGCTGGGGCTCGCCTGTGTGGGGCGCTGGTCGCGGGAGCTGGGCTTCGGCGTCGAGCTGTCCACGGCGTCGGCGTACGGCGGCACGCGGGTGGTGGTCTTCGTACCGCACCGGCTGCTGACCGAGCAGACGAGCGCCGTACGGGCGGCGGACCACAGGCCGGTGGTCGTGGAACCCGTGGTCGTCGGCAAGGTGAACCAGGACGCGGGCGGCGCGGGGCTCGGCCCGGCCGCCGCGGACCCCGCCGGAGGCCGCCTGCTGAACGGCGTGTCCGTGGACGACGTCCCCGACATCCCCGGCGTCCCCGGCGCGCCCGACGCCCCCGCGTCCCCCGGCACCGGGCTGCCCCGGCGCCGCAACCGCCGCCGCCCGGCCTCCGGAGCCGCCCCGGCTGCCCGGGCCGCCTCCACCACCGACGTGGCCGGTGGGACTGGTGGAGCCGGTGGGACCGATGGGGCCGGTGGAGCCGACGCGGTTGACGCGGCCGGCACGGTTGACCTCACCACCGCTCCGGCCCGCGCCGCACCCACCCCGCCGCCCGCGGCCGCCCCCTGGACCCCCGAGGCCGCCCGCGCCTCCATCACCAGCGTCGTCTCCGGCACCCGCCGCGGGCGCGCGGAAGCGGAGGCGGAGGCCGTACCGCCCGACGATGAATCGAGTCCGGACCGAGAAGACCGAGAGGGAGGCCGGTAGTGGCCGGAACCATATCCAGGTTGCCCGACGTTGGATGGATGCTGCGTCCGCTGACCGGGATTCCCGGGGTGCGCCATGCCGTCGTCGTCTCGGAGGACGGTCTGCGCATGGGCCACGACTCCGCCGAGGGGCTGACCGGCGAGGTCTCCCGGCTCGGGGTGGACGAGGCCGAGTCGCTGGCCGCCGCCTGTGCCGCGCTGACGGTCACCAGCCAATCCACGGTGTCGCTGCTGTTCGGCGACGAGGCCGGGGTGCGGCAGCTGATGATCGAGTCCGACAGCGGGTTCGTGCTGTTCACCTCGGCCGGTCAGGGCGCCTCGCTCGGGGTGGCCACCGACACGGATGCGGATGTCGGCCTGGTGGCTCAGCAGATGCAGTTACTGGTCGCGAAGATCGGTGCCCATCTGAGCAGCCAGCCGCGGGAGCCGATGGGCCGCCCGACGTCATGAGCCGACCCGGCGAGGAACGCACCACGGCCGCGGTGCGCCCCTATGTGATCACAAGGGGACGCGCCGGTTCCTCACGGGATGCTCTGCCGCTGGAAACGCTCGTCGTGGCGTCCGGGAGCGCGCTGCCGCCGCATCTCCAGCCCGAGTACCGGCGGATCGCCGACTTCTGCCAGGGGCTGCTGTCGGTGGCGGAGGTCGCCGCCCATCTCGGTCAGCCACCGGCCGTGGTGCAGGTGCTGCTTGCGGATCTCATCGACTGGGGGCACATCGTGGCGCGTCCGCCGATCCGAGTGGCCAAGCGAAAACGTGCCGATTTGGACTTGCTGAGGAAGGTGCTCGATGGGCTTGAGAGCAAGCTCTGAGATCTCGATGGCCGGTACGGACGGCACAACCAGGACCGACCACACGGCCCACACGGCCCACCCGGGCCACGCGGACCGCACGACCCGCACAGACCACACCAACGAGACAGGCGAGACGGACGAGACGGGCGATACGGACGACATGGATGACATGGACGACACCCCCGTCATGTACGTGGAGTCCAGCGTGGCCGGGGCGGCCAAGATCCTCGTGGTCGGCCCGATGGGCGTCGGCAAGACCACGCTGATCGGCACGGTGTCGGAGATCAAGCCGCTCTCCACCGAGGCGACCATGAGCCAGGCCGGGGCCCGGCTCGACACCAAGGTGCGGCCGTCGAAGACCACCACCACCGTCGCGCTGGACTTCGGGCGGATCACCCTGGGCGGCGAGCTGGTCCTGTACCTCTTCGGCACCCCCGGCCAGCAGCGGTTCCTCCCCGCCTGGAAGGACCTGGCGCGCGGTGCGCTGGGCGCGCTCGCGCTGGTCGACACCCGCGATCTGGAGGCGTCCTTCGACGCGATCGGGCATCTGGAGGACCTGGATGTGCCGTTCTCCGTCGCCGTCAACGCCTTCCCGGACAGCACTCCGCACAACGAGGACGATCTGCGCTCCGCGCTCGATCTGCTCCCGCACACCCCGCTGGTCATCTGTGACGCCCGCGAGCACAAGTCCTCGGTGCAGGCGCTGATCTCGCTCGTCTCGCATCTCATCGAGACGCTCACGGAGGCGTCATGACCGCCAGGGCCGCCTCCCGGGTGCCGCTGTACGGGACCGCGCTCGACGGTCCGCTCACCGACCTGTACGAGCGGATGCGGCGCGTCCACGGTCCGGTGGTCCCGGTGGAGATCGCGCCCCGGGTCGAGGCATGGCTGGTCATCGGCCACCGTGAGCTGCTCCATCTCACCCGCGACGAGCAGTACTTCTCGCATGACCCGCGCCGCTGGACCCCGCTGCGCGAGGGCCGGGTGGCGGCCGACTCGCCGCTGATGCCGCTGGTGGGCTGGCGCCCGGCGCTGCTGTTCGCCGATGGCGCGGCGCACCGCCGGATGCGCTCGGCGGTGGCCGACGCGCTGGGGCGGGTCAACGGCCATGAGCTGATCCGCAGGGTGCGGGCCACCGCGGAGCGGCTGGTCGCCGGGTTCGCCGACCAGCACGCGGCGGATCTGGTCGAGCAGTACGCGCGCCTCCTGCCGCTCCAGGTCGTCACCGAACTGCTGGGCCTCGACGAGGAGAACGGGGCCCGGCTGGTCGAGACGCTCACCACGATCGTCGCCCCGACCGTGGCCGCCACCGGCGCCAACAAGCGGATGGGCCAGATCCTGCTCCAGCTGATCGCCGGGAAGAAGCGGCGGCCGGGCGCGGATCTGACGTCCTGGCTGCTGGAGCACCCCGTCGGGCTGAGCGACGAGGAGGTGCTGCACAACCTCGTAGTGATCATCGTCGCGGGCAACAACACCACCGTGAACTGGATCGCCTCCACGCTCCAGATCCTGCTCACCGACCCCGCGTTCCGCTCCTCGCTGGCCCGTGGCCACCTCACCGTGGACGACGCGCTGGACCTGGTGCTGTGGCGCCAGCCGCCCACCCAGAACTTCCCCGGCCGCTACGCCACCCGCGATCTGCGCTTCGGCGGCCAGGACATCCGCGCCGGGGACATGCTCATCCTGGGCCTCGCGGGCGCCAACGCGGACCCTGAGGTGCTGCCCGAGGACGGGCGTCCGGTGGTCGGCAACCGCTCGTACCTCGCCTTCGGGGCGGGCCCGCACGGCTGCCCGGCGCGGGATCCGGCCCGGCTGATCACCCGGACCGCCGTGGACACGCTGCGCCACCGGCTGCCCGATATGGAGATCGCGGTGCCGGAGGAGCAGCTTCCGTGGATCACCTCGCCGTGGTCCAAGGGCCTGGCCAAGCTGCCGGTGCGGTTCTCCGCGCCGCAGCTGGCCGCCGATGCCGCGGCGTCGGGTTCGGGGCCGGCTTCAGGTTCGGGTTCGGAGTCGGCTTCGGCCCGGACCCCGGACTCGGCGGCCCCGACCCCCGACTGACCGGCCCCGACCCCCGATTCCCCCGCAGGAGACACCAGATGACCGACGGCCGATGCCCCGTGTCGCACGCCGACCCCGCCGCACCGCACCGCCTGGACCCCACCGGGGCGCGCCAGCACGCGGTGAACGAAGAGCTGCGCGCCCGCGGGGCCGCGGTCCCGGTCCTGCTGCCCGGTGACGTACCGGCGTACGCCATCACCCGGCACGAGGAGCTGAAGGAGTTCGTCACCCACCCCGACGTGGCCAAGAACGCCTGCCACTTCGCCGCGCTCCAGAACGACGAGCTCCCGCCCGGCTGGCCGATGCGGACCTTCGCCACCGTACGCGGCATGATCACGGCGGATGGCGAGGACCACAAGCGGCTGCGGTCCCTGGTGACCCGGGCGTTCACCCCGCGCCGGGTGGAGGCGCTGCGTCCGGTGGTCCACGAGCTGACCGGCACGCTGCTGGAGCGGCTGGGCGACGCCGCCGCGGCCGATCCGGACGGGGTGGCCGATCTGCGCCGCCACTTCGCGCTGCCGCTGCCGATGAGCGTGATCTGCCGGCTGCTGGGCGTGGACGACCACTACCAGGACCGGCTGCACGAGCTGTCCAACGAGATCGTCTCCACCCAGACCTCGCCCGACCGGGTCCCGGCCGCCAACCGCGAGATGGTGGCGATCCTCGGCCAGGTGGCCGCCGCCCGGCTCAAGGACCCCGGGGACGATCTGACCAGCGCGCTGATCGCGGCCCGTGAGGAGGACGGCGACCGGCTCAGCGAGGAGGAGCTGATCGGCACGCTGATGCTGACGATCATCGCCGGTCACGAGACCACGCTCAATCTGATCACCAACGCGGTACGGGCGCTGTGCAACCACCGCGATCAGCTGGATCTGGTCCGGTCCGGGGCCGCGAGCTGGGGCGATGTGGTCGAGGAGACGCTGCGGTACGACAGCCCGGTGTCCTTCTTCCCGTTCCGCTACACCACGAGGGACCTCCCGGTCGGGGACGCGGTCATCCCGAAGGGCGCGCCCGTGCTCATCTCGTACACCGCCGCCGGGCGCGACGAGCGGGCGTACGGCCCGGACGCCGGCCGCTTCGACGTCACCCGGGGCGCGCGCCATCTGTCCTTCGGCCACGGCGCCCACTTCTGCCTGGGCGCCCCGCTGGCCCGCATGGAGGCCGTGATCGCCCTCGAGGGCCTCTTCACCCGCTTCCCCGCGCTGGATCTGGCGGTCCCCGACGAGGAACTGGTCCCTCACCCCAGCTTCGTCGGCAACAGCCCGCGGCGGCTGCCCATCCGGCTGGGGGCGCGCGGGGTGCCTCACAACGGCTGACGAGGTGCGCTGAGGGCAGCGTTGCCTACGGGAAACGGTGGGGATGCGGTCGGGTAACAGGCACCCCGCAGGCTTCCTGGCATGGAGTCGTACAGGGAGCCGATGAGCCCGAGCCGCCGGGTGGTGATCGTCGGCGGCGGCATGGCGGGTACGCGGCTGGCGCAGCAGCTGGCTGTGCGCGGCGCGGGCCCGGGCTCGTGCGCCGTCGAGGTCACGATCATCGGCGAGGAGCCGCACCCCGCGTACAACCGGGTGCTGCTCGCCGAGGTGCTCGCCGGGCGGTACGCCCCCGAGGTCATCGCGCTCCCCGCCCCCGCCGCCGGGGTGCGGCGGCTCAGCGGGGTGCGGGTGGTGCGCGTCGACCGCCCCACGGCGGAGGTGGTGTGCGACGACGGCCGCCGCGTGCCGTACGACGCGCTGGTGCTGGCCACCGGCTCCAACCCGGTGCTGCCGCCGCTGCGCGGCCTCTTCGAACCGGACGGCCACGAGCTTCCGGACGGCGTCCACGCCTTCCGCACCATGGACGACTGCCTGGCCCTCGGTGCCGCCGTACGCCCCGGGGCGCGGGCCGTCGTCATCGGCGGCGGACTCCTCGGCGTCTCCGCCGCGCGTGCGCTGGCCCAGCGCGGCGCCCAGGTGGTCCTGGCACAGCAGGGCGAGCACCTGATGGAGCGCCAGCTGGACCCGGGCGCGTCGGGGGTCCTGCGACGGCATATGGCGGCGCTGGGCGTGGAGATCCACACGGAGTGCCGCGTGCGCGGCCTGCGCACGCGCGCGATGGACGGCCGGCGCCTTGTGAACGCCGTCGAACTGGCCGACGGCTACGCCCTGGAGGCGGACCTGGTCGTGCTGGCGTGCGGCGTCCGGCCACGGGTGGGGCTGGCGCGGGCCGCTGGGCTGGAGGTGGCGCGGGGGGTCGTGATCGACGATGAGCTGCGGACGAGTGATCCGCGGGTGTTCGCGATCGGCGACTGCGCGGAGCACGCGGGGGTTGTGTATGGCCTGGCGGGCGCGGCGCAGGAGCAGGCGGACGTGCTGGCGGGCCTGCTCTCCCCCACCCCGCCCCTCCCCGAAACTAAGGGGCTCCGCCCCCCAGCCCCCCACCAGGGCTCCGCCCCGGACCCCGCACCTGGGGACCAGGTTGTGGGCAATCGTTCCGCGGAGGGGGCACCTCCCAGCGGTAGCTGGGGGAGGGACGGGTGGGCACAACCCGGCCACCGGGCCGCATCCGGCGACGAGACCCTGCCCCGGTACCACGGCACCCGTACGCTCACCCGCCTCACGCTCACCGCAACGCCCGGCTCAGCCCTCGCAGCCACCACCGCAACGCCCGAGGCGCATACCACCCCCGGCCCCCTCGACCTCGCTGCCTTCGGCAACCCCACCCCCGCCCCCGGCGACGACGTCATTCACCTGACCGACGCCACCCGCAACACCTACCGCAAAGTCGTGGTCCGCGGTGACCGCCTGCTCGGGGGCATTCTTCTCGGCGATCTCGGCACCGTCGGCGCGCTCGCCCGTACCTGGGAGAGCGACGAGCCGCTCCCCGCCACCCCCTTGCTCCACCTGCTGACCAACGATGGAGGGTCCTGACGATGAGCGCATCGAACTCCCGAAAAGCCGAAAACGCCGAAAACGCCGCACCCACCATCGTGCTCATCGGCCACGGCATGGTCGGCCAGCGGTTTCTCGAAGCGCTGGCCGAACGGAAGGTCACGGAGACCGCCCGCGTCGTCGTGTTCTGCGAGGAGCCCCGCCCCGCCTATGACCGCGTCCAGCTGACCTCGTACTTCTCCGGACGCACCCCGGACGAGCTCTCCCTCGTCGAGGACGGCTTCATGGCGCGGCACGGCATCGAGATGCGCCTGAACGACCCGGCCCAGGTCATCGACCGCGACGCCCGCACCGTGACCGCCCAGTCCGGGCTGACCGTCGCCTACGACACGCTCGTGCTGGCCACCGGCTCGTACCCGTTCGTCCCGCCCGTGCCCGGCAAGGACAGCGACGGCTGCTTCGTCTACCGGACCGTCGAGGATCTCCTCGCGATCGAGGAGTACGCCACAAACCGCTCGTCCGGCGTCGTCGTCGGCGGCGGGCTGCTCGGCCTCGAGGCCGCCGGTGCGCTCAAGGGGCTCGGGCTCACCACCCACATCGTGGAGTTCAACCCGCGCCTGATGGCCATCCAGGTGGACGAGGGCGGCGGCGCCGCGCTGCGCCGCACGGTCGAGGAGATGGGCCTGATCGTGCACACCGGCGTCGGCGGTAAGGAGATCACGGCGGACGGCGACGGCGCGGTCACCGCCATGACGCTGTCCGACGGCTCGTCCATCGACACCGACCTCGTCATCTTCTCGGCGGGCGTGCGCCCCCGCGATCAACTCGCCCGCGACTGCGGCCTGGACGTCGGCGAGCGCGGCGGCATCGCGGTGGACGAGACGTGCCGCACCAGCGACCCCACGGTGTACGCGATCGGCGAGTGCGCGCTGGCCGCCGACGGCCGGGTGTACGGGCTGGTCGCGCCCGGTTATGAGATGGCCGAGGTGGCCGCGGACGCCATCGCGACCGACGCCACCACCCACCGCTTCACCGGCGCCGACACCTCCACCAAGCTCAAGCTCCTCGGCGTCGACGTGGCCAGCTTCGGCGACGCCCACGGCACCGCCGACGGCTGTCTGGACGTCGTCTACTCCGACTCCCGTACCGGCGTCTACAAGAAGCTCGTGGTGGGCGCCGACGGCGCCCTCCTCGGCGGGGTGCTGGTCGGCGACGCCGAGTCGTACGGCATGCTGCGCCCCCTCACCGGCTCGGTGCCGCCCATAAGCCCCGAACAGCTCGTCCTCCCGGCGGGGCTCGGCGCACCCGCCGCCCTCGGCCCCTCCGCGCTGCCGGACGAGGCGGTCATCTGCAACTGCCACAACGTCACCAAGGGCGCGATCCGTTCGGCCGTCACCGACCACCAGTGCACCTCCGTCCCGGAGGTGAAGAAGTGCACCAAGGCGGGCACCGGCTGCGGCAGCTGCGTCAAGGCGCTCACCTCGCTCGTCAACGACGAGCTGGAGGCGAGCGGGGTCAGCGTGGACAAGGGGCTGTGCGGCTGCTTCGCGTACACCCGCGCCGAGCTGTACGAGGTCGTCCGCACCCTGCGCATCACCACCTACGCCCAGCTGCTGGACAGCCACGGCCGGGCGGAGGCCCGGGAGGGCGACGGCTGTGAGGTGTGCAAGCCCGCCGTGGCCTCGATCATCGCCTCGCTGGCCCCCACCCTGGGCGCGAGCGGCTATGTGCTGGACGGCGAGCAGGCGGCCCTCCAGGACACCAACGACCACTTCCTGGCCAATCTCCAGCGCAACGGGTCGTATTCGATCGTCCCCCGGATCCCCGGCGGGGAGATCACCCCGGAGAAGCTGATCGTGATCGGCGAGGTGGCCCGGGACTTCGGCCTCTATACGAAGATCACCGGAGGTCAGCGGATCGACCTCTTCGGCGCCCGGGTGGACCAGCTCCCGCTGATCTGGGCGCGGCTGGTGGAGGCCGGTTTCGAGTCGGGCCACGCGTACGGCAAGGCGCTGCGCACCGTGAAGTCGTGCGTGGGCCAGACTTGGTGCCGCTACGGAGTGCAGGACTCGGTCCGGATGGCCATCGACCTGGAGCTGCGCTACCGGGGGCTGCGCTCACCGCACAAGCTCAAGTCGGCCGTCTCCGGCTGTGCCCGCGAATGCGCCGAGGCACGCGGCAAGGACTTCGGCGTGATCGCCACGTCCAACGGCTGGAACCTCTACGTGGGCGGCAACGGCGGGGCCGACCCGCGCCACGCCGATCTGCTCGCCCAGGACCTGGACGACAAGGAGCTGATCCGGCTCATCGACCGGTTCCTGATGTTCTACATCCGCACCGCGGACCGTCTGGAGCGCACCTCGGCCTGGCTGGAGCGGATCGAGGGCGGCCTGGACCACGTCCGCGAGGTGGTGGTCGAGGACTCGCTGGGGCTGGGTGCCGAGCTCGAGGCGATGATGGCCGACCACGTGACCGGCTACCGCGACGAGTGGGCCGAGACCCTGGGCGACCCCGAGCGGCTGCGGCGCTTCGTCTCCTTCGTCAACGCGCCGGGCGCGCCCGACCCGACGGTGAAGTTCGTGCCCGAGCGCGACCAGGTCAAGCCGGACCTGACGATCCTGTCAGGGCCCACCCTCCCCGTCCGTACTCTCGAAGGGACTGCCAGCCGATGACCATGGCATCCATGACTCCCAGGACGCCCATGGCGGCCGAGCGGGCCGCGGTCCGCGTGGAACTCCTCGTCGACCAGCGGTGGTTCACCGTCTGCGAGCTGACCGACCTCACCCCCGGGCGCGGGGTGGCCGCCCTGCTGCCGGACGGCGCCCAGGTGGCGGTCTTCCTGGACCGCTCGGGGCGCGTGTACGCGATCGCCAACCGCGACCCGTTCACCGGGGCGTATGTCCTCTCCCGGGGGCTGCTGGGCTCGGCGGGCAGGCGGCCGTTCGTCGCCTCCCCGCTGCTGAAGCAGCGCTTCGACCTGGAGACGGGGCGTTGCCTGGACGACGAGGGGGTCGTCGTCCAGGCGTACGCGACCCGCACCCGGGCGGGCACGGGCGCGGGCACGGGCGCGGGCGCGGAGTCAGCCCAGGTCGCGTGAGACCAGCACCCCGCACTGGACGGGGTCGCTCGCGCAGCCGGCCGTCCCCGCCGCGAGCACGCCCTTCGTCCCGGGGACGCCCGCGACGCCGAGCACCGTGGACATCTCGCTGTGCTCGGTGACCTCGGCGGGCAGCTCCTCGGTCGCCCACCGCGTACCGGTCCAACGGGCCAGTACGGAGTGGGGGTTGCCCGGGGCCCAGCCGGCGATCCACGGCCGTCCGGCGCCGTCCGCGCCCGCGGCGTTCGCCTCGCCGACGGGGAGCGCGGGGAGCGACTGCCAGCGGCCGCCGGTCCAGCGGGCGGCCATGGTGGCCGTGGGCGACTGCGGGTCGTTGGTCTTCCCGACGACGTAGACCGAGTTACGGCCTGTGGCCACCGCGTGGTTGACGACCCAGCCGGTCGGGTGCTCGCCGGGGGCCGGCACCTCGCGGACCGTCCAGCCACTGCCGTTCCAGTGGTACAGCAGCGGTACGGACACCTCGCCGGTCATGGCGCTCGCGGTGACCCATACGTCGTCCGGGCCGGTGCCGGTGATGTCCCAGGGCTGTACCTCGCCACCGCCGGGGGCGGCGGGGAGGGACACCGTCTGCCACGCGGAGCCGGTCCAGCGCTCCAGCCGGGAGACCTGGGTACCGCCGTTCGGGTCCCAGTCGAAACTGGTCAGCCAGGCCGCCTTCTTACCGAACGCGGCCAGGTCGCCGACGAAGCTCAGCGACCCTTCCGCGGGGGCCGCGTGGCCGACCTTCGTCCACTTCGCGCCGTCCCAGTGCTGGAGCACGATCGGCGCAGAGGTGCCGTCGGCCAGGGTGCCGGCCGCCCAGGCGTCGTCGGGCGCGGCGGCGGCGACCTTCTCCAGCTGGGCGGCCTTGCCGTCGGTGGAGGCGGCGGGTACGTCCGTCCACGCGCTGCCGTTCCAGTGCCTGATCAGGGGGGCGGGCCCATCGGCGCCGTCCGTCCTGCGGCCCACCGCCCAGGCGTCCTTGGCGCCGGTCGCGGCGACGTCCCAGAACTCCCGCGAGGCGGTCTCGCTCAGCGGCGTCCGCAGTTTCCACGGGGTGTCGGCGTGGGGCGCCCGGTCGGACGAGGCGCTGGGCGCGGCCTTCGCGGTGCCGGTCGTGGCGTTCGCGGGGGTGCCGAGGGTGGCGAGCGTGCCGAGTGCGACCGCGCACACCGCGAACGCTGTGCGCAGCCGCGTCCGGCGGGCTCCGGGCCGTCGTGCGGTTCTCTCCATGACGTTCCTTCTGCTCGGGTGGGTTTCTCAGGGCTCTCAGGGTTCTCAGAAGGAAATGGCCGCCGCCCGCCCGTTCTTACAGCTCGTCTTACAGCTCGCCCCGACCGGTCACTCAGGGGTCTTCAACTGCCGGTCGCTCCACTCCGACTCCACCGTGGCGGTGTAGTTCACCACCGTGCCCGCCGTGAGCCCCGCCTCGGCGGCCTTCGCGTCCGGCTTGGTCAGCGCCTCCTGCTCGGACAGCAGGGCCCCGGTCGCCGGGTTCACGATCAGCTCCGACCGCCCGGTCCCGTAGCCGGGCCGGGCGGTCGCGGGCAGGGCGAAGCCGACCCCCTTACGGCCCAGCGGGTCGGTCACCTCACCGAGCGACCGGATGCCCGGCAGATCCGCGATGACGCGGTACGCGGCGGCCCGGACCTCGGTCCTGACCGGGAGGCCGATCAGCCCGGCCGCCTGCCGCCACATCCACTCGGTGCGGCCGGAGATCTCGCTTCCGCGGTCCTCCTCGTACAGGTCCGCCAGCACCTTCTTCAGCTTCGCGCTGTCGCCGGGGAGTTTCCGCAGCTCCGCGTAGCTCACATTGCGTGCGCCAAGGGCGGCGATCTTGTCGCCGCTGTTGATCCGGTCCACCGTCGGACGCTTCCTCGCCCCCGGCTCCAGCCGCAGACCGAGCTTGCCGCCCGACCCGGAGTTGGCGAGCGTCAGGTCCTTCGGCGATCCTGCGGCGCGCCAGCGCGCCGTGTCGCGCGCGGTGCGGGGCTCGGTGGTGGCGTCGATCCCCGAGACCCACAGGCTCCGCGTACCGGGCCGCACCCCGAAGGACCACCGCGAGGTCTCGGCGGAGACCACCGCGAAGGTCGACTCGGCCGCGGAGGCGACGCCGATCCAGGACGACCGCGTGGTCGTCTGCCAGTACGTGCCCTCGTCCGCCGTGCGATCCACCCGGGCGGCCACGTTGAGCAGCGCCAGGCGGCCGTTCTCGGCGGTGCGCCGGGGGCCGTCCGTGGTGGGTCCCGCGGTGGCGCGGGAGCCACGGGCGTCCCGGGTGCCGGAGCCGCCCTCCGGCAGGGTGGCGACGAGCACCCCGGCCGCGGCCGCCGTCGCGGCGACGGGCAGCGCCCACCGCCAGGTGAACGGCCGGGCGGACCGGCGGGATTCCGGTGCGTCGGACCTGCTCGCCAGGATGGTGATCAGATCACGCCGGGCGCGTTCCGAACCGGCCAGGCGGGCCGGATCGAGCTCCGGGGGCCGGGCGTCCGCCAACGTCTTCATGACATCGGGCCGCTTGCGTGCCATGTCAGTGCTCCTTCAGTGTCACTTTCGGGCGGGGGTCGTGGGGGTCGCGAGGGTCGTGGGGGTCACGAGGGTCGTGGGGGTCACGAGGGTCGCGAGAGGGTCCGGCCGCGTCCACGGCCCGCTCCAGCCGCCGTCTGGCCCGGTGCAGCCGCACCGAGAACGTGGCGGTGGAGCAGCCCAGGACGCGTGCCGCCTGTCTCGGGCCGAGCCCGTGCCAGGCGACCAGCGTCAGCAGTTCCCGGTCGGCGGCGGACAGCCCCGCCAGGGCCTCCAGCGCCACCGCGCGCTCGGTCACCCCCGCGGCCACGTCCTCGACCTGGGCGCCGGAGGCGATGACGCGCTGGGCCTCCTGAGCGGCCAGGGCGTACTGCCTGCCGTCGCGGCGCCGCAGCTCGCGGGTCAGATTGCGGGCCACGCCGAGCAGCCACGGCAGCGGTGGCGTGGGGATGTCCCGCATCCGCCGCCAGGCGACCGTGAAGGTCTCACTGGTGATGTCCTCACCGACCTGCCGGCCCACCAGGCAGGTCGCGTAGGCCAGCACACGGGGATGACACTCCTCGTAAAGGTCCCGAAAGCGTTGGGCGTCGGTCACGCCGTCTCCTCATCTCGGCTCTCTCACCATGCAGTGGTCGAGGGCCGCGCTTTCTTACACCCCGGGGAGAGGGGATTCCGGGCGGCGAGGTGCCCGGGACGATAGAGGGGGCGGTGCGGCGCTGCGTAAGCTCAGGGGCTTGATGAGGACGGTCCCTCTCTCGTCTCTTCACGTCCGATCCGGTTTTCCGGAAGACTTCTGCAAGGTTCCGAGGGCGCGTCCCCGGGAAGCAAGAGGCGGGGGTGGCTCCCGTCAATGAGGAGGCGGTAATGGCTACGGAGAGCAGGGGCACCGAGGGCGGCACCCGGCCCAAGGTGACGATCACGGCCATCGCCCAGGAGGCCGGGGTGTCGGTGCCCACGGTCTCCCGGGTGGTCAACGGCCGTTCGGATGTCTCGCCCGAGACCCGGGCCCGGGTCGAGGACCTGCTGCGGCTCCACGGCTACCGCCGCCGCCAGAGCGCGCCCGGCGACCGCGCCGCCCTGGTGGACCTGGTCTTCAACGACCTGGACAGCCCCTGGGCGGTGGAGATCATCCGGGGCGTGGAGGACGTCGCCCACCAGGACGGGGTGGGCACGGTGGTCTCGGCGATCCACGGCCGCGCGGGCTCGGCCCGGCAGTGGCTGACGAACCTGCGGGCCCGTGCCTCGGACGGGGTGATCCTGGTGACGTCCGTACTGGAGCCGGTGGTCCACGAGGAGTTGCGGCGGCTGAACGTGCCGATCGTGGTGGTCGACCCGGCCGGCTCCCCGGCGCTGGACGCGCCCACCGTGGGCGCCACCAACTGGGCGGGCGGCATGGCCGCCACCGAACATCTGCTGAGCCTCGGCCACCGCCGGATCGGCCTGATCGCCGGCCCGCCGCGGCTGCTGTGCAGCCGGGCCCGGCTGGACGGCCACCGCGCGGCGCTGGAGGCGGCCGGGGTGCCGTTCGACCAGGCGCTGGTCGTGCAGGGCGACTTCTACCACGAGTCCGGTTTCCACGGCTGCGACCAGCTGATGGACGCCGATGACCCGCCCACCGCCGTCTTCGCCTCCAGCGACCAGATGGCGCTGGGCGCGATCGAGGCGCTGCGGCGGCGGGGGCTGCGGGTTCCGGAGGACGTGAGCATCGTCGGCTTCGACGACCTTCCCGAGGTCCGCTGGTCGGCGCCCCCGCTGACGACTGTGCGGCAACCGCTGGCGGATATGGGGAAGTTGGCCGCGCGTACGGTGTTGCGGCAGGCGCGGGGGGAGGAGATCGAGTCCCCGAGGGTCGAGCTGGCCACCCAGCTGGTCATCCGCGCCAGCACGGCCCCACCCACCGAGGACTGACCCCCGGGCCCGGCTCGCCGGGGGCTAGCCCCACGGCCCCGCCCACCGGGGACTGGCCCCAAGGCCCCGCCCACCGGGGACTGGCCCCAAGCCCCCCGCCCACCGAGGGCTGCCCCCAGGCGCCCCGCCCACCGAGGGCTTGGCCCCCAAAGTCCCCGCCCACCGAGGGCTGGCCCCTCAGGCCCGGCCCGCTGGGGGCTGCCCCCTAAGCCCCGCCCACCGAGGGCTTGGCCCCCAAAGTCCCCGCCCACCGAGGGCTGGCCCCTCAGGCCCGGCCCGCTGGGGGCTGCCCCCTAAGCCCCGCCCACCGAGGGC
>NZ_JBQTCE010000032.1:0-70821 GCF_052665095.1 Streptomyces sp. NEAU-174 | reverse complement strand
GAGAACCCCCGCCGAGTGTTCAGCGCCGGTGTGGTGCTGAGGGAGTGTCAGAGGTGACGTCAGACCTCGACGACCACGGGAAGGATCATCGGCCGGCGGCGGTAGCTGTCGGAGACCCACTTACCGACCGCGCGGCGCGCCAGCTGCTGGAGCTGATGCGGGTCCACGACCCCGTCGGAGGCCGACTTGACCAGGGCGTCCTCGATCTTCGGGATGACCGCGGAGAAGGCGGAGTCCTCGATACCGGAGCCCCTCGCCTGGATATGCGGACCGCCCACGATCTTGCCGGTCGTACTGTCGACGACCACGAAGATCGAGATGATGCCCTCGTCGCCGAGGATGCGGCGGTCCTTGAGCGAGGTCTCCGTGACATCGCCGACCGAGAGGCCGTCCACGTACACGTATCCCGCCTGCACCTTGCCGACGATCTTGGCGATGCCGTCGACCAGGTCCACCACGACACCGTCCTCGGCGATGACACAGCGGTTCTTCGGAACCCCGGTCAACGCCCCCAACTCGGCGTTGGCGCGCAGATGGCGCCATTCGCCGTGCACCGGCATCAGGTTCTTGGGCTTGCAGATGTTGTAGAAGTACAGCAGCTCACCGGCCGAGGCATGGCCGGAGACATGGACCTTGGCGTTGCCCTTGTGGACGACCGTGGCGCCCCATCGCGTCAGTCCGTTGATGACCCGGTAGACCGCGTTCTCATTGCCGGGGATCAGCGAGGAGGCAAGGATCACGGTGTCGCCCTCGACGATCCGGATCTGGTGGTCGCGGTTGGCCATCCGGGACAGCGCGGCCATCGGCTCGCCCTGGGAGCCCGTGCAGACCAGCACCACCTCGTCGTCCCGAAGGTCGTCGAGGGTCTTCACGTCCACGACGAGACCGGCCGGCACCCGCAGATAGCCGAGGTCACGGGCGATGCCCATGTTGCGGACCATCGAGCGGCCGACGAAGGCGACCTTGCGTCCGTACTCATGCGCCGCGTCGAGGATCTGCTGGATGCGGTGCACATGGCTGGCGAAGCTGGCGACGATGATGCGCTTCTGCGCGTTGCCGAAGACCTGGCGCAGCACACCGGAGATATCGCGCTCGGGCGGTACGAACCCGGGGACCTCGGCGTTGGTGGAGTCCACCAGCAGCAGATCGATGCCCTCCTCGCCGAGCTTGGCGAACGCGGGCAGATCCGTGAGCCGGCCGTCGAGCGGCAGCTGGTCCATCTTGAAGTCGCCGGTGTGCACGGCCATGCCGGCCGGGGTGCGGATGGCGACCGCCAGGGCGTCCGGGATGGAGTGGTTGACCGCGATGAACTCGCACTCGAAGGGGCCGATCCGCTCCCGGTGCCCCTCTTCGACCTCGAGGGTGTAGGGACGGATCCGGTGCTCCTGGAGCTTCGCCTCGATCAGGGCGAGGGTCAGCTTGGAGCCGATCAGCGGGATGTCGGGCTTCTCGCGGAGCAGGAAGGGGACGCCGCCGATGTGGTCCTCATGGCCGTGGGTGAGGACGATGCCGTCGATGTCGTCGAGACGGTCCCGGATGGATGTGAAGTCCGGCAGGATCAGGTCGACTCCGGGCTGCTCCTCCTCGGGGAAGAGCACCCCGCAGTCGACGATCAGCAGCCGGCCGCCGTACTCGAAGACCGTCATGTTCCGGCCGATCTCACCGAGGCCGCCGAGCGGGGTGACGCGCAGACCGCCCTCGGGGAGCTTCGGCGGAGGGCCGAGCTCAGGATGCGGATGACTCAAAAGACTCTCCTCACCACGCGCGCCACATGCCCCCTGGGCACATGGCGCGCGTGACATTCGTGCACTTGCTGATGTGTCTGTATGCAGTTGTGAAGTATGAAGGTGCGAGTAATCGCCTCTTTGCTTAGAGCTGTACCCCGCCGGCGGCGAGATCGCGCTTGAGCTGTTCGGTTTCCTCGGCGGTCAGCTCGACCAGCGGCAGGCGCAGCGGCCCCGCGGGCTGGCCCTGGAGGGCGAGCGCGGCCTTGGTCGTGATCACACCCTGGGTGCGGAACATGCCGGTGAAGACTGGCAGCAGCTTCTGGTGGATCTCCGTTGCCTTCGCGACGTCACCCGCGAGATGCGCCTCGAGCATGGCCCGCAGCTCGGGGCTGACCAGGTGGCCGACCACGGAGACGAAGCCGACCGCGCCGACCGACAGCAGCGGCAGGTTCAGCATGTCGTCGCCGGAGTACCAGGCGAGGCGGGAGCGGGCGATGGCCCAGCTGGCGCGTCCGAGGTCGCCCTTGGCGTCCTTGTTGGCGACGATGCGCGGGTGCTCGGCGAGCCGGACCATGGTCTCGGTGCCGATCGGGACACCGCTGCGGCCCGGGATGTCGTAGAGCATGACCGGCAGGCCGGTGGCGTCGGCGATGGCGGTGAAGTGCCGGAGGAGGCCCTCCTGCGGCGGCTTGCTGTAGTACGGCGTGACGGCCAGCAGCCCGTGGGCACCGGCCTGCTCGGCGGCGCGTGCGAGCTCCACGCTGTGCCGGGTGTCATTGGTGCCCGCTCCGGCCACGACGTGGGCGCGGTCGCCGACCGCCTCCACCACGGCGCGTACGAGCTGGGCTTTCTCCGCATCGCTGGTGGTGGGGGACTCGCCGGTGGTGCCGTTGACGATCAGTCCGTCATTGCCGGCTTCCACCAGATGAACAGCGAGTCGCTGGGCGCCGTCGAGGTCGAGCGCGCCGTCAGTGGTGAATGGCGTGACCATGGCGGTCAGCACCCGCCCGAAAGGGGTCTGCGATGTGGATGTCGGTGCCATGGGCTCCACGCTACTCGTAGCGCGCCCCACGGCGCTCGCTCGGGGCTGCGGACGGAGCGAAGAGATGGGACCCGGCACTGCCTGCTCGGGGGTTCAAGCAGTGCCGGGCCCGTTTGTTCAGCCTAGATGAACTTCTCGAAACGCCGCAATACGGACACTTCGCCCGGTGATCCGTCCGGGGACCGGGGCCCGGGCCACGGGGCCGGCTACGGAGCCACTCGGCCGTTGGCGTTGAAGGCGGCATGGGTGAGCGGCATCAGCCCCGCCCAGTGCGCCTCCATCCGCTCCCCCACCATCTCGATCTCCCGCTGCGGGAACGACGGCACGGCGGCCTGCTCGTGCTGGGTGCGCAGCCCCAGAAAGTGCATCAGCGAGCGGGCGTTGCAGGTGGCGTACATCGAGGAGAACAGGCCGACCGGGAGCACGGCCCTGGCCACCTCGCGGGCCACTCCGGCGGCCAGCATCTCCTGGTACGCCTCATAGGCGTGGCGGTACGCGTCCTCCATGACCCGGCCGGTCAGCTCGTGCTGCGCCGGGGTGCCCTCGACGAACTCGTACTTCCCCGGGCGGCCCTGCTGGACCAGCTTGCGGGCCTCCCCCGGGACGTAGAACACCGGCTCCAGACGGCGGTAGCGACCGGACTCCTCGTTGTACGACCAGCCCACGCGGTGCCGCATGAACTCGCGGAAGACGAAGATCGGGGCGCTGATGAAGAAGGTCATCGAGTTGTGCTCGAACGGGCTGCCGTGGCGGTCCCGCATCAGGAAGTTGATCAGCCCCTTGGAGCGCTCCGGGTCCTTGGTGATCTCCTCCAGGGACTGCTCGCCCGCGGTGGACACCCGCGCGGCCCACAACACATCGGAGTCGGCAGCGCTGTGCTTGACCAGCTCGACGGTCACTTCGCTGCGGAAACTGGCCTTCTCGATCTCGGCGGGGGTCTCGGTCACCGGGCGGGTCCTTCCATGGTGCGTCGCTCAGGGCGGCGCCCAGCTTACGGGCCACCACCGACAGTCTCGCTCAGCCGAAATTTTTGACTGAAGTCGTCGGATCCGGGCACCCAATCACTCATTCACACGTCCTACACATTGAAGTACTCACGTTCGAGGTTCCAAGGAGAGCCCGCAGATGTTCCGCCGGCGAGAGCCCGTGCCGTTCGCCTTCATCGCCGAAGCCGACCGTTTCCGCAGCAACGTCACCCCACCACCCCGCCCCCGCGCCACACCGTCCCAGATCGCCGGCCGAACCCTGATCGGGCTCACGATCGTCGCGGGGTTCATCGGCTCGCTGATGTTCGGTATGCCCGCCCTCGACAGTCAGTCGCACCCCACCCACCAGATCCAGCAGTCAGAGGCGTCCGACGGACGCTGACCGGCCCTGGGATAGCCTCAGCCAGCACAGGCCCATCCGGACATGTGTGTGAGTGAGGAACTCCCGTGCCCCTGCCCTTCCTGACCGCCGACCGCGCCCGAGACGACGACGCGGCGGCCGGAGCGGACCCGCTCGGCTACGAGGACCCGGACCGCTGGCGCCGTCCCTACCGGCCGGGCCCCTGGAGGGTCGGGGGCGCCGCTCTTCTGCTGCTGCTCGCCTCGTACGTCCTGTTCTCCGCCATGATCATCGCGATGGCGGGATCGCTGCCCGCGGCGGGCGTCTGCGTCGGCGTCGCGGCGCTGATGATCGTGACGGCCGTAAGGCTGGTACGCAGCGGTGTCGTAGTGAGCGCCCAGGGGCTGCGCCGGATCGGCCTCCTGCGCAGCACCACCGTGCGCTGGCAGGACGTCGCCGCGATACGCACGGCCCAGCAGCCGGTCCGCTGGCTGGGACTGCCGCGCACCGTCCAGGGGCAGGCGCTGCTGCTCCAGTCCGTGCGCGGCGGAGCGCCGGACACCCTGATCACCAGCCATGACGCCGACTTCCTGGGCCAGGCGGAGAGCTTCGAGAGGGCCGCCGACGCGATCGAGGGCTGGTCCGCCGCCCACCGCTGAGCCGTACGGCAGGCCGCTGAGTCGTACGGCAGCACCGCTCAGTCCTACGGCGGCGGAGGGGCGCCGCCGAGCCCCCTTACCGCTAGCCGTACCACCGCGGGCGGCCCCGGGTCAGCCCCCGGCCGCCCGCACCGGCTTGCCGTCGTGCAGGGCGATGGCGCGCTGCATCGCCTTGCGGGCACGCGCGGTGTCCCGGGCGTCGTGGTACGCCACGGCGAGCCGGAACCAGGACCGCCAGTCGTCCGGCGACTGCTCGGTCTCGGCCCTGCGCTTGGCGAAGACGGCGTCCGCCGAGTCCCGGTCGATCCGCCCGCCGGGCGTCCGCGCCAGCTCGTCGACCGGGAGCCCGCCCTCCGCCTCCAGCTCCCGGGCCAGCCGGTCCGCGCTCCGCGCGAACTGCGTGGTCTGCCACAGGAACCAGCCGCCGATGAGGGGCATCACCAGCACCGCCACACCGAAGACGACGGTGACCGGGGTGCCCTCCCTGATCAGCAGCACCCCGCGGTCGCCGACCAGCACGAAGTAGACGACCAGGACGGCCGCGAGAACGAAATATGTGATCTTTGCGCGCACCGCTGTGCCCTCAGTCCAGATCGAGGAAGTGTTCCAGGCCGAAGGTCAGGCCGGGGGCGGCCACCACGCGGCGGACGCCGAGCAGGATGCCGGGCATGAAGCTGCTGTGGTGGGTGGAGTCATGGCGGATGGTGAGCGTCTCGCCCTCGCCGCCCAGCAGGACCTCCTGATGGGCCAGGAGCCCGCGCAGCCGCACCGAGTGCACCGGCACCCCGTCCACGTCCGCGCCCCGCGCCCCGTCGAGCGCCGTGGCGGTGGCGTCCGGCTGCGGGGCGCAGCCGGCCTCCCGCCGGGCCTCGGCGATCAGCTGTGCGGTGCGCGCGGCCGTGCCGGAGGGGGCGTCCACCTTGTTGGGGTGGTGCAGCTCGATGACCTCGACGGACTCGAAGAACCGGGCGGCCTGGCGGGCGAACCGCATGGTCAGCACGGCGCCGATGGAGAAGTTCGGGGCGATGAGCACACCGGTGGTCGGCGAGGCGTCGAGCCAGCCGCGCAGCTGTGCCAGGCGCTCGTCCGTCCAGCCGGTGGTGCCGACGACGCCGTGGATGCCGTGGCGGAGGCAGAACTCGAGGTTGTCCATCACCGAGGCCGGTTCGGTCAGCTCGACCACCACTTCGGCGCCCGCCTCGACCAGGGTCTGGAGCTGGTCGCCCCGCCCCAGCGCGGCGACCAGCTCCAGGTCCTCGGCGGCCTCCACGGCTCGTACGGCCTCGGAGCCGATCCGTCCCCTGGCGCCGAGGACGGCCACACGCAGCTTGCTCATCGATCCTGTTTCCTTCGATCCGGGAGGCTGGGACTGAGGCACCAACGGCTCAGGCGACCGCCTCGTCGAGACGCGCCGCCTGCTTGTCCTTCAGCGGGCCGATGACGGACAGCGAAGGACGCCGTCCCAGTACATCGCGCGCCACCTCGCGCACCTCGTCCGGGGTGACCTCCGCGATCCGCTCGAGCATGTCGTCCACCGACATCTGCTCGCCCCAGCACAGCTCGCTCTTGCCGATCCGGTTCATCAGCGCGCCGGTGTCCTCCAGGCCCAGCACGGTGGAGCCGGAGAGCTGGCCGACGGCGCGCCGCAGCTCCTCGTCGCTCAGACCGTTCTCCGCGACCTGGACGAGCTCGTCGCGGCAGATCTTGAGGACGTCGTGCACCTGGTTCGGGCGGCAGCCGGCGTAGACGCCGAAGAGCCCGCAGTCGGCGAAGCTGGAGGTGTAGGAGTAGACGCTGTAGGCGAGCCCGCGCTTCTCCCGGACCTCCTGGAAGAGCCGGGAGCTCATCCCGCCGCCGAGCGCCGTGTTGAGCACCCCGAGCGCCCAGCGGCGGTCGTCGGTGCGCGGGATGCCGGGCATGCCGAGGACGACATGGGCCTGCTCGGTCTTGCGGTTCAGCAGCCCGACCTTGCCCGCCGTACGGATCGCACGGGTGCCGGCGCGCGGGGCGACCGGGGCCGCGTCGGTGTGGGACAGAGCGCCCGCCCTGTCGAACGCGGCGTGCACCTGGCGTACGACGTCGTCGTGGTCCACATTGCCCGCGGCGGCGACGACCAGGTGCGTGGGGTCGTAGTGCTTCCGGTAGAAGCGGGCGATCTGGTCGCGGCCCAGGGCGTTGACGGTGTCGACGGTGCCCAGGACCGGGCGGCCGAGCGGGGTGTCGCCGAGCATGGTGTGGGCGAACAGGTCGTGCACGCAGTCGCCCGGATCGTCCTCGGTCATCGCGATCTCTTCGAGGACGACACCGCGCTCCGCGTCCACGTCCGCCGCGTCGATCACCGAGCCGGTGAGCATGTCGCAGACGACGTCGATGGCCAGCGGCAGATCAGTGTCGAGCACCCGCGCGTAGTAGCAGGTGTACTCCTTGGCGGTGAACGCGTTCATCTCGCCGCCGACCGCGTCGATGGCCGCGGAGATGTCCAGCGCGGAGCGCCGCCGGGTGCCCTTGAAGAGCAGATGCTCCAGATAGTGGGTGGCTCCGCCGAGCGTACGGGTCTCGTCGCGCGAGCCGACGTGCGCCCAGATGCCGAAGGTGGCCGAGCGCACGGAGGGGAGGGTCTCGGTGACGACGCGCAGGCCCCCGGGGAGGGTCGTCCTGCGGACCGTGCCGATGCCGTTCTCGCCCTCGAGAAGCGTTTGGGTACGGGCGACGGCCCGCGCCTCCGAGGAGGTGCGGGCCGTCGTGCCGTCGTCGCGGGACGTCACTTGGCGGCTTCGTCCTTCGTCTGGGGCTTGGCCTCGGCCTGGGACTCGTCCGCGTCCGCGCCCTCCTCGTCCTCGATGACCGGGATGAGGGAGAGCTTGCCGCGCTGGTCGATCTCGGCGATCTCGACCTGGACCTTGGCGCCGACCTTCAGCACGTCCTCGACGTTCTCCACGCGCTTGCCACCGGCGAGCTTGCGGATCTGCGAGATGTGCAGCAGGCCGTCCTTGCCCGGGAGCAGGGAGACGAACGCACCGAAGGTGGTGGTCTTCACGACCGTGCCCAGGTAGCGCTCGCCGACCTCCGGCATGGTCGGGTTGGCGATGCCGTTGATGGTCGCGCGGGCGGCCTCGGCGGCCGGGCCGTCGGCGGCACCGATGTAGATGGTGCCGTCGTCCTCGATGGTGATGTCGGCGCCGGTGTCCTCCTGGATCTGGTTGATCATCTTGCCCTTGGGGCCGATGACCTCACCGATCTTGTCGACCGGGATCTTCACGGTGATGATCCGCGGCGCGTTGGGGGACATCTCGTCCGGGACGTCGATGGCCTCGTTCATCACATCGAGGATGTGCAGCCGGGCGTCACGGGCCTGCTTGAGGGCCGCGGCCAGCACGGACGCCGGAATGCCGTCCAGCTTGGTGTCCAGCTGGAGCGCGGTGACGAACTGCTTGGTGCCGGCGACCTTGAAGTCCATGTCGCCGAACGCGTCCTCCGCACCGAGGATGTCGGTGAGGGTGACGTAGTGGGTCTCGCCGTCGATCTCCTGGGAGATCAGGCCCATGGCGATGCCCGCGACCGGGGCCTTCAGCGGCACACCGGCGTTGAGCAGCGACATCGTGGAGGCGCAGACCGACCCCATGGAGGTCGAGCCGTTGGAGCCGAGCGCCTCGGAGACCTGGCGGATGGCGTACGGGAACTCCTCGCGCGTCGGCAGCACCGGCAGCAGCGCCCGCTCGGCCAGGGCGCCGTGGCCGATCTCGCGGCGCTTGGGGGAGCCGACGCGGCCGGTCTCACCGGTGGAGTACGGCGGGAAGTTGTAGTTGTGCATGTAGCGCTTGCGGGTCTCGGGCGCGAGCGTGTCCAGCTGCTGCTCCATGCGGAGCATGTTCAGCGTGGTGACGCCCAGGATCTGGGTCTCGCCGCGCTCGAACAGCGCCGAGCCGTGGACCCGCGGAATCGCCTCGACCTCGGCGGCGAGCGTACGGATGTCCGTGACGCCGCGGCCGTCGATGCGCTTCTTCTCCTTGATGACGCGCTCGCGGACCACGGACTTGGTCAGCGCGCGGTACGCCGCGGAGATCTCCTTCTCGCGCCCCTCGAACTGCGGCAGCAGCTTCTCGGCGGCCACGCCCTTGACGCGGTCCAGCTCGGCCTCGCGCTCCTGCTTGCCCGCGATGGTCAGCGCCTGGGCCAGCTCGTCGCGGACGGCGGCGGTGAGCGCCTCCAGGACGTCGTCCTGGTAGTCGAGGAAGATCGGGAACTCGGCGGTCGGCTTGGCGGCCTTGGCGGCGAGGTCGGCCTGCGCCTTGCACAGGACCTTGATGAAGGGCTTCGACGCCTCCAGGCCGGCGGCGACGACCTCCTCGGTGGGAGCCTCGGCGCCGTCCTTGACCAGCTGGATGGTCTTGTCGGTGGCCTCGGCCTCGACCATCATGATCGCGACATCGCCGTCCTCGAGCACCCGGCCGGCGACGACCATGTCGAAGACGGCCTCCTCCAGCTCGGAGTGGGTCGGGAAGGCCACCCACTGGCCCTTGATCAGGGCGACGCGGGTGCCACCGATGGGCCCGGAGAAGGGCAGCCCGGCGAGCTGTGTGGAGCAGGAGGCGGCGTTGATCGCGACCACGTCGTAGAGGTGGTCGGGGTTGAGCGCCATGATCGTCTCGACGACCTGGATCTCGTTGCGCAGGCCCTTCTTGAAGGACGGGCGCAGCGGGCGGTCGATCAGACGGCAGGTGAGGATCGCGTCCTCGGAGGGGCGGCCCTCACGGCGGAAGAACGAGCCGGGGATGCGCCCCGCCGCGTACATCCGCTCCTCGACATCGACCGTGAGCGGGAAGAAGTCGAGCTGGTCCTTGGGGTTCTTGGAAACGGTGGTGGCCGACAGCACCATGGTGTCGTCGTCCAGGTAGGCCACGGCCGAACCGGCGGCCTGACGGGCCAGACGGCCCGTCTCGAAACGGATGGTGCGGGTGCCGAAGGTGCCGTTGTCGATGACCGCTTCAGCGTAGTGGGTCTCGTTCTCCACCAGGGAAATCTCCTCTTCTGCGTCCCTCGTCCGTGTGACGGTGGACGGTGGTGGAGCAGCGCCCCGGGCCTTACTGGCCGGCAGCCGGGCCGGTCTTCGATCGAAGCCACCGGAATTGCCAGTTCCGGGAGCCACTACCGAGGACCGGCTCCTGTGGCGCCGGTGCGGCGGGAATGAGGCGCTCCTCCTCGTTCGTTATGGCGTTGTTGGGACCAGACTACAAAGCTTCGGCCGTCATCACGACGGCTGTGCTGTCCAGCCCCTACGGTACGTAGCGATGGCGCTACGCACCGGCGCGAAGACCGTACGGGCCGCCATTGGCTCACCTTTGGCTGAAACCGTACGGCGCCGCGTATGGCAAAGGGAGCGGCCCCCGTCGCGGGAACCGCTCCCTCCTTGCCGTCTTACTTGGCGCCCGCCGCACCGCGGCGGATGCCCAGGCGCTCGACCAGCGCACGGAAGCGCGTGATGTCCTTCTTCGCCAGGTACTGGAGCAGCCGGCGGCGCTGGCCGACCAGGAGCAGCAGACCCCGGCGGGAGTGGTGGTCGTGCTTGTGGGTCTTGAGGTGCTCGGTCAGGTCGGAGATGCGGCGCGTGAGCAGCGCGACCTGGACCTCGGGAGAGCCGGTGTCGCCCTCCTTGGTGGCGAACTCGGTCATGATCTGCTTCTTGGTAGCGGCGTCGAGCGACACTCGGTACTCCTTGCTTTCGTCATCAGCCGCCGAGTGCCCCTGGTCGTTGTCTCAGGGGATCTTCCGTGACTCGGGAGGCGGGGTCCGCTGGGCGCTGTCTCCCGAGACTGAGGGCCTCCGGGGACGCGTACGCAAACGGCCAGGACACAGGGTACCAGCGTCTTGGTGGGGGGGCGTGTGGGGGTGGGCCGCGGCGGGGTGTCCAGGGTTGGAGGACGGGGTCCGGGGTCAGAGGACGGGCATGGCGGTGAGGGTGCCGTTGTGCAGCATGAAGACGCGATTGTCGGCCGCGGCCAGCGCCCAGCGGCCCTCGGTGCCCTGGGTGTAGGGCCAGGCGAGGCTTCCGCCACGGATGTCCACCGCCGCGACGCCTCGTGAGCCGGCCTCCCCGGCGCCCGCCCAGACACTGTTCCCCGCGATCACCGGGGCGTCCCGCGAGCTGTCTTCGGAAGCGAACGTGAGCGTCCAGGCGTCCGTTCCGTCGTCCGTACGGCGGGCCGAGAGATCGGTGGCGTCCACGGCGTAGACGACGTCCTTCGCGACGACGGCTGCGCTCCAGCCATGCCCGCCACTACTGGGCCGCGCCCACTTCTTCTCGCCCGTGGACAGCGTGAGCGCGGTAAGGGAGCGGCCGCCCAGGTAGACGGTGCCGTCCGCGACAGCGGGGGCGAGGGCCGTGGTCCCGTACCGTGCGGGTCCCCAGACGGTCTTCCCACGGGCGGCGTCGACCGCCACGACCTGGCCGTCTCCACCGCAGACCACCAGATGGCCGGCGGCCGCCGCGGCCGCCGCCGGGCTCTTCTCGGAGGTCTTCACCGGCGAGGGCACCGACCACAGGTGCGTGTGCGACGTCAGCGCGACGGCCCGCAATTCACCACCACGGGTGGCGACGTAGACGGCCTTGTCGTCCACCGCGAGCAGCGTCGCCGCGTCCGCGGTCGGCGCCTTCCACCGCTCCTCGCCGTTCCGGGCGTCCAACGCGTGCAGCGCGCCCTTGCCGTCGACCGTAAGGATGGTGTCATCGGATACGGCGAGGAGGCGCCCGGTCAGTCCGGCTGCCCCGGAGGTCCAGCGGGCCCGGCCGGTGCGGACGGCGTAGGCCCGTAGGCGGCCGCCCTCGGCCGGGGCCACGACGACGTCATGAACAGGAAGCGGGGCGGGCGTCCGCGCATCGGCGACGCCGATGGATCCGAGGCTCACGGGGCCCCACAGGGGCGACGGGGCAGTCCCCTCGTCGTAGTGGGTCAGCGGCTCGGCCTCCCAGGGCCGCCCGCCGGCCTCCGCCTCGTCGCCGCGCAGCAGCCACCACGCGACCCCTCCGCCACCCGCCGCGAGCACGGCGCCGCCCGCGGCGAGCGTCCCGATGAGCCGCCGCCGGGAGGGGCCCGTCCGGTCGCCGGGCAGGGCGGCCATGCGCCGGGCGTCCGCCTCGCGCCGCGCGATGTCCTGCGCGAGCGGTCCGCTCCTCCAGATCCGGTCCGCGCCCCGGGGCGGTGCCAGCGCCCGGCCGATCCATTCGAGACCGGGCCGGGCCCCGGGGTCCTTGGCCAGACAGGGCTCGACCAGGGGCCGCAGCGCCCCGGGCACCGCGCCCAACTCCGGCTCACCGTGCACCACCTGGTACTGCACGGCGGCCACATGGCCGCCCTCGTAGACCGGCCGTCCGCCCGCCGCGTAGGCGAGGACCACTCCGAGGGAGAACACATCGCCCGCGGGGCCGGTCCGCTGCCCCAGGACCTGCTCGGGCGGGGCGTAGCCGGGGGTGGCGACGGTCTGTCCCGTGGTGGTCAGCGTCAGCCCGTGCTCGGGCCGGGCGATCCCGAAGTCGATGATCCGGGGGCCGCGGGAGGTGAGCACGATGTTGGACGGTTTGAGGTCGCGGTGGACCAGCCCGGCTCCGTGGATGTCGTGGAGCGTACGGACGAGCGCGGCTCCCAACGCCCTTACGGCGGCCTCCTCCAGGGCCCCGTACCGCTCCACGGCCTGGTCGAGCGTGGGCCCGGCGAGGAACTCCGTGGCGATCCACGGCCGCCCGCCCTCGGTCTGCGCCGCGAGCACCCGGGCCACCCCGTCGCCCCGCACCGCCTGGGCCGCGTGCGCCTCGCGCACGAAACGCTGGGCCATATGGGGGTCGTGGGCCACTTCGGGCCGCAGCACCTTGATCGCCGCGATCCGGCCCCCGGAATCCCGCCCCAGGTAGACCTGGCCCATGCCGCCCGCACCGAGCACGCCGGTGAGGCGGTACGGGCCGAGGCGCAGCGGATCGCCGGTGCCGAGAGGGTTCATGGACGGAGGCTCCTAGGGGTGGGACGGCGCGACGGGACGAGTCCGGGGCCCGGTCATTCGAGGGGGATGGCGCATACGGTGGAGCCGCCCGCGATGATCAGCCGGCCGGCACTCCGATGGACCGTCATGGTGGGGTTGAGCGAGCCCATGGCGGTGCCGGGGCCCTGGAACGTCCAGGCCGCCTTGTGGCCGCGGAGGTCGATCGCCGCCGCCCATTGGTCGGTGCCGACGTCGGGGAAGGCGTAGAGGTACCTCGTGCCGAGGGCGGGCGGAGGCTGGAAGTTGAGCGCGGGACCCGTGCCCTTCGTCTGCTCCCACAGCAGTTTTCCGCTCCTGGCGTCCACGGCGACCAGGCCGGTGCCCGTCTCCAGGCTGTAGACCACGCCGTCCTTGAGCAGGGGCGGTCCGTATCGCGCGGAGTCCGGCTCGTCCTTGTCGCCGGCCTTACGGCCCTCTCCGAACCGCCAGACGACCTCGCCGTCGGAGAGCCGCACGGCGAAGAGATCCTTCCCGCCGGTGAAGAGGAGTCCGCCCGAGAAGGTGTGGCGCTGCGTTCCCGGGAGGATGCGGTAGCTCTCCTTGGCCAGCATCTTCGACCAGCGGCGCCTGCCGTCGGCGGCGCCGATCACGGTGACCCGCTCGCGGAAGGAGAGCACGAGCGAGGAGCCCGCGGGGGTCGCGAGGGGGTCCTGGAACTCGGGGGTGTCGCTGGCCCGGCGCCACCGCTCCTCCCCCGTGCGTGCGTCGATCGCCACACGCACGAGGCCCTTACGGCTCGTCCCTTCCAGGAAGACCGCGTCCGATGTGGCGGCGAGCAGCCGTACGTCGTCGACCTCCAGGTCCTTGACCGTGGCGAGCGGGGTCCGGAAGTTGCCGGTCCCAGGATCGACCGGGGCGATCCGTACATGATCCGCGCTGGAGTCACAGGCGAGCAGCCGCCGGCCGTCGGAGACGGCGTGCTGTGCCTTCGTCACGAGGTCGTTGGCGCCGCGCCTGGCTCCGGTCCCGGGGTCGATCCAGTACAGCCCGGTGTCGGCGATGATCGCGGTGTGGTCCCCGGCGACGAGGACCGCGCATTCGGCCATGGAGGTGGTGGAGGGCGGGGTGAACTTCCAGGACATGCGCGGCGGGGTGCCGGGCGGACGTGCAGGGGACGCGGGCGCCGGGGCCGCGGTACCGCTCGCATCGTCGTCGGGGCGGAGCCAGGCCCACGTGGCGGCAGCCGCGACGGCCGCGACGGCTCCGCCACCTCCGATCGTGACGGCCTTACGGCGGGAGATCCCGGAAGTCCCGCGCGGCCTGTCCGCACCGGCCGTGGTCTCCTCGTCCACCGGCGCGGGCGTCCTGGACGGTTGGATCTCCCATACGGCCGTCCCCAGCCGGGCTATCTCCGCCAGGACGGGGTCCGGCAGATGATCGGCGAAGTGGCCTCCCCCGACGTGCAGCAGCGACCCGAGCTCGGCCGTGCCGGGCCGCCGCCGGGGATCCTTGGCGAAGCACGGTTCCAGTACGGTGCGCAATCCCCCGGGCAGCCCGGACAGGTCGGGGTCGGTGTACCGCACCCGGTAGAGCAGATCGGCGGGCTGTCCGCCGCCGAAGGGCGGGCGGCCGGTGGCCGCGAAGACGAGCACTCCGGCGAGGGCGAACACATCGCCCGCGGCGGTGTGTTCACCACCGGAGACCTGTTCCGGCGACATATAGGCGGGCGTTCCGGCCGCAGCGCCCGTACGGGTCAGCCGGTCGTCGCCCACCGCGCGGGCGATGCCGAAGTCGATGACCTTGGGGCCGAGTGCGGTCAGCAGGATGTTGGAGGGCTTGAGGTCGCGGTGGACCACATCGGACCGGTGCAGCTGGGCGAGCGCGTCGCACAGGGCGGCTCCCAGCGCCCGTACGGCTCGCTCGGACAGGGCGCCACAGAGCGCGACCGCGTCGTCCAGTGGCGGGCCGAGGACGTATTCGGTGGCGAGCCAGGGGGTCGGGGCGAGCGGGTCCGCGTCGATGACCTGCGCTCCGTGCCGTCCACCGATGACCCGCGCGGCATCGGTCTCCAGCCGGAAGCGGGTGCGGAACTCCGCCTCTGCCGCCAACCGCGCGTGCATGGTCTTCAGCGCGACCGTACGGCCGCCGGATGAGCGTCCCAGGTACACCGTGCCCATGCCGCCGCTGCCCAGCCGGGCGACGAGGGTGTACGGGCCGAGGCGCTGGGGGTCGTCATGGGTGAGGGGATGGGCCATCGTCATCAGTCCACCGGCAGTGCGTAGAAAGCTTGGTCGTTCCTGACGAGGGCCACACCGGGCGCGGTGAGGACGGAACCGCTGAGGGCCCCGGCCGACGCCCCCTCGGCCGCGGGGGCGAAGCGCCAGCGCAGTGAGCCGTCCGCCGCGTCCAGCGCCTCCACCTCCGAGGCGTTGACCTGGAAGACGGTCCGGCCGGAGTGGCTCAGCGCTGTTTCGCTCTCCGACATGGGGGAGGCCGCGTCGACGGCCGCCCGGCGGCGCCAGAGAAGCCTGCCGTGGGTCACGTCGATGGCGTAGGTGACGGCGCCGCCGTCGGTCACGTAGAGCGTCCGGCCGTGCAGCGCGCCATCGGTGTACATGAAGTCCTCGCAGCTGAAGCGCCATCGCCTGCGGCCCGTGGATATCTCGTGGGCGGAAATGACGTCCGAGGCGAAGGTGATCAGGAGGTCCCCGGAGACGATCTCCGTCGGATCGTCCGCGACGGTGAGGACGCCTTTGTAGGTCCGCGTCCACAGCTTGGCACCGTCGCGCCGGCCGAGGGCCAGATAGGTCCAAGGGGTGTTGGGCGCGGACTCGCTGCGGTTCGACAGCAGGAGGGAGTCCTCGCGGAGCACCGCGGAGTGTTCCTCGGAGCCACCGAATCCGCCGGGGACCGGGGTGCGCCACCGCTCCTTGCGGGTCTTGAGGTCATAGGCGACGACGGTGGCGGTCTTCTCCTCGTCCTGGGCCAGGAACCAGAGGGTCCTTCCGTCGGCCGCCAGCGGATAGCGGAAGCGCTGGCGCTTCTCGCCGTCGTAGGCCCGCTCCACCCATCTGACCCGCCCGGTGCGCGCCGACAGGGCGATGAGCTCCCTGATTCCCGGCTTCAGCACAAGGTCACCGCCGAGCGAGCTGAGGTCGCCGACACCCCAGACGTTGTCACGGGTCCACATCTTCTTTCCGTCGCGGACCCTCACCGCCGTCACCTCGCCCGCACCCGGCAGAAGCAGGTGGCTGTCTCTCCAGAGCAGTGGCGGGCCGTCGATCTCGGTCTCGATGCGACGGCGCCACAGCGGAGCGGGGGCGACCCCGCGCAGGGCGAGGGGCTCGGGCGGAGCGGGCGGATCGTCCGTCGCGGCCCGCCACAGGGCCGTTCCACCGATCCCCAGGGCCAGTCCCGCGGCGCCGGTGAGGGCGGTGACGGCCACGGAGCGCCGGGACGGCCGTCGGCCCGCGGCAGGCGGGTGGCCGGCGGGCCCTGGGAGGTCCGGTGGCGGGACGTCGGCGGGGTGGTGTGCGGCCTGCTCGGCGAGGGCCGCCTCGACGGCGTCGGGCACGCGTCCCGGGGAGACGGGTGCCGGAGTGGAGCGGAACTCCCGTGCGAGCGTGGCGGGTTGGGGGCGGTGTGCCGGGTCCGGGGAGAGGCAGGCGGCGACGGGCCCGCGCAGCGCCGGAGGCAGGGCGGCGGACCCGGCGTCCCTACGGCCGGTCGCGGCGTAGGCCAGCACGGCACCCAGTGCGTAGACGTCACCGTAAGGGCGCGGCGGTTCACCGGCCCGCTGTTCGGGGGGCAGCGCGGCCGGGCTGCCGTGGGCTGTGGCCGGGTGGCTGGGGTGTGAGGTCGCGGAGCGGCCTCCGTGGGGTGCGGCAGGGCGGGTGCCGGTGGCGGCCCGGACGAGCCCGTAACCGGTCAGCCGGGGGCCGTCCCGCGTCAGGAGCACGGCCTGTGGCGAAATCCCGGCGTGGACGAGGCCGTTGGCGTGCGCGACCGCGAGGGTTTCCGCGAGGGCCGCGCCCAGTGCGCGCACGGTGTCCTCGGGGAGCGGCCCGCCGTGCGCGGCCAGCGCCGCGGGCAGCGTCACGGCGGGGAAGCAGTCGTGGGCGACCCAGGGAAGCTGCGCGTCGGGCGGGGCGACGTCGACGACCGGAGCCGCCCAAGCGCCACGCAGCCGACGGGAGTTCTCGGCCTCGGCCCGGAACCGCACCCGGTATCCGGCGTCATCGGCCGACTCCGCCGGCGGCAGCGTCAGGACGACGGTACGGCCCGTTCGCCCGTCGCGGGCCAGGCAGCGGCGTGCGTCATCGGCGTGCCCGGGCACATCCAGGGTGGCGAGGATTCGATACGGGCCGATCCGCTGTCCCCCGTCGTGGTCGGTGCGCCGTGG
Source organism: Streptomyces sp. NEAU-174 (assembly GCF_052665095.1). Lineage (NCBI taxonomy): Bacteria > Bacillati > Actinomycetota > Actinomycetes > Kitasatosporales > Streptomycetaceae > Streptomyces > Streptomyces sp. NEAU-174. The sequence continues at coordinate 53,697 of NZ_JBQTCE010000032.1, read as the reverse complement.
AGTGTCGTGATCGGTCCGTCCCGTCCGACGGTCCAGAATCGGCGGTTCCATGCGTCCTTCCTAATCGAGCGGCAGCGCGTAGACGCTTCCGCTCCCGGCGACGACGACCCTGCTATCCGTCAGCGCGACCTTACGGCGGGACGATGGGGAGCGCGGGCCCGGATCGGCACCGGCGTCGGTGAACCGCCACAGCAGGGAGCCGTCCTCGGCGTCGAACGCGTCCACCTCGGCGTCACCGGCCATCAGCACCCTGCGCCCAGCCGGGCTGACCAGGGCGTCGGGCGTGCGCGGCGCCACGAGCGCCTTCAACACAAAGCCATAGACGCGCTGCCACCGGATCTCACCGGTGGCCGCCTCGATCGCGTGGAGAGCGAAACCACCGTCGGCGACATACGCGGTCTTCCCATGGACGAGGGGAAGCCCGAAGTCGGCGGGACGGCCCTTGGGCCCCTTCCCCTTGGAACCGACCGACCACAGGGCGGCCTTGTCCCTGTCCGCGTCGAAGCCCCGCAGGGTGGTTCCGAGGGCCGCGATGAGGGTGCGACGGGCGTCGGTGGTGACGAGCCCCTTCGTGGTCAGGCCCGGATAGACCCGCTGCCACAGCTCCTTCCCGCGGTCGCGGCTGAGCGCGACGGCCTTCTTGGTGCCCGCCCCCTCCCGGTCACCGCCGGCCATCACCACGAGCGCGTCCTTCAGCAGATGTCCCTCGTTCAAACCCGCCGCGAGGGGTCCGCGCCACAACTCCGCGCGTTCATGGACGTCATAGGCGACCACGACACGGTCTCCGGTTCCGCGCTCGCCCCTTACGGTCGCCGTGAACCAGACCGTGCCCCCGTCCACCGCGAGCAGCCCCGTGAAGGAGCTCCGCGCACCCTGCCGGAAGTCGCTCGAACGCCAGCGGACCCGACCGGTCCGCGGCTCCAGCGCCACCAGCCCGTCCCCGGGGACGACCAGCGCGTCCCCATCGGCCACCCAGGGCTGCCCCGCCGGGCGCAGTCCATCGCGCGTCCACAGCCGCTTGCCCGTACGGAGGTCGATCCCGACGACCGCCCGCTTCCCCGTGAGGACGGCGACCGCGTCGCGCCAGATGAGCGGGGCGTACATCGACGCCACCCCTTTGACGTCGTAGCGCCACAGGGGGGTGGGCGGCGCGCCCGGAAGCCGGCGGCTGGGGCGGTGGGCGGCGAGGCGCTGGGCTTGCGTGAGCGGTGCGGGCGCGTCCGGGGCCGTCGCCAGCCACGTGGCCCCGCCGCCTACGGCGACTCCGGCCGTACCGCCGGCGACGCCCAGCAGGAGGCGGCGCCGGGAAGGGCTGAGGGAAGGGGCGAAGGCCTTCCCGGACGAGGCGCCTCCGGTCCTGGCCGCGGCCCCGGCCTCATGCACCGGCCCTGGCCCGGGGGCAGCCGAAGGCGCGGCGCCGCGCTCCGGCCACGCCCGGTGCGCGGCGGCGCCCGTCCCCACCGGCACATCCGCCGGCGCCGGGGACGGCACCTCGGCCGGCTCGATCTCCGCCGCCAGCACCGCCGAGGACAGCTCGGACAGCGCGGCGATCACCCGCCCCGGCAGCCATCCCGGCCCCAACGCTCCCGCGGCCCGGCTGATGCCACCGGAGCCGTCCAGGGCGGTCGATCCCGGCCCCGGTCCCGCTCCCCACGCCGCGCCACCGTTCGGGCCCGCGGATCCCGCGTCGACAACCGTCGGCGGGGCACCCGCGGGCGCCCTCACCGCATTTGGCGGAAGGGGGACGCGTACGCCGCGCATCAGCTCGTCCAGCAGCGCCCGCGCCGTCGGCCGGTCGGCCGGATCCCGGGCCAGGCACCGGGCCACGGCGCCCCGCAACTCCTCCGGCAGATCCTCGGCGTCCGGCCGCCGTCGCCCGGCCGCCGCGTACGCCAGCACCGCGCCCAGCGCGAAGACATCACCCAGCGGCCGCGGCCGCCCGCCCGCGGCCTGCTCCGGCGGCAGGGCGTCGTCCGCCAGCCCCGGGAGCCCCGCCCGCGCCTCACCGTCCGCAGCGGCGGCCCGCACCGCGCCGTAGCCCACCAGCCGCGGCCCGTCCCCCGCCAGGAAGACCGTGCCCGGTGCGACACCCGCGTGGGCGAAGCCCGCGGTGTGCACCTCCGCGAGCGTCTCGGCCAGCGCCGCTCCCAACGCCCTTACGGTGCGCACGGGAAGCGGACCCCCGTTCGCCTCCAGCACGGCGGGCAGCGACAGCATCGGCAGGAACGGCGTGGCGCTCCAGGGCTGCCCGGTGCCCCCGCCTGAAACCTCGACAACGGGAGCGAGCCACAGCGGAGGCCGCCCGCCGCCCAGAAGCCGCGCGTTCTCCGCCTCCGCCCGGAAGCGCTCCCGGTACGCGACGTCGTCCACGAGCTCGTGCGACGGTGCGGTGACGACGACCGTACGGTCCCCCGCCGCGCTGCGCGCGATGAAGTGGCGCTCCACAGCGGGGACTTCATCCGCGTCTGGCCCCAGTCGCGCAATGACGTGATACGGCCCGAGCCGCCGCGGATCGCCCTGACTCAGCGGCTCCACAAACGCCCCCTGCGACCGCGGGGACGATCCGGGCGGCCGGGACGGCGTACCGACTCGGTCATGGCTCCGCTTCTCCGCGTGCTGTAGTCCGCACTCATGTGGAAGGCCCCCCGCCTTCGATCCATCCCTCGCCCCGTCCGCGTTACGCGCGCGGCGCCACCCTACCGGGGCCCTTGTCGCCATGTTCGATTGCCGCGTCACGCGCTGTGGACAACACTGTGAGACGTGGCGGGAGGCCGGGCGCAGTGGCCCGCTCCTCGCCTTCCGCCCAGAGGCCGGGCGGGATGTCATCCGCGGTATCCGAAGGGGTTCTCCACCAGTGGCCGACGCCAAAGAGAAGGAAGAGCTGTACGCCCTCGACATTTCCGGTGTCGAGTGGCTCAGCGCACCTGGCAGCACCTCCGAAGACCGGGTGGAGATCGCCTACCTGCCGAACGGGGCAGTGGCCATGCGGAATTCCACTGACCCCGAGACCGTGCTGCGCTACACGGAGGCCGAGTGGCGCGCCTTTGTGCTGGGCGCGCGGGACGGCGAATTCGACTTGAGCTGAGGAGCATGAGGGGCCGATGTGCCTGAACGAGAGGGTGGTCGCCGGTCGGCGGCCGCCCTTTCCGGCGGTGGTCGGCGCTCGGCTCACCCTCAGGAGCCGAAGGCCATGATGAGCTTCTCGCTGGTGCCCTCGGTCCCCGTTATGCGGTTCGAGGCGATGTAGAAAATGCCGTTCCGGTAGTCGTGAGTGGCGGAGTAGAAGCCGTTCTCCGCCTCGCGGGTGGCCTGGGGCAACTTCAGCACGGTTTTCGGCTTGTCGCCGTCCGGGCCGATCCTGACGACCAGACCGGCCTCGTCGTATGAGGGCTCCTCATAGGCGACCAGATTCTTGCCGTCCATCCTCAAGGGAAGCAGCATCCGACCGGCCACCTTGGCCGCCCACTTCCTCTTCCCGCTGTCCAGGTCGAAGGCGTGGATCTCGCTCGTCGAGCCCCCGGCGCTGTCCTGGGTCATCTCCGTCGGCAGGTAGAAGGTGTCCATGGAGGCGGCGACGCCCTGACAGCTGCCCAAATTGGTGCCGAAGAGATCCGTTCCGCACAGCGGCTGATAGGACTGCTTCCCCACGGCCAGGGTCGACCGCTCCTTGCCCCTGTCCGATATGGCCAGGATGCCGCCGGCCTTGCGGTCCTGGTCGCTCAGAGCGATCACAACGGGGCTGGTGGAGAAGATCTTGTCGACCTTGTAGCCCTTACGGACGACATAGGTCCATGTGATCGTGCCGTTCGACGCCACCTTTTGCAGCTTGGCGGTGCCATTGGTGCAGGAGTAGGCGCGCAGCAGCGCTTTCCCTCCCGCGTAACCGTCGACGGAGCAACCCGGGCTCGGCTTTTCGAGAGCGACCTCCTTACCGTCGCGGACCTTGATGACGGCCGAACCGCCGAACCAGGACATGCCGACGAGATCGCCGCTCTGGGCCATGCCCATGTTGGTGTGGCCGCCGCCGAAGGATCCTTCCTCGGGCGCGTCGTGGTCCCAGACCTTGACCCCCTTGTCCAGGTCGATCAGGGCGAGTTGGCTGCACGAGTCCTTTCCGTGCCCCTCGTAGGCGACCACGACCTCGCCGTCGGTCGTGGAGTTGGGCGCGGCACAGACGGCCTTGGGCAGGGAGAGCGTCCACTTCTTCGTGCCGTCGTCCTTGTACGCGACGATCTTGTCTTCGACCGCCTTGACCACATATCCCTTCATCGCCCAGAAACCGGGCACATCGAGGCCCTTCTTGGATACCTCGGGCGCGGGCGTTTGGTAGAGGACCTTCGCCTCGCCCGCCCGGCGCACGTCGTTGGGGTCGCTCTCGCTTTCGCCACGGTCACGGCCGCCGGTGCTCTCACCCTTTCCGGTCGGCGCGGGGGTGGGGTCGTGCCGGTCCTGACCAGCGGGGGTGGTCGTCGAGGCAGCGGTGGGCTTCTTGTCGTCGTCACCACCGCTCACCGCCGCGTACACCCCGCCGCCCGCCGCGAGCAGCACCGCCACGGCCGCGCCGATGACGACGGCCTTGCGTCTGGTGTTCCGGCCGCTGCCTCCGCCCCCGGAGGGAAGCGTTCCGTAGGGCTGACCGGGCGGTGGGGTGTACATACCGCCGTACCCGGGCCCACCCTGCGCGGAGGTGTACGGGTTCTGTGCGTACGGGTTGGCGGAGTCGGCCCGGGGAGGGGCCGGGACTCCGGGCACTGCCGGAGGGCCCGATGGCAACGCGCCCGTGTCCCATATCTGCGGCGGAGTACGGCCCGTCGGTGGACCCGCCGGAGGCGCCGGAGGGACGGCCGGCGGCGCGGGCGGACGAGGCGGGACCGGGCGCCGCGGTGATGTACCGGAGCCGTCCTCGGACGGCTCGCCGCCCTGACGGGGATCCTGTGGCGCGCCGAAGCCGCCGGACGGTGGCTGGTCGGGGGGCTGGGGCGGCTGCGACATCAGCGCTTACCTCTTCGGCGAGTCCACTGGAAGATCCCGCTCTGCGATGACATTCCGGGAACGGGAAATCTTTGTATCACCGGACGCTCAGTTCTCGGCCCTCCAAGTTTCATGGATGGACGGCGCAGGAGCCACCGTGCACGGCGCACGACGGTCTTCTCCCTCTCCAAGCCGTGGAGATTTCCTGTTCATACGCACGACACGCCGGGGTGCCACCACATGGTGACACCCCGTGTCGATAGGCTCACCGGGCTCGGGGAATCGCGTCGCCGGAGCGCCGGTGCGACGCCATCACGGATCTCGCTCCTTGCACGGGAGACCACAGAAGGGGGATTGACCACCCGGTGAGCCAGATTCTCGTCAAGCGTCCGCCACGGGCGCTGCCGCCGACCGTGCCCACGGACGAAGTCGAGCTCAGCTCTCCCCCCGAACTGCCGCGCGGCGAGCAGCAAGGACTGCTGACGCAGTTGGTGCCCCTGCTCGGCATGAGCGGATCGATGGTCTACTTCTTCAACTCGGGCGCCGGTCCGTTCATGCGCGTCATGGGCTGGCTGATGCTGGCATCCACCCTCGCGACCGTCGCCGCCCAGATCGTGCGTTTCCGGCGCGGGACGGAGGGCCGGGCGGCGGGCGTACGCCGCGACTACCTGAGGTACCTCGCGCAGATGCGCCGCGGTGTCCGCCGTACGGCCCGCGCACAACTCGAGGTGCTGCTCTATCTGCACCCCGCGCCCGACCAGCTCTGGGCGGTGGCCGCGGAGGGCAGCCGGGTGTGGGAACGCAGGGTGGGCGACGAGGACTTCGGACAGGTCCGTATCGGGGTCGGTCCCCAGCAGCTGTCGACACCTCTGGTGGCCCCGACCACGGCGCTGATCGAGGAGCTGGAGCCGCTCACAGCGGGCGCGATGCAGCGGTTCCTGATGCTGTACGGCGCGGTGGACGGGCTACCGGTCGCGGTGTCGTTGCGCCGCTTCTACCACTTCACGGTGTCCGGCGACCCGGCCACGGCACAGGGCACCGCACGCGCGCTGGTGTGCCAGCTGGTCACCCTTCACTCGCCGGAGGACCTGGCGGTGGCGGTCCTGGCCGACGGGCGGGAAGCGGTCGCACGCTGGGAATGGACCAAGTGGCTGCCGCACTCCCAGATCCCGGGGACGCTGGACGGGGCGGGCACCCGGCGGCTGTTCTGCCGGGACGCGCTCGAACTGGAGGAGCTTCTGGCGGCGCACGGTTCGGACGGCCAGGGCAGCCCGCTCTCCGAGCGCCCCCGATTCGCCCCGGACGGATCGCCCGTCCTGGACGCGCCTCACCTGCTCATCGTGCTGGACGGCGGCACCGTCCCGCCGGACTCCCTGCTGGCGAGCGCGGATGGCGTCCAGGGCGTCACCGTCGCCGAAGTGGTGTCGGGGGAACTGGACGAGCCGCGCGGCAGCCTGTCGCTCGACGTACGCCCCGGAAAGCTGTTCCTGGAGTCCGCCGCGGGACTGGTCTACGAAGGCGAGCCGGACGTACTCCCCCTGGAGGCGGCCGAGGCCCTGGCCCGCCAGCTCGCACCACTGCGCGTCGGCGCCGGGGGCAACGACGAGCCGCTCCTGGACGAGCTCGACTTCACCGATCTACTGGACCTCGGCGACGCGTCCTCCGTGGACGTGGCCCGGACCTGGCGGCCCCGGACGGCGAGCGAACGCCTGCGGGTGCCCATCGGGGTCGGCGAGGACGGTGAACCGGTGATGCTGGACCTGAAGGAGGCGGCGCAGGGCGGTATGGGCCCACACGGTCTGTGCGTGGGCGCGACCGGCTCCGGAAAGTCCGAGCTGCTGCGCACACTGGTCCTGGCGCTCGCCGTCACCCACTCCTCCGCGCATCTCAACTTCGTCCTGGCGGACTTCAAGGGCGGTGCGACTTTCACCGGCATGGCCGACCTGCCGCATGTCTCGGCGGTCATCACCAACCTCGCGGACGACCTGACGCTCGTGGACCGTATGGAGGCCTCGATCCGGGGCGAATTGCAGCGCCGTCAGGAGCTGCTGCGTGCCGCGGGCAACTACGCCAATGTCCACGACTACGAACAGGCGCGGGTCGCGGGTGCGCCCCTGGAGCCGGTCCCATCGCTCGTGCTGATCATCGATGAGTTCAGTGAACTGCTCAGCGCCAAACCGGACTTCATCGAAATGTTCATTCAGATCGGCCGCATCGGCCGGTCGCTGGGCGTCCATCTGCTGCTGGCCACCCAGCGGCTGGAGGAGGGGCGGCTGCGCGGTCTGGACACCTACCTGTCGTACCGGCTCGGCCTGCGTACCTTCTCCGCCGCGGAGTCACGTGCCGTGCTGGGCGTGCCGGACGCTCACCATTTGCCGTCGCTGCCCGGTTCCGGCTATCTGAAGTTCGGTACGGACGAGATGGTGCGTTTCAAGGCCGCCTACGTCTCGGGCCCGTACCGCACCGCCGAGGCGCCGGCGAACGACGGGGCGGGCGGCTCGCGGCGAATGGACCGCCGGCCGACCCTCTTCACGGCCGCCCCGGTGCCGGTCTCCTATGCCGCGCCCGCACCCGCAGCCACGACGGCTCACCCGAGCGACGCGCTGCCGGACACGGTCCTGGACGTCGTCGTCCGGCGTCTGGAGGATCAGGGGCCGGCCGCGCACGAGGTATGGCCCCCGCCCCTGGACACCTCCCCCGCTCTCGACGAACTGCTGCCCTCGCTGGCCGTCTCGCCGGCGCGTGGTCTGCATTCGCCGGACTACGCGGGGTCGGGCGGGCTGGTGGTCCCGGTCGGGCTGGTCGACAAGCCCTTCGAACAGCGGCGCGAAATCCTCTACCGCGACTTCTCGGACGCCGCGGGCCATCTGCTGGTGGTGGGCGGCCCGCAGTCCGGGAAATCCACCCTGCTGCGTACGCTCATCGCGTCCTTCGCGCTGACCCACACCCCGCACGAGGTGCAGTTCTACTGCCTGGACTTCGGCGGCGGAGGCCTGAGCGGGATCTCGGAGCTGCCGCATGTCGGCGGAGTGGCGTCACGTCTCGATCCGGACCGGGTGCGCCGTACGGTCGCCGAGGCCACCGGAGTGCTGAGCCACCGCGAAGAGTTCTTCCGCACGCACGGCATCGACTCCATCGCCGGCTACCGCAAGCGGCGGGCAGCCGGTGAGCTCCCTGACGAGGTCTGGGGGGACGTCTTCTTGGTCATTGACGGCTGGGGCACCTTCAAGCAGGAGTACGAGCAGTTCGAGGGCGTCGTCATGGACCTCGCGACGCGAGGACTGGGTTACGGCGTCCATGTGGTCTTGTCGGCCACTCGGTACATGGAGGTGCGGGCCGCGCTGAAGGATCAGTTCATGAACCGTCTGGAGCTGCGTCTCGGCGATCCGCTGGACTCGGACTTCGACCGTAAGGTGGCGGCCAACGTCCCGGTCGGCGCGCCGGGTCGCGGCCAGATCCCCGAGCGGCTGCACTTCCTGGCCGCGCAACCGCGGATCGGAAGCGCCCTGCGGGCGGAGGCGGACGGACGGACAGCCGACTCGTCAGTGACAGAGCCGGCCACGACCGGCACGACCGCGTCGTCGTCGCCGTCGCCGTCGGTACGGACGCCGGGAGGGCCGGCGTCGACCGGACCGACGCCGACGGGACCGACGTCGGCCGGACCAACGGCGGCCGGACCAACGGCGGCTGGACCGACGCCGCCCGGACCCGCTGAATCGACAGCGGCCCTGGTTCGCGCCGTCACCGCCCACTGGACCGGCCCCCGGGCCCCCGAGGTCCGCGTCCTCCCCCGCGAACTCCCCTCCGACCGCCTCCCCAAGAGCTTCGAGAACCCGCACCTCGGTCTGCCGATCGGCATCGACGAGGACCGCATGGAGCCGGTCTTCATCGACTTCGATTCCGATCCGTTCTTCGTGGTCTTCGGCGAGAGCGAATCGGGCAAAACCTCTCTGCTACGCCTGCTTGCCGAGCAGATCAGCCAGCGTTACACCCCCGACGAGGCGCGGATCATCGTCGGCGACTACCGCCGTACGCTTCTGGAAGCGGTACCGGACTCCCATCTCCTGGAGTACGCCCCTGCCGCCCCAGCGCTCGAAATGCACATGGACGCCCTGAGCACCCTCATGGAACACCGAGCCCCCGGCCCGGAGGTCACCCCGCGGCAACTTCGCGAGCGCAGTTGGTGGAGCGGCCCGCAGTTCTTCGTCATCATCGACGACTACGAGCTGGTCGCCACGAGCGCCGGCAACCCTCTCGACTTCCTGACAAAGGGGCTGCCGTACGCCCGCGACGTCGGTGTCCGCCTGATCATCGCTCGCAACACGGCCGGCGCCTCACGCTCCTCGTACGAGCCCTTCATGCAGCGCGTCAAGGAACTCGGCGCCCAGGGCGTCATCCTCTCCGGCGACCCAGCCGAAGGAGACCTCCTCGGCAAAACCCGCCCTCGCCGCCTCCCTCAGGGGCGCGGCACCCTGATCACCCGCAAGGGCGGTGCCCGGCTGGTGCAACTGGGCTGGCTGCCAGGTGAGTTATGCAGCGAATAACCCGTCGCGGCCGTGCGCCCCGCTCCACGACGCGATATGTTTCACAAGTATTGACCTTTCATAAACGAGGTTGACGTGGTGTCAGGGGGGATCGTGTCGTTCGACGAGCAATGGGCAAGTTTCCGCACACAAGCGGCGGAGCGCCAGGCGACCCGCATGCAGATCAACGCATTCCATGACGGCGGCGCCGCGGCGCCGAAGGAGAAGCTCAAGGTCACGCCGAAGATTCTCCGCGAAATGGCCGACAAGACCGACGACACGCGCCGGAACTTCACGGAAGCTGACAACCAGGCCATGAAAGAGACCGGCCAGGTCAAGGACAGCCTCAAAGGGTTCGACTGCGCCGTTGCTTTCGACACGTTCGAGGAGCGGTGGCGGGACCAGATGCGCTACGTACATGGGCTACTCGAACACGGCGTCGCGGGCGCCCTGCGGAACGCCGCCGCGGAATTCCAGATCGGCAACAAGGGCACCGCCGATAAGTTCAGGGACGTCGATGGGAACAAACGCGTGGCCAGGTAGCAGGAATCTGAGGCGACACATCCCATCCACCAGAATAGCCATGGAGTGCGATAAGGACGATGGTCTCCTACCACGATCTCCTCAAGGTGAACCTGCAACCGCTCTCCGACGCCGTCGACAAGTGGCGCAACCTGCCAGACCACTTCACGCAGGTCAGCACAAATTTCACCAAGCGGGTCACGTCCCCCATCACCAACTCGGACTGGGAGGGCAAGGCAGCTGAGGCGGCCGCCGACAAGATCAAGGCAGTCGCGAAGCAGATGGAGCAGGCTGCCCTCGAGGCCAAGGACATGCACGGCCTTCTCAGCGACGCCCACACCAAGTTCAAGGATGCCAAGAAGAAGCTCAAGGGCTACAAGGACGATATCGAAGCGGACAAGAACCTGGTCATCGACGAGCAGGGCCATGTGTCGTACAAACCAACGAATCTTGACGACATTTCAGAGCAGGCCGAAACCTTGCAAGCCAAGCGATACTCCGAAACGGTGTCCAGCTACAACGACCGAATCCTGCAAGTGCTCTCGGACGCCACCGCGGCAGACGAGATCCTGCATTGGGCCCTCACTCAAGACTTCAACGGCCGAGGCAAAGGGTTCACGGGCGACGGCTTTAACAGCATCAAGGGTGCAGAAAAGGGACGCGAACAGGCTTACAAGGACCTCAAGACGGTCACCGAACTGGCAAAGTTGAAGGGCGAACTCTCCACGGCCGACCTCCAGAAGGTCAACTCGATCCTCTCGAAACACGAGGGAGACCCGCTCTTCTCGGAGAAGTTTGCCGTCCAACTCGGCGCGAAGGGCACACTGCAGTTCTGGGAACACGCCGCCGACACGACCCAGACGGGCGGCGAGCGGACGAAGACACTAGAAAAGCTACAGAAGTCCCTGGGGTTCACCCTGGCCACAGCTTCCCACTCTGACAGCAAGGCCATCGAGCAATGGAAGCGGGACGTCATCAATCTCGGCCCCCAACGGTTGGACGACACCCATTCCGGCGGCCCGATTAGTAAGGGCCCTTACGGCTTCCAGGCCATGAGCAGCCTGCTGCGGTACGGGGAGTATGACAAGGATTTCCTGTACGACTACGGCAAGGGCTACAAGGATCCGAACAGCCACGACAAGGACGGCCGCACCGGAGGCTTGATCGAGTTCGACCGCAAGCACAAGGACGACCTCAAGGGTCTGTGGAGCCCCAACGGATATACGCCGTACCTCAGTTTCGGCAAGGGAAGCGACCAGGGTATGGACCCCATGGCGGGGTACATGGAGGCACTCGGACGCAATCCGGAGGCGGCACAGGCGCTCTTCTATAGGGAAGGCTTCGACAGCCATCTTGAAATTGGTCCTGATCCAGATCTCAAGTATCTCCTGCAGGACCGGAATTGGCCTAATGGAAACCCTCTAGTCGCCAACGACCGGGGTTACGGCTACGACGAACTAGGTCATGCTCTGGAGGCGGCTGCCCTGGGCCACCCGTACGACCAGCCTGAGCTAGGACTGCACAGAACCCAGGAAAGCGCCAACGTGATGACCCAGGCAGTCGCCATGATCGCCGAAAATTCGGGGCTGGCCGAAGACAAACCAGGACTCAGCGACAGTCTGGCCAGAATGGGCGCGGGCTATATCGACAACCTGGACTGGGCAACCGCGAACTACGGTGACAAGAGTTCCGGTGACGGGATTCGGGACGCCGCCTTCGGCACAATCGGTGAAGGCGACATCTTCGTTACACATCAGCGAGCCAACGATTTCCTTTCAGCAGTTGGCCGAGACGATGACAGCTATAAGATCCTCTCAGTCGCGCAACAAGAGTTCACAACCAGCGCCGTTAAGGCCCATCCTCAGGCAGATGATTCTCTTATCGCCATCTTTGGAACCGGCGCCGAGACTCAGGGAATCCTCGATGAAGCGCGAGCCGACGCCATCACGTCAAACGCCGAAGACACCAAGGCCGAGCAGGCCAGAAAGCTGTCCGAGGCAGCCGAATGGAAGAAGTACGGCGTAAGCCAAGGAATCGGCAGCGCCACAAGTCTCATCACCATGCCCCTTGAAACTGCAAGGTACGCACCATTCGTCACACCATTCATCGATGGCGCGGCCGGAGCGATGGAAACGCATACGGGCATCCAAATCGATAGAGAAATGGAGCGCCGCCAAGAAGAAATTGACACCAAGATCGACAGAGATGCGAGCGACCTCAAGAAGGAGTTCATCGAGAAGAGTAAACGCCGATCAGCGGTGGCGTTTGATTCATATGTCGCAGTCAATCCAGAAACCGACAACTCGCCATGGTACGCCAGAGCTGACGAGGCCATAAAGAACGGTTACGACCGCGGCGTGGGCAACAGTCAGCTCACCGACAGCGGACGTTAGTAGAATACCAAAGGGGCATTCATGCAACGATCACATCTGGCCGTGAAATCCTCTCGGCCTCTCACATCGCTCACTTGCCTACTCGCCTTCGCAATCACTGCTTGCAGTGGAACTGATGGCGATTCCAAAAGCGAACATGAAGACCATACCAAGAACCCGGACCTGACTCTTCTCAGCGAGAAGAGCTGCCTGGGTATCTTCGACAAGAAAGCTGTGGCCGAGGCCGAACGCGATCACGCCGTGCGTAGTGTTACCGAGCCCCGCGCTGGGGATGATGTGACGTACATGGTCAGCTTGAACATGAACAAGCGGATGACCACATCCAAGCCGTCCGCTGGCGGTCCCTGCGCGATCCGTGATGAATCAGCTAAGAGAACCTTGTTCCGTGTCACCGTGAACTGGGGCCCCAGCACCTTCCCTGCAGCCGAAAGAAAGGACGGCAAGGCAACCTCCTATAGTGTGCGCAAAACCGGCGATAAAAAGCGTGCCGAACTATTGGTGGACTGCCAACGTCCCGACCTGGCCGAGAAGTCAAAGGACAAGAAGATGCTCGCATTCCAGGTCACGCTCTTGGATAATGTGGGCCTCTCCGATCGTGCCGACATCAGTATCCTGACTAAATCCGCACAGAGGTTCACTGACCTGGAGGACCGCCTGTCATGCAAGAACAAGGTCACCTACCCGGCTCCGGATAAGGTCACTCTCGATACTCACTGAGATCGCACGTGGCATGCGCCGTGCCCGCTTTCGGGGCTGCTCCAGGTTTCGAATGCCACACCACAGACTCCAGCCGGCGCCGCAGCTATACCCGCCTGCGATTGCGGGCGAGTGCATAGCCCCCACCGCCGAGGACCAGAGCTACGGCCACACCGACTCCAACGTAGACGAGCGTGTTGCCACTACCGCCATCGCCACCTGTTGCGGAGGCGGCAGGGGCCTTGTCCTTGGCGTGTGCAGCGCCCGAGGGGGCGTCGGTCTTCGATGAGGGGGACGGAGATGTGGAGGAGCTCTGCCCTGGGTGATAGTTCGGGAACAGCGGATTGACGTCCGCTGCGCCCGGGTCTCCCTTGCCGTCGAGCAGGACCTGGCCGGGGCGGATGATGCCGTAGCCGATGTACTCGCTGGGGACCCCGCCCTTGGGCTTGCTCGCCGTTTGCATCATCACGCGCAGGACCTGGTTCGCGGTCCATTTGGGGTGAGCGGACCAGATGAGGGCGGCTGACGCCGAAGCAATGGCGGTGGCATGACTGGTACCCGACTCCTCGCACCAACCTCCCCCATCCTTGCAGTGCCCAGGAATACCTTCACCTGGGGCTGCGAGGGCCACTTGCGGGCCATGAGTCGAAAAGGTAGAAACAGTGCCGCTCTGATCGACAGAAGCTACCCCGACAGCCCCGGGGAGACTCGATGGATAGCCCGCAAAGTTATCGGACTCAGCATCGTTTCCGACTCCGGCAAATATCAATGCATCGCTTTTGTTAATCTCATCCAGACCATCCTGGAGCTTCTTTTTGTCGCCTTCATTCAAGGGACTAAGGATGGTCTCCGAAAGATTTATTACGCGGGCCCCGCGCTTTAGGGCATAGCGCATCGCCCTGAGATAAATTGACGCTAGATCGCCGAATCTAGGTCCAGAACCAGTCTTGACGGAAAGCACCTTCGCACCAGGTGCTACGCCTTGAATACCACCGGAACGCCCTGTGCCCGCAATAACAGCGGCCATGTCCGTGCCATGTCCGTTGGTATCGACAGTGGCCCCTTTCGGCTTATATGAAAAGTCCTTCCCCTCCAGGACTTGACCACGCAACTCAGGGAGCGAGCTGTCGACCCCAGTGTCCAGCACGGCAACAGTGACACCTTTGCCTGTGCTGGTCCGCCACATCTGGTCGGCCCCCATTGCATCGAGGTACCACTGACGCGAACGTATATCTTGACCGATCGCTGGGGATGTGAAACTTCCCATGCATGTGATGAGCGCCGCGAGCAGCGTCAAACCACGCACTGAGCGCCTCTTGTTTCCACTGGACAAGACTGACATCCCTGCGAAATCTCCTGAGACTTCAAGTGCCGACTATTCAATGACGGGAGGCAATGCGTCCTGGCGCCCTAGCTCCCAGGCTCCCTGATCAACGACCGCATGTCCTTGCCGACTCTCCGGCCCGGGACCGCGACGGCCGGTGCCAGAGGCCCCAGGGGCGGCAGGCTCTTGCCCTTCGGCCTGACCTGGCCGAACGAGCCCGGTACCCCCACGGGTGAATGCGGCCCCTCTTCTGGAGGACGAACGAGGATCCGCGATCGACCCTCCTGACTCGGAGGCGACCCTGCGTCCCCTGCCCGAATCCCCGGAAGGATCACTTGCCGCATTTGAGCCGCCAGAAGGCGCCGCCCCTGACACGGGCCCACGTGTGTGGGATCCGTTCTCCTCACCGATGGCGACACCACGCTGACGCGCGCCGGTGACACCGGGGCTTGGTGTGCGCGGGCCACTCACCGGTCCTCCCGGCTCCGAGGCCAACCGACGCCCTGGGGCCATGCCTTCGGTCCCTGGCACACCGCTTGTCCGCGCCATAGGGTGGCCGCCCCCTCCCCCGGGGCCGCGGGACATCTGACCGCTCTCCTCCCCCACCACCATTGCGCGAGGAAGGCGAGGGGAGGGGCCTATGCGCCGCTGCTGTCCTCCCACAACGTCGTTCTCTACCGGCCCTCGAGGCGTGAGCATGCGACGCGGAGGCGCGCCTCCAGGTCCTGTTACACGTTCGGTCACGGGGAGGCGGGACATGCTCTTCCCCGTCACGGGTGTGGTGCGTCGAGGGGGCGCTGTGGACGGCCCAACCGGGGGTGACGGCATCACAACGGGGCCTGGCTGCCTGGGCTGGTCCGCAGGCGGCATCGAGGTACGAGATGGCGCCTTGGCCGCTGGATCGGGGAGGGTGGCGGTCGAGTCGATGTGGGTGCTCGTCGCCTCGCGATGGCTTGACTCCGTCTCCCCATGCAGCGGAACCGCTGGCACGCCCGCTTGCTCCTGCGGCGTCTGGTCTACGCCTACTCCTGCACCAGATGTCGGCTCCCCCACCGAGCCGGAATCGTATCTATCTTCACGATTTCCAACATCAACGCCCATAGGAGGCAGCATTTTGAACTGCGGCTCCCGCTCCGCCGCCATCGTCTCCTGCGCCGCCCGGTAGGCCGAGGAGAGGCGCTCCATCTGGTGCCTGGCCTCTTCGGCCTCGCGCTGCTCCGCTTCCTGTGCTGCCGGGTCCTCGTGGGCCGCCCTGGGGCCCGGGGCCCTGGACTCGGGCATGGCCGACTTGGTCTCGGAGAGGGCCTGGCCGGCCTGGGCCACATGTTGGCCGACCGTGGAGGTGAACTGACCGAAGCGCATGACTTCCAGGGCGAAGTCATGGGCCCATTCGCGGAAGGCGGACCCGCCTTCGCCGGTCCAGTCCACGCGGGACACATGACGGCGCAAGTCGGAGCCGATGTCGAGGATCTTCGGGCCGGCGTCGCCTAAGGCGGTGCCGGCGGCGGTCAGTTTGTCGGGGTCCGCGTTGGCCAGCATGGCCCGCAGGTTCTCCACCGACAGACCGTCGAACTCCCCGTTCCCCATGTCTCCCCCTACTTGAAGTTCGAATCGGCGGTGCCGGACTTGCCCGTGTCGGTCTTCCGTGCCTGGTTCTTGTCCTGCCCGTCGCCCCGGTAGTCGGCGTTCTGGCCGTAGTACTTGCTCGCGCGGTCCTGGATGGCACGGAGCCGGTCGGCCTGCTCGGCGTCGATGCTCTCGTAGCCGCGGTCCGAGATCTGGACGGCCATGCCCAAGGCTTCGAGCTGGTCGCCCAGCGTCCTGGAGAATTTCTCCAGGCGGTCGTGCAGCTTCTCGTAGGCGCCCGCGAGGTCGGCGGCGGCAGAGAATTCCGCGCCGAAGGCGGCGTGTGCGACGGTCTGGTCGCTGATCTTGCTCCTGGCTGCCGGAGACTCTTCGAGATCGATGAGGATCTTGTCGATCCTGCTCTTGAAGCTCGCCAGCGTCTCGGCCTCCACCTTGAGATCCGACCCGCCTCCGCGCGCCCTGCTCGCGCTGGCGTCGTTCGCCGAGACCCGGCTCCCCTCGCTCATCGGATTCCCCCTACGGCGTACATGATGACGGTCGGCACCAGCCTAGTGGCGCAGGGTGTACGGCCCAACTTCATTGCGGGGAAGGCGACCTTGGCGATTCCGGGGCATAGCTCGGGCATGGGACGTATCGGAGAGGCGTTCCACGCGTCGTTCGGATCCGGGCGGCTCAATGTACTTCCGACGGGTGAAGGCCGAAGCGAAGGCGCCCCGGTCACGGAGTACGTGACCGGGGCGCCTTTGGCCGTGGCAGGTGGCAGGTGGCAGTCCGCCACTACCTCACCGCTCGGCGAGCGTCACTTGCTGACCAGACCACGCGCCGTCGCGTAGACGTCAAGGACTGCGAGCACGAGCGGCGTGATCGACAGCAGCATCGCGCCCTCGACCAGGTCGCCGAAGCGGCCCCAGAAAGGCGTCACGCTCTTCTTCGGGACGATCAGAGCGATCGCGATGAGGATCAGCGCGCCGAAGGCGACGGAGGCGGTGAGCCAGACGGTACGGATGTTCAGCGGACCGCTGTCGCCGCTGAGCAGGTCGATGACGGCGCTCGTCGGCGGGTTGAGGGCGAGCCCCAGGATGAGGAGGGCGAGGGAGATGACGCCGGACGCCAGGACGCAGGCGACCTGCCAGGTGTACCGGAACAGCCGGGCGCGCAACAGCATCGCCAGCCCCGCGGCCAGGGCGAGCAGTTGGGCCCAGGTGCCGTCGGAGAAGCCGAGCACCGCCGACGAACCCACGACGACCGCCGCACAGCCGCCGACCAGGCCGAGGAGAAGTTCGTGGCCGCGCTTGACCTGGGCCGCGATCCGCTCGCTGTCGACCGGCCGGGCGGCGGCCGCGGACGAAGGGTTGTCCAGGTCGATGCCGCCGGAAGCGCCGTAGTCGTTGCGGGAGGCGTCACGGGGCGCGACGTATCCGATGGGCAGACGGGCGGCACGCGCGGAGAGGCCGGGGAGGAACGCGATGGCGGCGATGGCGACCGCCACGCAGACGGCCGCGGTGCCCGCCGCGCTGGTGTCCGTCACGATCTGGCAGAAGGTGGCCAGCGTGCCGAAGGCCGAGAGGACGACGGCGGCGACGAACGGAGCGTCGCCGGACGGCATGGCGGCGACCAGGGCGACCGACACGATCAGAACGGCGACACAGCCGAGCAGGAACTGGAGCCGTCCGATGCCCTCGCCCGCCTCCAGTGCCAGGACCCCGGATCCACCGATCATCACGTGCGGGAGTGCCGCGAGGCCGAGGGCGATGGCGGAGGCCCGGTCGTCGTAGACCCGGGCCCGTACGCCGGCGAAGACCGCGAGCAGCAGACCGACGCCACCGGCGATGACGCCGGGCAGTCCGTGCATGTCGTGCTTGACCGGGTCGGCGAACCACAGGACGAATCCCATGAAGATCAAGAGCAGCGCGCCACCGAAGAGCCCGCAGGCCCGCAGGTAGCGGGCGTTCCACAGGGCGTGGTCACCGGCCACCGTCGAGGCGATCGCGTCGGAGACGTCATCGCGTACGACGGGCGGGAGGGACGCTGCGAAGGGACGCATGGACAGCACGTCCCCGTCCAACACGCGCTGCGCCGCGAGGGAGCGGGAGCCGTCCAGGACGGTGCCGTCGCGACGCACGAAGTGGTAGCCGACCGGCGTGCCCGTGGGCTGGGTCTGGCCGGTCAGCCTGAGCATCTCCGGATACAGGTCCGCAAGGGCTATGTCGTCGGGGAGTGCGACGTCAATGCGGCTGTCGGGTGCGACGACCGTCACTCGGCAGAAACCGGTCGATGTGGTCGAACTCACCTGCGGGGCCCTCTCATTAGCGTCTCGCCGCGTCTTCCGTCCGGACGCGTTCATGTCTGACAGTGTGCGGGAGGTCACCCTACCGGGCGCCAATTGCCTTCCCGACACGTAGGATCGGTTCGTTGCCGGGTAGGTGCCGCAATGACGCGCGGCAAGCGTGCGTGCGGGCCCTCAGCAGGTCCTCAATTGTTCAGTCCGCATCGGGGGATAGACAGGCCGATGAGCCAGATCATCGTGAAACGTCCACCTCGGGAGACTCCTCCCGAGATGCCCGCGGATGAACTCCGACTCGAATCCCCTCCCGAGTTGCCTCGCGGCGATCGGGAAGGCATGGCGATGCAATTGCTGCCCATGCTCGGCATGGGCTCGTCGGTGGTCTTCTTCTTCATGCCGAATTCGGCACCGTTCATGAAGATCATGGGCGTGATGATGTTGCTGTCGACCGTATCGATGGTCATCGCACAGGCGATCCGGTATCGCAAAGGCGCGCAGGGCGAGGCGGTCGAGGGTCGCCGCGACTATCTCAAGTACCTCGCGAAGACCCGGCGGAGGGTGCAGCGCACGGCGCGCGCACAGCGCGATGCGCAGTTCTTTCTCCACCCCTCCCCCGAGCAGCTGTGGTCGCTGGTGGCGGAGGGCAGCCGGCTGTGGGAGCGGCGGATCACCGACGACGACTTCGTGCAGGTGCGGATCGGGCTCGGGCCGCAGGAGCTGTGGACGCCGCTGGTGGCGCCGGAGACCGCCCCGGTGGAGGAGTTGGAGCCGCTGTCGGCGGGCGCCATGCAGCAGTTCCTGGCGGTCCACCGGTCGCTGGACGGCATGCCGATGGCCGTCAGCCTGAGGGCCTTCTACCACATGACGGTCTCCGGCGAGCCGGAGACGACCCTGGAGACGAGCCGGGCGCTGGTGGCGAGCCTGGCCGCGCTGCACTCGCCCGAGGACCTGGTGATCGCGGTGGTGGCCGCGGCGGGTGCCACGGAGGAGTGGGACTGGGTCAAGTGGCTGCCGCACACCCAGGTGCCGGGGTCGGTGGACGGAGCCGGAACGAAGCGGCTGTTCAGCGACAATCTGGCCGAGGTCGAGGACCTGCTGAAGAACCGCTTGGAGGGCCGCTCGCGGTTCAACCGGGACGGACAGCCACTGTTGGACGCGCCGCATGTGGTGGTGATCCTGGACGGCGGTCTGGTGCCGCCCGACTCGCTTCTGGCCGCCCAGGAGGGGTTGCAGGGCGTGACGGTGCTGGAGGTCATCCGTGGCGGCCTGGACGAGCTGCGCGGCGGCCTGTCGCTGATCGTGCGGCCTGGTCTGCTGCGGGTGGAGTCGGCCTCGGCCGTGTACGAGGGCGTTCCGGACACCCTGTCGCTGGCCGGCGCCGAGGCGCTGGCACGGCAGCTCGCCCCGCTGCGGGTCTCGGCGGGCGGCGGGGATGATGAACCGCTGCTGACCAACCTGGAGTTCACCGATCTGCTCAACCTCGGCGACGCGGCGTCCATCGACCCTGTGGTCACCTGGCGGCCCCGCTCGACGGCGGAACGGCTGCGCGTTCCGATCGGGGTCGGGGAGAGCGGCGCCCCGGTCATGCTCGACCTGAAGGAGGCGGCCCAGGAGGGCATGGGCCCGCACGGCCTGTGCGTGGGCGCGACCGGTTCAGGAAAGTCGGAGCTGCTGCGGACGCTGGTGCTGGGCCTGGCGGTGACGCACTCGTCCGAGACGCTCAACTTCGTCCTCGCGGACTTCAAGGGCGGCGCGACCTTCTCGGGCATGGCGGAGCTGCCGCATGTCGCCGCGGTGATCACCAACCTCGCGGACGATCTGACGCTGGTCGACCGCATGCGCGACTCGATCACCGGTGAGCTTCAGCGCCGTCAGGAGCTGCTGCGCTCCGCGGGCAACTACGCCAACATCCACGACTACGAGAAGGCGCGCGCCGCGGGCACCCCGCTGGAACCGCTGGCCTCCCTGGTCCTGGTCATCGACGAGTTCAGCGAGCTGCTGACGGCCAAGCCCGACTTCATCGAGATGTTCATCCAGATCGGCCGCATCGGCCGGTCGCTCGGGGTGCATCTGCTGCTGGCCTCTCAGCGCCTCGAAGAGGGCCGGCTGCGGGGCCTGGACACCTACCTCTCGTACCGCATCGGTCTGCGGACGTTCTCCGCCGCCGAGTCGCGTACGGCGCTCGGGGTGCCGGACGCCTATCACCTGCCGTCGGTGCCCGGTTCGGGATACCTGAAGTTCGGCACGGAGGAGATGGTCCGCTTCAAGGCGGCGTATGTTTCCGGGCCCTATCGTTCGTCCACGTCAACCGCGGTGGGCAGCGGTCCCATCCCGACCGACCGCCGTCCGGTGCTGTTCAGTGCCGCCCCGGTGCCGGTCCGCTTCGCCGAGCCCGACCCTGCTTTCACGTACACGGCGGACCGCGACCGGGTGGACGACGCGCTCGCGGACACGGTGCTGGACGTCGTTGTGCGCAATCTGGAGGGACGCGGTCCGGCGGCACACCAGGTGTGGCTGCCGCCGCTCACCGAGGCGTCGTCCCTGGACCAGCTGATGCCCCAGCTCGCCGTCTCACCGGAGCGCGGTCTGCATGCGAGCGGCTATGCCCGCAGCGGTGGTCTGTGCGTGCCGATCGGCATGGTGGACAAGCCGTTCGAACAGCGGCGGGAGATCTTCTACCGGGACTTCTCCGGCGCACAGGGCCATATGCTGATCGTCGGCGGTCCGCGGTCCGGTAAGTCGACCGCCGTACGCACCCTGCTCGGATCCTTCGCGCTCACTCACAGCCCGCACGAGGTCCAGTTCTACGGCCTGGACTTCGGCGGTGGCGGCATGATCGCGGTCGAGGGGCTGCCGCATGTCGGCGGAGTCGCCTCACGTCTGGACCCGGAGAAGATCCGCCGCACGATCGCCGAGGTGACCGGCGTGCTGAACCGGCGCGAGGAGTTCTTCCGGGACAACAACATCGACTCCATCGGTACCTACCGTCAGCTCCGTGCCTCCGGGCAGCTGCCGGGTGAGCCATGGGGCGACATCTTCTTGGTGATCGACGGCTGGCAGTCCTTCAAGACCGACTACGAGATGCTCGAGCCGATCGTCGCCGACATCGCCACGCGCGGTCTGGGACTCGGGGTGCACCTCATCGTCACGGTCACGCGCTATATGGAAATGCGAGCGGCGCTCAAGGACCAGTTCCTCGCCCGGCTGGAGCTGCGGCTCGGTGACCCGATGGACTCCGAGCTCGACCGTAAGGTCGCCGCGAATGTGCCCGTGGGTACCCCCGGCCGCGGCCTCACCCCGGAGAAGCTGCACTTCCTGGGCGGTCTGCCGCGTATCGACGGTACGTCGGGCAACGCCGACGACCTGGCTGAGGCGACCGCCGCGTTCGTCAGGGCATCGGTGGACAACTGGCCCGGTCCGCACGCACCGCAGGTGAGGATGTTGCCGCGGACGCTGTCGGTGCGGGAGATCCCCTCCGGTCATGAGCAGCCGGAGCGGGGCATCGCGATCGGCATCGACGAGATGAACCTCGAGCCGGTCTTCATCGACTTCGACACCGACCCCTTCTTCGCCGTCTACGGCGAGTCGGAGTCCGGGAAGACGGCTCTGCTGCGTCTGCTCATCAAGCAGATCACCGAGCGCTACGCCCCCGAGGAGGGGCTCTTCGTGGTCGGCGACTACCGGCGCAGTCTGCTGGAGGTCGTGCCACAGCCTCATCTGGTCGGCTACGGCACGACGCAGAACGCCTTCGAGAAGTACATCGCCGACATGAACACCCTCATCAGCCAGCGCATCCCGGGGACGGACGTCACCCCGCAGCAGCTGCGGAACCGGAGTTGGTGGTCGGGGCCGCGGGCCTTCATCGTGGTGGACGACTACGACCTGGTCGCCACCTCGTCCGGCAACCCGATGTCCGAGCTGGTGGACAACCTGCCGTACGCGCGGGACGCCGGCGTCAACATCATCGTGGCCCGGACGACGGCAGGCGCGGGGCGCTCGTCGTACGAGCCGTTCATGCAGCGGTTCAAGGAGCTGGGCGCGCAGGGCGTCGTGCTGTCGGGTTCGCCGGGTGAGGGCGAGCTGCTGGGCCAGGTCAAGGCGCGTCCGTTGCCGCCGGGGCGGGGCGTCTTCGTCTCCCGGCGCGGCGGAGCGTCACTGGTCCAGACGGCGTGGGTGCCGTCAGTGGACTGAGGCGGGAGGGCGGGCTACGGCCAACAGCCAGGCCTGGAGAGCAGGGCAGGGCTCGTACGGACCGGCTACCCCGCCGTACGAGCCCTGCCATTCAGCGAGCGCTGCTCGAGCCGCTCACAACTCCCTGACCAGCCGAGCGGCCACTTTGAGCGGGACCGAAGGGTACTGGCGCCTGACCTCACGGAGAGCTTGCGCCGGACCCTTCGTCTCCCGGACCCGCAGCAGGGCCGCGCGGTCCACGGAGCCGCGAAACTCCTCGAACGACGCGAAGTTCCCGGCGTACCAGGTCTGCTCCTTATGCCGCCTCGCCAGGAACTCAGCGGTTCCCGGGCAGAGGATCGCGAGCGCGCAAAGGACGGCGATCAGCGGGGGCGGGGGGAGGCCGATGGCCCAGTCGGTAACCGCTGGGAGCATCAGCCACACGAATGACGCCACCCCGACGGCCCAGAGGGCGACGCGCGGTCCGTACACAGGCTCTCCTCATATCGTCATGTCGGGCGCGTCAGGCCGTGCCCACCGGCCAATGGCCCTTCGGAAACGCGCTGTTGTCGTTGGCATTGCTCTTCAGGTCGGCCATGGCCTTCGCCTGGTCGCCCAGTACGCCCAGCAGAGTGGTCACGGCGCCCGCTATGACGAGCCAACCGGCCACTCCTTCACCCAAGGCGGCGATCGCGGCCGGAACGGCACCGACGACGGTCGCCCCCGCGGCGATCGCGGCGGCCATGGCGGGAATGAACTGGATCAAGAAAGCAGCGATCGCTCCGTAGAATGCCACTCCCGCAACGGCCGCGGTGAGCAGGATATCCGCGATCGAATTCGCGTTGGTCGCGACCTGGGCGGCCGCACCCGACTGAGGGAAGACGGCGTTGGTGTACGCGTCAGCGCCCTCGCCCTTCCACTCCTTGGGGGCCTGGAGGTTGAACTTCTGGGTGCTGGACGAGGCGGTGGTCGCGTCGCCGTGGATGCCCTTCGCCTTCCAGCTGTTGGCGTCGATGAACAAGATCACCGGGGCAACGACACCCTCGAGCAAATGGCCGATCTTGGTGAGGACCCAGTTCACGAACTCGATGAGCTTGTTCGCCGCGGCGACCACCGCTTTCGCCACGGGACCGGGAACGTACCAGTGGTCCACCGCTCCGTTGATCTTGTTGCCAAAGGTGACGAGATCTTTCGTGAGCTTCTCGATCTTGTCATTGATCTTTTCGATGAGTGTTTCGAACTGCGTCTGACTGAATGCCATCGCCTTCCCCGTCTCCCCGGTGCACCACCGATTGCTAGTAGGCGTCTTCCACGGACTTCGTGGTTTCCACTTCGTGATCGTCGTACGCCTTCGCGTTCTTGACCAACGCGTCAGCGATTTCCGACATCCGCTTCTGCCCCTCGGAACACCGGCTCGAAAGATGGTCGATGGCATCCGCGTAGGCACCGAAAAACATCTGGTACATGCCCAGCTCAAGCCGCTCGCGGCGCAGCCCGCTGATATTGGTCCCGACACCGCCGATCGCTTTCGCCTGCTCATCCCACGTTCTGGCGTCAGCGCGTATGGCGTCTGTGATGACCTTGAGCTTGCTCATGGGCCTCCTTTCCTATCCGTATCAGTTCTTTTCCCTATCAGTCCACGAAGCGCTGGGGGTTCTTGATGATGGCCAGAAACTCGTTCATCAGGCCGCCCATATGCAGGTTCGCGACACCGGCCGCCCCGGGGCTCTCGGCACTGCCGACCTTTTCGCGAGCATTGTTCAGAGCCTCGTTCAGCGCCTGATTCAGTCGGACGACTGACTGCCCGCCGGCCCACTGAGGGTCCACTTCGCAGGAGACCAGAGCGTGCGCGGTGAGGGTGATGGTGACTCGGCGCGCGGCGGATTCTCCCTTGACCTGCGGCGGGAGAAACGAATCTGCGTCCAGTTGGTCGACGGCGTCGGATGCGGTGAGGACGTCCTCGATCGTTTCGTCCACGGGCCTGTAGAGGACGTGGCGCACGTCGTGGTCGGAGATTTCGGGGACCGGACGGGACGGCGTCGCCGACGCGGACGAGGCGCGGCCCTCGTCGAGTTGACCGGCCCGCTCTTCCCAGCCGGACTGCTCAAGCGAGCGTGACCAGCGCTCCATACGGTCGCTCATGGCGGACTCGAACGCCTCGACGACGGCGCCGCCGAGGTCCCCGGCGGCCCGTCGGCGCTGCCAGTCGGACGCCAGCTTGATCGACTCCGGAAGCCCATCCGCACCCAGGGTCACGGAGACGGCCCCCTGTGCGTCCGTTCCTTCGGAACTCCGGGGCACTTGGTCGTGCATGTCCGACATCAGGTGTTGCAGATTCTCCGCATACTGCTGGAACTGTTGCAGTTCGCGGATGAAGTCCTCGCTCACGCTTCCCCCTAACTGGCCAATCGCGGAGCCATCGCGCTTTTGTGAACAAATGACCAGGAGCGCAGGTGTGTTGCCTATCCTTTGCTTCGCACGCTAGCACGGCCGTGCAGTTGGCGTACCTCCCGTCACAGCAATTACCGATGGTGAACCGCTCCTGTGGCGAATTCGAAACACCATCAGCACATCCGAAACGGGCGCTTTCTTTGCGGATTCCACGGTCAGGGTGCATGGGGAAGCGCGGTTCTTGGAGCCGCTCGTCATCGGGGCGAAGCCGCCCGGCGGCGGAACACAAACAGCGCGAGACAGACCACGGCCAGGACACCGGCCGAGCCCAGGATCCACGGGAGGGCGCCGCTGCCGCCATCGCCACTGCCGCTCTCGGCGGCGGTGTCACCGGCCGGGGAGTCGCCCTTGGAAGGGGACGGGGATTGGCTCTGCGACGAGGAGTCGGACGGGGAGCCGCCCGCCTGCGTCGGCACCAGGGGGTTGACGTCGGCCGAGCCCGGCTTGCCCCGATTCTCCAGGACGTTGTAGCGGGGACGGATCGTGCCGTAGCCGATGTAGCGGCTGGGAATCTTGCCCTCAGTGGGCTTTCCGGCGGTGTCCATCATGACGCGGAGCACCTGATTGCCGTTCCATGTGGGGTGCTTGGCCCAGATGAGCGCGGCGGCGCCGGAGGCGATGGCCGTGGCCTGGCTGGTGCCCCAACTGCGGCAGTAGCCGGCCTTGCCGATGCAGCGGATCGGGATGTCCTTGCCCGGAGCGGCAAGAGCGACGAACGACCCGTGGTTGGAAAACTTGGTCACCGTCAATGACGAGTCGACGGCGCTCACCCCAGCCACACCCTTGTTGGCCGCGGGGTAGGTGATGTCGTTCGACGTCTCACCGTCGTTACCCGAACCGGCGAGGAGCAGCTTGCCGCGGCTGACCGCGTAGTCGACCGCCTTCTGTAGCTTGCCCTGCTCGGTCTTGTTGACCTGGTAGTACGGAAGGGCCAGCGACATGTTGATGATCTGCGCATCGCTGTCCGCCGCGTAGCGAATGGCGTTGATGAGGCCCGGGACGCTATTGGTTCCCGACTCCTTCGTCGAGCCGAATACCGTGAGCGGCAGAATACGCGCATCCGGAGCGAGGCCCTTGATGCCCTGGCCGTCAGCTCCGTTTCCGGCGATGAGCATGGAAATGGCCGTGCCGTGCCCGTCCGGGTCCGTACGGGCGCCCTTGCTCGGTTCCACGAGGTTCTTGCCCTTGAGCACCTTCCCCTTCAGCTCCGGGGCCGATGTGTCGACTCCGGAGTCGAGGACCGCGACCGTGATGCCCTTACCGGTGCTGACCTTCCACATGCTCTCCGCCTGCATGCGGTCCAGATACCACTGGCGTTCCCGCATGGTGTCCGCCGAGGCGGCAGGGGCGGTCAGCCCCATGATGGCGAGCAAGGACGCGAGCAGCGAGATGATCACTGTCGTCCGGCTCCGGACCTGGTTGAGCGTCGTTTCCATATCGCCTGTTCGTCCTGTGCTCGCCATCATCCGCGGCCTCTGCGGAAGGGTTTACCCAATCACGGGAGGCACGGTGCCGCGCCGACCCTCGTTCCAGGTCTCTTCGTCCTCGGTCCGCTGGTCGGGCGCTTCCCGGCCCTCCTCGTGCTGCCTCTTCCGGCCCTCACCGCCCCCCGATGCCGCCGTCCCCGGCGCGCCGGGGGCCCGTCCTTCGGCCTGTCCCCGGACCAGTCCGCTCCCCCCGGGAGTGAACTCGCCGCCGGTCCGCAGTTCGCTTGCGCGACGCGCCGTACCCTCGGCCCGGGTCGACGCCGAAGCTCCCCGGTTCGGACCGGCGCCGATGACACCTCCGGGCCGCCCGGCCGTGGGGAGGCCAGGGCCCACGCCCGGACCCGCGCGGCCCACAGGCCCAGCCGGCTCCCTGCCGATGACGGTCCCCCGGCTCTGTCGGGAGCCCTGGTTCGTGCCCGCCTGGTGGTTTTGCATACCCCCGACGATGCTCCTGTCGGCGCGCACCGGGTTGGTGGACCGGCCGTTGATCTGCTCGGTCGGTCCGTTGGGCAGCCTGGAAGCGGTGATGGGGCCCTTGGTGCCGCCCGTCCCCACGGTGGGGTTGACCTTGCCCACAGTCGGGTTGACCTTCCCCACAGTGGGGCCGGTCTTGCCCAATCCGGGTGTGGGCCCGACCGTCGGCGGGGGTGTCGCGGGCAGGCCCACCGGCCCGGGCCCGTCAGTGACCGGAGACACCGGAGGCCCACCGCCGGTCGGAAGCTGCGGTGTGGTGGTGGGCGGCGACGGCTTCACCGTGTCGATGTTGGTGTGCGTCGCGTCCGGAACGGTGACATGCCCCGGGTTCTCCGGGATCGACGGAGGCGTGACATGCCCCGGTGAAACATGCGCAGGCGAGACATGCGCGGGCGAACCCGGACTCACCGTGGACGGATCGACCGTCGGGTGCGTCGTCGCGACAGAGGCGGGCGCCGTGTGAACCGCGCCCCCGGAAACACTGGGCGAGCCATAGCTCTCCTGCCCACCGCCCACCGAGGTGTCAGGGATCATCTGACTCGGCAGCGGTTTGAAGACCGGCTCATTCTCCTGGGACGCCGCGATGGTCTCCTGCGACATCCTGTAGTACGAGGCCAGCTTGTACATCTGCGGAAGCGCCTCGTCGCGGGCCTTGTCCAGACCTTCCAGGCGCTTCTTTTCCTTCTCCTCGTCCGCATAGCACACCTGCGAACCCGCCGGACGCTCCGGCATCGACTTCTTGACCTCGCTCAGCGCCTGCCCCGCGGTTTCCATCGCGGTGCCGACGGAGCCGGCGAAACTCGCGAGCTTCAGGGCCTGGTTGGCGAAGTCGTCGCCCCAGTTCCGGAACGCGTCGCCGCCCTCACCCTTCCAGGTGACCCTGCCGACCCGCTTCTTGAGCTCGTCGCCAATCTTCTCGATCTCGGACTGCGCCTTCGTCAGGGCATTGCCGCGACGAATGATCTCCTGCTCGTCCGTACCTTCGACCATGGCGAGCATGTCCTCAAATGAGGCATGCTCGAAACTGGTGACGTTGTAGCACATCTTGAGCGGCGGCAGCTTGCTGGAATCGCCCATGATCCAATCCCCTCCCCCGTTCACCCATCACATGCCGTCGTGGCCACTGCTCTTGCCGTCGCCCGTCTTGGGGGCGTCCGGCTTGTCGTGGCCCTTCGGTTCGTGCTGTTTCTGATACTGCTCGTAGTAGTTCTGGGTGCGCTCCTGAATGGCCTTCAGGCGTTGCGCGTGCTCGTGGTCCACCGTCTGGTAGTCGCCGTCGGCCGCGCCCACCGTGATGCCCATCGCCTCAAGTTGCTCGCCCAGAGTCCGGGAGAGCAGCTGGAGCCGTCCGTGCACCAGCTCGTACGCGCTCGCCAGCGACATCGCCTCAGGAAAGTTCTGCCCGTAGGCGGCGGTGGTCACCGTCTGTTGGGAGATCTTGCCGTGTGCCGCGTCCGACTTGTCGAGATCGGTCAGAAGCCTGTCAACACGCTTCTTGAATTCCTGTAGAGACTCGGTGGGAGCGTCGAGGTCCGGCGAAGAAGGGGACTTAGCGGAGCCACCCCCGTCCGGCGCCAACTCAGCCATGAAGCACCTCCTTCAGTACCTGGATGGCAGCGCTCGGGGGGGTGGGGACACTCGGCCCGGGCCGAGTGTCCCCGCACCCACGAAACGACCGCAGGCTGTGCGCGCTACGTCTCTCTCTACGACGCGAACCGCTGGCCCTGACGATGGTCATTGGCCCTGTAGCCCTCCGTAGCCTCCAGCAGCTTCTTCGAGATGGTGAGAAGGGTGCTGTGCAGGTGGTCGACGCGCTGGTTCCACTCGTGCTGACGCTCGTTGAACGCGCGCTGGGCCTCACCGGTCCACGACTCGGACACACCCTTGACCTGCCTCATGATGGTGTCGAGGTCGGTCTTGAGCGTGTTGGCCTCGTTCCTGACCATGTTGGAGGCTTCGACAACGCCTTCGTACGTAATCTCCATTGAGCTCTAACTCCTGATGCGAGGCGGACAGGTCACGAGGATCAAGAGGCGTGGAAGGAGCCGAGGATGCCGCTCTCCCCGCCTCCCACGCTGTTGATGTTCTTGAGCTGGTCGAGCTCCTCCTGGTCGAAACCGTCCCGGCTCGCCTTCACCAGTTCGCGGGTGAAGCTCAGCAACTGGTTGACCCGGCGGACGTCGTTGTTGACCTCCGTCTGGAGGTTGTTGTACGCGCCCGCCGCGATGCCCTTCCAGTGGCCCTCAACGTGGTCGATCACGCTGTTGAGCTTCCCGATCCGCTCGGTCAGCTGACCTTCCATCCAGTCGATGGCGCTCTCGAGGGTCTTGAAATCATGACCTTCTACGCGGAGCTTCTCCGCCATGGCACACCTTCCCCCATGAATCGGATGCGGTGGAACGGCCGGTGCTCTGTGGCCGTCCCGTGCGCATCGGACCAAAGCTGTCAAGGATCACTCTAGTCAGCATCCCCGTGTGCATGACCAACAAGTATCCGGTTGTTACACGGATGGGACGCCAGGGACGGCCGGGCAACGACAGGCGTCAAGCACCGCCGCCGCCCCTCATGCGTCACGCCGGCGGCGCCAGTCACGCAGCACGACCGCACCACCCGCGGTGATGCCCACGACCACCACGCCCATGCCCAGGGCGTACGTGGCCAGCCGCGTACGACGCTCCTGCGGGGTCTCGCCCAGGGTGAGGCGTCCGGGCTCGGGCTTCGGGACGTTCGCCGCCGAGCCGGTGTCCGCCGTGGGGTGCTCGATCTTCTTGTCATCGTCGGTGAGGGCCTTCACCGGATCGACCACACCCCAACCGATGAACCGGTCACGGCCGTTGACGCCCCGCTCCGCGGTCTGCTCGATCTGTGCGATGACCTCCTGCCGGGACCAGTCGGAGTGCTTGGCCCGGATCAGGGCCGCCACTCCGGCCACGTACGGGGCGGCGAAGCTGGTGCCGTTGTCCACGCACTGCCCGCCCTTGGGCACGGTGGAGACCATGTCGACGCCGGGCGCCGCGACGCCGACGAAATCGCCGCTCTGCGAGAAGTACGCGCGCTCGTTGTTGCGGTCGGAGGCGGCGACGGCGAGGACGCCGGGGTAGGACGCGGGATAGGTGCGCTTGGACGCACCGTTCGCGCCGTCGTTGCCGGCGGCCGCGACCACGACCACGTCGTGCTGGACCGCATAGGCGGTCGCCTGCTCCAGATCGCTCTGCGAGAGGGCACCCTTGGTGTCCTGGGAGATGTTGATCACCTGGGCACCCTCCTGCACCGCCTTCCTGATGGCCTGTGCCATCTTCTGCGGTGTGCCCTTGCCCTCGGCGTTGTTCTGCTTGAGGGGAATGATCGTCGCCTCGGGGGCCAGACCCACGAAGCCGGTGCCCTGGCGCGGCCGGGCCGCGATGATGCCGGCGACCTTGGTGCCGTGCCCGACCTCGTCGGCAGTCGGGTCCTCGGCGAGCTTCCGCTCGTCCTTTGAGGCGCCCTTGGCCGGGGGCAGGAAGTTCCCCCCGCTCGCCTTGTCGACGGCGGTCTTCAGCTGGATGTTGGTGTCATCGACACCGGTGTCGATGACGGCGACCCGTACCGGCTTGCCGTTCTCGTCCTTGCCCTTGGTGTCCTCCCAGAGGCGGTCGAACACCAACCGTTGCAGCGACCAGGGCGTGCCCTTGATCTGCTTCTTCATCGGGAACGTGCACTCACCGTTGCCGTCCAGCGAGAGCACGGCGGCGGACGGTCCGGCGCCGACGCCCGTGGCGGCGGTGAGACACGCCAGTGTCACCGCCGACGACAGGGCGGCCATGCGTCTCATGCGTGGGTGCTCCATGCTCACGAACCCTGTGGCTGTCGTGCGCTGTTGGTGTCCAGCCGCGGCCCGACCGGCAGGAACTGGGACCAGTTGAGGGGCACCGGCACCGGCTTCACGTCTCCGTACCCCAGCCTGACCTGAGCCTTGTTCGCAGCCGCCTGCCCGCCGGACTGTGCGTCCTGCTGCGCGGAGGAGCCGGAACCGTCGGCGCCGATCTTCGACTTGCCCGAACTGCCGTCGTTGTTGGCCTGCACCTGGTAGCGCAGACCGGTGTCGGTGACGAGGAAGACCTGGCCGGTGCTGGTCGCCCTCCCCTGGAACTGCCGGTAGAACAGGCCGGTCCCCGGCGTGACATACGCACTGGTGGCACCGTCCACGATGGTCGCGGGGTAGTCCCGGCCCGCCCAGGTCTCGAGGGTGGGCGTGCCGCTGTCGGCCACGTTCGTGAGGATGTTGCACACGGTGTCCCTGGCACCACTCCCGCCCTCGGCGGAGTTCACCTGGCGCGGGGGCTCGGAGGGCCAGGTGGTGTCACCGGCGAACACCGTGGAGTCGGAGACGAAGTCCTGTGGGTTGACCTGCATCGGCTTGCCGAGCTGATCGAGTCCGGCCAGCTGCTCACTGCTCAGCAGCAGCTCGGCGGTGAAGTCGGAGACCGGCTGCACCTTTCCCGGCACCACGACATAGTGCTGGACGCCGCCACCCGTCTGCGCCTGGAGCACCATGCCCACCTTGTTGGCCTTGTCCGGCAGGGAGTCGACCCCGGCTGAGGTGTTCGGCTGCCCCGGCACCCGCGGAAACTCCACAGGCGCGCCGTCCTTCAGGGTGTCCAGCCAGTCGTCGGTCACCTGCTGGGGCTTGGCGCCCTCCGAGAAGAGCGTCCGCAACAACAGGTTGTACTGGCGGTCGGACATGCTCTTCTCGCCCTTGGGGCCGCCGAGCAGGTACTTGGTACCGGACGGGTCGACGAGATAGCGACCCGTCTTCCCCTGGACGTACAGCGCCTGGCTGCCGCGCAGTCGCTGCGAGCCCTCGACCTTGGACGCCTCACGGTCGGCGAGGATGAAGACCGCCTTCTGCGCGGTCTTGTCCTCTCCACCGCCCGGCTGCTCACAGACCACCCAGCGCTTCTGCTCGACGGCATCGTCTGCCGAGGGCATACGGTCCGGGGCGTACGGAATTCCGATCGTGGGTCCGCGCGGAATATCGCCGTTGTCGAGCTGCGACTCCTTGACCCGGATGATGTCGGACTTGTCCTGGTCCAGCAGGAGCTTCGCCGAGGCGAGGTTGAGGACCGGGTGCAGCTGTTTCTTTCCACCGGTCTTGAGAATCACATATCGGGTCGTCGAGTCGCTGCCGACGATGATGTGGGACGCGGTGTTGTCCCATCCCT
Organism: Streptomyces sp. NEAU-174; assembly: GCF_052665095.1. Classification (NCBI taxonomy): domain Bacteria; kingdom Bacillati; phylum Actinomycetota; class Actinomycetes; order Kitasatosporales; family Streptomycetaceae; genus Streptomyces; species Streptomyces sp. NEAU-174. The sequence continues at coordinate 21,614 of NZ_JBQTCE010000032.1, read as the reverse complement.
TCGGCGCGGTCGGCCGGATCATGCCCCATGCGCCGAATCCGGCGAGGATCAGCGCCCCGACGATGACACCCGGGAGAAACGCGCGCAGCGGGCGTGGCGCACCGTCGTCCATGACGGTGGGCGAGGGCTGCACGAACGAGGCAACCATCCGTTTTTTCGCAAAGGTGTAGGCATTGAGCTCGTCCCGCCGCGATGCCATGTCTCGTCCGCTTCTCCCCGTGTGATGGTGCAGTACGTACGCTCGGTCGCCGTAGGGAGATTACTCATCCGCTCGGGTCACCCGACACCCGAGCCACCCTTCACTCGCCTTTCCGATACCGTAAACACACAATCGGCCAGGACAACATCAGGACAAGCGGGGGTCTCCGGGATGAGCTCTGCCACCCATGTGCGCGCCGCCATGCCGCGGCAGCCCTCACGCACGGCGAGCCTGGGCCCCCTGCGGCTGTATCAGCTCGTGCTCATCGAGGTGGCCGCCGCGATCGTCGTCGTCGCCTGGACCGTCAACTCACTGCTGATGGTGCCCGCAGGGGTCATCGCCCTCGCGCTCGTGCTGCTCGCGGTGTTGCGGCGCAGGCAGCAGCCGTTCGTCGACTGGCTCGTCACCATCAGCGCGTTGCGCACCCGTCAGAAGCGGGCCAAGGAGCCGGCCCCGGCCGGGATCGACCCGTCGCTCGCGCCCGCCGTGGAATGCGATCCGGCGCTGCGCACCTACGCGTATGTGGCTCGGGACCGCCGCGAGATCGGAATGATCGGCGACGGTACGTTCCTCACGGCGGTGCTCCAGGTCCAGTCGACCGATGCTCCACTGCGGCCGATGCGCACCAAGCGACCGCTTCCGCTCTCGTTGCTACAGGACGCGCTGGACGTGGACGGCATTCAGCTGGAGTCGGTGCAGGTGGTGCAGCACTCACAGACCGCGCCCGCACCGCATCTGCCCGAACAGGCCGCGGCGGCGCGCAGTTACGCCCCGCTACAGGAACAGGCCGGAGCACCCGCCGTCCGGCTGACCTGGGTGGCGCTCAAGCTGAATCCCGAGCTGTGCCCGGAGGCCATACGGGCGCGCGGCGGTGGCCTGGAGGGCGCTCAGCGGTCCCTGCTGCGCGCGGTTGACCAGCTGGCCAGCCGGCTGACCGGCGCCGGATTCTCGGCGCGACCGCTGGCCGAGGGTGAGCTCACCACGGCCCTCGCCACCTCGGCGTGTGTCAACCCGCACGCCACGACCCAGGCGGGGCGTGCGAGCACACCTACGCGCCGGACGGTGGAGACCTCGCGCGCCTGGCGCTGCGACGACCGGTGGCACACCACCTACTGGGTGGGGCGCTGGCCGCAGATGGGCCCGGAATCGGTGCCACTGCCGCAACTGGTGGCGCTGCTGACTTCCATGCCCGCCCTCGCGTCCACCTTCAGCCTGACCCTGACGCATGATGACGGCAGCCGTAACGCCTCCTCGGTCACCGGGCACATCAGGGTCACCGGGCGCAGCGACACCGATCTGATCACCGCCCGCAAGGCCTTGGAGCGCGCCGCGCGGGGGGTGCGGGTCGGGCTGGTACGTCTCGACCGCGAGCAGTTGCCCGGTGTACTCGCGACGCTCCCGCTGGGAGGCACCCGCTGATGGCCGCATCCTCCTTCTCCCCCGCCGCTTCTCCTTCCGGTCGTGGGGCCGATCCGGGTTCCGCCCCCGGAGCGGGTCTGGGATCCGGTCCCATGATTTCCGGTGCCGGCGCTCCCGGGATGTCCGGTGACCCGAGCTCGGCACGCAGAACGCGCCCGGGTTTCGGGCTCATCGGGCCCCGGCGCGGACGGCAAACACTGCCTCTGGAGGAGATGGCGGCGCTGGCGCTGCCCATCGGCGACGACGGTGTCATCATCGGCGTGGACGAGCAGAACCAGCCCGCCGTCCTCGGCTTCAACCGCCCCGAGCCGTTCGACGTGGTCCTCGTCGGCGGTCTGTGGACCGCGCAGGTGCTGGCCTTCCGGGCGGCGGCCACCGGCGCCCGTATCGCCGTCGAGACCGGTCGGCCGCATCTGTGGACCAACTTGGTGCAGGTCGCGGGCGGCGGACAGCAGTGCATGACCGTCTTCGACGTGGGCCGGGTGCCGCCGCAAGGGCCTTCGGTCGGCAGTCCGGTGCTGGTGGTCCGGGACTGCGGCATGCGCCCGCCACGGGGCCGGGTCTCCGCGCTGCCCTGGCAGTCGGTGCTGACGCTGCTGCCGTATCTGAGCCCGGTCGCGCCGCGGCTGCTCGAGCACGCCGGACTGGTCGGCATTCAGCGCGTCTCGCCGGACGAGGCCGAGGAGATAGGCCGCGTCATGAGCCTTCCACAGGCCGACGTCGCGGCGCTGTCCACCCTTCCCGACTGGGTCACCCTCTGGTGTACACGTACCGGACGGCAGTTCGTAACCGTGCAGGCGACGGATGCCGAGACGGGGCTGCTGGGATCTCCCCGTCGGGTGGACTGATCCAGGTCAAACCCTTCAAGGTTGGTCCGTCGTCGATCGACACCGCTCGAGAGAAGTCCACATCATGCCGTGGACGGCTTCGAGTGGCGGATGGGCCTGCCCCCGCGGCGCTCATGGTGATTAGTCTTGGGGTACCCGGTGGAGCGCCCGTTCAGGGGTCGCCGGCGTCACAAAAGGGGAAAGCCGAACGGTCGGACGACAGTAGCGATCGGCAAAAGATCGGCCTCGCCAAGAATTTCAAGGGTGTTCGACCACACCAGGAGGCATTGTGAGCAGCGATCGGGACGAGATCCGCACGGGCGGAAACACACCCGGCGATGATCGGTCCGACGCGGAGACCGAGCACACGGGCGAGTTCACCATCGACTACACCCCACCCGCCTGGTACACGCAGAACGCTTCGTCGTCGGCCTCGCCGTCCTCCACGGCCCCCTCGTCGACCGGCGGTTCCGGGGGTACCGGGGCGGGCGCCGGTGCGGGGATGCCGGGTCCGCCGCCTCCGCCGCCCACCGGCAATCCGGTGCCCGTGCCGGGGGTGCCGGAGCCGAGCGGTTTTCCGGGTGCCTGGCCGCCACCTGCACCGGCGCCCTCCTCCGATGTCGCGGCGGACGCCTCCGAGGTGGAGGAGGTCCCGGGGCGGCGGGAGGACGAGGCGCGGTCGGAACCGGAGAGCAGAGAGTCCGACTCGGGCATTCGTATGTCGTCTTTGTCTGACTCCGGGTCGGGTTCGATTGGTGCCGTGCGCCCGGATGACGGCGTCACGGGTGACGGTGTTACGGGTGGCGGGGTTATGGGTGGCGGGGTTTCGGACAGCGCCGAGTCCGAGCCCTCCTACGACGCTTCCGCCCCGGCTTCCGACGTCGAGACGGAGGGTTCGGCCGCGGCTTCCTCTTCCGCTTCCGCTTCCGTCGATGACGACTTCACGTTGGCGCCCGCCACTGCTCCGCGGGACGACGACGCCTTCCGTCCGGACCCGGAGCACGCCTCCGCTGCGGGCTCCGACGAGGGCGAGAACGGCGATGTGGGCAGCCCCTCCACCGTGCGGTTCTCCACCTCCGCGCTGCGGCGCGAGATCGCCGAGAGGCGGAGTGAGGACTCCGCCACCGAGGTTGCTGATTCCGGTCCCGGTTCCGGTTCTGGTTCGGGCTCCGACTCCGGTTCCGACCGCGGTCCCGACTCCGGCGCTCCTTCCGATTCCGGTTCCGATTCCGGGTCTGGGTCTGGGTTTGCCTCCGGTTCCGGTCCGGACGGCGACTCCGGCTCCTCGGGTTCGGGCTCGGACGACCGTACCGACGACAACGTGCGCAGCGAGGGCACGCTGCGCTTCTCCACGGCCGCGCTGCGGCGGGAGATGGAGGAGTTGAGGCAGGCGAGCGCCGAGCCTCAGGACGCGGTCCCCGAGGACGCGGTGCCCGAGGACGCCGTGCCGCCGAGCGCGCCGTCGCCCGAGCAGCCCGCCACCACCTGGGCCCCGCCGCCCGTTCCGCAGTCGGGGCTGCCGCCCCTGCCGCCGGACTTCCAGCCCGCGGCGCCCGAGGACGCTCCGCCCGCTCCGGGTCCCGCTCCGGTTCCGGAACAGCGGACGGATGGGCCCGCCACCCCGGGTGCCGGGGTGCCGCTCCCGCCGCAGGACACCTCCTGGGCGCCTCCCCCGCCCCAGACGCAGGGGCAGCCCGGGCAGCCCGCCGCCGGACCGGGGCCGCAGGGCGGGTACGGCTATCCGCGTCCCGGTGAGGGCGCTCCCGGTGCGATCCCCGGCCAGCCCGGTCCGGCCCCGCTGCCGGATCAGGCCCAGGGGGCGCAGCCCCAGACAGGCAACGTGCCCGGCCCCCAGGGCGGTTACCAGCAGCCCGGACCGGGCGTGCCGGGTCCCGGACCGCAGGGTGCCCCCGCTCCGCAGGGGCCCCACTACGGCTATCCGCCCCCTGGGGCCCAGCCCGCGCCCGGTCCGGGCGGTCCAGGCGCTCCGGGTGCAGGACAGGGCCAGGGGCCTACGCCCGTCCCGGGCGGCTACGGCTTCCCGCAGCCGCCCGCTCCGGACCAGCAAGGCCAGGGCCAGGGCCCGTATCAGCAGCCCCCCGCACAGCAGCCCTACCCCACGCCCCAGCCGGGGCCGGGGCAGGCCGAACACCCCGGCCAGCCCGGACAGCCCGGCCAGCCGATGTACCCGGGCCAGCCCGGACAGCCTGCCCAGCCCGGTCAGCCCGGACCGTACGCGCCGAACGGTCCCGTCCAGGGCCAGCCGCCGCATGACCCCCAGGGGCCGCAGTTCCCCGGGCAGCAGGGGCAGCAGGGTCCGGGCGCGCAGGGTGGCTACGGCTTCCCTCGGCCCGGCGACGGCGTTCCCGGCCCCGGACCCGGGGGCGTTCCCGGCCCCGGACCCGGACCGCATGCACAGCCCCAGCCACAGCCGCATGACGGCTACGGCTATCCGCGTCCGGATGCCCAGGCCGCCCCGGCGAGCCCTGCGGCCCCGGCCGACCCCCGTACCGGCGGCTGGCCGACCGTGACGCCCGACCAGCGGCGCCAGGCCGGGGGCGCGGGGGCGCCGCTCGGGTACACCGCCGCGGTCGAGCTCTCCTCGGACCGGCTGATCAAGGGCAAGCAGAAGCCGAAGAAGAACACCCCCGGCCCGTCCCGCTTCAAGCTCGGCGGCAAGAAGGAGGAGGCCGAGCGGCAGCGAAAGCTGGAGCTGATCCGTACGCCGGTGCTCTCCTGCTACCGCATCGCGGTGATCAGCCTCAAGGGCGGTGTCGGCAAGACCACGACGACCACCGCACTCGGCTCGACCCTGGCCATCGAGCGCCAGGACAAGGTCATCGCGATCGACGCCAACCCGGACGCGGGCACCCTCGGCCGACGGGTCCGCCGGGAGACCGGTGCGACCATTCGCGACCTGGTCACCGCGATCCCGTACCTCAACAGCTACATGGACATCCGGCGGTTCACCTCACAGGCCCCTTCGGGGCTGGAGATCCTCGCCAACGACGTGGACCCGGCGGTCTCGACGACGTTCAACGACGACGACTACCGCCGCGTCATCGACGTCCTGGGCAAGCAGTACCCGATCATCCTCACCGACTCGGGCACGGGCCTGCTCTACAGCGCCATGCGCGGCGTCCTCGACCTCGCCGACCAGCTGATCATCATCTCCACACCCTCGGTGGACGGCGCGAGCAGCGCCAGCACCACCCTGGACTGGCTGTCCGCGCACGGCTACGCGGATCTGGTCTCGCGGAGCATCACGGTGATCTCCGGGGTCCGGGAGACCGGCAAGATGATCAAGGTCGAGGACATCGTGTCCCACTTCGAGACCCGCTGCCGCGGGGTGATCGTCGTGCCGTTCGACGAGCATCTGTCGGCGGGCGCCGAGGTGGACCTGGACATGATGCGGCCCAAGACCCGTGAGGCGTACTTCAACCTCTCGGCCATGGTCGCGGAGGACTTCACCCGCGCCCAGCAGGAGCAGGGTCTGTGGACGGGCGACGGAGCGGCCCAGCCGCCGCAGGTGGCCCCGCCGATGCCCGGACAGGCCCAGCAGCAGCCCTACCCGGGCGCCTACGCGCCTCAGCAGGGCCAGCAGCCGCAGTACCCCGGGTACCCGCAGCAAGGCGGTCAGCAGGGCTGGCAGCAGTCCTACGGGCAGGGGCAGCAGCCGCAGCCCGGGCAGCCGTGGCAGCAGGCCCAGCCGGGGCAGCCCGGCCAGCCCGGGCAACCGGGGCAGCCCTGGCAGCAGCAGCCCCCGCAGCAGTAGCGAGCGAAGAACGCGAATGCGCCCCGTGGGCCGGATCACCGGCCCACGGGGCGCATTCGCGTTTTCCCGTTCACCACGCGGCGCACCGCACCCAGCGCGCGCCCTCAGTGGCTCCCGTGCTCCTCCACAAGCTCCCGCGCCCGCTTCACATCGGCCGCCATGCGCTCCAGCAGCGCCTCGATCGAGTCGAACTTCTCCTGGCCCCGCAGATAGGCGAGGAAGTCGACCTCGACGTGGAGTCCGTACAGATCCAGTCCGACCCGGTCGATCGCATACGCCTCGACCGTCCGCTCGGTCCCGTCGAACTGCGGATTGGTGCCGACCGAGATCGCGGCGGGCATCGCCTCGCCCTGCGCCGTCAGCCAGCCGGCGTAGACGCCGTCGGCCGGGATCGCGGTGTGCGGCGGGGTCTCCAGGTTGGCCGTCGGGAAGCCCAGCTCACGGCCGCGCTGCGCACCGCGCACCACCACGCCCTCGACCCGGTGCGGACGCCCCAGGACCTCCATCGCGCCCGTGACATCGCCCTCCGCGACCAGGCGGCGCACCAGCGTGGAGGAGAACGGCTCGCCGCCGCCCGCCTCGCCGCGCTCGTACAAGTCGATGACCTCGACTTCGTAGTCGTAAGTGGTGCCGAGCTCGCGCAGGAAGGCCACGTTCCCGGCGGCCTTGTGGCCGAAGCGGAAGTTGGGGCCCTCCACCACGGCCCGGGCGTGCAACTTGTCCACCAGCACCTTCACCACGAAGTCGGCGGGGGTGAGCCGCGAGAACTCCGCCGTGAACGGCAGGATCAGCACCGCGTCCACGCCCAGCCCGGCCATCAGCTCCGCGCGCCGCTGGTGGGTCGCGAGCAGCGGTGGATGGCTTCCGGGCCGCACGACCTCGCTCGGATGCGGGTCGAAGGTGACCACGACCGCCGGTACGCCCAGCTCACGCGCCCGTGCCACGGCACGGCCGATGATCAGCTGGTGCCCTCGGTGCACCCCGTCGTAGGAACCGATGGTGACGACGCTGCGCCCCCAGTCCTCGGGGATGTCCTCCAAGCCACGCCAGCGCTGCACTTTGCCCGCTCCTCGCCCGAACCTTTGTCTGTCGACTTCGCAGGTCTAAGACTGCCATGTCCCGGGCGCCCGCCTCGCATCGGTGGCCGCCTCGAGCGCCCGGACCGGCAGGAAAGCCACGGTAGGCGGCCGGTCCCGGCGCGTGCAACGCGGCCCGAAGTCGGCAATGACACATCGGCACCGCTCGGGCCGTCCCGATACAGATCGACCGTCCCGGTACAGGGGGCTCCGACGGCGTCAACGCCGTCAATCGCGTCATACGAAGACGGCCAGGCTCTTCGCCTTGCCCTTCGACTCCTCCACCAGGGCCAGGAAGCGCCCCTCCGGCCCGAAGACCGCGACCGGCCCCGGACCGGGCGCCCCCGGCTCCCCCGACGGCATGTCGATCCGTACCCCGTTGCCCAGCAGCCGGGCCTGGCGCTCGTCCACGTCCCAGCGCGGGAACGCGGCGGCCGCCGCCTCCGCGATGGGCAGGATCTCCAGCGACTCCTCCAGCCGCTCCAGCGTCCTGGCGGCCTCCAGTCCGTACGGACCGACCCGGGTCCGGCGCAGGGCCGTGAGATGGCCGCCGACGCCGAGTCCCGCGCCCAGGTCGCGCGCCAGGGCCCGGATGTAGGTGCCGGAGGAGCACACCACCGTGACGTCCAGGTCGAGGACGGTGGTGCCGTCCTCCGCCTTGGCCTCGCGGCGGTCGTGGAGGACGAAGGAGGAGACGGTCACCGGACGTGCCGGAATCGCGAACTCCTCGCCCTCCCGCGCCCGTGCGTAGGAGCGCTTGCCGTCGATCTTGATGGCGCTGACCTTCGAGGGGACCTGCTGGATGTCCCCGGTCAGCTCCTCGATCCCGGCCTGGACGGCGCCCGGGTCGACCCCGGCGGCGCCCTCCGAGGCGGTGATCTCGCCCTCCGCGTCATCGGTGACCGTGGTCTGCCCGAGCCGGATGGTGGCCCGGTACTCCTTCTCGGTCAGCGCCAGATGGCCCAGCAGCCGGGTGGCCTTCTCCACGCCGACCACGAGCACGCCCGTGGCCATCGGGTCCAGCGTCCCGGCGTGGCCGACCCGCCTGGTGCCGGCGAAGCGGCGCAACTTGGCGACGACATCGTGCGAGGTGAAACCGGCCGGTTTGTCGACGATCACCAGGCCGTCCGGTGCCCCGGAACCGGCCCTGCTCCTACGCGTCATGCGTCCGCTGAACCCTTGCCCTCGGTGCCGGGCTCCTCGTCGTCCTCCTGGCCGGGCTTGCGGTACGGGTCGGCCTCGCCCGCATAGGCGGCGCCCGAGGACGCCTCGCGCACCTGGGCGTCCGCCTCCCTGGCCTTGGCGAGGAGATCGTCGATGGTGCGGGCGTTCTCCGGCAGCGCGTCCGGGACGAACGTCAGGGTCGGGGTGAAGCGCACCCCCGTCTGACGCCCGACCTCCGACCGCAGCACGCCCTTGGCGCTCTCCAGGGCCGCGGCGGAGGCCGCCCGCTCCTCGTCGTCGCCGAAGACCGTGTAGAAGACGGTCGCCTCCCGCAGATCACCGGTGATCCGGGTGTCGGTGATGGTCACATAGCCGAGCCGCGGGTCCTTGATCCGCCGCTGAAGGGTCTCCGCGACCACGACCCGGATGCGGTCCGCCAGCTTGCGTGCCCGCGCGGTGTCGCTCATGCGTCTTCTTCTCTCTTCTTCGCGTCAGTCATCGATGGCCGGGGGCGCGGTCTGCGACCACCGGTCCGGCCCTCATTCATCATCGCCACCGTGGAACCGCCGTCGCACGGCCAGCAGCTCCACCTCCGGCCGCGCCGCCACCAGCCGCTCGCAGCGGTCGAGTACCTCGGTGAGGTGGCCCGCGTCCCCGGAGACCATCGCCAGGCCGATCTGGACCCTGCGGTAGAGGTCCTGGTCGCCGACCTCCGCCACGCTCACCGCGAATTTGCGGTGCAGCTCGGCGACGATCGGGCGGACGACGGAGCGCTTCTCCTTCAACGACCGTACGTCGCCGAGAAGCAGGTCAAAGGACAACGTCCCTACATACATGCGGTCCGGGTCAAGCCACCCGTGGGGCCTTTGTGATTGCGGGCTTCTGGCACCGTACACGCAAGGGCCGGGGCCGATCGACGGAAATTCCTCCGCCGATCGGCCCCGGCTGGACAGCCGTGCGTCAGCCGCGCGGCTTCTCGCGCATCTCGTACGTCGCGATGACGTCGTCGACCTTGATGTCGTTGTAGCTGCCGAGGTTGATACCGCCCTCGAAGCCTTCCCGAATCTCGGTGACGTCGTCCTTGAACCGGCGCAGACCCTCGATGTTGAGGTTCTCCGCGATGACCTTGCCGTCGCGGACGAGGCGGGCCTTGGTGTTCCGCTTGACCTCGCCGGAGCGGATGAGCACACCCGCGATGTTGCCCAGCTTGGACGAGCGGAAGACCTCGCGGATCTCCGCCGTACCCAGCTCGACCTCTTCGTACTCCGGCTTGAGCATGCCCTTCAGGGCCGCCTCGATCTCCTCGATCACCTGGTAGATGACCGAGTAGTAGCGGACGTCCACGCCCTCGCGCTCGGCCATCTGCGTGGCACGCCCGTCGGCGCGCACGTTGAAGCCGATGACGATGGCGTCCGAGCCCGTCGCCAGGTCGATGTCGGTCTCGGTGACCGCACCCACACCGCGGTGCAGCACCCGCAGGTCCACCTCTTCGCCGACGTCGAGCTGGAGCAGCGAGGACTCGAGAGCCTCCACCGAACCGGACGCGTCGCCCTTGATGATGAGGTTGAGCTGCTGGACCTGACCGGCCTTGAGCACCTTGTCCAGGTCCTCCAGGGAGACCCGGCGGGTGCGCTTGGCGAACGCCGCGTTCCGCTCGCGGGCGGCGCGCTTCTCGGCGATCTGGCGGGCGGTGCGGTCCTCGTCCACGACGAGGAAGTTGTCACCCGCGCCGGGCACGTTGGTCAGACCGAGCACCAGGACCGGGGTCGCCGGGCCGGCCTCCGCCACGTTGTTCCCGTTGTCGTCGAGCATCGCCCGGACGCGGCCGTACGCGTCGCCGACGACCATCGTGTCGCCGACCCGCAGGGTGCCGCGCTGGACCAGCACGGTGGCCACGGCGCCGCGGCCGCGGTCGAGGTGGGCCTCGATCGCGATGCCCTGTGCGTCCTGCTCCGAGTTGGCCCGCAGGTCGAGCGAGGCGTCGGCGGTGAGGACGACGGCCTCCAGCAGGCTGTCGATGTGCAGACCCTGCTTGGCGGAGATGTCGACGAACATGGTGTCGCCGCCGTACTCCTCGGCCACCAGGCCGTACTCGGTCAGCTGACCGCGCACCTTGGTCGGGTCCGCGCCCTCGACGTCGATCTTGTTGACCGCGACCACGATCGGCACATCGGCCGCCTTGGCGTGGTTCAGCGCCTCGATCGTCTGGGGCATCACACCGTCGTTGGCCGCCACCACGAGGATCGCGATGTCGGTCGACTTGGCACCACGGGCACGCATGGCGGTGAACGCCTCGTGACCCGGGGTGTCGATGAAGGTGATCCTGCGCTCTTCGTCGTTGACCTCGGTCGAGACCTGGTAGGCACCGATGTGCTGGGTGATGCCGCCGGCCTCGCCCGCGACCACGTTGGTCTTGCGGATCGCGTCCAGCAGTCGGGTCTTACCGTGGTCGACGTGACCCATGACGGTCACCACCGGCGGACGCGCGGAGAGCATCTCCTCGCCGCCCTCGTCCTCGCCGAACTCGATGTCGAAGGACTCGAGAAGCTCGCGGTCCTCCTCCTCCGGGCTGACGATCTCGACGTTGTAGTTCATCTCGTCGGCGAGAAGCTGAAGCGTCTCGTCGGAGACGGACTGCGTCGCGGTGACCATCTCGCCGAGGTTGAGCATGACGGCGACCAGCGACGCCGGGTTGGCGTTGATCTTCTCCGCGAAGTCGGTGAGCGAGGCACCCCGCGACAGCCGGACCGTCTGGCCGTTGCCGCGCGGCAGCATCACACCGCCGACCGACGGGGCCTGCATGGCCTCGTACTCCTGGCGCCTCTGCCGCTTCGACTTACGGCCACGACGCGCCGGACCGCCGGGACGGCCGAAGGCGCCCTGCGTGCCACCGCGGCCACCGGGACCGCCGGGACGGCCGCCGAAGCCGGGACGGCCACCGCCGCCGCCGAAGCCGCCACCGCCGCCGGGACCCCCCGGACGACCGGCGAAACCGCCGCCACCGGGACGACCGCCGCCGCCACCGCCGGGACGGCCGGCGAAGCCGCCGCCGCCACCGGGACGACCGCCGCCGCCCGGACGACCGCCGCCGCCGGGACCGCGACCGCCACCGCCGCCACCGGGACCCGGACGCGGGCCCGCGGCCGGACGCTGGGGCATCATGCCCGGGTTCGGACGTGCGCCGCCGGGACCCGGACGCGGGCCGCCGCCCTGGGCGCCCTGCGGACGGGGCATCTGGCCCGGAGTGGGCCGGGGACCGCCGGGACCGCCCTGGCCACGGCCCGGACCGCCCTGGCCGCCGCCCTGCGGACGGGGACCGCCGCCGGGCTGGCCGCCGGGACGCGGGGCGCCGCCGGGACGGGGCGCCTGCGGGCGCGCCATACCGGTGGAGCCGCCGGAGGTGAAGGGGTTGTTACCGGGACGGGGACCGGCCGGACGGGGACCACCCGGACGCGGACGCTCCTGGCCCGGACGCGGGCCGCCACGGCCGCCCTGGCCGCCGTCGCGCTGACCACCCTCGCGCTGGCCGCCCTGGCCCTGGCCCTGGCCCGGTGCACCCGGACGGGCGCCGGGGCGCGGACCGGGAGTGGCACCCGGCTTGGCGGGCGCGCCCGGCTTGGCCGCGGCGGGCTTGGGCGCGGGGGTGGGCGGCGCGGTGAACTCGGGCTGCGCCGGAGCCGCCGGCGCGGGACCCGGCTTGGGGCCGGGGGTCGGACGGGCAGCCGGCGTGGGACGCGGGCCCGGAGCGGGCGCCGCGGAGGGGGTGCCGCGCTGGCCCTCGGGGGCACCGGCCGGCTTGGGGCCGGGCGCCGGGGGCTTGGGGGCGGCCGGACGGGCCGCCGCCGGACCCGGCGTCGGCGGCTTGGGCGTCGCCTTGCGCGGCGCCGAGGGCTTACCGGCGGCGCGGCCGGAGCCGTTGCCACCCTGGAAAGCGTCAGTCAACTTGCGCACAACCGGCGCCTCGATCGTCGAGGACGCCGAACGTACAAATTCACCGAGTTCCTGGAGCTTGGCCATGACGACCTTGCTCTCAACTCCGAACTCCTTGGCGAGTTCGTATACCCGGACCTTAGCCACTTCGCTCCTTTTAGGTCCGGGTTGTCGCCGGACCGTCGCTACTTCATGGGCGTACTCATCGCGTACTCATCGAGTGCTCATCGCAATCTCGACCTACTTCCGACTCGCGAGGTACCTGACCGCACGGTGTCCCGTGCCGTTCTTTCAACTACTCAGGGTGTCGCCTGTTCACCCTGCTCGACAAACCGGCGGAGCGCCGTGGTGTCGAGCGCTCCCGGCCCCCTGAAGGCCCGGGAAAAGGCCCGGCGGCGAACCGCCAGGTCAAGGCAGACCCGTGTGGGGTGAACATAAGCACCCCGACCGGGGAGCGTACCGCGCCGGTCGGGGACACAAACACCCTCGATCAACACGATGCGCAGCAGATCGTTCTTGGCCGCCCGATCCCGGCATCCCACACAGGTTCTCTCAGGGCAGGCACCAGCTCGCGTGCGGCCAGACACTGCTTAAGTCTACCTCCCCGTAGCGACCTCACCCCCTGGGGGGAGTGATCGAACCGTCACTCGATTTGGCCCGGATCCCGGGGGATCCGGCCTGAATCAGCCTTGATCGCCCGACTGCTCGGTGTCCGGCCTGATGTCGATCCGCCAGCCGGTCAGCCGCGCCGCCAGCCGGGCGTTCTGCCCCTCCTTGCCGATGGCGAGCGACAGCTGGTAGTCCGGCACGGTGACCCGGGCCGAGCGGGCCGCCAGGTCGACCACCTCGACCTTGCTCACCCGCGCGGGTGACAGCGCGTTCGCCACGAGCTCAGCGGGGTCGTCCGACCAGTCGACGATGTCGATCTTCTCGCCGTGCAGCTCGGCCATCACGCTGCGCACCCGCCCGCCCATCGGGCCGATGCACGCGCCCTTGGCGTTCAGCCCCGCCCGGGTGGACCGGACCGCGATCTTGGTGCGGTGGCCCGCCTCGCGGGCGATCGCCGCGATCTCCACCGAGCCGTCCGCGATCTCCGGCACCTCGAGCGCGAAGAGCTTCTTGACCAGATTGGGATGCGTACGCGAAAGGGTCACCGACGGTCCGCGCACGCCCTTGACGACTCGTACGACGTACGTACGCAGCCGGGTGCCGTGGGCGTAGTCCTCGCCCGGGACCTGCTCCTGCACCGGCAGGATCGCCTCGAGACGGCCGATGTCCACCAGCACGTTCTTGGGGTCCTTGCCCTGCTGGACGACGCCCGCGACGACATCGCCCTCCCGCCCCGCGTACTCGCCGAAGGTGATCTCCTCCTCGGCGTCCCGCAGCCGCTGGAGGATGACCTGCTTCGCGGTCATCGCGGCGATCCGGCCGAAGCCGGAGGGAGTGTCGTCGAACTCCTGGGGCTCCTGCCCCTCCGTCAGGTCCTCGTCGTCCTCGCGGGCCCAGACGGTCACATGGCCGGTGTCGCGGTTGAGCTCCACGCGGGCCCGGCGGCGGCTTCCCTCGGTGCGGTGATAGGCGATGAGGAGGGCCGATTCGATCGCCTCGACCAGCAGGTCGAAGGAGATCTCCTTCTCTCGCACCAGACCCCGCAGGGCACTCATGTCGATGTCCACGGCTACGCCTCCTCCTTGCTCTCGTCGTCCTCGCCCGCGGTCTTGTCCGCGGGCTTGCGGTTGAACTCGATCTCCACCCGGGCCTTGGAGATCTCCTCGAAGGCCAGCCGCCTGGCGGTGGGCTTGCGCCCCTTCACACCGGGAACTTCCAGATCGAGGCCCTCGTCGTCCACCGAGACGATCCGGGCCACCAGCTCGTCGCCTCCGGCCAGGCGCGCTCTCATGAGGCGGCCGGTGGCGCGGCGGTAGTGGCGCGGCTCGGTCAGGGGGCGCTCGGCGCCGGGAGAGGTGACCTCGAGGACGTACGCGGTCTGGCCCATGGCCTCCGTGTCGTCGAGGGTCTTGGAGATGTCCCGGCTCAGCTCCGCACACGTGTCCAGCTGGACGCCGTCGTCGGAGTCCACGACCACTCTCAGCACACGCCGCCGCCCGGCCGGTGTCACCTCGACCTCTTCCAGATCCAGGTCCCGCGCGCTGACGAGCGGTTCCAGCAGTCCGCGCAGCCTCTCGCTCTGGGTGGTGCTCATCCGGGTGACTCCTCGGCCGCGTGTGCTGTTGTGGGAAGGTCGCGTGTCAGGTCAAAGCCTATCTGTTCCGGCGGCGGGCTGACGATTCGGTGGCCGCTGCCGGGCAGACGGCCTCGGCGCGGGTACGCTCGCCTGCTGTGATCACTACCGGCGGCCAGGAGCGGCCGCAGCCCGGAAAGAGGAACGTGTCGATCACCACTCCCCCACCCCGTGCCACAGCCGCGCCCGACGCGGTGTCCGCCGTCTCCGCCGCCTCTGCCGCGTCCGCCGTGTCGTCAGCGTCCTCCACGCCGGTGACCCGGCGGCGGAGTCTGCTGCTGGGCGGCGGGGCGCTGGGGGCCGTCGCGCTGCTGAGCGGCTGCTCCGACGGCTCCGAGTCCCGGCGCGAGGCGGACGGCGGGGCGGACGTCGCACTGCTGCGGGCGCGGGGCGCGCGGGACTCCACGGCACTCCTCGCGCGCTACGACGCGACCGTGGACGCGCACCCCGCCCTCGCGGAACGGCTGGCCCCGCTGCGGGAGGAGACGGCCCGGCATGTCGCGGTCTTCACCGCCGAGGGCCGGTCCCCGTCCCCCTCCGCGACCGTGTCGCGCTCGCCCTCGGCGGGCGGGCGGCGGATGCCGGAGGTCCCCGAGGACGCGAAGCAGGCCCTCTCCGCCCTGGTCCAGGCCGAGCGCCGGACCGCCGACACCCGCACCGCCGCGCTCGCCACCGCGCCGCCCGAGCTGGCCCGGCTGCTGGCCTCCGTCGCGGCCTGCGGCGCCGCCCACGTGTATCTCCTCACGCAGCGCGACACGGACTCGTGATCAGGCTCGGGACCACCGGGAAGGGGTACTGACATGGCCGCTCGAGCAGACCGCTCGGCCGTCGGCGAACGCGCCGCGGCGCTCAGGGCCGCGCAGGCGGCGCTCGCCGCCGAGCACGCCGCAGTGTACGGCTACGGCGTCGTCGGTGGGCGGATCGGCGACGACCGGCTCGCGGAGGCGCGCGAGGGCTACGCCGCGCACCGCGCGCGCCGGGACGACCTCGCCCGCACCGTGCGCGACCTCGGCGGCCGCCCCACCAGCGCGGCGCCCGCCTACGCCCTGCCCTTCGCGGTGCCGGACGCGCCCGCCGCGGGGCGGCTCGCGGCCGAGCTGGAGAACCGGGTCGCCGCCGTCTACGCCGACCTCGTACGGGCCTCGACCGGATCCCTGCGCCGCCAGGCGGCGGGCGCGCTGCGGGAGGCGGCGGTCCGGGCGGTGCGCTGGCGCGGCGGCGGCGTAGCCTTCCCTGGGCTCACCGAACACGCCACACCGGCCACGCCGTCGGCGTCGCCGAGCGGTGGGTCGGACGGGGTGTGACGACATTGATGGTGGAGGGGACAGGTCAGGCATGGCATCGGCACCACGGCCCGACGGCCGCGATACGGACCGCGTCCCCGTGCCGAAGCGGCTTCTGGACGCGCTGAGCGACGACCCCGCGAGCGCCGTGCGGAGCTGGCTGGACGCCCTCCCCGGAACGGCCGGGCGGCAGCTGGCGGCCTGGGAGCTGACCCTGGAGCGGGTCGCGACACCCGGGGGGCGGCACGGGCTCGTCGCGCTCGTACGGCAGGCGGACGGCACCCCGGCGGCGCTGAAGTTCCCGGTCCCCGGCCCGGACGCGGACCGTGAGCGGGCCGCCCTCGCGCACTGGAACGGCTGGGGCGCGGCCCGGCTGCTGCGCGCCGACCCGGACACCGGCGCGCTGCTGCTCGAGCGGCTGCACGGCGCGGTGTCGCTGCGTTCGCTGCCCGAGCCGAAGGCGCTGCTGGAGGCGGCGGGCACGGTGCGGCGGCTGTGGGTGCCGCCGCCCGAGGGGCATCCGTTCGCGTCGGTCTCCGGACGTACCGAGGAGGAGCGGGAGATCCTGCGGGTGCTCGGCACCGGGGGCTGGGCGGCGGAGGCCCGTCCGCTCACCGACGAGGCGCTGGAGCTGCGGGCCGCGCTGCCCGCCGAGCCGCCCGAGGAGGTGCTGCTGCACGGCGCCTTCCGGCAGGGGAAGGTGCTGGCCGGGGAGCGCGCGCCCTGGCTCGCGGTGGGTCCGGCGCCGGTCGTGGGCGAGCGCGCGTACGACCTGGCACGGCTGGTGCTCGACCGCTGCGAGGACCTGGCCGCAGGGCCAGGCCCCGCCGCGGCCGCGCGCCGCCGGGTCGCCAAGCTGGCGGACTCCCTGGACGTCGACCGCGACCGGCTGCGCGGCTGGTCCCTCTACCGCGCCGTCGAGACGGGCCTGCGCCACGCGGCGGCGGGCGACCACCGGCGCGCTGAGCTCCTGCTGGAGTTCGCGGGCTGGCTCTGACCGGGCCGCTCGGCCCGGCCGGGGGTGCCCCCTCCCCCGCCTCCGGCGCGCTTGAGCGGCGGGGGGCGCGGGCTTCGCCGCCCGGCGCCGCCGTGGTCGTCAGTCGGTGGTGGTGGTGGCCGTGAGGCGGGCGATGGCCTCGTCGACGGGGAGGTCCTCGCGCTCGCCCGTGCGGCGGTCCTTCAGCTCGACGACGCCGTCCTTGGCGCCGCGGCCCACGACCAGGATGGCCGGGACCCCGATCAGCTCGGAGTCGGTGAACTTCACGCCCGGGGAGACACCGGCGCGGTCGTCGACCATCACGCGCAGGCCCGCCGTGCCCAGCTTCTCCGCGAGGTCCAGGGCCATCTCCGTCTGGAGGGCCTTGCCCGCCGCGACGATGTGGACGTCGGCCGGGGCGACCTCGCGGGGCCAGCAGAGTCCGGACTCGTCGTGGGTCTGCTCGGCGAGGGCGGCGACGGCGCGGGAGACGCCGATGCCGTACGAGCCCATCGTGACCCGGGCCGGCTTGCCGTTCTGGCCGAGCACATCGAGCTGGAAGGCGTCGGCGTACTTGCGGCCGAGCTGGAAGATGTGGCCGATCTCGATCGCCCGGTCCAGCTCGATGCCCGCGCCGCAGCGGGGGCAGGGGTCGCCCGGCTCGACCACGACGACGTCCAGGTACTCGTCGACCTCGAAGTCACGGCCGCAGACCACGTTGCGCGCGTGGGTGTCGGGCTTGTTGGCGCCGGTCACCCAGGCGGTGCCGGGGGCGACACGCGGGTCGGCGATGTAGCGGAAGGACTTGCCCGCCAGGCCCTGCGGGCCGACGTAGCCGCGCACCAGCTCGGGGCGGCCCTCGAAGTCCTCGGCCGTGACGAGCTCGACGACGGCCGGGGCCAGGTGCTCGCCCAGCTTGCCCAGGTCCACCTCGCGGTCACCGGGGACGCCCACCGCGGTGATCTCGCCGTCGACCTTGACCAGGAGGTTCTTCAGGGTGGCGGAGGCCGGGACGCCGAGGTACTCGGCGAGGGACTCGATGGTCGGGGTGTCCGGGGTGTCCAGCTCCTCGAGGGGGCCGTGCCCGGCGCCCTCGACCGGCGGCACAGTCACCGTGACCGCCTCGGTGTTCGCGGCGTAGTCGCAGTTCGGGCAGTCGACGAAGGTGTCCTCGCCGGCCGCCGCCGGGGCCAGGAACTCCTCGGACGCCGAGCCGCCCATCGCGCCGGAGACCGCGGAGACGATGCGGTAGTCCAGGCCGAGGCGCTGGAAGATCCGCTGATACGCCTGGCGGTGCAGCCGGTAGGACTCGGCGAGCCCCTCGTCGGTGGTGTCGAAGGAGTACGAGTCCTTCATCAGGAACTCGCGCCCGCGCAGCACACCGGAGCGGGGGCGGGCCTCGTCCCGGTACTTGGTCTGGATCTGGTAGAGCATGACCGGCAGGTCCTTGTAGGACGTGCACTGGTCCTTGACCGTCAGGGTGAAGATCTCCTCGTGGGTCGGGCCGAGGAGGTAGTCCGCGCCCTTACGGTCCTTGATCCGGAAGAGCAGATCGCCGTACTCGTCCCAGCGGCCGCTCGTCTCGTACGGCTCGCGCGGCAGCAGCGCGGGCAGAAGGACCTCCTGGGCGCCGATGGCGTCCATCTCCTCGCGGACGATCCGCGAGACGTTCTCCAGGACCTTCTTGCCGATCGGCAGCCAGGTCCAGACGCCCGCGGCGGCGCGGCGGACGTACCCGGCGCGGACGAGCAGCTTGTGGCTGGCGGTCTCGGCGTCCGCCGGGTCTTCGCGCAGCGTCTTCAGCATCATCGTGGACATGCGCTGGACGTTGACGGCGTGGGCCATGGGGTCTCTCCTGCGTGCGATGGGATGCTCAGGAGGTTAGCCGCACGGGCTGGTTTCCCGGAAATGCGCGAGCTCCGCGACGGCGGCGCCTAGCGACGGCGCAGCGGTAGGGGGGCTCCCATCACGGCGTACGGGCTCGGGGCGCTCGGGAAGAGCACGGGGCGGGCGAGGTCGCGGTAGCCCAGTGAGCGGTAGAGCGCGCGGGCCGGGCTCTCGGTGTCGATCGCGGACAGGATCGAGCGCGGCTCGTCGGCGCCGTCCGTGATGGTCGTGATCAGCCGCCGGCCGATGCCGCGGCCCTGGTACTCGGGGTGGACGTGCAGCTCGGTGATGACGAACGAGTCGTCCAGCCAGTCCTCGTACCCGGCCGCGCGCAGATACGGCTGGACGACCGTGGACCACCAGTGGGTGCGGTTGTTGGGCATGCCGTAGACGAAGCCGACGAGCCGTCCGGAGGGCGTCGTCGCGCCGAGCGCGCGGGCGCCGGGGCTCTTGAGGTGGCGCAGCACGATGTGGCGTCGTACGCCGACCTCCTCGGCCGTCAGCCCGAAGGCGACGGCCTGGACGTCGAGCGCCTCGTCCACGCGCGCGGCGAGGTCGAGCGACCCGACGACGACGTCTTCGGGTTCCGGGGTACGCCCCCCGGGGAGATGCAGCATGGGCGGCACCCTACTGGCCCGTCGATCAGAACAGCACACTCATGAACGCGCCGACTTCCCGGAAGCCGACCCTGCGGTACGCGGCGCGGGCCGCGGTGTTGAAGTCGTTGACGTACAGGCTCACCACCGGGGCGACCTCGCTCAGCGCATGGCGCAGCACGGCCGCCATCCCGGTCTCGGACAGGCCGCGGCCGCGGTACTCGGGGGCCACCCATACGCCCTGGATCTGGCAGGCGTGCGGGGTGGCCGCGCCGATCTCGGCCTTGAACACCACCCGGCCGTTCTCGACCCGGGCGAAGGAGCGCCCGGCGGTGACGAGCTCGGCGACCCGCGCCTGGTAGAGCAGCCCGCCGTCCCCCGCGAGCGGCGAGACGCCGACCTCCTCGGTGAACATCGCCACGCACGCCGGCATGATCACGTCCATCTCGTCCTTGCGGACGCGGCGCACCAGCGGATCGGGCGGGACGTCGGCGGGCATCGAGCTGGTGACCATCAGCGGCTGCCAGGCGCGGACCTCACGGGCCGGCCCCCAGCTGGGCTCCAGCAGGGACCACAGCCCGGCGGTGGTCTCCGCGGGGCCGACGATCGAGGAGCAACGGCGGCCCGCCCGGCGGGCGCGCTCGGCGAAGCCGCGTACGGCCTCGGGGGTGGCGCAGATGGGCACGAGGTTGGCCCCGGCGTAGCAGAGCGACTCCAGCCGCCCGCCGGAGTACCAGCCCCACATCTCGCCGCCGAGCCGCCACGGGTCCAGGCCGGCGACCTGGACGCGGGCGGCCACGAAGGCGTTCGAGACGGGGTCGCGGTCGAGCACCGCAAGGGCCGCGTCGAGCTCATGGGGCTCGAGGACCCTGGTGGTGGACGTGGTCAGCACGTATCGGTCTGCCTCACGTGGTGCGGGCCCGCGGGCCGGGGACGTCGATCCTCAGACTCTACCGCGCAGGCCAAGAGGGCCCTTTTTCGAGGGCTCGGTTCGCCTCCGGGGCGCAAAAGTCGCTGTCGACGGTCGACCGTGCTCGGTCGCTCGTACCTCGCTCCCTGCGCGCGCTCTCCCTTACGACAGCGACGCGCCCCTTCGGCTCACTCGCCGGAAGACCCAAGTGCCCGGGAGCCCTACGGCACCCGCAGCTTTCAGCCGCCGCTGACCGAAACCGAGGGTTCGCCGGAGGCGATGCCGTCCTTCTCCATCTGCTCGGCGATCTTCATGGCCTCGTCGATCAGGGTCTCCACGATCTTCGACTCCGGCACGGTCTTGATGACCTCGCCCTTGACGAAGATCTGCCCCTTGCCGTTGCCGGAGGCGACGCCCAGGTCCGCTTCCCGCGCCTCGCCGGGGCCGTTGACGACACAGCCCATGACCGCGACCCGCAGCGGGACCTCCATGCCGTCCAGACCGGCCGTCACCTCATCCGCGAGCTTGTAGACATCCACCTGCGCCCGACCGCAGGACGGACACGAGACGATCTCCAGCCGCCGCTGCCGCAGATTCAGCGACTCCAGGATCTGGATGCCGACCTTGACCTCCTCCGCCGGAGGCGCCGACAGCGACACCCGGATCGTGTCCCCGATCCCCTCGCTCAGCAGCGCACCGAACGCCACCGCCGACTTGATCGTCCCCTGGAACGCCGGACCCGCCTCCGTCACACCCAAGTGCAGCGGATAGTCACACTGAGCCGCCAGCTGACGGTAGGCATTGACCATCACCACCGGATCGTTGTGCTTCACCGAGATCTTGATGTCCCGGAACCCGTGCTCCTCGAACAGCGAGCACTCCCACAACGCCGACTCCACCAACGCCTCCGGCGTGGCCTTGCCGTACTTCTCCAGCAACCGCTTGTCCAGCGACCCCGCGTTCACCCCGATACGAATCGGCACACCCGCGTCCGACGCCGCCTTCGCGATCTCCTTGACCTTGTCGTCGAACTGCCGGATGTTCCCCGGATTCACCCGCACCGCCGCACACCCGGCATCAATCGCCGCGAACACATACTTCGGCTGGAAGTGAATATCGGCGATCACCGGAATCTGCGACTTCTTCGCGATCACCGGCAACGCGTCCGCGTCATCCTGCGACGGACACGCCACCCGCACGATCTGGCACCCCGACGCCGTCAACTCCGCGATCTGCTGCAACGTCGCACCGATGTCCGCCGTCACCGTCGTCGTCATCGACTGCACCGAGATCGGCGCGTCCCCGCCCACGGCCACCGACCCGACCTGGA
>NZ_JBQTCE010000031.1:0-78005 GCF_052665095.1 Streptomyces sp. NEAU-174 | reverse complement strand
GTCGGGACGACAGGATTTGAACCTGCGACCCCTAATGGGGCACTACGAACCCGTAGGCCGTCCGGTGTGGTGGCGGCGGTCGGAGCCGGGGAAGCCGTATGCGACCCCAGGGACCAGATCCCTTGGTCAAGACTCGGCCCTCGGCCCCGTCCATCGCCACCACCCCGCGAGCACGCAACCAGACCGATGATCCGATCGTTGGTGTTCGTGGTCCAAGCCCCTCGCGGGAACCACCTCTCACGACGCCTGGAACCTGTGAGTTCCGGCCCAGACCGAGGGACCCGCGGGCAGCTGGGGTCACGAACGACTGATCGGATGCCGGGCCATCGAGCCCTTCCATTAGGGAGACGCGTGCCCCCGCACGACTGCGACCAGCAGCAACACGCAACCCGACCGAGAGGACACGCACAACACCATGACCATGAAAGTGTTCTGTGGGATCGACTGGGCCAGCGACCACCACGACGTCGCCCTGGTCGACCAGGACGGAGCCCTGTTAGCCCGGGCGCGCATCGGCGACGACGCCGCCGGCCTGCACCAACTCCTCGACCTGCTCACCACGCACGGAGACACCGAAGATGCTCCGATTCCGGTGGCGATCGAGACCTCCCGCGGCCTGCTGGTGGCCTGCCTCCGCGCCACGCAACGCCCCGTCTACGCCATCAACCCGATGGCCGCCGCCCGCTACCGCGACCGGCACACGGTCGCCCGCAAGAAGTCCGACCACCTCGACGCCATGGTCCTGGCCAACATCCTGCGCACCGACGCCGCAGCCCACCGCCCCCTCCCCCACGACAGCGAGCTCACTCAGGCCATCACCATCCTGGCCCGAGCCCAGCAAGACGCCGTCTGGGACCGCACCCAAGCCGGCAACAAACTCCGCTCCCACCTGCACGCCTACTTCCCCGGATTCCTCACCGCCACCCAACCACTGCGCGACGGCCTCAGCTCCCCCATCGCCCGCACGCTTCTGGCCGCTGCCCCCACCCCAGCCCAAGCAGCCAAACTCACCCGCACCCAGCTGCGCACACTCCTTGCCAAGGCCGGCCGCAAGCGCGGAATCGACACCGAAGCCCACCGCCTCCACACCGCTCTCCGCGCCCCACAGATGAGACAACTCCCCCTGGTCGAACAGGCCATGGGACGCCAGACCACCGCCCTGCTACGCCAGCTCGACGCAGCCTGCACCAGCGCCGACGACCTCGCCCAAGCAGCGGTTGCATCTTTTGACACACACCCGGACGCCGAGATCATCACCAGCTTCCCAGGGCTCGGCTCACTCACCGGCGCCCGGGTACTCGCCGAGATCGGCGACGACCGATCCCGCTTCACCGACGCGAAAGGCCTCAAAGCCTTCGCCGGAGCCGCACCCATCACCCGGGCATCCGGAAGAAACGTCGCCGTCCTCGCCCGCCGGGTCAAGAACCAGCGCCTGGCCTCGGCCGGCTACGTCTGGGCCTTCTCCGCCCTGACCGCCTCACCCGGCGCCCGAGCCCACTACGACCGCCGACGCAAGGCCAAAGACCGCCACACCGCCGCCCAACGCAACCTCTTCAACCGACTGCTCGGATGCCTCCATCACTGCCTGACCCACAACATCCGCTACAACGAAGCAACCGCATTCCCCGCACCGACAAACCCCCGTCCCGAAGCCGCCGCTTGACAGATCATCCGCATCGGATGTCTTGACCCCCAGAGCTCGGCCACCGCCACATCGCCGGATTCGTTCACACCCAACTGGCCGCAGGTCGTGGCAGAGTGACCGTCAACTGGTGCCTGGCCACGCTCTCCAGCGCGATGGGCGACGCTGTCCGCCAGCACCGCCTCACCCACAACCCCGCACGCCCCGCCATCCTGCCCCGACCACCCACCGCCGAGCGACGGATCTGGACAGCCGAAGAAGCAACCCGCTTCCTGCGCTGCTGCCACCACACCGACCCACTCATCGCAGATGTGTGCGAACTCCTGATCGGCACTGGCATGCGCAAAGGGGAAGCGCTCGCCCTCCACTGGCACGACGTGCATCTCAACGAAGGGGTGCTCTACGTCCGTTACACCCTCGCGGCCATCAACAACCCGACAGCCGTCCGCTACGGCCTGGGACTGTCCTGGACAGCTTCCGCCGACGCGCCAAAGAAGCAGGGGCCCCCGCATCACCCTGCACGACCTGCGACACCTCGCCGCCACCCTCTCCATCACCGCGGGCACCGCGCTCGCCGTCGTCTCCAAAACCCTGCGGCACTCCACCCTCTCCACCACGGCCAACCTCTACAGCAACCTCACCCAGCAAGCCGCCCACGACGCCGTGGACGCCATCGACACCGCCCTGACCCAAGCCGACCCTGGCCCCCCACGGCGAGCCGGAGCACAGGAGTCCCGGCGGCGGGACCATCAGGACACCGTCCCGAGCTCCCGGAGCCGGGCCCTGGCCGTCGCCACCAGATGCGGGCGGTCCGTGCGCAGGCCCAGCAGGGCCACCCGGACCCAGAGGAAGTCGCCCAGTTCCGCGATGTGCTCGCGCATTCCCTCCCGCACCGTGCCGCCCTGTGCCCGGTACGCCGCGAGCAGCGCGTCAAGGACGGCGGGACCGCCCGCGTGGTACAGGTCCACGAAGTCCGCTGCGGGGTCGTCGGCCCGGGCGTTGGTCCAGTCGAGCAGGCCCGCGAGCCGGACCCCACCGCCCGGTCTGCGGGACACCAGTGTGTGGCCGGGGTGCACGTCACCGTGGACGGGCACCGTCGCGGTCGGCCAGCCGTAGTCGTTCTCCAGCCAGCGCGACCAGTGGGCTCGGTGGCCGGGGGGCAGCCCGAACGCGGCCTGGGCTTCGTGGAGTTGGCGGGCGATCCGCTCGCGGGCCCGGTACGGTCCCGTGTCCGGCAGGCCGGCCGTCGTGGGCGGCAGGGCGTGCAGCGAGACCAGCACACCGGCCAGGGGGCCCAGATATTCCGTCGCGGGGTCGAGCGGGTCGACCGCCCAGTGGTAGCGGAGCGAGCGGGGGTCCTCCGCTCCGGCGGCCTTCCCCGGGAGCCGCGGGTAGGCGGTGAACTCCGGAGTGTGCACCCGCCACTCGGGGATCCGGATCGGCAGCCGGTCGCGCAGCAGTCGCAGCAGCCGGGCCTCCGCCGCCGCGGGCGCGACCACCTGCGCGCGGCGGGGGGAGCGCAGGATCCACTTCCGGCCGTGCTCATCGCGGCAGTGCACGACGCGGAAGTCCCAGCCGGACTCGTCCACCACGGCCGAGCCGGGGACCACCGCGATGCCGTGCCGGACGGCGCGGTCAACGAGTTGCGGAACGCTGAGCGCTGATGCCTCCATGGCCCCGCCCTGCCCCGGCGGTAATCGTCCCGAAACAAGTTTCCGCCCGATGGAAGGTGAACTCCATGAGGACCGGAAGCGCTTGCGGACCGCAGTAGACGTCGGGTTTGCTTCCGATGAAGCGCGACCACTGCCCCGCTACCTCCGTTCTCGATTCGGGAGTCCCCTTGTCGCCCGTAAGCATCGACGGCGCAGTGACCAGTCTGCCGACACCACCGGTATTGGAAGAGTGGTACCGGCGATATCTGGACAGGGCCGAACTGGATATCAGTTCCAGCGGGGTCCAGCCGTATTCTTTCGCGGAACTGCGCCGCATCGCCGGAATCGGCCACGACGAGCTCGATGGCATCGTCATGGACGACAGCACCTCGCAGGGTTCGCCGGAGCTGCGGCAGGCGATCGCCGACCGGTACGCCGGGGGGCGCCGCGAGCACGTCATGGTCACTCATGGTTCGAGCGAGGCCATCGCGCTCACCCTGGGGACCCTCCTGGAGCCCGGCGACCGGGTGGTGCTGTCTGATTCGCTCTACCACTCGCTCGGCCACTTCACTCGGGAGCGCGGCTGCGAGATTCGTACCCTGCCACTCGGAGAGCTGTCCGACGGGTCCTTTCCCGACGCCGTACTGCGCGACACGATCGGGCCGGGAACCAAGGCCGTAGTGGCGAACTTCCCACACAATCCGACCGGTCTCAGCCTTTCCCGCGCCGGATACAGCGAATTTCTCGACCGGGTGGCGTATTCGGGCGCCCTGCTCGTCTGGGACGCGGCTTTCGCAGAAATCACCCATGGTGCCGATCCGTTACCCAACCCGGAAATGCTGTACCCGCACACCGTCTCGTACGGAACCTTCTCGAAGGTGTACGGCCTGCCCGGACTGCGGTTCGGCTGGTGCATCGCCGCGCCGGAACTGATCGAGCGCACGTTTCCGCTGCGTGACCGCACGACGCTCTTCCTCTCTCCCCTCGTCGAACGCATCGCCCTCCATGCGGTGCGCGCCGCGCCCCGGCTGATCGGCCCCCGAGCCGAACAGGCCCGGCGCAACCTGCGGTTGATGGACCACTGGGTCGATCGGCATGCGGACGTCGTAGCCTGGCAGCGTCCGCACGGCGGCGTCTGCGGGCTGCTGGAACTTCCGCACGTGGCCGATGTCGAGCGGTTCTGCCTAGAGTTGCTCGACCGGACCGGAACACTCCTGGTGCCCGGCACGGCCTTCGACCTCCCGCACGGGGTGCGGCTCGGATTCGGTGGTGCCGAGGAGGAGTTCGCCGCCGGTCTCGACCGTCTCTCCGGCTTCC
This sequence comes from Streptomyces sp. NEAU-174, assembly GCF_052665095.1. Classification (NCBI taxonomy): domain Bacteria; kingdom Bacillati; phylum Actinomycetota; class Actinomycetes; order Kitasatosporales; family Streptomycetaceae; genus Streptomyces; species Streptomyces sp. NEAU-174. Next base: position 73,394 of record NZ_JBQTCE010000031.1, on the reverse strand, counting down.
TGCGCGGCGCGCGGGGCGGGCGATGAGCGGGCGGCAGCCGGACTTCCTCGACCGGTGGGACCACCAGGTCGCCACCCGGTCCGGGGCACCGGCCCTGATCGAGGGAACGGCCCGCTGGAGCTACGCCCAGGCCGATGCTCGGGCCGGCACGCTCGCCTCGGTGCTTGCCGCGCGGGGCGCCAGATCCGGAAGCGTGGTGGGCGTGGCGCTCGACCGCCCCCGGGACGCGGTCCTCGCCATGCTCGCCGCGCTCAGGACCGGCGCCGCCTTCACCGTCCTGGAGCCCGCTCTGCCGCCGGAGGCCCGGGAGGATCTGGTCGCCCGGGTGGACGCCGTGCTCTGGCTCCACGACAGCACCCGGCAGGGCCCTCCGCTGCCGCCGGGTACGCCGTGTCTGGACCTCGCCACCATGGAAGCCGGACCCCCAGCCGGGCCCCCGATCGGCGGCCCGGCCGCCCCCACGCAGCCGGCCTACATCCTGTTCACCTCCGGGTCCACCGGCCGGCCCAAGGGCATCGTGATCGAGCGCCGTGCGCTCGCTGGGTTCGCCGACGCGGTGGCCGAGCGGCTGCTCCTCACCCCGGCCGACCGTTGGCTGCAGATCGCCTCACTCGGCTTCGACGTGGTGATCGAGGAGGTCTTCCCCGTCCTCGCCGCCGGCGGCGCCGTGGTGTGCAGGCCCGACACCCTGCCGCTGGAACCGCCGGAGCTGCACCGCGTGCTGCGGGAGTGCGAGGTGACCGTGGCCGAGTTGTCGACCCAGTACTGGCGCGAGTACGCCCGCTGGCTGGACACCGCCGACGAGACCACCCCCGCCGCGCTCCGGGCGGTCCTCGTGGGCGGCGAGCGGATGGAGCCGGGCGCCTACCGAACCTGGCAGCGCCGCCAGCCGGCCGCGCTGGTGCACGTGTACGGGCTGACGGAGTGCACGGTGACCTCCACCATGTACACCGGCCGGCTGCCCGGGGACGCCACCGAAGTGCCCATCGGCACGGCGCTGTCCAACGCGGCCGTCTCCGTACGGGCCGACGGGCGGGTGCTGCCGCCCGGCCGGACCGGCGAGATCCACATCGCCGGCCCCTCGCTGGCGCGCGGCTATCTGCACGACGAGGAGCAGACCGCGCTGCGGTTCCGCCCGGACCCGTGGGCGGACGGAGAGCGGGTCTACGCCACCGGGGACCTGGGCCGGCTGCTGCCGGGCGGGGGCCTCGAGTTCCTGGGCCGGATCGACAGCCAGTTGAAGGTGCGCGGCCACCGCCTGGAGGCGGCCGCGGTGGAGCGGGCGCTGGAGGCCGCGCCCGGGGTCGCCCAGGCCGTCGTCCTGCTCGACCCCGGTGACACCACCTCGTTGATCGCCTGCCTGGTCCCGGCCGACCGGACGCTGGCCCCGGAGCGCGGCACCGCCGCCCGGCTCACCGACGAGCAGCGCAAGGAGGTGGTGGGGCCGGCCGCTGCGGCCTTCGCCGACTGGGCCGTACCGACCCGGCTGTATTGGACGGCCGACCTGCCCAAGAACCCGCATGGGAAGGTGGACACGGCAGCGCTGGCGGCGACCGCGGCCTCCGTGTGTACGCCGCCCGAGACCGGCGCCGAGCCGGGGACGGTCCGACCGCCCACCGTGGACGAGCCCCTGCATGTCGTGCTCAACCGGTTCCGCGACGTGCTCGCGGCGCCCGCGCTCGGCCCCGACGACGACTTCTTCGCCCACGGCGGCCAGTCGATCCTGGCGATGCGCCTGGTGACCGCGTTGCGGACGGACGTGCCCGCGGCCGCCGGGCTGCGTGTCGCCACACTGTTCGACTGTCCCACGCCCCGGCGGCTCGCCAGGCACCTCAGCGACCACACCTGACGCGGCGTCATCCCAACCCGCAGCCGTACCCGTATGCCCCGTTCGCCACCGAGGGCGCCCGAAAGGATCCGCGATCATGGCAACCGGCACCAGCAACGTCCTCGAACTGACCCCGCAGGAAGCGCACCGTTCCGCCGACCTCGGCATCGAGCTGGCCGGGAAGTACGCCTCGCCCGAGGACCCAAGGCTCCTGTTCGACCTGCCGTTCCTCGCGGCCCTGCTGCCCGAACGCACCCGCAAGTTCCTGCGCGCCTTCGCGCTGGAGGAGGAGCACGGCCACTGCGTGCTCCGCGGCCACCGGATCGACACCGGCCGCATCGGCCCGACCCCAGAGCACTGGCGGGGCCGGGCCCGGCCCGCCGCGGAGTTCCCCGAGGAGATCCTGCTGCTCCTCTACGGTGCCGTCATAGGCGAGCCGTTCGGCTGGTCCACCCAGCAGGACGGGCGGCTCGTCCACGACGTGTTCCCGATCCGCAAGCACGAGCACGAGCAGCTCGGCACCGGCAGCTCCGAACTCCTGACCTGGCACACCGAGGACGCCTTCCACCCTTACCGCGGCGACTACCTGCTGCTCTCGGCGCTGCGCAACCCCGACGGGGTCGCCACCACCGTCGGCGAACTGGACCTGGACGCCCTCGCCCCCGAGCACGTCGAGGTGCTGTTCCGGAAGCGGTTCCACATCGCCCCCGACGAGTCCCACCTGCCCAAGAACAACTCGGTCGGCGACAACGAGGAGTCCGCCAGGCGCTTCGCCACGATCGAGCGGCTGATCAACGACCGCCAACCGGTCGCGGTGCTGTACGGCTCGCGCTCCGCCCCATACATGCGGCTCGACCCCTACTTCATGGAAATACCCGAGGACGACCCGCAGGCCCGTGCCGCGCTGGAGGCCGTGACCGAGGTCCTGGACCGGTCGCTGGGCGAAGTCGCCCTGCGGCAGGGTGATGTGCTCTGCGTCAACAACCACCTGGCGGTCCATGGCCGGGTCCCCTTCCAGGCCCGCTACGACGGCACCGACCGCTGGCTCAAGCGTGTCAACGTCACCAGCGACCTGCGCAAGTCCCGTGAGATGCGGGCGCTGGCCGGCTCCCGGCTGATCGGCTGACCGGCAGTGCGCGCGAGTGCCGACACGGCGGAGCTGACGGTCAGCCGGCTCAGCGACGCCCCCGGGCTGGCGGACGCCGCGGACCGGCTGGTGACCGAGAACATGCCCGCCTTCATGTCGTGGGAGTCCCCGGGGAACTGGCGTTGGCACCACCTGCACGGCAGCTTCGCCACCCACCAGCTCTGCGTCACCGACGGGCGGGGCACCCTGGTCGCCGCCGCCCACGGCCTGCCCGTCCGCTGGGACGGGACAGCGGACGGTCTCCCGGCAGGCGCCGACGACGTGCTGGTGGGCGCCGTCGACGGCGATCTCACGGAGCGGCCGACCGCGCTGTGTCTGCTGTCGGTCTCGGTGGCTTCCTCGCACCGCGGCCGAGGCCTGCCGGAGCTGCTGCTGCGCCGGGCCCGCGGGGACGCGTCCGGTGCCGGGCTGCGCGGGCTGATCATCCCCGTACGGCCCACCGACAAGGCCCGCTACCCGCTGGTCCCGATGGCGGAGTACATCCGCTGGCGGACCCCGGACGGCCGGCCGTTCGACCCCTGGCTCCGCACCCATCTGCGGCTGGGTGCCGAGCGGCTCGCCGTCGGTGAACGGTCCCTGGTGATCCGCCAGCCGGTGGCGCGCTGGGAGCAGGCCGCGGGCTTCCCGATGCCGGGACCCGGCTGCTACGTGGTCCCGGGCGCCCTCGCCCCCGTACAGGCCGACCCGGACGGCTCGGCCACCTACGCCGAGCCCAACGTCTGGGTGTTTCACCCTGCGTGATGTCCCCGCGGTCCCCCGACCGCGAACCATCGCGTCGACTTTCCCCGTCATCCGAACGGAGTGCTCATGTCTTCCATACGCCTGGCCGTGATCGGCTGTGGCGCCGCCGCGCGAGCCTGCCATCTGCCCGCGCTGCCCCAGGTCACCGGTGCCCGGCTCACCGCGCTGGTGGACCCCGACGCGGCGCACGCCGAGGGGGCGTTCCAGGTCTACCGCGAGTACGGCGGCAGCGGCTCCCCCCACCTGGCCACCAGCTGGCAGGACGCGCTCGGGTCGTTCGACGCGGCGGTAGTCGCCGTGCCGCACACCCGGCACGCCCGGCTCGCCGACGACCTCCTGCGAAACGGCAAGCACGTGCTCATGGAGAAGCCCATGACCACCTCGCCCGCCGACGCCGAGATGCTGCTGAAGACCGCGGCGGATCACCCGGACACCGTGCTGGCCATGGCCCATCCGCGCCGGTTGTTCCCCGCGTACGCCTGGGTGCACCGGCTGATCCGCAACGGCGCGCTAGGCACCGTCAAGCGCGTGCACTGGACCGAGGGCCACCCCTACAGCTGGGAGCCGGTCACCTGGTCCATGTTCGACCGCAGGCTGGCCCACGGCGGTGTGCTCACGGACACCGGCTCGCACGTCTTCGACAGCCTGTTCTGGTGGCTGGGCACGGACATAACCCTGATGGCCCATCAGGACGACTCCCTGGGCGGCCTGGACAGCGACAGCCGGACCTGGCTGCGGTTCGGCACGGTCGACGTCATCGTCGAACTCAGCCGGCTGCGCCCGCTCGGCACCTCCTGCACGATCACCGGCACCGAGGCGGAGGTGACCATCGGCACCGACTTCCCCGCCGGGGAGTGCACCCTGGTCACCCGCTCCGGTGAGGTCCTGCACCGCGGCGACGTCGCCCCCGTCGCCCCCGCCCGGGGCGAGTGGGAGGCCCTGTTCGTCGAGCAGTTGGAGAACTTCGCCGCGGCCTGCGGCCCGCGGGCCGTCGCGCCCTACTCCACGGCCGAGGACGGCAAGCGGGTCGTGGACCTGATCGACGCCTGTTACCACGGCCCGGCCCGGCGCGCCGCGCCCCAGCCGTGGACCGTCAACCGAACGAGGAGCGCGGCATGAGCGAGCCGACGGAGTTCTCCGAATCGGTCGGCGGCCGAATCGCGGTCACCGGCGCGAGCGGCTTCATCGGCGGCCGCGTCGTGGAGCGGCTGGTCCTGGGCACCGACGCCGAGGTACGCCCGGTCGTGCGCGGCTTCGGACGGGCCGCCAGGCTCGCCCCGCTGCCGCAGGACCGGCTCGGCTTCCGGGTCGCCGACCTCACCGACACGTCGGCGCTCGGCCGTGCCCTGGACGGTTGCGACACTGTCGCGCACTGCGCGTTCGGCAGCTCCGGCGATGTCGACGAGCGCTGGGCGGCCACCGTGGACGGCACCGCGCGGCTCCTGGCCGCCGCCCGGGCCGCAGGGGTGCGCCGAGTGGTTCACCTCAGCACCGTCGAGGTGTACGCGCCAGCCGAGGGTGCGTTCGACGAGGAGGCTCCGGCCCGGGCCGTCGATCCCACCGACCGCGAGTATGAGCAGCAGAAGCTCGCCGCTGAGCGGCTCGCCCTCGCCGCGGCCGGCGAGGGCATGGAGGTCGTCGTCCTCCAGCCCTGCGTGGTGTACGGGCCGTGGGGCGGCCAGTGGACCACCGCCCAACTGGAGCGGCCCGCCGCCGACTTCGCGGTCCTGCCATCCGGTGGAGACGGCGGCGTGTGCAACGCCGTCTATGTGGACGACGTGGTTGACGCGGTCCTCGCTGCCTGCCACCGCCCCGACACCGCCGGTGGGCGGTTCCTCCTCGCGGCCGAGGAGCTCACCACCTGGGGCCGGTTCTTCGACCACATCCGGTTGATCCGGGGGCTGACCGCGGCGCCCGCGGACGCGTCCGTGGCGGCGGTGCCCGACTGGGAGAGCGAGTTGTACCACGCCACCGGGCGGGTCACCTCCGACCGGGCTGCCCGCGCCCTCGGAGTGCGCTGCGCCACCACCCTGGAAGCGGGCATGGCGCTGACCGCCGCCTGGGCCGAGTGGATCGGCCTGGGCCGCGCCCCCGAGGGCAGGGCCTCATGACCCGTGTCCTGGTCGTTGCGCCGCACCCCGACGACGAGGTCATCGGCTGCGGCGCGTCGATGGCCAAGCACGCCGGCGAGGGCGCCGAGGTGACGGTCGCCATCGTGATCGCCAGGGAGCGGAGCCTGCACGACGGGCTGCGCAGCGACGCCGACTTCACCGACGAGACCCGCAAGGCGTCCGCCGTCCTCGGTGTGCACCGCTGGGAGCTCTGGGACGAGCCGTCGCGGGACTTCCTGCCGACCCGCAAGGCCCATCTCGACCTCGTTCGGCTGATCCGCGAGGTACGGCCCGACATCCTCTACATACCGCACCGCAAGGACGGTGACGTGGAGCACCGCATGGTGAACCGACTCGCCACCGAGGCGCTGTGGATGGCCACCTCCGACTTCTTCGGGGAGACCGGGGCGCCGGCCCCGATGCCCCGGCTCGTCCTCGGTTACGAGGTGTGGGCGCCGCTGGCGGAGTTCCAGTACGCCGAGGACGTCACCGGGTTCGTCGACCAGAAGGTGGAGGCGATGCGGGCCTACCAGTCACAGCTGTGCCACGCGGCCTGGGACGACGCGGTGCGCTCGCTCGCCCGGTACCGCGGGGCGGTCGCCACCGGCACCACCCACGCCGAGGTGTTCGAGGTCATCAGCCTGGGCGCGCCGCCCGCTTCGTAGTCGCCCCGGGCGGGGCACCCGTCCCGCCCCGGACACCGATCGGAGGAGGAGCCATGGCCGACCGGCTCGTGGTGTGCGGTATCGGCTCCGGCATGGATCGCTCGCTCGCGACCGTGAAGGAGATGGGGCTTGAGCTCGTGGTCATCACCGACCGACCGACGGAACGGGTCACCCGGGTGGCGGACCGGGTGCTCGTGGCCGACCCCGGGCGGCACGAGGCGGTACGCCGGGCCGTCAGTGCGGCCGGGCTGCGGGATGCCGACGGTGTGCTGTCGCTCGGCTACGACAACCCGCCCGTGGTCGCCAGGCTCGCCCGCCGCTTCGGCTGCCCGGGCGTCGACGAGGAGACCGCTCTGGAGTGCCATCTGAAGGACCGGCGGCTGGCGGTGCTGGAACGCGCCGGACTCCCGGTGCCGCGGAACCGGGCCGCCGACGGCCTGTCCGGCGCGCTGGCGGCCCTGGCGGACATCGGACTGCCGGCCGTGGTGAAACCGCGCGACCTGTCGGGCTCGGCCGGCGTGGCCAAGCTCGACGCGCCCGACACCGCGCCGGAGCGGATCCGCGAGGCGCTGCGGCTGAGTGAGACGGGCCGCATCGTGATCGAGGAGTTCCTGGAAGGGACCGAGCACACCGTGGCGGGGCTGGTGGCCGATGGCACCTTCCATGTCACCGGCTTCGCCGACCGCGAGTACGGCCGAAAGGAGGAGTTCGCGCCGCACTTCTTCGAGGGCGGCGACACCATGCCCTCGGCGCTGGCCCCGGGCGCGGTGGACGACGTCGTGGACACGGTGCGGGCCGGAGTCCGCGCCCTCGGACTGAGGGATGCCGTGGTCAACACGGACGTGCTGCGCACCGCGGACGGCCGTGTCCACCTGCTGGAGATCACCTGCCGGATGACCGGCGCGCGGATCGCCACCGAGATCATGCCGCTGGGCACCGGGGTCGATCCGCTCCCCAACGTGGTACGGCTCGCCCTCGGCCGCTCGCTCGTCCTGGACGAGTTGGAACCGGGTGGCGGGCAGGCCGTCGTCCAGCGCTTCCTCCCCGCCCACGGCGGAACCGTCGACTGGGTCGGCGACCTCGCCGCCGTCCGGACACCGCCGCAGGTGTACGACCTGTTCTGGGGCCGTGAGCTGCGGGTGGGCGCGACACTGCCGCCGTACAGCGGCGGGGCGGACCCGCTGGCCGGGGTGATCGTGACCGGGACCGACGCGGCCCGCGCCGAGGCCATGGCGTACGAGGTCCTCGACCGGCTGCCACTCGGACTCAGCGGCGCCGTGCGGCCGGTGGGCTCACGGTTCCGCTGACAGCGCCACAGGGCGCCCGGAGCGCCCGCGCACGACCGACCATCCTGCACCGACCGATATCCAGGAGGAAGCCGATGCCGATCGCCTACACCCAGTGGGCCGCCACCTACGAGCTGTTCGAAGGCGAGACCGCGAGGGAGACCTGGCGGCAGGGAATCGCGGCGGACCTGGCCAAATTCGCCGACGGCCCGGGCCGGGTCCTGGACCTCGGCGCCGGTACGGGCATCGGCACCCGCGTCCTGGGCGAGTTGCTGCCCCGGCTTGAGGTGACCTCGCTCGACCGCTCCCCGGAGATGCTCGACTGGGGAAACGTGCCGAAGGGCCGTCAGATCGTGTGCGACATGGCCGACTTCCGTGCGGGCGAGGGCTTCCCGGGCGGCGCCTTCGACTTCGTCGTGTCGGGGTTCGACGCCCTCAACTATCTGCCGCCCGAGGCGCTGGCGGGCTGCCTGGCCAGTGCGGCCGACGCGCTGCGCCCCGGCGGCCACATGGTCTTCGACTACTCCACGCGCAAGGTGCTCTCCGCGGACTGGGCGGCGTTGGAGTACTCCCAGGAGAAGGACGGCCACACGCTGCACCGCCGGCACGTCTGGGAACGGGCGCACGACCGGAGCCGGACTGTGCTCACCCTGAGCCGCGGCGGTGAGGTCCTGTGGCGCGAGACGCACATCCAGTACGTGGTGGACCCCTTCACCCTGGAGGAGGTCGCCCGCGCCCACGGGCTGCACACCGTCGCCGTACGGAACATCGACAGCGACGCGTACTCCCCGAGCCACACCACGCACGTCTATGTGCTGCGCAGGAAGTGACCGCGCGGCGGGAACAGCGGGAGCAACGACCAGGAGAGAGAGGAAGAGGATGACCGTCACCGAGGCGGAACTCGCCGCGGGCCTCGCCAGGACTAGTATCGTCATCGCGCTCAAGGACGACGTCAGGATCGTCGAAGCGATCGCGTCGGTGGACGAGCCTGAGGTGGAGATCGTGCTGGCGCTCAACGGCGCCTCGGACGAGATCCGCCGCATCGCGGCCGGCCACCCGCGCCCACTCGTGATCACCGAGATCCCCGACTCGGGCAACCTCGGGGCCGCCTATAACGCGGGCGCCGAGGCGGCGAGCGGGCAGTACCTGCTCTACATGGACTCCGACTGCGTCTTCGCCCCGGGCGTGGTGCGGATGATGGTCCGCGCGGTGCTCGAACACCCCGTGGTCAAGGGCCAGGTGGTGTACGAGGTGGGGGGCGGGGTGCTGAGCCTGCTCACCGCCCGGGTCCGCGAGTACGACGAGGGGGACTACGTCAGCGCCCTCTCCCCGCCGCTGATCTACGACCGGCGGGTCGCCGACCATATCGGCGGGTACCACTACGACCCGCTGGTCCATTGGTGTGAGGACCGGGAGTTCGACTTCCGGCTCCAGCTCGCCGAGATCCCCGTGGTCCACCTGCCCGACGCGGTCATCCACCACGACGCCCAGCACGGTCTGCAGAACCTTCGCAGCTACTGGCGCTACGGCATCGGTGAGGGCATCGGCCAGCAGCTCGGCGTCTTCACCACGCCGACCGTGCCCGTGCTGTGGCGGCTGTACGACTCGGCGCGGACGTTGCTCGGCTGCGCGCGGGCCAAGGGGCCGCTCGCCGCGGCCTTCTACGCGTTGCTCCAGGCCACGTACCACACGGGGACGCTCTACCACCTGCTTCGGGACCCATTCGGGGTGCGCCACCGGATGCCGGCGACCGCGCGCCGTACCCGGATGCTCCAGGCCGTTCCCCAGCACTGTCCGGAACTGACCCCGGCCCAGCGGACCCGGTTGCGACGGGCCCATCGGGAGCGGGGGCGGGTCATCGAGCCCGTGGCCGACCTGTCGGTCTTCCGCACGCCCGCGCCCGCCCCGCTTCCCGTTCAGCGGGAATAGGTGGCGTACCGGAACTCCGATCCGCCGAAGCCGAGTTTGAAGCGGTTGATCAGCCGGGTCTTCTCGCTCGTCTCCCCGGTGTCGATACCGCTCAGATCGAGATGCCGCAGCCCACGCTCGGCCGCCCATTTCATGGTCTTGAAGTGGACGAAGTTCAGTGCCGCCTGGGAACGGTACGCGGGGTTGGTCGCGACATAGCGGGACTCCACCGCGTCACCGTTCACCAGACACACCGAACCCGCCGCCATCTCCGTGCCATACACGGCTCCGAACAGATGAACACGCTCCAGCTCCAGCAGATCCCGCAGGTACTCCAGCGGGGCGAAGTCGGGCGAGTCCGCGTCGCACATGGCCGCGGTGTAGAACGGGTGGAACCGGTCCAGCAGTCCGGGGTCGTCGGTGAAGGTGAAGCCGTGGCGCAGGGCCCGCCGGACCCGGCCACGGGTGCTCGGGCGCATCCGGGCGAGGATCTGCTCGTCGGTACCGGTGGCGTCGACGAGCAGTGTGGTGAACTCCGGGCCCAGCCGGAAACCGTGCTCGGCCAGTACTCCGGGCAGCGCCCACGCGGGCTGGAGCACCAGGGTGACTGGCGACAGCCGGGCGATGTCGGTGAGGAGCCGGCCCAGGACCTCCGGGTCGGGCACACCGGTCGGGCCCTTCCACATGAACCAGGACCCGTCGCTCTCCTCCAGCAGCATCGTGGCCAGGCGCCGGGTGTCCTTCCAGACCTCGGTGAAGCGCACGGCGACCCCCTGCCGACGCAGAAAGAGCAGGCGCTCCCAGTCCTGATGGAAGTCGGCCGACGCATTCCGGCCGGTATCCGAAATATTTTCCAGTGGTTCTTCGACGGCGTTTCGAACATGCAGCATCCGGAAGACCTCCCGATCCGACGAGATCGAAGCGAAGAAACCGGGCAGGCATCGTGGGACCTCTCTTGACAGGAGGTCGATGCCCACTCAAAGTGAGAATCCAATTCCAGCAAGGAATGGGATGGAAAACCCGCCAGGGATGAATTCCCTATTCTGCGGGCACTTCCCAAGTTTTGACACGAGGGCGGATCGCTGTCAATAGCGAGGCCCCACGGGTACCACTCGGAGGAGAATTCCATGCGTATTCTCGGTGTGAATGGATGGCCGGGGGCGAGCCACGACGCGTCGGCCTGCCTGCTTGTCGACGGGGAGGTCGTCGCCTTCGCCGAGGAGGAGCGCTTCACTCGCTGCAAGCACTCCTACGGCCAGGCCCCGCATCACGCCGTCGCGTGGTGCCTGGCCGAGGCGGGGCTGTCCATCGAGGACATCGACTTCGTCGCCCACGGGTGGGAGATGCCCACGCTGTTCGCCCGGCGCGGTCTGGACTGGTTCCCCACCCCGGAGGAGGCGCTGGACTTCCTGCTGCCGCGCGGTGTCTTCCCCAGGCGCCGGGACCCCCGGCTCATCTTCGTCGAGCACCACATGGCCCATGCCGCAAGCGCCTACTACTTCTCGGGCCGGGACAATGGGGCGGTGCTGATCCTCGACGGGCAGGGCGAGAACGAGAGTGCCACCCTGGCCGTCGGCAGCGGTGGCGGCCTCAAGCTGCTCCGGTCGATCTCGCCGGGGTGGTCGCTGGGGTACTTCTACGCCGCGGTCTGCGAGTACGCCGGTCTGGGTGCCGACGCCGCCGGCAAGCTCATGGGGCTCGCCCCGTACGGGACCCCGGGGGACACCACCTTCGGCGGCGCGCTGCAGGTGCACGGGGACGGCTACAGCGTCGATGCCGTGCCGGAGGACCTGCTCTCGCGCGGCCGCACCGACGAGGAGGACGACACGATCCGGCTGTGGATGAACCGGCTGGAGAAGACGCTGACCCTGCCGCCCAACGCCGTCTCCCGCGGCTTCGATCCGCTGCTCGGTCGCTACACCAGGCGGACCGCGCGTGACCCGTACGACTACCGCGACCTGGCAGCCACCGCGCAGGAGGCGCTGGAACAGTGTGTGCTCGCCCTGGTGCGCGGACTGCTGCGCGACAGCGGGGAGTCGACGCTGCTGGTGGCCGGCGGCGTGGGTTTCAACGCGACGCTCAACGGCAAGCTGATGCGGCTGCCGGAGGTGGACGACCTCTTCGTCCAGCCGCTCGCGGGTGACCAGGGGGTGAGCCTGGGCGCCGCCGGCTGGGTCGCCTCCCAGGCCGGGGAACGGGTCCGGCCCATGACGGGCACGGTCGCGTGGGGGCCGCAGTGGGGTCCGGACGCCGTCCGGCAGGTGCTCGACGCGACCGGGACGCCCTACACCGAACCGGCCGACATCGCGGTGGCCACGGCGGACGTTCTCGCCGGCGGGGGGATCGCGGGCTGGTACCAGGGGCGCAGCGAGGGCGGTCCCCGGGCGCTCGGACATCGCAGCATCCTCGCCGTGCCGTACCCCGCCGAGCAGCAGGACCGGATCAACCTGACCATCAAGGACCGTGAGCGGTGGCGTCCGTTCGCGCCCAGCCTGCGTGAGGAGTCGGCGCCCGGACTCCTTGGGCTGGACCGGCCGTTGCCGTACATGATCGTGACCACCCCGGTGTCCGAGCGGCACCGGAGGTACCTCGCGGCAGCCACCCATGTGGACGGCACCACCCGTCCGCAGACCGTCTCGGCGGGGGCGAACCCGCTCTACCACCGGCTGCTGGGACAGGTGGAGGAGCGCACCGGGCGGGCGGTGGTGCTGAACACCTCCTTCAACGGCAACGCCGAGCCCGTGGTCTGCTCACCCCACGACGCCCTGGCCACCTTCGCCCGTGCTCCGCTCGATGCCCTGGCCCTGGGGCCATTCCTGGTTCAGAGGTAGGCGGGCGCGGTGCCCCGGCCCCCCACCGGGCCGGGGCAGGAGTCCGGCCCGGTGGACATGAGCGTCACAAAGCGCAGGTCCCTGGCGTGCATGACGTTCGCCGCGAGGATGGTGAACTCCACGCGGCCGTGGGCCGGGTCATCGATGCTCAGCATCGTGCCGTCGGGGTGGGTGCGGAAGACTCCGATCTCCGCGTCCCAGAGGTCCTTCACCACCGGGTCGGCCAACAGGCTGTCCAGCAGGGTCATCAGATCCTGGCTGTCGGGATCGGCCGCGATCGCGGCACGCAGTTCACCAAGCATCGGGGCCGCCCAGCTGTCGCGCCAGTCGACCAGTCGTTCGGAGCGACATGCCTTGTTCAGCAGGACCCAGCGCAGCACGTTACGGTCGGGCAGCTCGGCCACGCTTCCGGCCCCCGCCCCGAAAACCAAATCGAGATAGCCGGCATTGGCGGCGATCAGGTCCCAGCGCCGGGTGTAGATGCAGGCGGGATGGGGCTGGCGCTCGACCAGTTGGGCCCAGCCGGGATGGAGCACATAGTCGGCCGGTCCGGTGGCCGTGGGGAGTTCTCCGGTGGCGTAGAGGAACAGGAACTGGCGCTCCTGGTCATTCATCCGCAGGACCGCGACCACGCTTTCCAGGAATTCCGGAGTCGGATGTTTCATGCGTCCGGACTCCAGCGTCGCGTACCATCGCGTGGAACAGCCGAGGAGGGCGGCCATGGTTTCCTGGGAAATGCCCCGGCGGCGCCCCTGAGTGCGAGGATCACCGGGATCGACCACAGCCCGGGCGCGGCATTTTCTCAATAATCGGCCAAGGTGCTTCCTTACCTCGTCTATACCTGAGTGTCCTGCACTCAAGACCTTCCCTCCAGGCTGAACCCAAAGACGGCCACGGCCGCTCCGATCATGTCCCGATAGGTGATTCCGTGTCAAGGGTCGCCCCTTGGCGTGGACCGATGGAAAAGAGGTTAGTAACGGCCTCCCGTGCCGACCTGAAATGCTGGCCGCCCCCGGGTGGCCGAAATGTGCCTCTGCGGGACGGTTCGTTGCGGAGAAGAACGAGTGGTGCACCGGACCGAAGGACCTCCACCACGGCATCCACCGTTGCGCATGAAGCATTTCGGAAGCCATTGGTTCTGGAAATGACGCCTTCATTGCGGACGGGAATGGCGGCCCGGAAGGATATCTCTTGTAGCACCGATACTCACACCGACACTCGCACCGATGTGCAGTCTGCTGGGAGGATTGTGTCCACTACTTCGGAAGATTCCCCCAAAACGGCCGCTGACCGGGCCTTTCGCGTGCTTCGGGTGCTGGACGCGCTCGGTCCGGGCACGCATTCCCTCGACACCCTCACCCGCCTCACCGGGCTGGCTCGTTCCACCGCTCACCGCATACTCCAGTCAGCGGTCCGCGAAGGCGCGGTCCTCCAGTCCGGATACGGCAGGTACCGGCTGGCCCCCTCCGCCGTCAGCCCGGTCACCGGCCCGCTCGTCAACCTGCCGGTCTCGCTGGAGAGCCTGCACGCCGAACTGTCCGCCATGCGCGGCCGCGCAGGTGACGCCGCGCTCATCCATGTGCCCGTCATACTCCGGCCCCCGCTGCGGGTCAGTCTGTGCTGTTGCTACGACTCGGCCGGCGCATTGGCGCGCACACTTGCCGACGGCGACCGCTCCGGCCCGCTGTTCCGCGCGCCGCTGCACACCGACGCCGCCGGGCTGGTCCTCCTCGCGTGGCTGCCCGGTGCCGCTCCGGGCGATCCCACCCTGCGCCGCATCCGGGACCTCAACCATGCCCGCACCCCGTCGGCGCTGCCGGGCTGGGACCTGGTGGCCGCGCCCGTACAGCGCGGCGCCGTCACGGTCGCCTCGGTGAGTCTGCTGGTCCGCCGCTCGACCGATCCCGGGTCCCACCGGCGGGCCACGGCCGAGGTGATGCGGACCGCCGCCCGGTTGGGCCAGGCGGCCCGCGACACCTCCCGGCCCGTGGGAGCCGGCCGTGCCCGCTGACATCACCGTCGTCCGGGCCGGAGAGCCGTTCCCCGGGACATGGTCGGCCTCCCTCTACCTCTGCGGCCCTACCGCGCGGAACCCTGACACTCCGCTCTGGCGGGACGAGGCCGTCCGCCGGATCCGCGAACTCGTCGCGGACCGTGGGCCCGGGGGCGACGGACCCGTGGTCTTCCTGCCCGAGCCCGAACCGGGTCGGCCGCTCTCCTACGAGGACCACATCGCGTGGGAGGAGGAGGCGATGGGCATGAGCGACGTGATCCTCTTCTATGTGCCGCGCGCCCTGCCCGAACTCCCCGGCCTGGTCACCAACGTCAAGTGGGGCGCCTGGCACCACTCGGGCCGGGCCGTCCTCGGCTCTCCGCTGGAGGCCCAGCGCAACGAGTACCTGCTGCACTTCGCCCGCGAACACGCCGTCCCGGTCGCCGACTCGCTGGACGAGGCCGTCGCCGAGTCCCTGCGTCGCCTGGGTGCGGGCGCGCGCCGGCGGGCCGGTGAGCGGTGGGTCCCTCTCCACCTGTGGCACACGTCCGAGTTCCGGCGGTGGTACGGGCGGGAGACCGGCCGGGGGCGCGCCCTGCGGTCCGCGGAGGTGCTGTGGACCCGCGGATCCCCGGCCCGGGAGTGGGCGGTGCGCGGCGTCTGGGAAGAGCCTGGTACCACCAAGGCGACCGTGCACACGCTCGTGGTGCACGCCGGGGGGAGCGAAGTCCTCGGCGATGACGGCCACGAGGACTGACCCCTTCACCGCGCGGTGTGCCCCGGCCGGGCACACCGCGCACGCCACCGGTCCGCTACCGCATTGCGGGCAGAGCGCTGAGGAACGCGTACAGACCACGGCTGTGCACCGGGTCCCGTTCCACGCGTCGCCGAACACCTCCGCGACCACCGCGTCGGGATACCCGTGCAGACGGGCGGCGGAGACAGCCTCGTCCCAGCGTTCGCGCACCAGCCTCAGATGGCCCGTCCAGTCCAGGCCGGCCACACCCGGGGCGGCCGGGAGGCGTCCTCGGCCGGCGGCTCCGGCCGGACCGCACCGCCCCGGGCCCAGCCGGTCCGGCCTGCACGGTGACGGCCGGGTCCGTACCCAGTGAGTCCGGCACCACCACGCCCGGCGGATTGGAGGCCATGACGTCATAGCGGTCACTCCCCTCCAGGGCCGGGATCGCGTCGGCCACGGCCGCCTCGACGCGGTGGGCGAGCCGTTCAGCGCTGCCGTGGCGGCCACGCGCGCCGGACTGATGTCGATGGCGGTGGTGTGCGGCCCACGGTCGGCCGACGCGCCGGTGGTCAGCCCGGAGCCGATGTCCAGCGCCGTGCCCCCGAGCACGCTCATCAGCCGGGCGGTGAAGGTCAGGCCGTCCTCGCCGAGGTACACCCCGCTGCGGGCGCGGCCGGTCTGGTCGGTGCCTGACGCCCGTCCGCGGCACAGGTGTTCAGCCGGTGGTGAGGACCGGCAGCAGCAGGTGGGAAGGGAGTGGCCGGCCGTGGTGGACGGTGGCGGTGACCGTCTCGTACGGCCGGGTCCGAGGCTCGGCCGGGTCGCCACCGGTGCCGGGATTGACCTCGAAACGTGGGAAGTTGCTGCCGGCCACTTCCAGCCGTACCCGGTGGCCGGGGGCGAACACATGGCCCACCGCGCCGAGCCGGACGGTGACTTCGACGGTCCGGCCGGGTGACGGCGGCCCGTCGGCGCACCCCTCGTAGCCAGCGCGGATCCCATCACAGAGGATCTCGGCACGGCCGTCCGGTGCCACGTCCACCAGCTTGGCCGCGACGTCCGCGGCAGGCCCGGAGCAGGAGACGTACACGACGAGCGTCACCTCGCCCACCACGGTCAGCGCGGCGGTCCGCGGTGCGCCGGTGTAGCAGAGCACGTCGGCGCGGCGTTCCACGGCCCGCTGGTCCCGCGGCCCGCAGTCGGCGCCGACGAACATGCCGGTCATCAGGGTCGCCCCACCGGCGGTGGGCACCGGGTCGCCGGGGTCGTGGAGGAAGTGGTCCGCGCCGGCCGCGGGGGACGGATCCGGCAGCAGGGCGCCGTCGCCCGTCGCGGAGTTGGCGTGCCGGGCTCCGCTGGCCAGGTACAGCGCCGTGGGCCTGACGTCCGGGACCGGCCAGTCAAGGAAGGTTTGCCAGCGGTCGGCACCGGTCAGGAAGAGCCGCACCCGCTCCCTCGGCGCGCCGCCCGTCCCCTTCAGCGTCCGGTCGAAGTGGTCGATGTGCAGCCCGGTCACGTCCAGCACCTGGTCGTCGGCCCGGACCCCGTAGCGCCGTCCGGGAAACACCCCGCCGCGGACGCAGTGCGACCAGGGGCCGACGACCAGCGTGGCGTGCTCGCGCGCCGCGGCCGAACCGCCGTGCCGGCGTCCTCCTCCGTAGTTCTCCAGCGTTCCGCCGAGGAAGATGTCGTACCAACCGCCGATGTGCAGTCCGGCCGCCCGCATGGCCCGATAGGTCTGGTTGGGTGCCGCGCGCCGCCAGTACGGGCCGGGCCGGGGGTGTTCGCGCCACCGCCGCACGTACGGGACCAGTTCGTCCAGGAGCTTCCAGGCGAGGTCGGGGGCCCGGTACAGGTCCTCGATGGAGTCAAGGGCGTGGAACACCCGCTCCGCCCCGGCATCCGTGCTGCCGGGGCCGGCCGCCAGCAGCCCTGGCAGCAGCAGGTCGGCCAGGGCCCAGTGCAGGACGAAGCCGAGCTGGAACACACCGCCCTGGTAGCACCAGCCCTCCCGGAACTCGGATCCGGCCATGTACGCAGAGACCGCGTGGAGCGCCTCTGGGGCATGGCCCGCGGCCAGCAGCGCGGTGCTGCCTTCGTACGAGCGCCCCAGCATGCCGACCTTGCCGTCGCACCACGGCTGTGCCGCGGCCCAGCCGACCGTGTCGGCGCCGTCCACGCCCTCGGTCCAGAACGGCTCGAACTCCCCGCCAGAGGAACCTCGGCCGCGAACATCCTGGACCAGCAGACCGTAGCCGGCCGTCAGCAGCCGCCGGGTGTCCAGCCCGGGTCCGGCGGGTTCGCCCACACGGCCGTAGGGGGTACGGCGGATCAGCGTCGGCAGGGCAACGCGGGAATCCGGCCGATAAAGGTCAGCTCGCAATACGGTGCCGTCCCGCAGCGGTATCTCCAGGTCGTGTTCCACCACGATGCGCATCAACGGATCCTCACCAGTGGAGTTCCTCCTCCCGACGCCCTGCGCGTTCCCCACTCGGAAACTGCGGGCCCGTCGGCCACAGGATTGGCCACAGTTCTTCCCGGCGTCAACGACGCGACACACGAATGCCCTTGGGGCTGGGGCGAATCACCGCTGACATTCCACGCCAAGGAATCTCCTTGACATGTTCTTTAATCGGCCGAGATGATCGGCGCGCCGCGGTCGTGGGCCTTTCGGCCGGTGCGGACCGGGAAAGCAGGGCTGTTCGAACGAAAGGAACCAGCCAGCGGAGCGGTCGAAATCCTGGCGCGAACCGTAGCGTGAGCGACACGGCCGGTCGTCGTGCGACCGGTGCCCTGGCAGAGTCGTGCGCAGCCGTACCCGCGTGTCCCGGCTCTCGCCTTCCGCCACAGTTCTTGGGAGAAATCCTCTTGCCCGTCGGTATGTTCCGGCCCGCTGAGTCCCCGGCGACCGTTCCCGAAGCCGACCACCGCAGCGCCTGGCGCTACCTGTGGTGGCTGATCCGGATCCGCCCGTGGCCGCTGGTGCTGAGCGCCACCCTAGGCGCCCTGTGGATGCTTCCGCTCGCCCTGCTCCCGCTGGTCGTCGGATACGCGATCGACGACGGCATCGGCGACGGATCGACATCCTCACTCACCAGCTGGGTCGTCGTGGTCGCGGTGCTGGCTGCGGTCCAGGCCGTCGCCGGCGCGGGACTCATCCAGACCGCGGTGGAAGGCCAGATGCACGCGGTCGCCACCAGCCACCGGGTGGTGCTGCGTCAGGTCACCCGGCTGGGCAGCTCGTTGCGGCACAAGTCCGGCTCCGGCGACGTGGTGGCCGTCGCCGCCGGCGACATCCCCAGCATCGGCAGCGCCTTCGAGGTCATCGGCCGGTCCTCGGGAGCCGTCCTCTCCTTCGTGGCGATCGCCGTCGCCCTCACCGTCACCTCGCCCGTCCTGGGCATCGTGGTGCTCATCGGCGTACCCGCGGCGCTGCTCGGGATCGGCCCGCTGCTCCGCCCGCTGCAGCGGCGCAACCAGGAGCAGCGCGACCGGCTGGGCACGGCGACCGCGCAGGCCGGCGACATCTGCTCGGGGCTGCGTGTGCTCCGCGGCATCGGCGGGGAGCGGAAGTTCACCGAGCGCTTCGTCGGCGTCAGCCAGGAAGTGCGGCGCGCAGGTGAGTCAGCCGGGCGGCTGGAGGCCTGGCTCGGCGCCGCAGGGGTGTTCCTCCCCGGCCTGGTCACCATCGTCGTCGCCTGGCTCGGTGCCCGGCTCGCCCTCTCCGATGTCATCACACCGGGAGAACTCGTCGCGTTCTACGGTGCGTCGGTGTTCCTCGTCATCCCGGTGAGCACGGCGACGGAGGCCGTGGAGTCGATCAGCCAGGCCCATGTCGGGGCCGGCCGGATCTGCCACTTCCTCAGCCTGGTCCCCGAACCCCCGCCACCGGACGATCCGTTGGCACTGCCGTCGGGCGCCCTGTCGCTGGAGGACCGGGCGACCGGCATCGAGGCGCCGGCCGGCCGGCTCACGGCCGTGGCCACCAGCGGCGAGCACGGTTCGCAGACCGCGGCCAGGATCACCCGGTACGGCCCCCCGGTCCCCGTTGACGGCACCCGGCTCGCGGGCGTCCCGCTGGACCGGATCGCCCTGCCGGAGCTGCGCCGCCGACTCGTCCTGTGCAGCCACGCCGACATCCTGTTCAGCGGCCCGCTCCGGGCCGAACTCGCCGGCGACCGGGCCCGTACCGACGAGGAGCTGCGTGCGGCGCTGCACGCGGCCGCCGCCGAGGATGTGGTCGAGGCGCTGCCGCACGGGCTGGACGACACCGTCATCGAGGGCGGCCGCTCGCTCTCCGGCGGACAGCGGCAGCGGCTGATCCTGGCCCGCGCCCTGCTCGCCGCCCCCGACGTCCTGGTCCTCGACGATCCAACGTCCGCGGTCGACGCCTCCACCGAGGCGCTGATCGCCCGGCGGGTGGCCCGCTACCGCGCCGGGCGCACCACTCTCGTCTTCAGCGGCAGCCCGCTGTGGGCAAACGCGGCCGACGAGGTGGTCGCGCTCGCCCCGGTGGCCGTCGCCGACGGCCACGTCGGCCACGGAGGGGAGCGGACGCCATGACCACCACCCGGACCGCCGACGCCGCCGCCGTTGCGCCCCCCGCCGACGAGCGGCCGGGAACCCGGTTGCCGCTGGCCGGGCAGCAGGAGGTGCACCACTGGTTCTGGACGTTCGTGCGCGGCAACTCCGGCCGGATCACCGCGATGCTGACCCTCTTCGGGCTCGCCCTGGCCACCGGTCTCGCCGGCCCCCGGCTGCTGGGCCACCTGGTCGAGTCCGTCCAGCGCTCCACGACCGCCTGGCGCGTGGACATGGTCGCGCTCGTACTCGTGGCCGTACTCACCGTCCAGGCACTGCTCACCCGGGCCGCCCAGGTGCAGACGGCCCTGCTCGGCGAGAAGGTGCTCGCCGAGACCCGGGAGAGCTTCGTGCGGCGCGTCATGCGGTTGCCGCTCGGCACGGTGGAGTCCGTCGGCACCGGCGACCTGCTCAGTCGCGCCACCTCCGATGTCGACCGGCTCAACGAGGGCATCCGGCTGGCCATGCCGAGGATCCTGATGGCGGCCGTCACCCTGACGCTGACCGTCGTCGCGATGCTCCTCACCTCCCCCCTGCTCTCCCTGCTCCTGCTCACCGGGCTGCCGTTCGCGGTGTTCTCCACCCGCTGGTACCGGCCGCGCGCCACCCGCGGCTACGAGGAGCTGCTGAAGGACGAGGCCGAGGTGCTCACCAGCACCCATGAGACGGTCCGCGGTGCCGCCAGCGTGGAGGCGCTCGGCCTGGCCGGGCGGCGGATCGGCCACCACGGGAGCGCCATGGACCGGGTCGTCCGCCACCGCCGCAGGATCACCGGGCTGCAGACGGTCTGGTACCCCAGTCTGGATCTGGCCACCATGGTCCCGATGGCGCTCACCCTGCTGGCGGGCGGCGCCGCCTACCGTGACGGCCGGGTGGGACTGGCCGAGATCACCGCCATGGTGCTGTATATACAGAGCCTCAACGGCCCCCTGGTCGAACTGCTCTCCTGGACCGACGAGCTCCAGGTCGGCAACGCGGCGCTCCGGCGCATCCTGGGCGTGGAGCGCCTTCCCGTGGAGCGGTCCGACACCGGCGCGGTACCGACCGGCCGTCGGATCCGGCTGCGCGGCGTACGGTTCGGTTACGACGCTGGCCGCGAAGTCCTCCACGGCATCGACCTCGACATCCCGCCCGGCGGACGCATCGCCGTGGTCGGCGCCTCCGGAGCCGGTAAATCGACGCTCGGCAAGCTGCTGGCGGGGGTCCACCACCCGTCGGCGGGCGTGCTGGAGATCGGGGACGTCCCGGTGAGCGCGATGTCGATCCCCACCTTGCGCCGGGAGATCGCGCTGGTCACCCAGGAGAACCACGTCTTCGCGGGCAGCATCCGGGACAACCTGACCCTGCCGGAACGACGCGGCCCCGGCGGCGGGACCGGACCGGACGACGGCACCTGGGGCGACGAGGAGCTGTGGGCCGCCCTGCGGACCGTGGGCCTGGAGGAGTGGGCGCGCACGCTGCCCGACGGGCTGGACTCCCCGGTCGCCACCGGGGAGACGGACGTCCCGGCCGTCACCGCCCAGCAGATCGCCCTGGCCCGGCTGCTGCTCGCCGACCCGCACACCCTGGTCCTGGACGAGGCCACGGCCCTGATGGACCCCACTGCCTCCCGCCAGGTGGAGCGGTCCATGGCCGCCCTGCTCGCCGGACGGTCGGTCATCTCGATCGCGCACCGGCTCGACTCCGTGCAGGACGCTGATCTGATCGCCGTCATGGATTCCGGACGGATCGTCGAACTCGGCAGCCACCAGGAGCTGTTGGAGAAGGACGGCGCATACGCGCGGCTATGGCGATCGTGGAGCGCGGCCGGGGGCGGCGCGGAGGCGGGCGGCTGAGCCGGGAACCGCGGCCCCGGCCCCGCCTCAGCGCGGGGCCGGGGCGCTGAGGAACCCCACGATCGCCTCATTGACGGTGTCGGGCCGCTCCAGGCAGCCGTAGTGGCCGCAGTCGGGGATCTCCCGGTAACGGCCTGCCGGCAGCGCCTCGGCCACCTCGCGGCCCAGCCGGGGAGGGGCCACTATGTCGTACTGGAAGCCCAGGACGAGGACCGGGCCCGTGACCCCGCGCAGCCCGGCGAGCTGGTCGGTCTGGTCGCCTGGCGGTTCCGGGGGTACGCCGCCGGCGCTCGCGCCGACCTCGAACAGGTCCAGCCAGTCCAGGATCTCGCCCTCCCGCTCCCAGGTACCAGGCCCGAGGTGCAGCACCGCCTGGAAGAAAGCCTGGTAGGGCGGAGGCGGTTGGGCCCCGGCCACATGCAGCGCGCGCTCCGCGCGGAGCAGGGCGCCGCCCACCGGGTCCGGTCGGCCTCGGGTCGCCACGAGCACCGCCCGCGTCCACAGGTCAGGGCGGTGGACGAGCAGCTCCTGGACCAGCTGCGCGCCGAAGGAGAATCCGACGAGCCCGCACGGCCCGGTGCCCAGCAGCTCGACGGACTCCGCGAGCAGCGCGGTCAGTTCGTCCCGCGCCCCGGCGGCCTCCGGCAGTTCGAGGGTGATCGCCTCGTAGCCGGCGGCGGCCAACGCGGGTACCTGCTGAGCCTGCCAGAAGTCGCCCGGCCCGCCCGCGGCGACGAGTACCACGGGCGGGCCGCTGCCCGCCCGCCGATAGCGCACCTGCCGCCCACCGCGCACCGTCAGTGTCGCCATCGTTCGCTCCTCCGCCCCGTCGAAGCCCGCAATCCACGCGATCGGCCACGTCCCGGGGTGTCCCCCGGCACGTGGCCGTGTCGGCCGACCGGGGCTCAGGACCCCGGCCGCCGGGTCAGTGCCACTCCCGGTACACGTTTCGGTAGTACCGGATGAGTTCCTTCTGGTCCTCCGGCTCGGAGAACATGATCGCCGTCATCAGGTCGGCGGGCGGGGTGTACGTGTCGCTCAGCCGGTCCGCGAGCTCGGCGAACGGGCCGCGCAGGAACGTCTCCATCATGTGCGGCCACTCGAGCGGCAGCCGCCACGGGAATTCGTACCCCGTCGCCATCGTGTGCCGAACCACGTCCTCCAGGACCTCCTCCCGGCTCCACGCGGAGATCAGATCCCGCTCCGGAGCGAACTCCGCGAACTCTGGCAGCCCCGGCCCGCCGGACATGAGCGACACGACGTGCCGGGCGATGAGCGGCGAGAGGTGCAGACCGTCGCGGTACGTCCCGGAGAGCATCCACAGGCCCTCCACCGAGGTGCCGCCGATGAGCGGAAAGCCGTCGATCGAGGCCGGACGGCTGCCGACCTGGACCTTGCGGACCTCCGAGCCGTTGAGGCTGCGGTGCAGCTGGTGGATGGCGCAGTTGAAGAGGAAGACCACCTCCTCGATGCTGGCCCCGCCCCGGGGCTCCAGGCAGACCGCGTTGGTCGCGCCGATGTACACCGACCCACCCGACCGGGGCACCAGGTGCAGCCCGCAAGCGAAGGCCCGGTTGGAGGTGCGCAGGACGGTGGGCGGCCCCGAGCCGTCCCAGGTGTCGATGAGGGCGGACACCCCGACGCCGTCGTAGACCCGCGGAATCCGGTGCTCCAGGCCCGGGACGGTGGAGATCAGCCGCTGGCTGCGGGCGCCCGCGGCCACCACCACGTGGCCCGCCGGCAGAAAGTCGCCCGCGTCGGTGACGACGCCTTCGGTACGTCCGTCACGGGTCCTGATCTCCGTGGCATCCGCGGCGATCACCACGCCACCGGCCTGCCGGAACGAGCGCTCCAGCGACCTCAGGAGCACGCCGGAGTCGACCGAACCCTCACCCTCGATGTGCAGGGCCCGCAGCGGGCGGGAGTTGGGGTCCGGATCGATCCAGTCGACGGAGGAGACCTCGATCTCCTCATGCGGCGCGTTCGCCTCCTTCAGTGCCGTCAGCACGGCGGCGAAGTTCGCGTCGTCCAGGGCGGTGTGCCCCACGGTGTTGAGCAGGACCACCGTGTCGTCCGAGGTGCGGATGCGCTCCGATCCGTCGCCGTCGGCCTCCAGGCTGTCGATCCACTCCGGCCACAGCCGCTGTGCCCGGACGGCCAGCGCGTGCTTCTTCCTGCCATGCTCCGAGGCCAGCAGATGGGCCGTCACCTCCCCGAAAGCCCCGAGCATGGCACCGGCCGCAGGCGTTGCGCCGTACTGCCGTGTCGGCTTGCCGAGAATCGCCACCCGGGCATCGGGGTGAGCGCGGGCGTACTGCACGCCGACAGTCAACCCGAGAACGCCGTTTCCGACGACGATGACGTCCAACTTGCCTGCCGCGTCGACTGTTTCCGACATCTTCACCTTTCCCGTGGACGAGGCGTCACTGGGCGGCGCCCTTTCGCACACCGTCTGCACGTGGAACAGGACATGCGGCCTCGGAACGAGAGAGGGGGAGGCGGTGCGGTGGTGGCGCCGCGGACCAGCGAACCCCAGTGGGCCGAGCCCGGCAAGGCAGTCCCCGGAATGGGCCGTTGACATTTCACGCGGCGGAAAGTGCGAGGTAAGGCGACGAGGAAGAGGAAGAATGGCCCGCAGTGAGGAGCCCCTGCGAAGTGCGCGGTGGAATCGTCCTCCGACCGGGTGAGATTTCCCGGCCGCTGCGTCGGCAGCTCGTGGGTCCGGTACGCCGTGACCTGGCGGATCGGCGATGGTGTGCCGCGCTGTCCTCGCTCATAGCCCGATCGCGCCGGGGCGGATGTGCCTTGGACGCGGTCACCAACCTTGCGGGTGCCGATAAATCATCCACGCAGGTCGGGAGCCTGATCACGGATCTTCGACTCTCCTTGTCATTCGCCCCAAGCGCTTCACCCGCACTGGGCCCCGGCGGCATCATGATCTGTTGTGCTCCTGCGCCTGGCCTACCTAGCCACGACCAACGCCCTGGCGTTCCTACGCCTCCTGCCGATGAGCGACCGAGACAAGGACATCGAGATCCTCGTACTCCGGCACCAGTTGCTGGTCCTGCAGCGTCAGGCCGGCAAGCCGAGCTTCACCGACAGCGACCGTGCCGTCCTGGCCGGCCTACTCCACCACCTCTCCAAAGACAGACTGCGGCACCTTCTGCTGCTGGTCCGCCCCGAGACGGTGTTGCGCTGACATCGCGAACTGCTACGACGGCGCCATGCCGTGACCTGCATACCCAGGCGACGTGGACGCCCGCGCACCTTCCGGTCGATCCGCGCCCTGGTCCTGCGCCTGGCCAGGGAGAATGTCTCGTGGGGGTATCGCCGGATCCACGGCGAACTCGCAGCCCTGGGGATCAAGGTCGCCGCCTCCACGGTCTGGGAGATCCTCCGCGATCATGGCATCCCACCCGCGCCCGAACGGCAGAGCACCACCTTGGGCCGACTTCCTCCGCGGCCAGGCCGAGGCCCTTCTCGCCTGCGATCTTTTCGAAGTCCGCACGCTGACGGGGGCGCGCCTGTACGTCTTTGCTGTCATCGAGCACGCCACCCGTCGCATCCGGGTCCTCGGCGCCACGGCACACCCCACTGCGGAGTGGATCGTGCAGCTCGGACGCAATCTCCTCATGGACCTCGAGGACGCGGACAGCAAGGCGAAGTTCCTCATCCGCACCGCGATTCCAAGTTCACAGCCGCCTTCGATGCCCTGATGACCGATGCCGGTCTCAAGGTCGTCACCACCGGCATTCGGATACCACGGATGAACTCGGTCATGGAGCGCTGGATACAGACCTGCCGCAGGGAACTCCTTGACCGGACCCTGATCTGGAACCAGAGCCACCTCCTCCACGCCCTGCGCGAGTACGAATTCTTCTACAACGAGCACCGCCCGCACAGAGCCCTGGAACAAGCCGCCCCATGCCGCCCGCTACCCACACCCATCACCCAACAAGCCCAGCTCACCCACCTGGAAGTCCACAGACGAGACCGGCTCGGCGGAACGCTCCACCAGTACCAGCACGCGGCCTGAGCTGCGCGGATGATTTATCGGCACCCGCAACGTCATCGGTCCGCAGCATCGGAGACTGGCTGTTGTCGATGACCTTGCTCGCCCATGCGGTCGCGTCCTGCCTGAGCATCTTGGTGGCCTTGTGACGCCACTCGGTGGTGAGGTCGGCCAGCGACCGCACCTGCTTCTCCGGCCTGGTCGTCAAAGTGGCTTGGGCACGGAGCCGGATAACCGTGGTGTCGAGGGCTGACGGCCGAGCTTGGCGACGTACTCGGCAATCAGCCGGTCCTTCTCGATCTCGATGTGCCGCGAGCGCGACGAGAACTCAGCGGTCAGCTCCTCCGGAACTCCGGCGATGTCCCAGGCGGGGTTGCGGTCACGGCCCATGTCCCGGGCCTCCCACTCCACCCCGAAGGCTCGGGTCATGTGGTCGGCGAAGATCGCCTCGTGCAGCTCCGACAACGCGACCGTCACCGCATGGAGAGGCCGGCCGTCCAAGGCCCGCCACTTGCCGTCCTGCACGGTCATCACCTTGTTCGAGATCACCACATGGGTATGCAGGTGCGGGTCCGAGGAGCGCGAGTCGTAGTGATGGAACGCGGTCGCGGCCACCCCGAGCACGTCGACCTGGGCGACCGCGCCGTCGCCACCGTTCGACCCGACCCGGGTGGCTGCAACCTCCCGCTCGATGAACGCAACCGCCGCATGATGGGCTTGCGCGATCAACTCCTGCGTCCGCCACCGCCCACAACACCGACGCGGACTTCGGGATGCTGAACGTGAAGTCGTACCCGGCCACCGGGCGCCGTGTCCCGCGTGCGGTCTCCTCGGTCTCGATCCGCGCAACCTCCCGCGCCTTGGCCGCTGGCCCCAGACTCGGGTCGAGGTCAGCGGTCCGGTGTTCGATGCGCTCGGCCACCGGCGTATAGGTCCGGTACTCGGTTCCCAGCGGCTCGCCGGTCACCGGGTCACGTCCCATCCCCACCAGGAGCTGGAGCTGGCTTCTGAGACCTGATCGCCGGTCTTGATCCGGCCACCTCCGAGAGCACTCAACCCTGAGCCGAGCCACCGCCCCGGAGGGTTGCCTGCTTCGGCGTAGTAGCGCGTCAGCGGCGTGGACAGCGAGCGATCACCGTCGCCGGCGGCGATCGACCGCAGCAGGTACTTGTAGCCGTCCCCGGCCGACATCACCCGCATCGAAACCGTCACCACGACCACCGCCTTCCTAGCCGTCAGGTGGACCGCGCCCGCCACTCGGCGCCGGGCCTCAGCCGGGCGCCGACACCTCGGTTGCAGGACACGTGAGCCAGATCCGAGCATAAGAAATTTGCTATGAGGGCATCGACTGATTGGTCTTTGAGTCGATACCTAGCCCTGCCATAGTGTGATAGCGAGCACAGTTGGCGTGGTGCGGGACGCACTCCCAGCTCGCTCCTCATGTTGAAGAACCATTGAGAGTGAGATCGCCGATGTCCACGACCGACGCAACTGCCAGCGTCGCCTTTCCTGTCGACCTGACCGATCCAGAATTCCTGGCCGGCACGCGCGACGAGCCCTATCGACGTCTTCGTGAGTCGGGCTCGGCTCTGCCGCTCGCCATGGGCCCGGGCGACCCGGCTTACATCGTCAGCAACTACGACGACGTGCGCACCCTCCTGCGGCTCCCCGAGGGCCGCGTCCAGCCTCTGGGTCTGTCGGCGCCGCCCTGGATTCAGGGGGCGGCATTGGAGCGCCTTACTGCCAACTTGGTCCAGACCGACGAGCCTGTCCACAGTCGCCTGCGGAATGTGGTCGGGCCGATGTTCATCCCCCGTCGAGTCGAGCAGTTCCGGGAGTTCGCCACAGCGTCGGTTGCGCGTGCAATGGCTAACGTCCGCGAAAAGGACGGGATCGTCGACGCCGTCCAGGCTTTGGGCATCGACATTCCCCGTGGCGTGATCTGCCGGTTCCTGGGAATCCCCGAAGACGACTGGCAGCGCCTCACCGAGAACCAGCATGAGTTCCTGCTCATCTTCTCGCCCGCACCTCTCGACGATGGACAGCGAGCCCGGCTGGAAAAGATCACGACGTTCTATCTGGACTACTTCGAGACTTTCCTGGCGGACACCCCCCGCGAGGACCACAGCCCTTACGTCAAGCTCCTACTGGACGCTGAGGACGCCGGAGATCTCAACCACGTCGAGGTCCTGTCTCTCATGCACACGGTCCTCGACGCCGGATACGAGACGACTCGAACCTCGATCACCAATCTTGTCGAGGTGCTTGCCCAACAGCCTGAGCTGTTCGAGCGGCTACGGGCCAAGCCAGAGATCGCGCCCGCTGCCGTCGAGGAGCTCCTCCGGCTCCGCACCCCGGTGCACGTCCGCGAGCGTTACCTGCCAGAAAACTTCACCGCTTCAGATGGCACCGTGCTGCCTGCCGGAGCGCATGTGATACTCATGATCGCCGCCGCAAACCACGACGATGGCAAGTTCGCCGAGCCCGACCGACTGAACCTGGAACGGGACAACGCAAAGGACCACCTGGCGTTCGGTGGTGGCATGCATCACTGCCTCGGCGCGCCCATCGCGCGCATCCAGTTGCAGGAGACTCTGCGTGGCCTCATCGAGAACTTCGAATCGATCGAGCTGCGCCAGCCGGGACAACGGTTCCCCGACCTCGTCTTCCCAGCCCTGCTTACCCTTCCCGTCACGCTTCACGGGGCGGCCAGCTCGTGAGGCCGAGGCACCAATCGCACGAGGACCTGAAACTGCGGGTAGCCGCGAAGACGATGCTATCGACGGCCGTGGTGGGACTGACCCTCGTCAGCAACACCGAGGACGAGGTCTTGCCTGCGTGGCAGCCCGGCGCCCACATCGATATCCAGTGCGGCACCGAGCACCGACGTCAATACTCGCTGTGCGGCGATCCCTCCGATGCGACCAGCTACCGCGTGGCGGTACTACGTGAGGGAGGAGGCCGAGGTGGCTCCCTCTATGTCCATGACCGCATCGAGGCAGGCGACGCGTTGCACGTATCGGCCCCACGCAACAGCTTCACGCTCGAGCCAGCGGCCCGCTACCTGTTCATCGCCGGCGGGATCGGTGTGACGCCCCTGTTGCCGATGAGCGCTGCAGTCGACCGGCAAGGCAAGGACTGGACGTTGGTCTACGGTGGGCGCACCCGTTCCAGTATGGCCTTCGTCGAGGATCTGGCCCGCCACGGTGACCATGTCCGTATCCACCCCCAGGATGAACAAGGGCTGCTGCCGCTTGACGAGCTGCTGTCGACCCCGGTCGAGGGCACGGCCATCTATTGCTGCGGACCGTCACCGCTCCTGGACGCGGTAGCGGCGATGAGTTCACACTGGCCGGCGGGCTCTCTCCATGTCGAGCACTTCAGCCCCAAGCCGCTCGATGCGGAGACCGAACGAGGGTTCGAGGTCGAACTCGCGCGTTCGGGAGGCTCGTATCACGTCCCTCACGACAAGACGATTCTCGAGGTCCTGGCTGAAGCCGGTGTCGAGATCAGTTCGTCGTGTGAGGTGGGGACCTGCGGCACCTGCGAGTTGACGATTCTTGAGGGCACACCCGACCACCGCGACTCCGTGCTGACTCCAGAAGAGAGGGCGGAGGGAACGTTTATAATGCCCTGCGTCTCGCGGGCTCTCTCGGAAAGGCTCGTGCTGGATCTCTGAGCCGAGCACACCAGGGCATCTGTACCTGATGGTGCGAACTTCGCAACATGAATCCATTGGAGGACCAGACGACCATGCCCGATGACGTGACGATGCCGCGTTGCCCTGTTCACGAGTGGGTGTGACAACTGACGGCCGATCAGTTGGACAATGACACCGATCAAGCTCTTTGCGCGGCTGCGCGCTGAGGAACCCATCGCGTGGGTGCCCTCCGTCCATGCTTGGGTGGTCAGTAGTTGGGACTTG
This sequence comes from Streptomyces sp. NEAU-174, assembly GCF_052665095.1. Lineage (NCBI taxonomy): Bacteria > Bacillati > Actinomycetota > Actinomycetes > Kitasatosporales > Streptomycetaceae > Streptomyces > Streptomyces sp. NEAU-174. Next base: position 43,792 of record NZ_JBQTCE010000031.1, on the reverse strand, counting down.
TGCACCCAGATCGCTGAGGACGCCGTCGGGTTTCCTGGCGGAACCAGTCGGAAGCGCGTGTGTTCGGTACTCCGTTGATCCTCGGTGCCGAAGGCGACACACTGCTCGATCTGTGCACCGCCGTCCGCGCGCAGCTCTTGCCCCGCGTATTTCGCGACCGTCTAGAGACTCGCATCAGACCGCTGGCTCGTGAGCACTGCGAGCGCTTCCTCGCCGAGGGAACCTCTGGTGATGTCATGCACGACTACTTCGAGCCGGTCAGCGTGCTCAGCGTCGCCGACGCACTGGGTTTCGACGCTCTGTCTGCCGAGACTCTGCAGCGCTGGTTCCACACGATGGCGGGAGCCGCGGTCATCACCCCGAACGCCGACGGCGGCTTCGACGATCCCCACGCGTTCGATGCGACGGACGGGGTCCGCGAGGAGGTGCGTGAGCTACTAGCGAGGTTGCGCGCCGCCGAGCACGCCGCGCCGTCGGACGGACCCGTCTCGCAACTTTTCCGCGCCGGTATGCCGGACGGCGAGTTGCGTGAGCCTGCTACCGACGATCTTGGTGATCTTACTCAGAGGGCTTCAGGAGCCTGGACACGCCTACGGCGCGGCGCTGCTCGGCCTGGCCTCAATGCCCGGTCAGCTCAGTCGCGTGATCCAGGACCCGACCCTGATCGGACGCGCAGTCTCGGAGGGGATGCGGTGGATGAGCCCGCTGTATGCGGGCGCCTCACGAACCGCCGCGTACGACGTGGTGATCGGAGGCCAGCAGGTTCGTGCCGGCGACCGCCTGTGGCTCGCCTACGGCTCCACCAACAGTGACGAGGCTGAGTTTGAGAATCCTCTGGCCTTCGACCTGGATCGCCCGAAGCATCCGAATCTCGCGTTTGGCACCGGCCGGCACAGTTGTGTGGGGAGTGCTTATGCGCCTGCCGTGGCGCGCATGGTCTTGGAGGAACTGTTCCGGGCTGCGCCAGAAATCGCGCTGGATGCCGCGTGACCGCCTGAGCCGCGTGGTTGGATCCTTCGCGGGGCGCGTGAGTTCCGTGTTGTCTGGTAGGGAGACGGAGGCCCCAGGATGGGCCGCCGGGGTTCTCACACTGCGTTCCCTCCTCTGTTGTCGGTGGTCGAGCCCAGCGCGGCGGTCAACCTCTCATGCGCGATCTCTTGGAACCGCGAGAGGACATGATCGCGACGGCGGACCATGACCACGGGTTCGTGCAAGTCCAGCCCTTCGACGTCGATCATTCGTAGTGAGTCATCGTCCGCGTCGAGCACGTAGGTTGGCAGCAGTGTGACCCACCGGTGCGCTCGCACCGCCTTCAACATCGACGCGGCATGACCGAGCCGGATGACCACGTTCAGACCATCGAGGACTCCCGCGCCTCGCATTGGGAATCGATCTCCTGGTTGTAGGCGACGTCGGTCGGGACGCCGACGAAGGGCAACATGCCCAGTTCAGCGGTGGTGACGGTCGTGCCGGCCGGAGGGCCCTCAGCGCTGGCGATCAGCCTCATCGAGTGGCTCGCGAGGTGCTCGACACTCAATGTCGTGGGGATCACCTGCTCATGCCAGGTGATGATCGCCATGTGGGCTTCGCCGTTCTCGACCATGAGCAGTGCTTGCCCGGGCTCCGCGGTGTGCAGGACGATGTCGACGCCGGGGCGTTCAGCCCTCAGGGCTGCCAGGAGAGGCGCAACCACATAGGTGCCAATGCCAAGGCTGGCGACGACTACGAGGCGCCCTGCCCCTCCGATCGCCAGCTCCTGCACATCGCGGCGGACGCTCGTCCCTCGAGACAGAGTCTGCTTGGCCCACTCGTAAGCACGATCACCCGCCTCGGTGGTCCGCAAGCGGCCCGCGTTCCGGGTGAACAGGGGCGCACCGAACCACTCTTCAAGAGATCGGATCTGCGCGGACACGGCGGGTTGTGCGACCAGCAGACTCTCGGCGGCGCGCGTGACCCCGCCGGTCTCGACGACGAGGCAGAAGATCTCAAGACGCTTGAATGAAAGTTGAGGGATGGCCACCCCACTACATAAGCACATTGTTATGTGGCACCAACAGATTTCGTCTTAGCCGTCTGAGTCTCTCGGTTCTAACATCTCACACGCCGCAACCTCGTCCAGTCTGCGCGTCGTCCCTCGCCCTTCGACCCCGGGAGACATCGGTGTCCAACCGTGGCATTAACGTCCAACTCCGCACGCTCATCCATCGCGATGGCGTGATCGAACTGTCGTTCGTGCATTCAGAGCCGCCCGAGCCAGACGACGACGAAGTGGTGATCGCCATCGAGGCCGCACCGATCAACCCCACCGATATGGCTTTCATGTTCGGCGGCGTCCAGATGCCTCAGTTCTCCTCCTCGGGTGCCGGCTTCGCTCGACGCAGCACTGCGACACTGCCGCCTGCACGTCTGTCCGGTCTAGCAGGGCGGTGGAATCGGAGCCTGCCCACAGGGTCCGAGGGAGCGGGATTGGTCGTGCGCGCGGGATCCTCAGCAGCGGCAAGCGCTCTGCTTGGCCAGCGGGTGGCTACCTTCAGTGAAGGCACATTCAGTCGGTATTGCGTCGCAAAGGCGTCGAACTGCATTGGGCTTCCCCCCGACATCTCGGCAACCGAAGCGGCGTCGGCCTTCCTCAACCCGCTCACGGCACTAGCCTCGATCTTTCGTGATTGGCCGTCAGCTCTTGCTGGCGGCCGATTTGCGTTCGGCGGTGTTTTTGGGGTGTGGCGGCGGCCCGACTGTCGCGTCGGGTGGGCGCCGGGTTCCACGGCTCCGGTGGGGCGGTACTCCTCGTAGGGACGGGAACGTGCTGGTCAGCCGGGGTTCGGAAGGGCTGCGAGTCGCTGGATAGCCGCTGTGATCACATCGGTCCAGGGCCAGTGGCGGGCGAATCTGAGGTGCCGGCGGCGGGCGGTGGTGACCAGGTGGGCAGCGGCGGAGAGCAGGCGGAGCCGCAGACGGCGGGGCTCCCAGAGCCGGGCGGTGCCGGTCAGGGCGAGCATCGGCATCCAGGCCAGCAGGTCCAGGGCGATCTGGACGATCTCCAGCCAGATCTGGTTCTGCGCGCTGTCGTGCAGAGGCAGGTTGCGCAGGCCGGTGGCGCGGGCGGCGCGGATGCGGTCCTCGGCCCGGGCCCGCTGGCGGTGCCGCAGCTCCAGCCGGGCGATCTTCTGGCCGGTGGTGTTGGTGGCGAAGCAGGTCAAACGCAGCCCGTCGGCGTCGGTGAAGCGCAACTGAGCGCCCGGGTGCGGGCGTTCCTTGCGGACGATCAGCCGCATCCCCTTGGGCCAGCCCTTCAGACAGTCGCTGCTGGCGTCGAGTTCGGCCACCCAGGCACCGTCGCGGACCTCGCCGTCCGGCTCGACGGCCGGTGTCCACGCGGACGCGGGGACCTTCAAGACCGCCTGGTGGATGCCGTCGGTGATGGTCATGCCGACCGAGTACGACAGCCACCGGCCGCGGGCGGAGAGCCAGGCCACGAACTCATGGGTGCCACCGCCGGAGTCGGTACGGATGAGTGTCCGCCGACCACGTCGATGGTGTTTGGGCAGCTGGGCCAGCGCGAGTTGGGCCGTGGTGACGTGGTCGGCGGCGGTGTTGCTGCCCGCGTTGCCGGCTCGCAGCAGTCCCGCGACCGGCTCGCCGCTCCCGCCTTGGCCGTAGTCGACGAAGCCCATCAGCGGATTGTGCCCGAAGGTCTTCTTCCAGGTCGCAGCGGCGTCCTGCTTCTCCGAGTGCGCCAGCACAAGCACCCCGTCCAGGTCCACGATCACCTGCCCGTCGGCATCCGGCGCCGAGGAACCAGCCAACTTCCACATACGTTGGCGCACTTGGGCTCGCGCGGCCCGGATCGCGCCCAGGGCTCTGGCTCCGGCCCCGGCCAGGGTGTCGACCATGCGGGAGACCGTCGGATCGGAGGCCACCGCCCCGAACAGGCCCGGCTCCGCTCGCAGCATCCCGACGTCGGCCAGGCAGTCACCGCCTAGCGCGACCGCGAGAGCCACATCCAGCAGGATCTTCCCTGGATCATGCACCGCACGTTGCTTCCGCCACGGCGTCAGGGCCGCCGATATCGCCTGGTCCAGCCCGGTCTTGCGGACCGTCTCGACCAGCAGCACACCACCGGCCTGGCTGACCACTGCACGACCGCCGCCCTCAACGCGGACACACGGATACGACCCGATACGCTTCTTCACCTGAGGAGTGCAGCTTTCTTGACGACGACCAGGACCCTAGACAAGTCCCATCGTCCCAGGTCAGAGGCACTCCTCACCTTTTTGATCATGCCAGAGCCGCCGCCCGGCAGGAAGCGCTGCTCGCCGCCGTCGCTCAGTTGACCAGCGCCCTGGCCGACCACCGGCGCCAGATGTGGGACCGTGAGAATTTACGACTGACCGGGGCTGGGCCGAGCCTGTATCAAGAATCCCGGAAGTTGAGTCACGCCACCCGGAGCGCAATGACCGTGCCACTCACCACTGTCTGCGTGCTCTCTCCGGCCCTCAGGCCCGCTGCCGAGGAGGCTGCGCGGGCTGTTTACGCCATCCGCGATCTTCCGGACCACGACACTCTCAACGCCGTCCGCAGGACCGCCACGGAAGCAACCGACCGCCTGATCGCCGCCGCTGGCCACGAACTCGCCTGACGGTCACACCGCTGTTCCATCGTACCGAAGCCGTCCTTCGACCCGAAGGCTACTCACGGGTACTTGTCACCTGGTTCGCCGCTCGTTAACGGCACCCCAACTCAAGCGCCTCGCCCGCAACGCCGCCGACCTGATGACGCTATCCGCCCAGCTCCAGGGCGCCGGCGTCCAGCTCGAACTCCTCACCGGCCCGCTCACCGGGATCTACGACCCCAACGGCATGGGCGCCATGTTCTTCGCGGTCCTCGCCGCCGCACAGATCGAGCACAACTACATCCGCGAGAAGACCCTGGAGGGCCAGGTCACAGCCGCCGCGAAGGGCAACCACGGCGGACGCCCGAAGGTCATCGACGACGACTCCCTCCTCTTCGCCCGCGCACTCAAGGACAAGGGCGTCCCCGTCCCCGAGATCGCCAAGAAGCTGACCATCAAGACCGGCAAGAACGCGGGCAAACACCCCTCGGTCACCTCGCTGTACCAGGCGCTCGCCGAGGACGAAGACACCGCCGGGTCCGACGAAGCACAGATCATCGGTCCCCGCCGTCCGGTCCGCGCCCGCATTGCCGGGCCCGGCAGCGTCAGCGACCCGGCGCTGACGGAACGGCTCACCACGCAGGTCCTCGACGGCGGCACCGTGCCGAACGACCTGGCCCGCCAGGCCGAAGGCAGCTCCGACGACCTGGTGGCCCAGCTGCTCGCTCAGGCCCGGAACGGCGAACGGTAGGGGAAGCCCAGCAAGATCAATCTCACCGGGATTTTCTGTACCTCAACTACTCACACCCGTAGCCGTAGTCGAGCGGCCCGCCGAGGTCTCGGGCCAGCGGGCGGGCGTTTCAACGACATCGGGCCGTACATCCAGGCCTGCTTCCAGCAGCGGTACGGAGGTATCCGGCTCGACGGTGAGTCGGTGTGCCAGGGCGGTGCCTGCGGCGCCCGAGCCGACGACGATGACGTTCGGGTGCAACTCAACCTCCTGGGATCGAGGGTGGTCAGATGATCCCCGTTTGGCTCCCTGACGTCAATGAATAATATTATTTAAGATTGTCAAATCTTCGAAGGTGAGGATGGCGATGGCCAGAGACCTAACCGGAGCTGCGGGTCTCCCCGTGGACAACTGGATCAACGGGCGGAGGAGTACGGACGGCCCAGTGCACGAATCGATCGACCCGTCGACCGGCGAGGCGGTGGGCACCTTCCACTCCGCGGGCCGGGCCGAGGCCGAAGCCGCGATCACGGCCGCGCGCACCGCGTTCGACACCACGGACTGGTCTCGGGCTGCCGCGCCGCGCGCCAAGGCGAATACGAGTTGGCGAACAACCTGGCAGCACGGGCGGACGATCTCGCGACCATGCTCTCCCGGGAGAACGGCAAACTGCTGCGGGAGACGACCTGGGAGGTCGCGCTGGCGGTGGACTGGCTGCGTTACAGCGCAGCCTCCGCGCTGACCCAGGTTGCCGGACGTGCTGCCGAGCCCACGCCTGGCCTGTACTTCCAGTCGGTCCCCGAGGCCGCGGGCGTCGCCGGGATCATCTCGCCCTGGAACTCACCCATCGTTCTCACTGTCCGGGCGATCGGACCCGCCCTCGGCGCCGGATGTACCGTCGTGGTGAAGTTGCCCGGCCAGACCGCGCTGACCAACGCTCTGCTGGGCGAAGTCGTCGAGGAGACCACGTCGGTCCCGTCCGCCGTGGTCAGCCCGCTCACCGAGGCGGGCAACGAGGTGGCGCCGCTACTCCTCTCCTCGCCCGCGGTGGACGTGGTGAGCTACACCGGGAGCACCGAGGTGGGGCGAGCCATCGCTGCGGCCGCGGCACCGACGGTCAAGCGCTTGAGCCTCGAGTTGGGCGGCAAGACCCCGCTGATCGTGTTCGACGACGCCGACATCGACTCCCTGCTCCCGCTCCTGGTCGGGGCCTGCACCCTGATGAATGGGCAGTTCTGCGTCACCGGGTCAAGGGTCCTCGTGCACCGCGCGGTGGCTGACGAGGTTCGCGCCAAGCTCTCCGCCTCGTTGCAGTCGGTCCAGGTGGGGCCAGCGAACGACCCGGCCAGCCAGCTGGGCCCGCTGATTGACAAGGCCGCGGTCGAGAGGGTCGACAAGCTGGTCGAGGAGGCGACTTCGTACGCGAAGGTGCTCGTCCGCGGCGGGCCGCTGGAGGACCCCGCACTGGAGGCGGGCGCGTTCTACCGGCCGAGCCTGCTGGAGATCGAGGAGCTCAACGCCCCGCTGGTGCAGCAGGAGGTCTTCGGCCCAGCCCAGACCTTTGAGGTGTTCGACGACGAGGCGGACGCGATCCGGCGGGCGAACGCCACGGATTATGGGCTCGCGGCGTCGGTGTTCACCAGGAACGACCTCCCTCTTGTCCGGCCGGACATGGTCGTGGCGCGAAGCGGTGACGCCTCCCCACCGACGTCGGGACCCTGCCGGGATAGATCGTGGGCGGGCGCCGCTCGCTGCAGCGGGATTGGGGGGAACTATCCTGGCCTCATGACTCGGACGAAAAATTCTGAACGCTCAGGAAAGGCAAAGGGTCCTACGAATCGGCGTGGGCTGGTCGAGAGCGAGATCTACGAGCACGCCACTCGCCTGTTCGCCGAGAAGGGTTTCGCGAGCACCACGCTGCAGGATATCGCCGACGCCCTCGGCGTGACCCGGCCGGCCGTCTACTACTACTTCAAGACGAAGGAGGCGATTCTCGCGCGCCTGGTCGGCGAGATCACCCAGACCTCCGCCGCGGACGTGCACGAGATCGCCGATCGTAGCGACCTCGCCCCAGCCGAGCGGCTGCGCCGGATGACCCGGTTGAACGTCTCCCGAATCGCCGCCCAGGCCGCACGGTTCAGGCTGCTCGTGAAGTCCGAGTCCGAGCTGCCGGAGGAGATCTCGCACGCTCACCGAGAGGCCCGCCGAGAAGTCCTGTCGGCGTTCGTCCGAGTCGTGCAGGATGGCATCCGGTCTGCGGATTTCCGCCCCATCGACGCCCGGACGGGCGCCCTCGGGGTCATCGGGCTCTGCAACTGGGTCGCCTGGTGGTATCACGAGGGCGACGACACCGACGCCGTGGCCGACACACTCGCCGAGATGGCAGTGGCCAGCCTGCGCCGTGCCGACGAGCGGCTGCCCCGAGAGCGTGGTACGGACGGGGCGATCGCATTGCTCCGCGAGGACATCGATCATCTCGAGCAATTGCTCGCCGACCAGCGCAAAGGAGGCTAACGCTCCGTCATGATCTGTGCGGCACGCGCGATCCTGCCGGATTTCTAGATAGGTGCTGCGCCGGCAGACGTTCTCAATCACGTAAATCTCCTTGTCTGTCGGCTCCCTCGATCCGGCGAGCAGTGCCTGCCGCAGCCGCGATCTGACCGGGCGATAGCCCACACAGCACGTCCAGTCCGAGCCGGGTCTGGTGCATCAGGCCCGACGACGCACGGGCGCGGCCTCAGCGATGGGGCTGGTGCGGGCATTGCAGACGTCGACTCCGCAACGGAAGCTGACACGGCCAGGCGGGCGGTGAGACTCCCTCGTGGACGAGGACGATCTCCACGTCGGTCTCAGGCCAGGGGAAATCTCTTCGCCAGCCAGCCGCCGATCTCGGCGGCGGCCAGGGAGGCACCCGTCGGTTCGCCCTTCGCGATTGGGCCACCGAAGTGCGTGCCCGCCACACGAGTGACTGTGAGGTCGCGCGCACCCAGCGCCGCCGACATCTCGGTGATGTCACTCGGGAAGCACGCTTGGTCGCCGGAGAGCTCCACGAGCAGCGTCGGGGCGATGACCCCGGGAGCCGCCCGCACAAAGCCGGCGTTGCTCGACAGAGCCGACCACGTTGACAACCACGCCTCCGGGGTTACCTGGCGGGCGAATCCGACAAGCCCGTAGTTGGTGAGATCGGGCCTACGCCCGAACAACGAGCCGTACGGCCGGTCGTTCGGGTCGAGCGAGAGATCGACACAACGCAGATCCGCGTCCGTTCGGTAGATCGTCATCAGGCGGGGAGCGATCGCCCGCCGCCGATCGGTAGTCGCATCGCCTCGGCGGGCCTGCGCAGCCTCAGCGACCCGCTCGCGCGCCACCACGTCGAGCCGCTCGACCCGGGCCAGTTGGGCGGCGCGGTAGCGGTTGACGAACTCGGGGGGGTAGTGCGAGCTCTCCGGTGGCGGAGCGAACCCGTTGGCCGAGGCGAACGGATTCAACTCGGGGTCGACGGAGAGGGGGTCCTGCTCGTCCTTGATCGAGGGGTCGATCATCCGGGACAACAAGATCCCCTGCCCGGGGTGCGGTGCCATGAAGACCGCCCCGTCCGCTGAGGGCAGTGTGGCGTCGACGAGCCCTGACGGGCGGCCCGCTGGGGTCGTAGCCACGCGATGGTCACCGACCAGGCCCGCCTGCTCGTGGTAGTAGGCGTAGAGAGCGCCACCACCCGAGTGCCCGAGCGTGACGATGTATGCGAAGCCGCGGTCGCGCAGGAATGAAAGGCCGGCGGCGAGATCGAGCAGCGCCTGCTCGTGCACGAGGGCGATGTCGTTGTTGACCGAGCGGGTGCCCTGTGTCCAGACCGCCGCGCCACGTGCCAGCAGCTCCGAAACCAGCGGGTGGTGTGTGACGTCCTGGCGGGGGTGAGCGAGACACACGACAGTCTCCGCGCCGGGCACGGTCCGCAGGACGCCGTCGACGGAGGCGCCGTCCGCGGTCGTCAGCCGGTGCAGGGAGATGACGGTGCCTGCCGGGGGCTCGGCGACCGGCAGGTGACGACCGGCGCCGAGCCGCTCGGGGCTCACCTGGGGCTTCACGCGCAGCGCGTCCTTGTCCCACTGAGTGATGATCGCGCCACCTCCGGTGCCCGCCACGCACGAGTACCAGACAGCGTGGCGCATTCCGGTAGCCCGCCGGTCGATCGTGAGTTCGGTGTCCGTGGACAGCTCGAAGTAAGGCCCGACTGTGCGGATGTTGACCGCCGCGATCGCCTCGGCCTGCCGAACCAGTCCTTCGTTCTCAGGCACGTCGAGCACGTAGAGCGTGATCATGAAACCTTCCCGGTCTGCTGGGCTGCGGACTGCTCGGCGGACCAGGCCTCGGCCTTGGCCACGATAAGCTGGGCCTTGCGGGCGACCAGCGCGGCCATCGAGGGGTTGGGCTCTGCGACGACGTCGAGGAGGGCCTCGATCGTCAGCTGGGCGTCCAGGTCCTCCTGAGGGAGTACCGGACGCAGGGCGCGGGTTATCTCGAACATGTAGCCGTTCGGGTCGTGGGTGTAGATCGACTCGATCGTCTCGTGCTGCAACTGCAGCTCGACCGGCCACTCGCTTGCGTCGAGCCTTCGCCGGTACTCGAGGAGGTCTTCCTCGGAGTCGACGTGCAGGGCCAGGTGGCGGGAGCGCACGAAGTAGTCCGGCACGTCGGGGCCGAACCGCGCGTAGACGTCGCCCTTCGCCGCAGCAGGACCCTCGGGTGCGGCCCCGCCCGCGACGTCCCGTTCCAGACCGAAGTAGTAGAAGAACGCGATCCGGTCGTCGTTGCCGATGTCGAAGAAGAAGTGGATGAAGTCGGGGTGATTTTCAGGGCCCCAGCCCGCGGCGCAGATCGAGTGCACCACGGGGAAGCCGAGGACGTCTCGGTAGAAGCGGACCGTGCCCGCAGGGTCGAAGGTCGGGAAGGCGACGTGGTCCACCCCTCGGGCCAGGTGACGCAGCTCGGACATGGTGATCTCCTCTCAGGCGTTAAGCGGGGCGCGGGAGCCGAGCAGGCTCCCCGCTCCGGGCAGGACGGGCGCGAGGCCGAGAGCGCGCAGCACGCTGAAGGCGCCTGCGGTCGCTGCCGACAGCACCGGAAGGCCGAACTCCTCCTCGGCCGCCGCGATCAGATCGAGCGAGGGCATCTGCACACAGCAGGAAAGCACCAGGGCATCGACATCGCGCAGGTCGAGCGAGCGAGCGGCCCGCATGATCTGGGCACCTGGGATGCACCCGACCTCGGCGTTGTTACCGACGCCGAGGTTGCGCCGGTCGGCCACCTCGACGCCCGCGCCGCCCTCGGCAACCGGCGTGCGCAGGTATTCCACGACCTGTTCGGCGAGCGGAGTGAGGTAGGGCATGACGAGTGCGACCCGTCGGGCCCGAAGCTCCTGGAGAGCCTCAACCAGCGCACCCGCGCTGCTGCGCACCAGCGTCTGCGAGCCCCCCGTCGACAGTTGTTCGGCGACCAGCGACTCGACCCGGGTGTGCTCGCCGGGGCCGCCCGCCATCAGGGCGACGAGGCAGGCGTACAGCAGTACGTCCGGACCGGCGTCACCGAGTTCAAGGACGCAGCGTTCGCGCTGTGCGTTCATGGCCGCCAGCTCGGCAGCGGACACGGCGCGCATTCGCATCCGTGAGGAATGGAACGAGAAGCGAGCGTGCTCGTGGCGCCCCAGGAGGGCCGGCAGCTCCGTCTCCACCGTGATGTTCGAGCTCGGGACGACCAACCCCACGCGGTGAACTCTCACCCGTGACACCTCCGGCGGTAGATTGACATCAGTGCAAGTAATTCTACATTATTGAAAGTGATGTCAGGTGGAAGAGGAGTCAGGTGAGCGAACGGCGGGTGGCCGTCATCGGGGGCGGCCCTGGAGGGCTCTACGCGGCCGTGATGATCGGTCTCACGTGCCCGGACCATGAGGTCACGGTGTACGAGCACAACGCTGACGGGCAGACGTTCGGGTTCGGGGTCGGGCTGACGGCCAGCACTCTCAGCAGTCTGGACGCGGCCGACCCGGTGTCGGCGGCGGCGATCCGCCGGACCGGTCATCTGGGCCGCGGCCTGGATATGCGGGTCGGAGCGGGTGTGGTCCTCGATGGCGGGGACAACATCGCCATCGGACGAGCCTCTCTGCTGGAGATCCTCCGTCGGCGCGCCCTCGAGGCCGGCGCGAGGATAGAGAACGCTCATGTCGAGGTGTCCGACCTCGACGCGGACCTCGTGATCGCTGCAGACGGGGTGCGCAGCGCCACCCGTGAGAAGCTGGCGGCCGAGTTCGCCGCCCGGGTCGACCTGGACGATGCTCTCTACCTGTGGGCGGGGGCGGACTTCGCCCTGGACCGGGCAACGTTCCTCCCGGCGCGCACACCGCACGGGGTGTTCGTCGTCCACGCCTACCCTTACGGACCGAACCGGAGCACGTTTTTGGTCGAGACTGACGACGCGACCTGGCGACAGGCCGGGCTCCAGACCACGGACGCGCGTACCCCGGGCGACTCGTCGGACGAAGAGAGCCTTGACTACCTCTCCGAGGTATTCGCGCACATCCTCGGAGGCCGACGGCTGCTGGGCAACCGGACCCGCTGGCAACGATTCGCGACCATCAGCTGCGGACGCTGGCGGCACAACGGCGTGGTGCTGCTCGGCGACGCAGCACACACCGCCCACTACTCGATCGGCTCGGGGACCAAGCTCGCGATGGAGGATGCCATCGCGCTGGCCGCGGCGCTGCGTGGCGAGACGGACAACGCGACGGCGCTGGCCCGCTACGAGAGCGAGCGCCGCCCCCGGGTCGAGCGGTTCCAACGGATTGCGGAGCACAGCCACCTTTGGTGGAAGGTCTTCCCGCGCCGGCTCGACCTCGCTCCGGCCACGATCATGTCATCGTTCATGACCCGGGCCGGGAATATCACCGTCGACGGTTTCGCCACCCTGCACCCGGACGTCGTCGCGGATGCCACCGAGGCGTTGACTGGCAGCAGGCCGACAAACGCACAGGCCGGTGAGCCGGACGCGCTCGCCGATCTGGTCCTGGAGGACCGCACGGTCACGGAACTGAGCAACGACACCGCGATCGTGCCCACGGGGCCGATCGCCGACGTCTGGGGAGCCGACGGCGCGGCGGTGGTCGAGCGAGCACGCGGGCTACAGGCCCACGTGCTATGGCTCGAGGACCGCGACGCCACGGCGCGCGCGGACGTCCTGAGCCGCTGCGCCCTGGCCGAGCGGCTCCGTCTCGACCTCGGCGCCACCGTTGGTGTCGACGTGCCTCGGTCTGCCCGGACCGACGCAGTCGGCGCCCTGCTCGCCGGTCGTGTTGATCTCGTCCGCTTCCGCTGACCACTGGCTGCAGATCCAAGGAGGGATCATCGTGGTTCACATCGGACTCACGACTCGCGCCCCTGAGCTCGTCGACCAGTACCGCCTGGCCGGTGCGTGGCGGGCCGAAACACTTGCGAAACAGTGGCAGCGCGTCGCGGACGCCCACCCGGATCGGGAGGCCGTCGTCGCCCCGGACGGACGGCTGAGCTACGCCGATCTATCACTCGCGAGTGACCGGATCGCCGTCGGCCTCCTGGACCAGGGACTCGTCCCCGGCGACCGGGTGATCGTGCAGAGCGCCAACTCTGTCGGCACCGTTTCGGCGTGGTACGGCCTGCTGAAGGCAGGGCTGGTGCCGGTGTGCACGCTTCCGGCTCATCGACACCATGAAATCGAGGCGATTGCGCGGCGGGCCGGAGCCGCGGCGCACCTGGTCCAGGAACAACCGCGGTTCGACGTGCATAAATTCGCCGAGGAGATGGCCGCGGCGGTGCCCACCCTGCGGGTGCGGCTCACGCTCGGGGCCAGCCGAGACACGGCAGGGACCAGGATCGAGGACCTCGCCGGAACCGGGGACCCCCAGGCCGCGCGGGCACGGGTCGAGTCCATCCAGGCGGCCCAGAACCCGGACGACATCGCCGTCCTCCAGCTCTCCGGCGGCACTACCGGGACCCCTAAGCTGATTCCGCGGCTGCACCACGAATACTGGTACAACGCTGCGCGGTACGCCAAGGTGCTGGGCTGGGACGTCGACGCCCGGGTTGCCCATCTGCTGCCAATCATCCACAACGCCGGAATAGTATGCGGCCTGCACGCCCCGCACAGCGTGGGAGCCACCGCTATCCTGCTGCCCCCCGATCCCAAGGTCGTCCTTCCCGCCGTGGCAAAGGAACACGTGACCGACCTGATCGCGGGTACCCCGATGGCCGCGTTGAGTGTGCCGCTGCTGGAGCGCGGGGAGTATTTGAAGCGGGTCATCCTCTCCGGTTCCAAGCCCCCCGAGGGCATGTTCGAGGCATTCGAGGCTGCCGGGGTGTGGGCTGGACAGCTCTACGGCATGGCCGAGGGCTTGTTCACCGTCACCCCACTCGACGCACCCCGTGCTGCGCGCCGGCACTCCGTGGGAGTCCCGATCAGCGAACTGGACGACGTTGTGATCCTCGCGCCGGGCACCGAGACCGAACTCCCGGACGGCGAGGTCGGCGAGTTGTGTGTCCGCGGTCCGTACACGATCACCGGCTACTTCGATGTCCGACCGGAGCCGGAAGCCGCGGAGACAATCGCGCACAACGCCCGAGCCTTCACCTCCGACGGGTTCTACCGGACCGGCGACCTGGGCATGGTGTGCTTCGAGGAGGGCTACCGCTGCTTCTCCATCGAGGGCAGGCTGAAGGACGTCATCGACCGAGGAGGCGAGAAGATCAGCGTCGACGAGCTCGAGTCCCTGCTGATGGGGTACCCGAAGGTCGCAGAAGTCTCCGTGGTCGCAATGCCGGATCCGCGGCTCGGGGAGCGCGGCTGTGCGTTCATCGTTCCAGTCCCAGGCGCCACGCCAAATCTGCTCGACCTGCAGGAGTACCTCGCGGGCCGCGGGGTCGCGAAGTTCAAGTGGCCCGAACGGGTGGAACTGGTCGAGGCACTGCCCCGTACACCAGTAGGCAAGATTGACAAGAAGGCGATGCGAGCCAGCATCACGACGCGGCTCGAAGCCGAAACACACGCGGCCACTGGCTGACCAGTCGGGCCGTTGACAACCACTACAACGCCACCATGACGACTACGCGCGATCTAGGTCCATCTTCAAACGGATCTTGCCCAGAGCAGGAATGACGCGAGTGTGACCGCTGCTTCGTAGGGGGTGGCGGTCTTTTCGTATCTGGCCGGGGTTTCGATGTTCACGTAGGCGCGTCCCCTGTCGGCTGTAGAGCATTCGACGAGTCGCTGCCGCCTCTCAGGACGGGGCCGAGCAGGAGCTGTCTCTTGGTGCCCACCTCGTCGTCCCAGGGTTCGGGGTTCAGCAGTGCGCTGTCGAGATGAGGGTGCTCGGCCGGGTGTTCTCCCGGTTGTAGGAGCAGCAGCAGCCGCAGGTCGGGTCTCGCCGAACGGTTCAGCGTCGTGGCTGTCCGCCCAGACCAGCACGCAGGGGGCGGGCCGGTCAGCGCCGACTACGATCACGTCGCGCGACCGACCTCCGCCGCGGGCGGGCAGATCGGCGCGGATTCCGCTGGTGTCGGCCAGGTGCCGTTGGCCAGCTCGGAGTCATCGGCGATACCGCCGGTGGAGCGCAGCCCGCGCGCTCAGGAGCTTCGCGGTCGACGAGTTCGCCCGTCTCGCCCGAGCGATACCAGCCGTCCGTGGTGAACGCCGCCCGGCTCTGCTCGGGCTGTCCCCAGTACCCGGCCGCGACGCGAGGCTCGCGGACCAGCAGTTCGTACGTGCCCGCGACGGACCGCAGCGCGATCTCGACCCCGGGGCAGCGGCGTGCCGATGCAGCCCGGACCGACTCTGTGTGCGTGCGCCATGGTCGCGTCGGGGCCTATCTCGGTTGAGCCCCACCCGGTCACGATGAAGACCGGACGTCCGCGCACCATCGCCGAGACGTCCGACGGCCGGCAGAAGACACTGGGGTGCATGGCCGCGCTGACACTGAACATGGCGTCGAGGCTGCCGAAGGAGGACGCGTGAAAGGCCGGGTCGGCCTCCAGCGCGGGAAGCAGCGCCGCGAAGCCGATCGGGACCGCTCCGTGGAAGGTGGGCCTGTGGCGGCGGAGGCTTTCGATCGTGACGGCGAGCCGACCGGGCCTGTCGGCGGCCTCGTCGACGTACAGACTACCGCCCTGGGACAGCACAAGGTTGACGTTGGCGTTGCTGCCGAAGGCGTGGTTCCGGCAGCCAGTCGACCAGCACCGGGCGGTGGGCGGTCATGAAGGGCCAGACGTCGATGGTCGGTCAGGCGGTTCGTCGTCATCATCGAACGGGTGCAGGCCACCGGTTTCGGCTTGCCGGTCGAACCAGAGGTGAGAAGGATCTTCGCTGCGGGCTGATATCCTCGGGGGCCGGTCGCGTGGTGCCGTCGTGGGTCGCTTGCCGCAGTTGTCTCACGGCGGAGCGGCGGACGAGGACGCGGGCCGCCAGCGAACCCGCAGGCAGAGCCTGCGCCAGAACGGTCGCACGGGCCGGATCGGCCTGCCTGCCGCGTAGGACCAGGCCGTCCTGCCGATGTCGGCGGCCACCGTGAGGAGGACCGCGTCAGGCGTTTCCGTGACGTACCGGCGCGGCCAGTGCAGGACAGTCGGTGTGGGGGTGCCCGCAGGGATCCGGGACCGCACAACGATGGAGCCGTCCGGTTCACGGCGGCAGCCAACCACCGGCGTCGCGAATACGCTCATGCCCCAGGCGCCACGTCGCGGTCCTGGACGTGCAGCAGTGCCAGCACGTCGACCGCGGCCGCGTCCCGGGCCGCAAGGACGTCGCTGATCGGCCGGTTGCCGAGCACCTCGTCAGCGGCGGCGATCAGCCGGGCACGGACATCCTCGTCGAGACGCGGCGTGCCCAAGTCGGACCACCACCCCTCGATGGTCTGCGCGAACGAGCGCATCGCGCCGCGCATCCCGTCGGGCCCGCCGGCCAGCGCCAGCGAGGTGAGAGGACCCCCGACCAGAAGACGCGGTGTGATGCCGTGCACCACGGCGTCCTCGATGCCGCGCGCGTCCACGACGCCCTCGGCGAGCAGGTGTGTCATCTCCCGCAGCATCGCGAAGGTCAGCCGGTTTGTCAGATAGCCGGGCATTTCACGGTGGAGCAGCACTGGGCGTTTGCCCAGGCTGGTCAGGTGAGCGAGCACGGCGGTGACGACGGCGGGCGAGGTCGCCTTGCCCGCCAGGACCTCCACGAGCGGGAGCGCGTAGACGGGGCTTTGCGGGTGGGCGACGATCAGCCGTTCCGGGTGGTCCATGCCGGCCTGCAGCTCGGTCGGCATGAGCCCGCCACTGCTCGACAGGATCGGGACCTCGGGCGCCACCTCGGCCTCGATGGAACAGTAGGCGTCCTGCTTGGCTTCGACGGACTCGGGGACGTTCTCGTGCACGAGAGCCGCGGTGCCGAGCTCTCCGGCCGGGACCAGCCGGAGCAGTTCCCGTGGCACCGACACGGGCGCCTCGGGCAGGGTGCGGCGGATTGAGGGCCACACCGCGGCGAGGTACGACGTCATTCTCTCGAGCGCGGCGGGTGCCGGATCCACCACCAGCACCGGTCGGCGGCGGGCAAGGTAGGTGGCGGCCCATCCGCCGCCGATCGTCCCCGCGCCGACCAGGCCGATCGGAGCGTGGTTTCCGTCCTCGGGCATGCCTGACTCCTTGTCAAGTGCCTGTCATTGTTGTGGGGCGGCGTCCTCGCGCAGGGAGTCCATGTCCGGCACCGGGCCGGAGCGGGTGAGCAGCGCCTTGCGCCGCAGGAATCGCAGCATGCCGTTGGGCCCCATGCGGGAACCGCCCAGGCCGGAGGCGTTGTAGGAGGTCTTCTCGACGTCGCGCATGATGGTGATGGTCAGGGAGGTGTCCATCAGACTGACCGCACCGGCGCTGATGCGCCGCCCTATCGCCCGGGCCTCTTCCTCGTCACCGGCGATCACCGCGGCGGACAACCCGTAGGCGCTGTCGTTGGCGAGGCGGATCGCTTCGTCGACGCCGTCGTAGGCCTGCACGGGGACGACGGGGCCGAACGTCTCCTCGTGCATGATCTTCATGTCGTGGTCGACGCCGGTCAGCACCGTCGCGCGCATGTAGCGGCCGCCGTCGAGCGTCTCGCTGTGGCCGCCGCAGTGCAGGACGGCTCCCCGGGCCAGTGCGTCGGCCAGGTGCTCGTCGACGATATCGGCCTGCCGGGCATGAATGAAAGGCCCGATGTGGCCGCGCTCGACATCCGGGTGGTTCAGCTCGAGCCGCCGGGCCTGGGCTGTCAGCTCCTCGACGAACGCGTCGTGCACGCTGCGGTCGACGTACACGCGCTCAGTCGCGAAGCAGACCTGCCCTGCGTTGTGGACAGCTCCCTTGAGGACCGCGGCCGCGGCCCGTTGCAGGTCGGCCGAGGCGGTGACGACCGCCGCGTCCTTGCCGCCGAGTTCGAGGAAGGCCGGGATGAAGCGGCGGGCACACGTCTCGGCAACGGCACGGCCGGTGGGCACGCCGCCGGTGAAGCACAGCGCGTCCACCTCGTCGACGATCGCCCGGCCCGTCTCCGGGCCGCCGGCGACGAACTGCAGCACAGCGGCCAATTCGGGCACCTCGGCGATGGTGGCGGTGACCGGCTCGACGAATCGGGGAGTCACTTCGCTCGGTTTGACGATCACAGCACAGCCCGCGAGCAGCGCGGGCACGGCGTCCAGCGTCGCGAGCAGGAACGGGTGGTTCCACGGGCTCATCACACCGAGCAGGGCGTAGGGGTCGAATTCGGTGTCGTAGCTCACCGTGCTGGAGGTGCTCGAGACGCCGTGGAGCCGGGCACCTTCGATGATCGCGGGCGCGGCGTCACACCATCCGCGGATGGAGGAGGCGACCATGTACGGCACCTCGTGGGACACCCGGCTGCGGCCGGTGTCGACCGTCTCGGCGTCTCCGATCGTGGCGGCGTTCGCCTCGATGGCGTCCGCCCAGCGGCGCAGCATCGCCGCTCGGTGATCGATCCCGGCCGCTGACCATGCTGGCTGGGCCGTGCGGAGGCCGGCACACACGCGGGTCACCTCGGCAGGCGCGGGCGGACGGATCAGGTGGTCGACGCGCCCGGTACGGGGGTTGCGGACGGGCAGCGTGCCGTCGCCGACGGTGGTGGCGTCGCTGTCATGGCTGCTCGGAAGCCGGGTCGATGTCACAGGTCTGCGCCCTCTCACTGTCCGAGGAAGTTCAGGACGAGCTCGTTGAACCGGCGATGCCGCTCCCACTGCGGCCAGTGCCCCGCGCCCTCGACCAGCTCGAAACGCCCGTTCGGGAGCTTCTCTGCCATACGCAGCCCGACGGCGGCGGGTCCCGAGGGGTCGTCACTGGTCCAGACCACGAGCGCGGCTGCGGTGATGGCCGCCAGCTCGTCGTCGGTGATCATGTTGCGCGCCCGGACGTCTGCGTCCTGCAGGCACATGATGTTCCGCATCGACTCGGCGAACGGCGGCTGGGCGTAGAGGGTCCGCCGGACGTCGACCAGCTCCTGGGTGACGCTTGCCGGGTCGGCCATCAGCCAGCTCACGCGGGCGCGTATACGCTCGTCGCTCGGGTCGTCGGCTGCGCCCTGGGACAGCGTCCGGATCCGTTCGCGGACAGCCGGGTCGGAGAGCGCACCGCCGGGAGTGTTCAGCACGATTCGGCTCACCCGCTCCGGGTGCGCGTATGCGGTCTTCACCGCGATCCAGCCGCCGAGCGACTCCCCGTTGAGATGTGCCCGTTCCACACCGAGGGCGTCCAGGAGACTGATGAGATGGGTGACGTAGTCCGGTAGTTCGAGCGGCCGCGTCACCGGGGTGGTCAGCCCGTGGCCGGGGTAGTCGTATGCGATCACACGGTAGAGCGCGGCGAGGGCGGGAATGTTGCGTGCGTATGCCTCCAGGTGGCCGCCGACCCCGTGCAGCAGGACCACGGTCTCCTCTCCGGAGCCGGCCTCCAGTACGCGGGTGTTCCATTCGCCGACCTGCACGTGCCGGATCGTCAGGTCCTGCCCGAGCAGAGCGGTCCAGATGCTCGGCTCGTCGGTGATGGGTGCGGGTACGGGGATGGTCATGGATTCCTCCGAGTCTGTGCGGTGGTGATGCCGAAGCCAGCGATCCACTCCGGGATCGGACGGTAGAAACTGCTGCGCACGGTGTAGGAACCGGCGATAGCCAGCGCCGCGTAGCAGGACAGCCAGGTGCGGACCTCGTGGGCCGAACTGCCCGCCTCGGCGGTGATCCAGGCGTTGGTCCAGTCGTCGGTGGCCGCGAGCCGGCCCTCGGCCAGCAGGTCCAGGAAGGCGCGGTCCCAATCCGGGTTCAGTCGTGGCCCCGGCTTGCCGGCCGCGACGGCCAGCCCGGCATCGCGAACCCGGTTCTCGCGTCCGGCCCGCTCCTCAGGTGACGGATTGCGGCCGGCGATCAGCCGGGCCGCGACCTCGGGCGGCGCGCCCTCCAGAAGAGGGAGCGGCGGATCGTGGGAGAGCCCGCCCGAGCCGAGCAGCAGCACCCGCCGGTCGAGCGCGAGCAGGGCACGGCCCAGTGCCTCACCGAGGAGGCGGGTGCGCTGCACGGGGCCGAACGGCACCGCCACGGAGTTGATGAAGACGGGGACCACCGGAGTGGCGTCGATTGCCCCGAACAGCAGCTCCAGGGGCTGCGCGAAACCGTGGTCGACGACCATACGCTCAGACATGGCCAGGTCGATGCCCCCTGCCAGAACCTCCCGGACGACGTGCTGCGCAGCGTCCCGGTCGACCGCTAGTGGGCCTTGCCCCGTTCCGTAGTCGCCGACGGCCTCGGCCACAGTGCCCACACAGAACGGTGGCATCAGGTCATAGAACATACCGTTGTAGTGATCGGGCGCGACCACGACGACCAGGTCGGGCCGGAAGCCCGCGACAAAGGCCCGGGCCTGTGCGAATGCCGAGTCGACTGCGGCCCGGGTGTCGCCGTGCGGCTCGACCGTGTGCATGAGCGGCGAGTGCGACGCCGTAACGACGGCCAGGGGCATGTCGGACCTCCTCGTCATGGGGGGTGGTGCGACGCTACGACTGCCTGCTCATATAGGTCCATGTGGAAATTCGGCATCAGGACTTAACCTTCTTGCTATGAGTGCGTCGTCCACACCGGATAACAGGATCTCCCTGCACAAGCTCGAGGTGTTCTGCAGCGTGGTCGAGCGCGGCGGGGTCCGTCTCGCGGCAGAGGATCTGTTCGTCTCCCAACCCGTGGTTAGCGCTCACCTGCGCTCACTTGAAGAGCGCCTGAAGGTCAAGCTCTTCCAGCGCGACGGCCGGGGCATGAAGCTGACCGAGGCCGGTGTCGAAGTGCACCAGTGGGCTGCCGGGGTGTTGCGCGGGCGCACCGAGCCCGACCGCAGCCTGCGTGACATCTCCCGTGGAGTGGCGGGTCGGGCGTCGATCGGGTCGAGCATGTCCGTGGGCAACTATGTGCTGCCCCGCATCCTGGTGGACTTCCGCAGAGAACACCCGCATGCGTCGATTTCCCTGAACCAGTCGTCCGTGGAGGTCGCACTCGATCGCACACTCGACGGCCGCCACGACTTCGCGGTTGTCGCCACGGACGCCGTCGTCGACGCCAACACCTTCGAGGCCGAGCTGATTGCCCAGCCGCCCTTCTGCCTGGTCACAGCGCCGGATGACGAGCGGATCGGCGACTCGGTATCGGCCGACGAGCTCGGTGCGCTCCCGTTCGTCTGCCCGCCGGCCGGCATGGCGATCCGCCGTAGTCAGGACTCGGCGCTGGCCTCCATCGGGGTCGTGGACCGGCGGGTGGAGATCGAACTGGGCAGCGCCGAGTCCATGAAGGTGGCCGTGCGGGGCGGACTCGGGGTGGCGCTGCTCTGGCGCGAATCGGTGCGCCGCGAGCTGGAGGCCGGCCTTCTGCGCGAGGTACAGATCTTTGGACACACGCTGCACGACAAGCTCTACCTCGTGCAGCGCCGTGGCAAGAAGCTCACAGCTTTCCAATTTACGCTGACGGAAGTGCTCCGGGACGGCATTCACGAGCTGCTGGAGCAGCATTCATAGCTTTTCTGCTCAGTAATGTCGTGGAAAATCGTCATAGTGCTATTGCTGTGGGCGGCTTAACTTCCTTCGTATGACTGAGCTCACATCCTCTACGTCGGCCGCTGTCGCCCGGCAGGGTGACTCAGCGGTCGCCCCGCCCTCGAGGTTGCGCCGTCTGGTCTCCGCTGTCGTCATAGCCCAGGCCGTCGAGTACTTCGACTTCTTCGTCTACGCCACGGCGGCCGCCATCTACCTCGGCCCGTTGTTCTTCTCGCAACTCGGCGACACGGCCGCCACGCTGGCGTCGTTTTCGACCTTCGCCGTCGGGTTCGTCGCCCGCCCGGTCGGCGGCGCGGTCGCAGGCAACTTCGGCGATCGCTACGGCCGCAAACCGGTGCTCGTCACATCCACGGTCGTGATGGGCGTGGCCACTTTCCTGATGGGCTTGCTGCCCACTGCGGCGACCATCGGCTGGTCCGCCGCGATGCTGCTCGTGCTCCTGCGTCTGCTGCAGGGCTTCGCCCTCGGCGGGCAGTGGGGCGGTGCGTCGCTACTGCTCACCGAGAGCGCGCCGCCCGGACGGCGCGGGTTTTTCGGCAGCTTCGTGCAGGTCGGCTCGCAACTGGGTCTGATGAGCGGGATCAGCGCGTTCCTCGTGCTCTCGTTCGTCTTCTCCGACGAGCAGATGCTGGCGTGGGGCTGGCGGATTCCGTTCCTGTCCGGTCTGGCCATGGTCGGCATTGGGCTCTACATCCACCGCGCGGTCGAGGACACACCCAAGTTCAAGCAGCTGCAGGCGGCTCGTCCGGAGCCGAACATGGCGGAGCAGCCTCCACTGGCGAAGGTGCTGCGCGAGCACTGGCGCACGATCCTGCTCGCGGGCGGCGCGTTCGTACTGCCGAACGCCGTCGCCTTCATCGTGGTGTCCGGGGTCCTCGACTACGGTGTCCGCTCGTTGCACCTGGCGCGGAGTCCGCTGCTCGGCGTGATCCTGGCCGGCTGTGTCGCACCATTGTTCTTTCTGCCGTACTTCGCGCACCTCTCCGACCGCTTGGGGCGGCCGAGGCTGTTCATCATCGGGGCCGTGGGCATGGTGCTCTGGGGCTGGCCGATGTTCGCGATGATCGACGCTGGGAATTTGTGGTTGATCTTCGTCGCGCTATTCCTCTGCTTCACCATTCACTCGCTGATGTTCGGCCCCCAGGTGGCGCTCTACTCGGAACTGTTCAGCACGGAGGTCCGTTTCTCCGGAGCGTCACTCGGCTACCAGGTCGGGTCGGTATTCGGCGGCGGGCTCGCACCGCTTATCACCGCCGCGCTGCTCGACTCGACGAAGGCCAGCTGGTCCGTCGCCGCCTACATGACGGTGCTCGGGATGATCAGCCTGCTGTCCATCATGGTCCTGCGCAGGCGCGCGAACTCCGCGAGCCACGAGGAGCTCACGTGATGAGGCGGACGGTCCGGCACGTCATCGACACCCACCACCACGTCGGCACCCTGTCCATCGGCGCGACCGAGGAACAGGCCGCGGCCCGGACGCCGCGTGATCCCGTCGGCACCCACCATGCGATGCTCGACCGCTTCGGCATGACGGCGTGCGCGGTGATGCCGGGCCTGCAGTACGAGCGCCCGCACGGGATCGTCAACACCCGGGAAGTCAACGACGCGATCGCGGCCTACCGGGACCGTTCGCCGCGTTTCCTCGCCGCGCTCGGCACGGTGGAGCCGCTGCACGGTCTCGCGCTGTGCCGCGAGGAACTCGACCGGATGGTCGGCCAGCTAGGGCTCGACGGGGTCGTCTGGCACACCCGCTACCAAGGCGTCGCCGTCTCGGACCGGCGGATGCACGCCCTGATCGACGAGGCCACCGCACGCGGCCTGCCCTGCTACGTGCACATGTTCGCCGAGTCCAACCTCGAGGCGCCGTGGATGTTCGCGGATCTCGCCCGCAACCATCCCGAGGCGACGATCGTCGCGCTCGACGGGTTCTCGGCGTCGACCCAGATCCAGTACGTCATGGATCTGGCGGACCGCTTCGACAACATCCTGTTCGACACCGCGATCTGCTTCCCGCTGCTCCGCCCGCTCGACGCCTTCGTCACCCGGTTCGGCTCCGAGCGGCTGATGTTCGGCACGGACTCCTACGCCGACCCCGTCAGCTACAACGTGCCGGCCGTGATGGAGGAACTGCTCGCGTCCGCAATGGACAACGAGCACTTGGAGAACATCTTCTGGCGCACGTTCTGCTGCCTCTTCCCCACCGCAGGCGAAGCGCTGCAAACACCCGAAGCCTCCGAGGAGAAAACCTGATGCCCACTCCCTCCGGACACCGCTCCGTGATTGTCGTCGGCGCGGGCCCGGTCGGCCTGACACTCGCCGCCGAGCTCGGCACCCGCGGCGTCGACACGCTCGTGCTCGAAAAGCAGGAGACCACCACGGACAACCCGCGCTGCAACACGACCAACGCCCGGTCGATGGAGTACTTCCGCCGACTCGGCGTGGCAGACCGGATCCGCCGCGCCGGGCTGCCGCTCGACCACGCCACGGACGTCGTGTACTGCACGACTCTCACCGGCTGGGAGCTCACCCGCTTTCGGTTTTCCTCCGCGCAGGAGATCCTGGACCGGACCGCGCCCGAGCTCGACGAGTGGCCCACCCCCGAGCCGCAGCACCGCATTTCGCAGATCTTCCTCGAGCCGATCCTGGAGCAGCACGGCCACGGTTACGACTCGGTCGGGATCGCTCGCGGGCACGAGGTCGTCGGGGTCCAACAGCGCGGCGAAATCGTCGAGGTGCGCGTCATAGCCGAAGGCACCGAGAAGGTGCTGACCGCCGACTACGTCGTAGGCTGCGACGGCGGGGCCAGCACCACCCGGCGCGCCATGGGCGCCCGGCTGCAGGGCGACTCCCAGGCCGCGGAGAACCGGCTCTCGGTCTACTTCCGCTCGGCGGAGCTGGCACGCGAGCTCGCCGCCGCGGAGCGGCCCGGCTGGATGTACTGGTGGTACGGACCGCGCCTCAAAGGCTCGTTCGTCCAGCTCGACGGCGAAGCCCTGTTCTTGTGCCATGCCCGCGTTCCGGAGGGCATGGCACCAGAGGACCTCGCCGAGGACGAGGTGTTGCGTGCCGCCCTCGGCCGCGAGATGGAACTGGAGAAGATCCAGGTTGTGCGGTGGACGCCACGCCGGCTCGTGGCGGACCGGTTCGTCGACGGGCGGATCGTGCTCGCGGGCGACGCTGCACACCTCTGGCTCCCGCTGGGCGGCTTCGGCATGAACACCGGCATCGCCGACGCCGTGGGACTGGGCTGGCGCCTCGCGGCACTCCACGCAGGCTGGGGCGGACCCGAACTGCTCGAGGCGTACGAGGTGGAGCGCCGCTCCGTGGGAGAGGCCACCTCGCGTGCCGCGCTCAAGATCGACCGGGACATGGCGTCCATCGCCCGCGACCCCGCCCTCCATTTCGACGACGCCGAGGGCGCCCGGCTGCGCACGGAGGCCGGCAGGCTGATCGAGAAGGTGGATCGGCAGCAGTGGCACAGCCAAGGCGTTCAGTTCGGGTCCCGCTATGTGAACTCGCCGGGGATCGCCGCGGACGGGAAGACGGCGGAAGCCACGATCACCCGGATCGACGAGTACCGCCCCAGCCTCGCGCCCGGCGCCCGCTTCCCGCATGTCTGGCTGCCCGACGGGCGCTCGGTGTTCGACCTTCTCGGCAGGGATTTCACGCTGGTGTGTGCCGGGGGAAGTCCCGATGCGTTCGTCCGGACCGCGTCCGGACTCGGCATCCCGCTTTCGGTGGTACACCTCGACGACGAGTACACACAGCCCCTGGTTCTCGTCCGCCCCGACCTGTTCATCGGGTGGAGCGGCGCGGTGCCCCCCGCCGACGTAGACAGCCTGCTGCGGCGACTCACCGGTCTGGGTACGGTCACCGCCGATCTCCCGATCATGGCGTCCTAAACGGGCCCGCGCCGAGTGCTGACGTTCCCGCTGCCGCAAGCCTGCGGCTTGCCGTAGCGGGCGCCAGGGCCTGCTGCCCTACCTCGTGTCCCTGCCGGGTGGTCCTGGCGGATAGGGCGTACTCCCCCCTCGCGTTCCGTGGGCACCTGCGCAAGCACGGCATCCCGGAGATGATCCCGGTGGGCCACCGGCTGCGACGCGGCAGCCGAGGCGGCAGCCCACCGGCTTTCGACCCCGAGGCGTACAAGCAGCGCAACACTGTCGAACGGTGCGTGTGCGCCACGAGGCGCCTTGTTGTATCCCCGGCTCAGCCGGAGGAATTGGAGGGATATTCCTGGACCTGATGGCTCACCTGGATCCGAAAGGTGATGGGGACCAGAGCATGCCAGAGAATCAGCGACCGGGCTCAGTTGCCAGGGACGGTGCGCTGAGGGGCCCGCGTGATAAGGCGAAAGCTGGATTGCCTGAACCCCAATCTCCGGTCGATGAGAGTTCGCATCCATCGGAAAGGCTACTGAAACCGATGCCATGTCCTGTGACGGCTTTGATGCATGGCCGACATACCTTCCGCGACATGGGGCGATGAGTGAGCCCAGGGCTGATGAGGACAGCGCCGGCGCCCGGAAGGACACGCCACCTTGACCCGTTGCGAGCCCTCCAGGGCTGATGAGGACCGGCGGCGCATTTCGCCACGGTGACCCGATACCTGTTGCGAGCCCTCCAGGTTGCCTGGCGCGATGTGCCCGAGCGGTACGGTCCCTGGGCCACGCTGCACACCCGTTTCCGCAGGTGGGCCAAGGACGGTACGTTCGAGCAGATGCTCCGAGAGGCGCAGGCCCAGGCTGACGCAGCCGGAGACATCGACTGGCTGGTGTCGGTCGACTCCACGATCGTGCGGGCCCACCACAACGCCGCCGGAGCCCGAAAAGGGGCGCCGGGCACTCGGACGGTCGCGTGGCGGCCTGACCAGCAAGATTCATTTGGCCTGCGATGCCTTCGGCCGCCCTCTCGCCTTCGTGGTCACGGGCGGCAACAGCAGCGACTGCACCCAGTTCACCGCGGTCATGGAAGCGATCCGGGTGCCCCGCATCGCCCCGGGCCGCCCCCGGACCAGGCCGTCTCGTGTCATCGGCGACAAACTCCTAGGAAAGGGTTCTGCCGGGTCTAGTCCGGCAGGGTCAGCGACTGAGTCGCGCCGACCTCGTGGGTGTGCAGGTCGGCCTCTACCGGGCCGACCTCTTTCAGGAGGTCGAGGAAGGCCTGGCCGTGCGTCGAAGCCGCATGACGCTCGAGCCCCTCGCGGGTGGACCAGTGCTCGAAGAGGTGGAAGACGCCGGGCTGGTCGAGGTCAGCACTCCACGCGTAGGCGAGGTTGTCGGGCTCCTTGCGTGACTCGGCCACCACCTGTGTCATGGCGGCCGCAACGCGGTCGTGGTGGCGCGGGTTGACCCGGAGGCAACCCGACATGACGAGCGCCCTGCTCGACCGGGGCGCTCCCGTGAACCGGTGGACGTCGTCGAGCATCCGGGTGCCGACGTCCGGGGTGAGCGAGACGAAGAAGTCGCCCTGACGGAGAGCAGCGACCAGCGCGTCGGCGACGTCCTCGGGCTTGTCGAGCTTCGCGGTGTCGAGCTCGGCGTCGAACGCCGTTCGGTCTAGTCCGATCAGCGGGACCTCCGTCGCGTGGCGGGTGTGGGTCGCATCCGGGCACAGCAGGGTGACGCCCACTCCGGTCGGTTCCAGGTAGGCCCGCAGGGAGCGGGCCAGTCCCACCAGGGCCGACTTGGTCAGCACGTACGGGGCTGCGATGGGGACTTGGTCGGGGAAGAGCGCAAGGCTCGAGGAGGTGATGACCAGCTGGCCGTGGCCGCGGTCGATCATCGGCGGGCCGAACTCCAGGAACGTGCGGACGACGCCCCCGCAGTTCAGGTCCATCAGCCCAGCCCACTCTTCGATGCCTACCTTCTCCAGCATGCCGGCGACCGCCCGGCCGGCATGTGCCCAGACGACGTCGACGGCGCCGAAGTTCTCGGTCGTCGTCCGGTGCAGCCGGGCCAGATCGGCGGCCCGGCTAATGTCGCACGCCACGTGAAGGGCCTGCCCGCCGGTCTGGGTGATGCCGAGGGCGGTCATCTCGGCGGCCCGGGCGTCGATGTCCGCCACCACGACCCATGCGCCTGCGGCGGCCAGCGCGATCGCGCCGGCTGCGCCGATCCCCTCTCCACCACCGATGACGACGACGACAGCGTTCTCAAGCTCCACGGTCACGCCTCCTGCCAGCCGTTGCGGTTCTGGTAGCCGTCCGGGCCTGCGAGGTAGTCGACGAACCGCTGGTCCGGGTCCCAGGCCCGGCGTACGTCCCGCACGCGGCTCCACGCCTCATCGGTGAGACACCGGACCTCGCGGTGCTCCTGGTCGCTGTCACCCCAATACTGGCCGACCGAGTAGGGCTCGAGCGGCTTCATGGCGTCGAGCGCCCACTGTCGGTAGTGCTCGTCGTCCTCAGGGTTGCTGTAAATGATGTAGGCGCCGACCATCAAGTCCGTGCGCATCGACATCGCGATGTCGGGCCCATCAATAGGGAGCGCGTACTGGAAGAAGGTGTAGCCCTTCTCGTGGATCGGGCGCTCGGCCACGAGCATCTTCAACGCCGAGGCGATGTCAGTGTGAGGTCCGTCGACCCATGCGGACTCCACGCGGTAGCGGTAGCCGGCGGGGTGCGCGGCGTCGACGAACGCGTATTCGTCGGCCAGGGTGGTCGGCGTTGGCGGCACCACCAGGAGCGCATCAGTGAGGAAGGGGTTGTCAGCGAGGGGCGCCAGGATGGTCTGTGCCTCCTCGGCGGTGTCGCAGTAGGCCGTCGCCGAGATACCGAAGACGTAACCGCCGCTGTGCCCAGGGATTTCAAAGTCGGGTTGGAACGAAATACCCAGCAGGTCGTTGTCCTTCGGCATCGCCTTTTGGGCCTCGTTGAGCCAGGCCAGCACCTCGGCGTACCTCTCGATCGGGAAGAACTGCTTGGTGGTGGTCAGCGCCTGCGGAATCGCCCGGGTGTGGATGTGGAACCGGGTGATGAGGCCTGGGAATCCGGGACCGCAACCTCGTGCGGCCCAGAACAGGTCGGCGTTCTGGCTCTCGTCAGCCCGAACCAGCTCGCCCGCTGCCGTCACGACGTCGATGGCCACGAGCCGTTCGACCGCCCAGCCCCAGCCTCGAAAGTTCCAGCCGATACCACCCTGGAGAAGGAAGCCGCCGACACCGACGGTGGGGCAGCGGCCACCAGCGAAGAAACGGCCATGCGGCTGAAGGTAGGTGTTTAGCTCCACGCCTCCCTGTACCGCGGGCGTCACCGAAACTATGTGGGTCTCGTGGTCGTACTCCATCTCCTTGAACTCGCCGAGGTCGATCAGTAGAGCGTTGTCGCGCATCCCCCAGACCGGGAAGCTATGCCCACCGGCGCGGACGCCGACCTGCCACCCTTGCTCTTGGGCCAACCGGACGCCCTCGATGATGTCCTGCTCGGTGTGCGGCACGAGGATGGCTGCGGGGTAGCGCTTGGGATGCCGGGTGCTGAAGATCCGCGCGAGCCGGGCCGCCTCGTAACCGTCTTCGCCGCGAACGTAGTAGGGGCCAGTGAAACGAGTGCCTACAGGGGTCGCCGATATCGTCATGTGGAGTCCTCGTGGTCGTGATGGTCCCGAGACTGAGCGAAAGGCCGCCCCGATTCCGGACCCGCGATGCTGGCGGGGAGTGGCGGTCATCACACAGTAGGGATGACGCGGACGATAAGTCCAAGACAATAATGACGATGTGCTCATAACCGACGGCATATGACGGCAGGCCATCCCAGGCCCCACGAGCATCCGACACGCCTCGCGCCACCGCGTCCCGAACGACCTGCTGGAGGGGAAAGGTAATCGTCCCGTCGCTGAACGAGCGAGATCCGCTCCGTCAGGCACAGTCCGCGGACGTCACCTCACGGAGCGAGCCGTGTGCGAGCTCGGACAGGACGCAGTACTGAGGCATGAACGCGACCCACCCGCGACCGATCACCGCCCGCTTCATCGACTCTGCGTGACCGAGCCGGATGATCACTCTAAGTCAGAGAGCCCCTGGGCGCGCAGGTGCGCCTCAATCGAACAGTGGAATGCGACGTTGGCGGGCACGTGCACCAACGGGAGCCGGTAGAGCTCACTGATCGTGATCTCTGACGCATCAGGGCGACCATTGCGGCTAGCCATGAGGGAGGTCGGCCGTTTGCTGAGGAACGTCGGCCGCGGGCGGGCAACGCCGGCGCCAACACCGCAGACGACCACATCACCGTCCTGGAAGCGGCCCTGGCCCAGATCCCCGACGCCCACCGCCACGGCACCGACCTCCTCATCCCCGCCGACAGCGCCGGAAGTGCGAAGGCATTCCTGCACCACATACGCACCCTGCGCTCGCGCGGAATCCGCGCCCACTTCTCCGTCGGGCACGCCTTCACCGAGCCGGTCCGCCGCGCGATCCGGGCCCTGCCCGACCAGGTCTGGCACCCCGCCCTGGAACAGGACGGCTCCCTGCGCGACGGGGCACAGACTGCCGAACTGAACCGGCATGGTGGACCTGACCGGTTACCCAGACGGCACCCGAATCATCGTGCGGCGTGAGCGGCCCCATCCTGACGCCCAGCTGTCCCTGTTCGACCTGGACGAGGGCCTGCGTCACCAGGTATTTCTCACCGACACCCCTCTCACGGGTGGCGGACCTCTGCAGCACCTGGAAATGCGCCACCGAGCACATGCCCGCATCGAGGATCGCATCCGGTGCGGCAAGACCATCGGCTTCGGGCGCTTCCCGTCCCGCCACTTCGCCATCAAAGCCGCCTGGCTGGAACTGTCCCTGACCGATCGACCTGCTCGCCTCGACCCGGGCCCTGCTGCTGGGCGGCAAACTCGCCGCCGCCGAACCCAAGAAACTCCGCTACCGGCTCCTGCACACCACCGCCCGCATCACCCGCGGCGGGCGCCGCCTCTACCTGCGGATCGCCGAAACCTGGCCCTGGCGCCACGCTCTGCCCAGGGCATTCGCCCGCCTCGTGGCCCTGCCCCAACCGGCCACCTCACCAGCGAACCCGCCGCTGTCCGACCACAACCCGAGAAACCTGGAGCACCCGGCCCACGCGCCGGGCCCCTGGCCATGCCCTCCTGGCACCAAGCATCCGCCGACCACATCAACCCACCTCAGCCGACCCAACCGAAACGCGGAGGCTAACTGGCGGACGCCTCTCGCCCCGTGGCGGCGGTGTGGACCGGCGATACCTGCCGGGAGATGACCTTGGGTGAGGTCGGCAGGCCCCGGGACTGGCGCCATGGGCGGGCGCGGCGATCCCTCGTCCGTGCGGCCGTCCGGGATGCACCGGGCGACCAGGTCGACCAGCGGATGGAGGACGCCCTTCCCGCCCTGGTGATCGCCCTGCTGGCGGTCCCCGTCACCGTGGCCGGTGTCGCCGGCCGGACCGCGCCCCGGCCGACGACACCACCCTCACCACACCCGCACGACCCGCTGGCGGACGACGTAGATGATGGTGAGAAGGGCGAACCAGACCGCACCGGTGTACAGGCCCACTCGTGTGTCACCCTCGAATGCCAGGCTCACCAGGACGATGACCACCATCGCGACCACGAAGATGTTCGTCCAGGGAGCGCCGGGCAGCCTGAACGCCGGCAAAGGTGCGCCCTCCAGCGCCAGCCGACGGCGGAACCGCATATGGGAAATGGCGATCATGCTCCACGTCCACAGCCCGGAGGCGCTGACGACACTGGTCAGCGCGATGAAGGCATGAGCGGGCGCCAGATAGTTGAAGAGCACCCCGACGCCGACGGCGAGCGATGTGACCGTCAGCGCCCGCCCCGGCACCCGTCGCCGTGTCGTGTGGTGGAGCGCTCGTGGCGCCGAACCCGCGGATGCCAGGCCGTAAAGCAGCCGACTGGCCGAGAACATATTCGCGTTACATGAGGAAAGCGCCGAAGTCAGGACGACGAAGTTCATGATTCCGGCGGCGCCAGCCAGCCCCGCTTTCGAGAACACCGAGACGAACGGGCTCACGTCAGCGGTGTACCGCGTCCACGGCTGGACGACCATGAGGACGAACAGCGCGCCGATGTAGAAGACGATGATGCGCCAGATGACGTTGCCCACCGCCTTGGGGATCGTCCGCTCCGGGTGTGCCGCCTCGCCCGCTGTGATGCCGAGCATCTCCACCCCGATGAACGCGAAGACGGCGATCTGCAGGGTGAGGAAGAACCCGTGCCCGCCGCTCGGGAAGAAGCCGCCGAATCTCCAGAGGTTGCTCAGGCTCGCACCATGGCCGAGTGCGGTCACACCGGTGACGATGATGACGGCCCCGAAGAGGATCAGTCCGACGATGGCGATGATCTTGATCAGGGCGAACCAGAACTCGGACTCCCCGAACATCCGGACCGAGACCCAGTGCACACCGAACAGCAGAACCAAGCCGATGAGCGCGGGCACCCACTGCGGAAGGTCTGGATACCAGTAGTGCATGTAGACACCGCTCGCCGTGAGCTCTGCCATCGGGCCCACGATGCACTGCAGCCAGTACGTCCAGCCGGTGACGAACCCGGCAAAGGGGCTGACATGGATACGGGCGTACTCGCTGAACGATCCGGCGTGCGGCGAATGGACGGCCATCTCCCCCAGGCCGCGCATGAGGCAATACACGACCGCCCCCGCGAGGGCGTAGGCGATAAGCAGTGCCGGACCCGCGATGTGGATGCCCTGCCCGGAGCCGAGGAACAGCCCCACGCCGATGGCCATGCCGATGGACATCATCTGCATGTGCCGCGGACTGAGTCCTCGCGCCAGCCCGGCATCATCCTCCGGCCTCGTCGACGGGTGGTGGGCGGCCGATGCGGCCGCCGCCCCGGCCGCGGTCACGGCCGGCCGCGACCGTGACAGATCGTTGTCGGGTGTATTCGGCATCAATGACTCCGCCTTCCAATGGATACTTAACGTATACTTGGCGTATCAATGGCGTGTCCAGGGTTCTCACATGGGTGTGATGACGTGAAACGGGGCTGTTACCGAGGCAGCGAGCCCATGGGGTGCCGCGCCCACCCCCGTGCGCGGAGGCGGACGCCGGTTACCATCGGTGGCGTCTGGGCGGCCAAGGGGCACGTAACGGCGTGCCCTTCCGGGCCGACGCCGTGGACCACAGCGGAACGTCCGGATGATGCTTCACCCGTCGTTCCCGTTCGCAGGAGAGTGATCAATGCCGGAAAGCCGGAAAGCGGCGGCCGCCATGTCGAAGACCGGACAAACTGAGCCAAGTATGCTGGCAGCGGAGACGAACGCCGCAATGGGCCGGGCCCCGGCCTCCCCCAAAAAGGTCTCCCAGACCGGGGCCGCCGTGGAGAAGATCCGCTCCCGCATCATCGACCTGACGATCCCGCCGGGTAGCCGGATCGACGAGCCGCTGCTACTCAAGGAGTTCCAGCTGGGCCGGACCCCGGCGCGGGAGGCCATCAACCAGCTGGCCGCGGAGGGCTTTGTGAAGATCTTGCCCAACCGGGGTGGCACATTCGTCCGCAAGCTCGATCTGGCGGAGATCGGCGAGATCGTGGTGGCTCACCAACTGGTGGAGAACAACCTCGCTCAGTTGTGCAGGCTCGACGACGAAACGCTCGCCGACGATCTGGAACGCATTCAGTCGGT
Source organism: Streptomyces sp. NEAU-174 (assembly GCF_052665095.1). Classification (NCBI taxonomy): domain Bacteria; kingdom Bacillati; phylum Actinomycetota; class Actinomycetes; order Kitasatosporales; family Streptomycetaceae; genus Streptomyces; species Streptomyces sp. NEAU-174. The sequence continues at coordinate 10,701 of NZ_JBQTCE010000031.1, read as the reverse complement.
GTACCGCGTGGAGGTCGACAACCGTAGGTACCTCAACATCACCGCGTTGAACGAGCAGTTCCACATGCGCATGAACCAGTCGATCGGCAACAGTTTCTTCCACGACTTCGCCCAGTCGACCCACCGCCATGTGCGTCGGCTGCTCGTCTATCTCTACACACTCGAGTCGGCGCTGCCCGAGCAGCAGGACGAGCAGTTCGAGCTCAATGTCCAGCAGCATGACCGCATCATCGAAGCGGTGCGGGACAAGGACCGCGAGGCGCTCACCGAGGTGCTGCCGGAGCACGCGGGCGCCACGCAGGACCGGCTGGTACGGCTGTTGCAGAGCAACACGGTCGCTCCGTTCCCCGTCAAGCTGCGCCCTCTCGTCCTGCCGGGGAATTGAGCACACCCGGCTCACGGCTCAGCTCGCTCGGGCCCGTTGCCGGTCGTGGCCTTGAGGCCGAATGCCCCATAGGTCGAACGCGCCTGCTCGGAGGCGAGGAAGCGCACCAGCTCCAGCGCGGGGAGCAGGCCCGCCGCGGCCGTGGACGGTACGGCGCTGAACTCGGTGTCGTGGTCGGCACCGGCCGGGAAGGGGCCGACCACGTCGACGCCGCGGACCGCCATCAGCTCGCTCACCTGCTGGATGGCGAGGTCTGCTCTGCCGTCCAGCACGGCGTCCGCGGTGAAACCCTTCTCCACGACCGTGGCGCGTGCGTTCACCTCATCGGCCACCCCGAGTTCGGCCAGCAACCGGGCGAAGTAGATGCCGCTGGCCCCGGTTCTCGAATAGGCGACCGACCGCGCGTCGCGCAGCGTACGCACCAGCTCATCGACAGTCTCGATCCGTGGGTGCGGTGTTCGCGCACGGACCGCGAGGCCGACTCCGGTGCTGGCGAGCGGTAGTCGCGCCGCGCCGTCGACGACGCCCTGCGCGGCCAGTTGCCTGATGTCGCTCGTGATGGCGATCAGGACGTCGGGGCACTCCCCCGAGGCCATCCGTTTCCTCAGTACGGACGTCGGATCGAAGACAGCCCTGACGGCTGTTCCCGTCGCCTCGGTGAACTCTTCGAGCAGTTGGTGTTCCAGGGCGCTCCGCACCGCCAGGGTACTGAAGAGTGTGACATGCCCGTGATCCTGCGTCTTGCGCACGACTGCTTCACCCGTTCCCTTCCGGGGCGTACCTCGTCAGCCATTCGAGCCCGTCGGCGGTGGCATTCGCGGGGCGATACTCACAGCCGATCCAGCCCGGGTATCCACGTGCCCTCAGCCGGTCGAACACGAAGTCCCAGGCGATCTCCCCAGTGCCCGGTTCTGCCCGGCCGGGCACGTCCGCCACCTGGATGTGAGCGATGGTCGGCAGGTGTTCCTCCAGGCGGGTGCTCAGGTCGCCCTGGCTCATCTGGCAGTGGTAGATGTCGAAGAGCATGCCAACCTGGGCACTGCCGACAGCCGCCACGACGCCCGCGGCCTGTTCCTGGGTCTGGAGGAAGTAGCCCGGAATGTCCCGAGCGTTGACCGCCTCGATGACCAGCCGGACGCCCGCGCTGGAGGCGAGCTGTCCTGCCCACGCCACGTTCGCGACGTACCGGGAGAAGGCCGTGTCGCGCGGGACACCCGCGGGCCGTACGCCGGCCCGCAGGTGGACAAGCGGACACTCCAGCTCGACGGCGTAGCCGAGCGCCCGTATGACGCCGTCGCGGAATTCCCCGACGCGGTCCGGCATGCATGCCGTTCCCGCGGCCGTGGGCGTCCCCGGAGGCCCCACCGGACTGTTGATCAGCACCTGGCGCAGCCCCGCGTCCTTCAGCCGCCGGCGTAGCTCCACCGGTGAACGACCGTAGGGCGAGGCGTACTCGACGGCACAGAATCCTGCCTCGGCCGCGGCGTCGAAGCGCTCCTCGAACGGCACTTCACCGAAGAGCCAGCCCAGATTCGCGCTGAAGCGCAGCCCGTGGTCCGTTGTCATGACGGGGCGCCGAGCGCAGCGACGACCTCGATTTCGACGCAGGCGCCGTGCGGGAGTTGCGCTACGCCGATGGCGCTTCGTGCGTGCCGACCGGAGTCTCCGAGGGTCCTGATCAAGACCTCGGACGCTGCGTCGATCACCTTCCCCTGAGCGGTGAAATCCGGGGCCGAGGCGACGAATCCGGTGATCTTGAGGATCCGCAGGACCCGGCCCCCCTCTCCGACGAGTTCGCTGTCCAGAGTGTTGAGGCACGCCTGTGCGCACAGCCGCGCGGCGGCCCTGGCGGACTCCAGGTCGACGTCCGCGCCGACCTTCCCGTGGTAGGCAATCCGGCCGTCCTTCCGGGGAAGCTGACCGCTGACGTACGCGACGCCCTGGTGCACCACCACGGGAGTCACGTAGCCACTCGGGGCGGAAGCCTTCTCGTTCGGTGTCGCCATCTTCCGCTCCCTATGCCTTGAGATCGTTGACGAAGCCGGAGATCTCCCGTGCAAGCGCCTCGGGTTCCTCCTCGGGAATGTAGTGACCGCTGCCGGCGATGACTCCGCCGCGCACGTCGCGGCCCAGCGGCCGCATGCTCTCGTAGAGATCGGGGGCGGAGCCGACCTCGCCACCGAGGGCGAGCACCGGGGGGCCGATCTTCCGCCGCATCAGGGGGGTGTTCTGCTCGATGTCCTCCAGGACCGCGCGGTAGTAGCCGAGCATGCCCCGCAGTCCACCCGGGGCCTGGTACACGCGCTCGTACTCGTCGATGTCGGCCTTGCTGAAGGTGGACCTCCAGTTGGCGGTCTTCCTGCTGAAGAACCATTCGATAAGGATGCGCTCGCGTCCCTGGAGCAGTGCCTCGGGCAGGTCGGGGATGGGGTTGAACAGGAAGTGCCAGTTCCGCCAGTTGTCCGGGCCGAGCGTGATCGTCGGCCGCAGGGTGACGCCCGGGATGTTGCCGTCGAGGAGCACCACTCCTCGCAGGTCGGCGGCGAACTGATGGGCATAGGCGTAACCCACCCATGCGCCGATGTCGTGCCCGACCAGCACGTACCAGTCCTCACCGAGGACCTTCAGCAGCGAGCGCAGCCGCTTGCCGGTCGTCAGTGTGTCGTAGCCGTCCACGGGCTTGTCGGAGTCGCCTTGCCCGGGGAGGTCGACGGCGATCACATGGAAGCGGTCCGCGAGCAGCGGCATCAGGCGCCGCCACGCGTAGCAGCTCTGCGGGAATCCCGCGACCAGGACGATCGTGGGGCCTTCGCCAGCTTCCACGATGTGGAACCGGAGGTCGTCAGCCCACACCATGCGGTGCTGGAGCTTGATATCACTCATTGCTGTCCTTTCGGAAGCGGTTGTCGGGTTCGGTAGGCGGCCATGCGACGCGTAGCCGGGAAGTCGCCTTGTCATGGCGAGGTGAGGTCAGTGACCACGGTCGAGTTGTGAGACCTCTTGGTCGCTGAGCGGGCGAGTCGGTATTCCGCGCAGGAGCAGGAAGAGTTTCGCGGTCTCCTCCAGCTCTTCGATCGCCGCCGCCGCGGAGTCCAGAGTCGTACCGCTGACGATCGGCCCATGGTTGGCGAGCAGGATCGCGTGGTAACGGGCGGCGAGGTCGTAAATCGCGGTGGCCAGCGCCGGGTCGCCGGGCCGGTGGTAGGGAACGAGGGGCAGTCGGCCGACCCTCATGGCGAAATAGGCGGTGAGTGGCGGAACGCACTCAGCCGGATCGAGCCCGTCCATGCAGGACACCGCCGCCGCGTATGTCGAGTGCAGGTGAACGATGCCGCCGGCGTCTCGTCGCTGCCTGTACAGCACCAGATGCAGGAGGCTTTCCTTGGTCGGACGGTCCCCACCGACGTGGCGCCCGTTCTCGTCCAGCTTTGACAGCCGATCCGGGTCAAGGGTGCCCAGACTCACGTTGGTGGGCGTCATCAGCCATCCGTCGGACACGCGCACGCTGAGGTTGCCGCTGGTCCCGGTGGTCAGCCCGCGGGCGAACAGGGAGGCGCCCAGAGCGGCGAGCCGTTCCCGCGGGCGGGCTTCGTGGCCCTTCGTGATCAGGTTCATGGCAGCCGCTCCCAGGCGTCGAGGAAGAAGTCGCGCGAGCCGAAATTCCCCGACTTCAGCGCGAGTGCGAGTGGCCGGGGGGTGCCAATCGCCCAGGTCCACGGGACTCCGGGACTGATCTCCGGCCCGATGACCAGCCCCGTAACACCCAGTGCCCCTACGACCGCGCCGGATGTCTCCCCACCGGCGACGATCAACCGGCCGACCCCCATGTCGACGAGGCCGCAGGCGATCGAGGCGAGGGTGTCCTCGACCCGTGAGGCGGTGTCGCCGGGAAGCCAGGACTTCGCCGCTGTGACATTCCGAGCCGGTTGCGTCGCGTGCACCAGGACCGGACCGTGCGCCAGAAGCGGGCGCGCCCAGCGCAGTGCCGCTGTGACGACATCCTCGCCTCGGACGATCGCGAAGGGGTCGACGGGGAAGGTCGGGTACACCGCTCGCACCGCCTCGACCTGGGCATTCGTCGCTGCCGAGCAACTGCCCGCGATGACGGCTCGCGCCCCGCCGGATGGTACTGGAGCGTGGGGACCACCGTCGGTGAGACGATGCGGCTGGGCACGGAGAGTCTCCGCGAGCCCCATCGCCAGCCCGGCACTCGCGGTGACCAGCGGCAGATCAGCGCACGCACGGCCGATGGCAAGGAGGTCTTTGTCGTCGGTCGCGTCAACGACGGCGAACCGGATTCCCGCCCTGCGCAACGCGTCGAACTCGGCGCGGATCCGCTCCGGCCCCTGGCCCACGGTTCCGTGGCCGACCAGACCAACTCGCGAGTGAGTCTGTCGCCGCATCAACCGGACGACGTTCGCGTCATCCATCGGTGTCAAGGGGTGCTGGCGCATAGAAGACTCGTCCAATGGCACATCGCCCACGAAGAGCCGGCCGTCGCGGACGGTACGGCTGTTGGCTGGCAGCGCTGGGCATAGGACGGTGAAATCCATGTCGAGGGCGTCCATCAATGCCTCCGCGACCGGGCCGATATTGCCCGCCGGAGTGGAGTCGAAAGTCGAGCAGTACTTGAAGTAGTAGCGTTCGCAGCCGATCTCCCGCAGCCACCGCAGCGCGGTGAGGGACTGCTCCACCGCGTCGGCGACCGGCGCCGTGCGGGTCTTCAACGCGACGACGACCGCCTCCGCGCCCGACCGCACAACCTCCTCCCCGGTATCGGGGACGCCGATGACCTGCACGGTTCGGATCCCCCGCGCCACCAGCGCGGATGCGAGATCGGTACCACCCGTGAAGTCATCGGCGATGCATCCGAGCATCACGCCCGCGCCCCTTTCCGATCACGTCGGCCGACGGGCCGGCCGGGGGACAGTGGCGGTCACACGGCGCCACGGACAGCCTCCTTCAGGGCGAGGACGGCTGTCTGTGGTGCGGTGAAGACGGGGACGGCCACCTGTGCGCGGACCCGCTCCACCGCCTGCGAGGTGGAGAAATGGGCCAAGACGATGGCGTCGCAGTCAGAGAGCCTTGGTGCCTGCTCCGCGACCAGCCGGTTGTGTGACCCTGCGTCCCCCGCACGCAGCAGCTCGATCGCGGAGTCGACGACGATCGGCTTGAGGTTCGCAGGCGATCCCAGGCGTTCCGCCTCGGCAGCGAATTCGTCTGCCATGGTCGGGACCGAGGGCGCGAACGTGGCAAGCATCCCGATGTCGGTGCCGTATGCGAGCGCCGCCCGGAACATCGCCTCGTTCGGTTTGACCACAGGCACGGGCAGCAGAGCCGCCGCGCGGTCTATCGCCGGGCCGAACGCCGAACAGGTCGCCAGGATGCCGTCAGCGCCGGTGCGGTAGGCATAGCGCACCAGATCCACAAAACGTTCGATCAACTCCTCAGCCAACTCTGCCTGGCGTGCCCGCTCGGTAGTGAGCCCGTCATCGAGCAGATTCGTGAGCTCGGCCTCGGGCCATTCTCTTGTGAACGCGTCATGGACGGGCGCCATGGCGACGGGCGTCGCGTGGATAAGGACAATACGTGCTGTACCTGTCATTGCTTTCTCTGCTCTTTACGTCACACCGGTTGCCGACCCACTGGCAGGGGGCTGAGTTCGGTTTGGTCAGGAGCTCTGTGACAAAACGGCCGTGATGGACTCGATGATGTCAATGTGGTCGTCGAGTGGAAGCCTGTCGATCGTCATCTGCAACTGGCCGAGTCGATCGACACGGCTGTCGTCGATGGCCTGGCCGATGGTGACCGCCGCGGTGAGGACGTCGTGCTCGGACTGCGCGTGGAAGTGCTTGAGCAGGTGCGGGGCGAGATCGGGCCGCAAGCTCGCGACCGCCCCGAGCAACCCGTAGGCACCCCAGTTGGCGACGCCGGAGACGATCAAATGGTCGGCGCCGGTCCGCGCGGCAACCAGGGCGCCGTTCGGTATGTCCTCCTCGACGATCTCCCGGGGCAGTACACCCATGCCGATCTCGTTGCCGCCGTCACCGATACCGATGGTGGTCCAGGGCGAGCTCCAGCCGTCATCCTCGAACAGATAGTCCAGTGGCGCGGTATCGTCCGATATGTCCCATCCGTGCTCACGATGCGCCCTCCCGTCGGCACCCAGCGAGCAGCGCTCGATCGCGATGAGATGGGTGAGCGGCTGCTCCGCCGACTCCAGACGCCCGCGCAGGCTCCGTACGGCGTCGGGGTCCACCGAAACAACCTCCAGCGCGACCCTTCCCGGCAGGACACCGGCGACCGCCCAGACCGCCTTGGCGCATGGCGCGTCGGTGATCACCGTGACGGGGATACCGGCCTCGATGAACCCCGCGGCGAGCTGGCCCATGCCGTTCAGGCCGTCCGTCTCAGGTGACGGCGGTTCCGCGTGCCGGACGAAGAACCCGCACACGATGCCGATGTGCGGCGAGGGGTGGTCCGCTATCGACTGGGCGGCGCGCTCCAGATTCCCCCGCGCGAACGCGACCAGCCGACTGATGTCCCGGCGGACCTTTCGTCCGACGATGCCTTCGATCTCCGTGATAGGCGTTGGCATTTACCCTCCAAGGCGTGGCGTATACTTAACGTATATATGACCTCTGGGTGTGTCAACCACACGCCCGGGCCGAGCGGCGCGTAGCCCAGACCGGCAGTAGGCCGCTTTCCAACTGTTTACGGAAGGTCACCAACTTGAAGACCGAGCGCGAGTTCTTCTCATCCAGCGCAATGCCATGGCGCGCTGGACCCCAGCCCGGAACCACCGAGAAGATCCTGAGCAGGAACGAACTCGATCCGGAGATACTGACCCGGCTGGTGCGCTGGGAGCCCGGCCTCGATACCTCGCCCTCCGGTCTGATCCGACACGAGTGGGTCGAAGAGGTCTACCTGCTCGAAGGCAGCCTGCACGACCTGACGCTCGACGAGACCTTCTCCGCCGGGCACTTCACGGCGCGCCCCCCGGGCATGCCGCACGGACCGTACCGGACATCCGAAGGCTGCGTGATGCTGGAAATCCGATACCGTCCGTAGCCATCCATGGCGGAGGGAAGCGCAGCCCCTGTCATACAGCGGTTACCGAGGAAGCCCGGGTCAGTGACCGCGAGGCCAGCCCGGTGAGGGGCGAAGCCGAAGGCGCACTGGCCCCGAGCGGGCGGCGGTCAACTCTCGAGGAAAGTTCGCGTCACTCCGGAGCGGCGGTGAACGTCTGGGTGCCGATGGTGTTGAGCAGTCTCAGTGTGCGTGCGTCGGATGATCCCGGCTCGGCGGTGTAGACCACGATGCGCAGGTCGCCGCCCTCGACGGTGAGGACGTCGCAGTCCAAGGTCATCGGCCCGACCTGTGGGTGGAGGATCGTCTTGCGCGTCGCCATGTGGCGCGCGACCGAGCCGTGCTGCCAGCGCTGGTCGAAGCGGGGGCTCACCTTGCGCAGATCGGTGATGAGAGTCCGCAGCGGCACATCGTCCGGGTAGCGGCCGACCGCGGCGCGCAGATCCGCGACGGCCGCGGTCTCGAAGGCGGCGTCCTCCTCGGGCGTGGCGACGACCCGGGAAGGCATGCCGGTGAAGTGCCGCCACAGGAGGTTGCGTTGGCGCGCCGGTTCACTGATCATCTCGCCGAGCAGGGCGGTGGCCATCGGGTTGGCGGCGACGAGCTGCCAGGCCGCGTCCAGGACGATAACGGGACTGTCGGCGAGCCGATCGATGATCCGATGGACCCCTGGGGTCATGTGCCGGGTCCTGCCGCTGGTCCGCGGATCCGCGTGGCCAGCCAGACGGAACAAATGGGCGTTTTCGTCATCGGTCAGTCGCAATGCCCGTGCCAGAGCCTCCAGCACTGAAGGGGACGGGTTCCCGGCGCGTCCCTGCTCGAGGCGGGCGAGGTAGTCCACCGACACACCGGCGAGTTGTGCGACCTCTTCACGGCGTAGGCCGGGCGCGCGCCGCAGGCTGCCTGCCGACAGTCCCACGCTCACAGGGTTGAGACGATCCCGCCAGTGACGCAGGCAACGCGCGAGCTCATTGCGATCCATGTATGCATGGTCACCCATAGACAACGAGTGAGCATCGCCCTGTCAGTCCTAGGCAGAAGCGGTCTCTCGTACCGGCAGCGGCCGGAGGGCACGGTGAGGTGGAGGCGGTCGCGATCCGCAGCCGCCATTCTCAAGGAGCGTCACCGTGAATCAATCCAATGGCCCACGAGGCCCTGGTGTCCGCCGCCTGGCCGGAAGGACCGCACTGGTCACCGGGGCACCGCGCAGCATCGGCCGAGCCATCGCCGAGGCGCTCGCGGAGGAGGGGGCGAATATCGTCCTGCACTACCGCAGCCGGGAGACGGAGGCACACGAGGCCGCGGAGGCGATCCGCAAGCTCGGTGTCGATGTGTTGCCACTTTCTGCGGATCTCACTCGCAGCAGCAGTGTGCGGGAGCTGTTCGACCTGGCCATCGCGCACTTCGGCGGCCTGGACATCGTGGTTGCCAACGCCGGCGTCGCCTCGCGGCTGCAGCCGGTGGCCGAGATCTCCGACGCCGAGTTCGACCGCGTGCTCGCCGTCAACACCCGCGCGGTCTTCTACGTACTGCGCGAAGCTGCCCGACGACTGTCCGACGGCGGTCGCATCATCAATATCTCCAGCAGCTCCACCCAGAGCGCAGGCGCCGGCTTCGGTGCTTACGCCACCAGCAAGAACGGCGCCAACGCCACCATCCGCACGCTGGCCAAGGAACTCTCTTCGCGGGGCATCACTGCTAACAGCATTCACTCCGGCGCTGTCGGTGACGGCTTCCTCGCTGCGGATGGCGGCGTCCTCAGCCCTGAGATGACGCAGTACGTCGCCGCCTCCGCACCCGCCGGACGCCTTGGTGAGCCGAGTGACATCGCGCCCGTGGCACGATTCCTCGCCTTGCCGGAGGCCGAATGGATCAACGGACAGGCCCTTGTCGTCAACGGCGGAAGCTGGATCTGACGTGGATATCACGGTCGAATACACCGCTGTCATCGACGGCAACCCGCAAGCGGTCTGGCAACTCCTGGCCGCATTCGAGGACATGCACTGGCACCCGCAGGTGAACGGTAGCCAGTTGGCAAGCGGCATATCAGGACGGGTCGGTGCCGTACGTGAGCTGTCGCTCACCGACGGCAGCACGGTAACCGAGCGTCTTGACGAGCTGGATCACACCCGGATGACGCTGACCTACAGCTTCCAGGGAGACCCGCCCATCCCCGTCTCCACCTCCCGCACCACCATCTCGCTCCAGCCCGCCGACGGGCAGACGGCGATCACCTGGCAGGGCGATTACGGCGTCGCGGACAGTGACGCCGCGGATCTCGTCACCCGCGTCAGCCGCGAGATGGTCTGGCCCGCGACCGCTCAGGCATTGAAGACCGTGCTCGGCCGCTGAGCTGGGTCCGGGGGTTCGCTTGCGCGTCGCCCATGTCTCTTACGTTCGGAGAACACCATCATGACGTCCCACCCCAATCACCACCCCGCACCGGTGACCATCCAGGCCCGCCGGCTGGAGGGCAAGGTCATCCTGATCACCGGCGCGTCCGCCGGCATGGGCGAAGCCGCCACACGGCGCTTCGCCGCCGAAGGGGCCCACGTCGTGGCCGGCGCCCGGCGCACCGACCGCCTCCAGAGGCTGGCGGCCGAGCTGTCGACCGCCGACAACCAGATCATCGCCGTGCCACTGGATGTGACCGACGAGGCCACGGTGGAAGCCGCCGTAACCGCCGCGGTCAAGCGGTTCGGCCGCCTCGACGGCGCGCTCAACAACGCCGGCATCACCAGCGACGGCACACCACTGCACGAGAAGGACACCGATGCCTACGACCGGGTCATGGAGGTCAACGCCAGGGGTGTCTTCCTGTCCATGAAGCACGAGATCCCCGCGCTGCTCGCCGCCCAGGGCGGCTCGATCGTCAACGTCTCCTCCGTCGGCGGCATGGTCGGAGTGGCGGGCATCTCGGAATACGTCGCCTCGAAATGGGCCGTCAACGGCCTCACCAAGAGCGCAGCCCTGGAACTGGCCTCATCCAACGTGCGCGTCAACTCCCTCGCACCCGGCTCCACCCGCACCGAGATGTGGGACACCCTGCCCATCGAACTCCAGCAGCACCTGGCCTCCATGGCCCCGATGAACCAGATCGCCCTGGCCGACGACATGGCCCGCGCCGCCCTGTTCCTGCTCTCCGACGAAAGCCGCTGGACCACCGGCGCCATCATCCCCGCCGAAGGCGGCCACCACATCGGACGCTGACCCACACGTGCTCGGGG
>NZ_JBQTCE010000030.1:0-83006 GCF_052665095.1 Streptomyces sp. NEAU-174 | reverse complement strand
TAGGAGCTGTCCGGGCGATCATGTGACTGCCCTGTGCCTGAGTCGTTGTTGTGTGCATGGGGCGGGGTGATCTGACGGATGCGGAGTGGGAACGGTTGCGGCCGTTCCTGCCGGTGAGCAATAGGCGTTGTGGCCGGTGGCGGGATCACCGGCAGGTGATCGACGGGATTCTGCACCGGGTGCGGACCGGGGTGCACTGGCGGGATCTTCCCGAGCGTTTCGGGCCGTGGAAGACCGTCTATGAACGCCACCGGCTGTGGTCGGCCGACGGCACGTGGGAGCGCCTGCTGCAACAGGTCCAGGCCGCTGCCGATGCCGCGGGCGAGATCGACTGGGACATTTCGGTGGACTCCACCATCGTGCGGGCCCACCAGCACGCGGCCGGTGCCCGGACCGAACCGCCGCCGACACTTGCATCAAAGGGGGCCGAGACGGCAGAACACCAGGGCGAAACGCCGTGGCAGAGCCTGCTCGCCCGGCTGGCGGAGGTGGTGCAGGAGGTGAGGGACTGGGCCGCTCGCGGGGCGGGTTCACCAGCAAACTCCACCTGAGCGCCGACGGCCGGTGCCGTCCATTGTCCCTGTTCATCACGCCGGGGCAACGGGCGGACTGCACCCAGTTCCAGACGGTGCTGGCAAAGATCCGCGTTCCGCGGGTCGGTCCGGGCCGGCCCCGCACGAAGCCCGACAGCATTGCGGCCGACAAGGGATACAGCAACGGCCCGTGCCGCGCATACCTGCGGCGCCGAGGCATCCGGCACACGATCCCGGAGAAGACCGACAGCCGGTCCGCCCGCCTGGGCAAAGGCTCACATGGCGGACGGCCACCCGGTTTCGACGAAGAGCGCTACAAGAAGCGCAACACCGTCGAACGAGCGATCAACAGACTGAAGCAGTACCGAGCCGTGGCCACCCGCTATGACAAGCGCGGCTACGTCTTCCTCGGCACTACAACCAGCGCGGCTCTGCTTATCTGGCTTCGGAGTTGACCAGCGACCTCACAAAGCGATCGGCCGATACGCCAGGGCCTGATCGACTACTTCATCAGCAGAAAGCTCCGGCTCCCGTGGCCAGAAGATCAAGCCGCTGACATGACCGGACGGGCATGCCAGCGCTCTGTCGAGCCGATCCAGCCAGCCGTCCACCTCGTCGTCCGAGGCGTAGTCCGCTTGCATGATCCGCTGCACGAGCGCGACCGCCTCCACGCGACTCATCTCCACAGCACTCATCAAGTCCCTCCACCGGGTCACCCTAGCGGGACGCGTGATCGCCCGGACAGCTCCTAGGCGGTGAAGGGGCCGTGGTCCACGAAGCGGTGCAGCTGGCGGGCGAAGGTCCGCGCTTCGCCGGGCGGCCAGGAGGCGAGGGAGTCCTCGATCTGCGCGGCGAGGCGCTGCCGGGTCGTTTCGAGCGCCGCTCGCCCGGCTTCGGTCAGGGCCAGCAGGGTGGCGCGCCGGTCGGCGGGGTCGGGCTCGCGGCGTAGCAGACCTGCTTCCTCCAAGCGGGTCGCACGGCGGGTGACACCGGAGCGGTCGAGACCGATCTCGTCGGCGAGACCGGCGGCGCTGCGCGGACCCGTGCGGGCGAGTCCGCTGAGCACGGGATAGGTCACCTCGTCCACGGCCTCGCCCAGGCCCTCGGTCAGGCGTCGGTAGATCTGTTCGCGGGTGCTGCGCTTGAGCAGCGTTCCCAGCGCGTCGGCGATCTCGTGTCCCACATCGTTCGGCATGACCCAAGACTAGCGTGCGCGACGCACGCAATATGCGATACGGTGCGGATGCGTGCTCGACGCACGCAGTTTTCGATCTCCGAAACCGAAGGGCACCGTCATGGCCTCTGCCACCTCCACCCCCGCCTCCCGTACCGACATCGTCACCGCCCTCACCGACCTGCTCTTCACGCCCGGTCTCGAACTGGCTGAGGCCGTCGACCGGCACTTCGCCCCCGACTACCGTCAGCGCACCGATGGCCGCTGGGACGACCGCGGTGAGTTCATGGCCCACATGGCCCATCTGCGCACGGTCGTGTCCCGTGGATCGGTCCAGGTCCTCGACGAACTCGCGCAGGGCGACCGTTACGCGGACCGTCATGTCATCGACGTCGTCAAGGCCGACGGCTCCACCGTGCGCACGGAGGTCTACCTCTTCGCCGAGTTCGCCCCCGACGGGCGGTTCCGCCGCATCGAGGAGACCACCCTCATGCTCGAGGGCGCCGACGCCGACCGGAACCTGGGCAGCGCTCGCTGACGCCGTGGGGCCCCGTACCACCGCGGCGGTACGGGGCCCCACGGGCCGTACGGTGGCGCGGCCGAACCGCCCGGCGGGGGAGCGGGCCACCGGCCGTACCAACGGCGCAGCGGCCCACCGGCTACCCTGATCTCCCACTACGCCCCATGGGGCGCGCGTCTTGCGGGAGAATGACCTGAGCGAAGGCGGCCCGACCGGGGGCCGCCGACCGCCGTACCCGATGCGGGAAAGGGAACTCGGAGATGAGCGCACAGCCCGAACACCCCACCGACCGCAGGATCCCGGCGATCCCGAACACGATCAACGGCATCGGTGACGCGCTGACCGGAGCGAACCGGGCCCAGTTCTACGCCGAGGTGCTGGCCGCTGAGGAGGAAACCGTTCCGGGTGTGATGCGCAAGTGGTGGAAGGCGGCCATGCTCGACCGCGCCCCCGGCGCCGCGGAGAGCCGCTCGCACGCCACCGCCGGCACCCGTCTGGTCTCCGTGGACGACCTCGCCGACCGGCTGGAGGGAATCACCCGATGAGCCCCCGGCCGCGCGGCGGCTGGACGGCGTGGACCGAGGAGATCCCCGCTCAGACGCTGCTCGACATGCCACCGGACCTCTCGAAGAAGGTGGTGAACTTCCTGAGCGCCCTCGCTCTCGAAGTCGGCGGCGCGATCGACCGCGACCGACAGCCCCCCGGCGACCCCATGGACGACCTGGGCGCCCGGTACAGCTTGCAGATCGGCGGCGAACCGGTCGTCTTCGAATACGTCGTCCTCCCCGAACTCCGCGAGATCCGGGTCCCCGTACTGGTCTGGTTCCGCTGATCCCGGGCTCCTTCTGATCCCGGGCTCCTTCTGATCCCGGGCTCCTTCTGATCCCGGGCTACTTCGATTCGACTCGTCCGAGCGGGCTGGGGTCGGCCGCCAGCGCGTCGCACGCCGTCTGCCACGCGGAATCCCCGGGGGTGAGCTGTGTGCGGAGGTAGGCCGAGGTGAGCCGCTGGACCGCGGACACGCGCTCGGGGCTCTCGTCGGTGGTCTCGGCGACGTCATAGCCGGAGACCCCGCCGAGTCCGTGCTCCGCGTCGAACAGCGTGAGCAGGGACTTGGGGCCGGGGGAGAGGAAGTACGGATCGGTGTGCCACTCCGGGCCCCGGACTGTCAGATGGGGAGAGGCGTCCTTGTCGCCGGCGACCACGAGCGCGGGTGCGGTCATCTTGGAGAAGTCCGTGGTCAGGAAGAAGGGGAAGTTCCCGGCCGTGGACTCGGTGAGGGCGTCGCCACCCCGGCCGGGCGCGGCGAGCAGGACACCCGCCGTGATCCGGGGCTCGGTCAGGTCCACCTCCGTTCCGTCGTCCGGATCGGTGAGCCGGGCGCCGAGCAGCAGGCTCGCGGTGTGCCCGCCCATCGAATGCCCGGCCACGGCCACCTTGCTCCGGTCGACGCGCCCGAGGAGCTGTGGCACGGCGTCCTCGATCACATCGAGTTGGTCGAGGACGCGCGTCATGTCCTCGGCCCGTGATCGCCAGAACAGCGGTGCGCCGGGGGTCTTGGGGTCCAGGCTCAGCGTCCGCGAGCTCAGATGGGTGGGCTGGATCACGACGAAGCCGTGTGCGGCCCAGAAGTTGGCGAGTGGCGCGTATCCGTTCAGTGAGGAGAGGTGGTTCGAGTAGCCCTGACCGTGCGAGAGGAGGATGACCGGCAGGCCGCTCCCGGTCACGGGCGCGGAGACGCGCACTTCCAGGTCCACGGCCCGGCCGGGAGCCGGCAGCACCACCGGGCCGACCGAGAGGACGGGGGTGGGCGAGCCGAAGGCGTCGGCCGCGTATGTCGATTCACTCATGATGTGCGCATATCCCTTCAATGGCCTCTGCCGCCGGTCTCGTTCGCCGGGGCGGGTGAGGCGATCAGGAACGTCCGGTCCCGGACAGCGCCGAAAACGGATCGTCGTTCCGATTAATGTACGGAGCGACGTTCCGTTTTGTCAAAGGGGTGACCGTGAGGCAGTTCAGCCGCCATCCACGGAACACGGGACGCCAGCCGCATGGCCCTGGGGGCAGGCCGTTTCGGCCTGCCCCCAGGGACGCGACCATCCTCAGGCCCGCCGCGCCGCCATGCAGCGGGCGTGGGCCGCCAGGAGGGTCGGCATCGCGAGCCGCGGGCCGTCCGGGTCCTTGGCCGCGTCGTCCCAGCGGCGCAGCGCGACCGCGTCCGTGGCCAGCGGATGCGCCGCGAACTCCGCCATCTCCCGCTCGTCCATCGGGCCGCCCTGGACCTTCAGGGACGCGACCGACGCCGGGCTGAGCAGGGCGTGGTACGCCGCGTCGGTCGCCACCAGATAGCGCTTGGCGGGGACGTGCTGGGCGATGACCCACCCCGCCCGTGCGCTCACCCGGCGGCGGGCGAACTCGGCGCCCGCCACCTCGTGCGGCAGGCCCGGGTGTTCGGCCCGGACCGGCCGGGCCCGGCCGATGTCGTGCAACGCCGCGGCCACCACCAGTTCGTCGTCCGCGCCCGCGTCCATCGCGAGCCACGCCGTCTGGAGCGCGTGTGTCCGCTGGTCGACGGCCTCCCCGCCGTACGGCAGGCCCGCGAGGCCGTCGAGAAGCGCGGTCAGTTCCTCGCCCGTAAGCGGGTCGAGGGGGGCAGGGGTGGTCATCGGTCCTCCGTTCCACGGATGGTCTCGGCCAGTTCCTCCGCGAGCCGCGGCGTGGCCGCGACCACACCCGACCAGCGGCGGGTGAGGTCGGGGTCGATCTCCAGCGGGCGGCCGTACACATCGATCACCGCGCCGCCCGCCGCCGGGACGGTGACCATCGCGGCCGCCAGGTCGACGATCCGGTGGGTGTCGGAGCCGGCGTCGGCGAAGGCATCCGTCGACCCCTCGGCCACCAGCACCGCTTCCAGGCAACTCGTGGACAGGATGCGGATTCTGGCCGCCCGCGTCGCCACCCGCCACCAGGCGTCGGCGATGTGCGGCTGGGGCCTCAGCAGACTCACCGCCGCGCCGTCCAGCTCCGTACGGCCGTTCGTGCGGTACGCCGACGGCTGACCCGCCACCGTGTGCCAGCAGCGCCCGGTGTCCAGCCAACTGGTCAGCGCCTCGGTCGGCACACCGTCCACCGCGATGACACCCGCGAACGCGGACAGCGGGACACCCGAGGCGGCGTTCGCCGTGCCGTCCACCGGGTCGGTGACCAGCGTCACGGCGGATCCGTTGTCGATGCTGCCCAGTTCCTCGCTGAGCAGATTGATCCGGTGGGCGTTCACCACCTCCGCGATCGCGGTGTCCACCAGGATGTCCAGCCGCATCGTGGGCGTACCGTCCGCGCCGACCTGCACCTTCTCGGCCAGCTGGGCCCGGTCGTACGCCTCGCGCGCGGCGCGGAACGCGTCCGTGGCGGCGCGGGTCGCCGCGGCCAGCGCCGGGTGGACGCCGGAGGGCAGGTGCGGTTCGGGCACCGGCCAGGGGATCCGGCCGCTCATGCCGCGTCACCTCCCAAGTGTGTTCCCGAATTCGCTTCCGAGTCCGACGCCGCGCCCGACGCCGCGCCCGACGCCGCGCCCGACGTCGAGCCCGATGCCGAGTCCGCTTCCGAATCCGCTTCCGAGGCCGCGCGCAGCACGGCCGCCACGACCGGCCAGGGGCGGCCCGGTTCGGCCAGCACCAGGTCGGCCCGCAGACCCGCCTCGAGCCGGCCGCGGTCCGGGAGACCGGCGACGTCCGCGGCGCCGCCGGTGACCAGGCCGACCGCCGCGGGCAGCGGCGCCAGCCCCTCCTCGGCGAGCAGCAGCGCCGCCGAGAGCAGCCCCGACGGCAGGTAGTCGGAGGCGAGCGCGGTGACCAGGCCGC
Organism: Streptomyces sp. NEAU-174; assembly: GCF_052665095.1. Taxonomy (NCBI): domain Bacteria; kingdom Bacillati; phylum Actinomycetota; class Actinomycetes; order Kitasatosporales; family Streptomycetaceae; genus Streptomyces; species Streptomyces sp. NEAU-174. Next base: position 76,919 of record NZ_JBQTCE010000030.1, on the reverse strand, counting down.
GCCCGACCAGCTCACGGCCGGAGGCGTTGCCGTTGTGCGAGTGGCCGCGCAGCACGTTGGGCGCGCCCATCACCGTCGGCATGCCGTGCTCGTACGCGGCCTCCGCGGCGGCCACCGTGGTGGGGAACTCTGCCACCGTGCCGCCCCGCGTCCGCAGCTCCCCGATCTCCCTCGCCGAGCTGGGATCGTGGCCGAGCAGCCGGATGCGGCCCGCGCGGGCCTGCTCGCCGAGCCAGTCCAGCGCCTTCTCGCGGACGTCGAGCCGGCCGTCCCGGTCCTCGATCAGCCGGTCCACATAGGCGCGGGCCTCGTCCTCGGTGACCCCTCGGGTACCGACGAGATACCGCTCGTAGTAGCCGCGGTCCGCATATTGCCCCTGGCCCGGGGTGTGGTCCTCGTGCGACACCAGGACCGGTCCGCGCAAGGCGCCACCGATCCGCTCCAGCCGCTGCCGCAGCCCGGCCAGCCCCTCCGTGCAGCGGACGTCCAGCCGGTGCAGGATCCGGTGGTCCACCAGGCCCTCGTCGCCACGGCTCTCCACGGCCGCGCAGATCCGCCGCGCGTTCTCCAGGGTGCGGCGCAGACCGCGCCCGCCGCTCTCCTCGAACGCCGCGCCGTGGTACGCCGTGGTGACACCGGCCGCGCGCAGCTTGCCCTCGAAGGACAACAGCGCGAATTCCAGGGGCAGTTCGGCCCCGGGGCGCGGCAGCAGCTCCTTCTCCAGACCGTCGCTGTGCACATCCACCAGACCGGGCAGGCACAGCATCCCCTGGCCGTCGACGTCGGCCTCCACACCGGCCGGGTGCGGTGCGACCTCCGCGATCCTGCCGTCCCGGACCGCGACCAGCGCGTCGTCCAGCACCCGGTCCGGCAGCACCGCCCGTACGTGCCCCAGCACGTAGTCCCGGGGCGGGCCGCCCAGCGTGCAGCCCTGGGCCGGCGCCTCGGCCGGCCCCCTGCTCACCAATCCCGTGCTCATGCCGCCGCCTCCAGCATCTGATCCGGCGCGCCCTGCCGGGCGATCCGGCCGTCGCCGACGAACACCACCCGGGACGCCAGCCGCCGGATGGCGTCCATGTCGTGGAAGACGGCGAGGACGGCGACGCCCTGCCCCGCCAGCGAGGCCACGATCGTGACGGTCGTGCTGCGCGGCAGGCCCATGACGCGGCCGTCGGGCGTGGCCAGCAGCAGATCGACCCCCGCCGGGAAACCGCCGACGGCCTCGGCGCGCGCCGCCACGAACCCCTCGGGCACACCCTGCGGGGCGATGTCCCGTTCACCCGGTACGCCGGGCCCGGACAGCCGCCAGGCGGACGGTCCGCCCTCCAGCGCGGTCACCGGCAGACACAGCACGGCGCCGTCCTCCGGCGCGTCGGCGGTGCCCCGGGCCAGCCGCGGGATCTCCTCGGCCGCGACGGGCCGTACGGCGGCGGCGAGCCGGGCCTTCTCCAGCGGCACCGCGGGCGCGTTGGTGGCCACGCGCACCACGTCCGACCAGCGCCGCGAGCCGTTCTCCTCCAGCACGTGGACACCGGTGCCGAGGTCCGCGAGCGCGAGGACCGGCAGCAGCGCGGACGGCACCACGCCGATGACGTCCGGGGGGAACCGGGTCACCGTGCCCGGCCGCGCCAGGGCGTCGAGCACGGCGCGGAAGACGCCCTGCGCCTGGGCGGGGCGCAGCTTGGCCGCGGCCACCAGCTCCGCGGTCCCGGCGGCGTCCGCGGCGGGAACCATCTCAAGGGCGGTCACGTCAGCTCCTCGAATGCGACGACGGTCGGGGCGAGCTCCGCCCACTCCTGGTCCTCCCGCCGCTCCCGGCGCGCCGCGATCCGTTCGCACAGCGCGTCGATCTCGGCGGTCCGGGGGCGACCGGACTGCGCCTCGGCGTCGAGCACCGCGGCGGCCGGCGCGGCGGCGCGGTCGTCCCCGAGGCGCATGGCCCAGCCGCGGTGGCCGGCGAGCTCCACCTCGGCCCGGCAGGCCAGGACGTCACCGAGCAGAAAGCGCTGCGCCAGGACCGGCTCGCGGACCTGCGCGGTCACGCAGCCGACCTCGGGCCCGACCAGCACCCGTACCCGCGCGCCGTCGGCGATGCAGGCATCGGCCAGTTCGATCAGTTCGGCCCTCTCGGCCTCGGCCAGCAGGGCACAGCGACGCTCCCTGCTCATGACGTATGTCACCAATTCTCCTGGTTCATCGCGGTGTGACAACTCTCTGCGGTGTGACGGCCACGTCGGCGACGGCCCTACGGTCTTCGGTCGACGCTGACCCGGCACCAGGCCCGCGTCGGCCGCACCCGCACCGTCTGGCGGAGCACCTGGTCGACGGAGTCGACGGCGTGCAGGGCCAGGTCCAGATGGGGCACTTCGGCCACCGGGATCCACTCATGGACCCAGGAGGCGAGGAGGTCGTCGATGTAAAACTCGCGCACCACCTCGTGCACCGGCGAGCCGGCCGGCCGCTCGAACCTGTCCGCCAGTTCGGCGGGCAGGGGGATCGTGCGCACCGACTTGACCAGGGCCCGGGGCGTGGCGCCCGCCGCGGCGATCGTGGCGGACCACGACGGCGGGACGCTGCGCGAGATGACGTAGTCGATCCGCCGGTTGACGAAGGTGCCCGACCCCTGGATCCGGCGGACGACGAACCGGCGCTCCAATTCCTGCACGGCCGCCCGTGCGGCGGCCCGGCCCACGCCGAACCGCCGGGCGATCTCGGCCTCGCCGGCCACCCGTGTGCCATGAGCACACTCGGCCGGCTCGGCGGACAACCGCTCCGCGATCTCCAGATACCTGGTCGCACTCACACCGGGAACTGTGAGCGGCCCACTCGTCCGGACAACCTGCCGACGCCCAACGAGTCCGAACCGGGAACGTGAACAACCGGGACAGTTGTTTCGCGATGGGCTCCGGCCGTACCGCCGCCCGCCCCGGCCGCCGGTCGGGGCGGGCGCGGCGGGCCGTAGGCTCGATCCGACGGAGAATGTGTGGTCAGCCGGGCGGGAAACAGCGGCCCGCGGTCGGAGGAGCGATGTCAGGCGCGTGTTGTGCCCCCACGTCCGGGGGCGGCGAGGAGATTCCCGAAGCGTCCGCCGTGGGGGTCCGGGCCCCGGAGCGGGACCGGGCGCAGGGGCTGCGCGCCATGCTGCGCATCCCCGGAGGGACGTTCTCGATGGGGGGTGACGACGCCGACGCGTTCCCCGAGGACGGGGAGGGCCCGGTGCGGGAGGTGCGGCTGTCGCCGTTCCTCATCGACGCGACCACCGTCACCAACAGGCAGTTCGCGGCGTTCACGCGCAGCAGCGGCTACCGGACCGACGCCGAGCGCCACGGCTGGTCCTTCGTGTTCTACGCACTCGTCCACCCCGAGGCCCGGCGCATGGTGCGCGACGGCACGGTGGCGCAGGCGCCCTGGTGGCTCGCGGTGGACGGGGCGTGCTGGCGGGCCCCCTACGGGCCGGGGTCGTCATGGACCGAGCTGTCGAACCACCCCGTCGTCCATGTCTCCTGGCGCGACGCGGCCGCCTACGCGGCGTGGGCGGGCAAACGGCTGCCCACGGAGGCGGAGTGGGAGATGGCGGCGCGTGGCGGTCTGGAGCGCGCCCGTTACCCGTGGGGGGATGAGCTCCTGCCCCGGGGGCAGCACCGCTGCAACATTTGGCAGGGGCAGTTCCCGCAGGTCAACACCGGTGACGACGGGTATCTGGGAACCGCGCCGGTCAAGACCTACCGAGCCAACAACTTCGGCCTGTACAACACATCCGGCAATGTGTGGGAATGGTGCTCCGACTGGTGGAGCACCACATGGCACGCGGCCGACCGCCCGGAGACCCGCCGGGACCCGGCCGGACCTCCCACCGGGGAGGCGAAGGTGATCCGCGGCGGCTCCTATCTGTGCCACGCGTCGTACTGCAACCGCTACCGGGTCGCCGCGCGCACGTCCAACACACCGGACAGCAGCACCGGCCACATGGGATTCCGCTGCGCGGCGGATCCGCCCCCGGCCCGCTGACCGCGCTTTTGGTTGACACCACTTCGGGAGCGGGTGAGACTTACACGGCATACTGGTAAGACCAGTTAACTGGAGCGTCCTCGGATCGAAATGTCCACGCCAAGGAGCGTCCTGGATGACCAACACATCTCCTCATTCGCCGTCCATGAGCGGCACTTTTCAAGGCAAGATCGGCACCACCTACGAGGAGTCGACTCCGTGGTGGCCCGAGCAGCAGACGCTTCCCGAGGACACGCCCAATGTCGTGGTCATCGTGCTCGACGACGTCGGCTTCTCCGATCTCGGCTGTTTCGGCTCGGACATCGACACGCCGGCCATGGACGCCCTCGCCACCGGTGGCCTTCGCTACGCGAACTTCCACACCACCACGCTGTGTTCGCCGACCCGTGCCTCCCTGCTGACCGGCCGGAACCACCACTCCGTCGGCATGCGGATGCTGTCCAACTTCGACACCGGCTTCCCCAGCGGGCGCGGACAGATCACCAAGGCCGCCGCGATACTGCCCGAGGTACTGCGCGACAACGGCTTCAACACCATGGCCGTGGGCAAGTGGCATCTGGCGCCGATGGAGCAGACCACCGCGTCCGGTCCGTACACCCAGTGGCCGCTGTCCCGCGGATTCGAGCGCTACTACGGATTCCTGGAAGCCGAGACGGACAGCTTCTATCCGGAGCTGTTCTACGACAACCATGCGGTGGATCCGCCGAAGAGTCCGGAAGAGGGCTATCACCTCAGCGAGGACCTGGTCGACCGGGCGATCGAATTCGTCCGCGACCAGACGTCGGTCACTCCGGACAAGCCCTTCTTCATGTATCTGGCGTTCGGCGCGGCGCACGCCCCGCACCAGGCTCCCCAGGAATACCTGGAGAAGTACCGGGGCCGGTTCGACCACGGCTGGGACGTCGAGCGCGCCACCAGGCACGCCCGCCAGATCGAACGGGGCATCCTGCCGGAGGGCACCGAACTGGCGCCGCACAACCCCGGGGTCCTTCCCTGGGACGAGCTGTCGGACGACGAGAAGAAGCTGTCCGCACGCCTCCAGGAGGCCTATGCGGCGATGGTCGACCACACCGACCACCACATCGGCCGGTTCATGGAGTTCCTGGAGCAGGTGGGCCAGATGGAGAACACCATCACCATCCTGCTCTCGGACAACGGAGCCAGCCAGGAAGGCGGGCAGAAGGGTTCGCTCAACCCCACCGCCTTCCAGAACGGGATCTCCGAGGACTTCGAGGAGATGCTCGTGCGGATCGATGAGATCGGCACCACGCGCGCTCATGCCAACTACCCCTGGGGCTGGGCACAGGCGGGAAACACGCCGTTCAAGCGCTACAAGCAGAACACCCACGAAGGCGGTGTCCGCTGCCCGCTCATCGTGAACTGGCCCCGGGGACTGCCGCGCACCGGCGAGATCAGGCAGCAGTTCCACCATGTCAACGACATCGCCCCGACCCTGTTCGAACTGCTCGGTCTACAGGCTCCTGAGGTCTTCAACGGCATCCCGCAAATGCCGATACACGGTGTCAGCATGACCTACACCTTCGACCAGCCGACCGCGCCGACGCGCAAGGAAGCCCAGTACTTCGAGATGTTCGGGCACCGCGCGATCTGGCACGACGGCTGGAAGGCCGTCGCCTTCCACCAGCGCGGAACGTCCTTCGACGATGATCAGTGGGAGCTCTACCACCACGACACCGACTTCTCGGAATGCCGCGACCTGGCGCAAGAGCGGCCCGAGCAACTCCAGAAGATGATCTCCCGCTTCTGGGTGGAGGCGGGGAAGTACGATGTGCTGCCGCTGGACGACCAGGGATTCGCCCTCCGGGCGAAGATTCCGCGTCCCGGCTCTCCGCGCAAGCGCACCACCTTCACCTATTACCCCGGCATGGCCCATCTGCCCGGCGCCGCGGTGCCACCGGTGATGAACCGCGCGCACCGCATCACCGCGTTCGTCGACCGGGACGCCACCTCGGACGAGGGCGTCCTGGTGTCCCTGGGCAACATCAGCAGCGGATACGTCCTGTACGTCAAGGACAACCGGCTGGTCTACGAGTACAACTTCCTCGGCACCCGGTACGCGGTGACCTCGACGGAAGAACTCCCGACCGGCCCGGCGGAGCTGACCTTCGAGTTCGTCAAGACCGGTGACAGGCAGGGGGTCGGACACCTGTACGTGTCGGGAAAGCCGGTCGGCACCGAGGCCATTCCGCAGGTCCTCCCGCACTTTTTCGGATGGCAGGGCCTCGACGTCGGCCGGGACACCCTGTCGCCCTCCTCACCCAGCTACGAGGGCGAGTTCGCGTTCACCGGAGGGTTCGAGAAGCTCGTCTTCACGGTCGCGCCGGACGAGGAGAGCACGGAACCCTTCGAGCGGATCGACTGACCCGCTCCCGTTCGCCAAGAACGTGAAGAAGCCCCCGCCCGGCAACGGCTCGTCCGTTGCCGGGCGGGGGCTTTGGGCCCGACGTCCAGTCAGCTGGGCGGCGTGTAGCGCCCGTCGATCGCCGTCCAGCCCCCGTCCACGAAGAGCTGGCTCCCGGTGACGAAGGACGAGGCGTCCGACGCGAGGTAGACGACAGCGCCGGCCAGCTCGTCGGGACGGGACCAGCGACCCAGGGCGCTCTTGGTCGCATAGGCATCCGACCACTCCGGCACGGCCCTGATCTGCGCGGTCAGCGGTGTGTCCACGACGCCCGGGGCGACGGTGTTCGCCCGTACGCCCGACGGGCCCAGCTCGGCCGCCGCGGTCCGCAGCAGCTGGACGAGCCCGGCCTTCGTGGCCGCGTACACCCCCTGGCCCGGCTCGACGGCCACCGCGCGGATCGAGCTGAAGCCGATGATGCTTCCCCTGCCGCGTTCGGCCATGCCACGGCCGAACGCCCGCACCAGGTCGAAGGATGCGCGCAGGTTGAGCGACACGACCCGCTCGAATTCCTCCGCCGTGTAGTCGAGCAGCAGCTTGCGCACGTTCGTCGCGGCGGTGAAGACGAGCACGTCGACGGGTCCGAGCTCCGCGGCGGCACGCGCGACCGCGTCGCCGTCGAGCACGTCGAGGGCATAGGCCGAAAGCCCCGGCCCCATCGACGCCGACTCCTCGGCCGCCGTCAGGTCGCGGTCGGCACACACCACCGTGGCGCCGTGCGCGGCGAGGGCCAGGGCGCTCTCCCGGCCGATTCCGCTGCCCCCGCCCACCACGACGGCCTTGCGGCCGTCGAGCCGGAAGAGGCGGGAGTACGCGTCCACCGCATCGGTGCGGTCCTTTGTGTGCATGGTCCTCACGGCTTCCGTGTCGTCGGGCGGATCACTGCCATACGGGTGACAGTGAGCTCTTCGATGGCGAACCTCGGGCCTTCCCGTCCGGCACCGGAGTCCTTCACGCCGCCATACGGCATGACGTCGGAACGGAAGCCGGGAACCTCGTTGACGACCACTCCGCCCACCTCCAGACGGTCGAGAGCGGTGAACGCCGTGTCCAGGGCGCTGGTGTAGACGCTCGCGTGCAGTCCGTAGCGCGAGTCGTTGACCAGGTCGAAGGCCGTCTCCAGATCGGGGACGGACCGTACCGCGACCACCGGGCCGAAGATCTCCTCCTCCCAGACGGGGAGGGCGCGGTCCACGTCGAGCAGCACGGTGGGCTCGAGCACCCCGTCGGCGACCCTGCCTCCGGCCACCAGCGACGCCCCGGCCTCCACCGCCTCTTCGAGCCACGCGCAGACCCGCTCGGTCGAGCGCTTGTCGATAAGTGCCGAGACCCTCGTCGCCGGATCGCGGGGATCGCCCACCGCCACCTGGGCCACTCGCTCCGTCAAACGGGCCACGAACTCCTTGCGCACGGCGTCCACCACGATGACCCGCTGCACGCTGATGCACGCCTGGCCCGACGCGTAGTACCCGCCGCGCACCACCGCGTCGGCGGCGGCGTCGAGGTCGGCGTCGGCGGCCACCACCAGGGCGGCGTTGGAGCCGAGTTCGAGCAGTACCTTGGTGGGTGCCGCGTCCCGGGCGATCCGGTGGCCCACGGCGGCCGAACCGGTGAAGGACACCGCCCCGATCCGGCGGTCGGTGGTCAGCGCGGCGCCCACTTCGGGCCCGCCGGTCACCAACTGCACCGCGGCCTGCGGCGCGCCACCCGCGCGCAGGGCCTCGCGCAGGAGGTGCACCAGCCACAGGGTGGCCAGCGGCGTCTGCGGGGCGGGCTTGGCGATGATCGGGCAACCGGCGGCCAGCGATGGCGCTATCTTGTGCGCGGCGAGTAGCAGTGGGTAGTTGAACCCCGCGATGCCCACCACCACGCCGATCGGCTTGCGGGTCCAGAAGCCGAGCAGTCCCTCGCCCGACGGCAGCAGGTCCAGCGGCACGGTTTCCCCGTGCAGCCGCGCCACTTCCTCGGCCGCCGTCAGCAGCGTCAGCAGGGTTCGGTCCACCTCGACACGGCAGTCGACCAGCGGTTTGCCGGTCTCCAGGACCAAGAGCCGCTCGAAGTCGGCACGCTGGGAGGCGACCGCTTCGTGCGTCGCGAGCAGTGCCGCTCTGCGGGTGTGCGAGGGGAGTCGCCCGACCCGTTCGCGGACCGCGACGGCCGCGTCCAGTGCGCGGCGTGCGAGGGCGGTGTCCCCGACCGGCGCCCGCGCGACGAGCGTCCCGTCGTAGGGGAAGCGGACGTCCTCGGCGGCGGGCGCCGCCACCCAGCGGTCGCCGATGGGAAGCCCCTCGGGAAACTGCCCCACCACGGGGCTTTCGCCGGTGTCGGGTTCGGCATGGGTCGTCACGGTCGGTACTCCTGGTTGAGGTCGGCCGCCGACACTCCGGACAGTGCCTTGCCCAGCGTCGGAACGGCGGCGATCAGCCTGCGTGTGTAGGCATGCTGTGGGTCCTCGTACACCTGCTCCGTGGACCCGGTCTCCACGATCTGCCCGGCGTGCATGACCGCGACCCGGTCGCACACATGGCGGACCACGGACAGGTCGTGGGAGACGAAGACCAGCGTGAGGGACAACTCGTCGACCAGGTCGGCGATGAGGTTGAGCACCTGGGCCCGTACGGACACGTCCAGGGCGCTCACCGGCTCGTCGGCCACGATGATCTTCGGGCGGGGGGCGAGGGCGCGCGCGATCGAGATGCGCTGCCGCTGGCCACCGGAGAACTGGTGCGGATACCGGTTCGCCGCGTCGGCTCGCAGGCCGACGGCCTCGAGCAACTCGGCCACCCGCTCCCGGCGGTCCCCATGCCCCTGTGCCACGAGTGGCTCGGCCACGATGTCACCCACGCGCATGCGCGGGTCCAGCGAACTCATCGGGTCCTGGAACACGAGCTGGAGCCGTTCGCGGACGAACTTCAGCTGTCTCTCCCGGAGCCCGGTGATGTCCCGGCCGTCAATCGCGACGCTGCCGCTGGTCGGGCGGTCGAGCCCGGCCAGGATCCGCAGCAGGGTCGACTTGCCGCACCCCGACTCGCCCACGATGCCGAACCGCTGCCCCTGGGGGACGGCGAAGCTGACGCCGCGCAGGGCGTGCACCGGCGGGCTGGAACGGCGCAGTGAGGTACGAGGCCGTTGGTAGACGCGCGTGACGTCGCGGACGCTGATGGCGTCCACGGGGCCGGTCCGCGGCCCGGGCGCGAGGGGGGCGCTGGTCGGCTGCTCAGCCACGGCCGGCCTCCTGGTTCATGGGGGTGCCGGTCCGGTGCGCGCCGCTCCCGGGCACCGGGTGGAAGCAGGCGTAGCCGGAGTCCGGCCCGGTCGGGACCCATTCCGGTCGGGTGGCGCATACGTCGGTCGCGTGCTCGCATCTGTTTCTGAACACGCATCCGGCGGGGAACCGGCCCGCCGGCGGAACGGACCCGCGGATCGTGGCCAACCGGCCGCGGTCGTCGACCACGGTCAGATCCGACGCGCCGATCAGACCCTGTGTGTAGCGGTGCCGGGGCCGGGTGAACACCTCCCGGACCGGGCCGGACTCGACCAGCCGCCCGCCGTACATGACCATGACCCGCTCGCAGACGGTGGCCACCACGGCCAGGTCGTGGGTGATGAAGAGCATGGCCGACCTGCGCTCCTGGACACCTCGCACGACCAGGTCGAGCACCCGCGCCTGCACCGTGACATCGAGCGCGGTGGTGGGCTCGTCGCAGACCAGGAGCGCGGGGTCGTTCGCGAGGGCGATGGCCAGCACCACCCGCTGCCGCTGGCCCCCGGAGAACTGGTGCGGATAGGCCCGTGCGGCGGCCTCCGGGTCGGGAAGCCCCACCTGGGCGAGGAGTTCCACGGCGGCGGTGTGGGCGGACGCGCGGTCGGGCCTGGTCCGGTGGATCAGCAGCACCTCGGCGATCTGCCGCCCGACCCGCATCGTGGGGTTCAGAGCGGTCATGGGCTCCTGGAAGACCATGGCGAGCTCCTTGCCCCGCACTCGGGACATCCGCGCCTCGTCGGCACCCACCAGGTCATGGCCGACTCCGGCGAGCCGTACCGAACCCGAGGCCCGCAGCCCCTCGGGAAGCAGGCCCATGACGCTCAGCGCGGTCAGCGACTTGCCCGACCCGGACTCACCGATCAGGCCGACCCGTTCGCCCGCCCGGATGGTGAAGCCGACGTCCTCGACGAGCTTGCGCCCGCCCACCGCGACGTCGAGGTTCCGCACGGTCAGCACGTCGTCATGGGCTGCGGGGGCCGGTCCCGTCTCAGGTACCGGGGTCATCGGCGGTCCTCCAGCTTGGGGTCGAAACGGTCACGCAGGCCGTCACCGAGCAGGTTGAATCCGAGCACCGCCACCGCGATCGCGACGCCCGGAAACACGGCGAGCCGAGGGGCGGACGACAGCATCTCCTGGCTCTCCTGGAGCATCCGGCCCCAGGACGGTGTGGGCGGCGGGGTTCCGAAGCCGAGGAACGACAGCGCGGCTTCGGCGAGTACGGCGATGGCGAAACCGACCGACGCCTGCACGATGACGAGACTGCTGACATTGGGCAGGACGTGCCGCAGGCCGATCGCGAAGGGCCCGCGGCCCGCCGCGCGCGCGGCGATGACGTATTCGGTCTGCATCACCTGGAGCGTGCCGCCGCGGATCAGTCGGGCGAAATTGGGGATGGACGCGATGCCGATGGCGACCATCGCGACCAGCGTGCTGGCGCCGTACACGGCGGCGAACATGATGGCCAGCAGGAGCGCCGGGAAGGCGAGCAGCATGTCGTTGCCGCGCATCAGCAGCTCGCCGAACCAGCGGGGCGCCATTCCGGCGACGATGCCGAGGGGCACTCCGACCAGGGCGGCCACCCCTACCGCCACGAAGCCGACGAAAAGCGTGGTGCGTGAGCCCATCAGGATCTGGCTGAACACGTCGCGGCCGAATTTGTCCGTGCCGAACCAGTACTCCGCCGAAGGCTCTTGCAGCCGCGCCGAGGGGTTCACCAGGGTCGGGTCGTGCGGGGTCCATACGAAGGACAGCAGCGCCATGCCGAGCACGAGCGCGACGATGAGACCGCCCACCAGGAGGCTGCCCGTGATCGCGCGGCGCCGCCGCCGGCCGTCGGGCACCGCGGACGCGACGGCGGCTTCCGTGTCCAGAGCACTCATGACGCACCCACCCTGAGCCGCGGGTCGATCACCAAGTAGATGAGATCCACCAGGAAGTTCACAAGCAGCACCGCCATTGCGATGATCATGACCACGTCCTGCACCAGGATGAGGTCCCGGTTGGAGACGCTGTCCAGCAGCAGGCTCCCGAGCCCGGGGATGACGAAGACCCTCTCGATGACGACGGCGCCCACCAGCAGTGTGGCGAGGTGCAACCCCAGGACGGTGACCACGGGCACCGCCGCGTTCCGCAGGCCGTGCCGCAGCAGCGCCTGCGTCGGGCGCAGTCCCTTGGCACGAGCGGTGCGCAGGTAGTCCTCCCGGAGGACGTCGAGCACGGCGCTGCGGACATAGCGGGTGAGCATTGCTCCCTGCACCAATCCGAGGGACAGCGCGGGCAGCACGAGTTGCTTGAGGAACTGGACCGGATCCTGCGCCGGGGGCGTCCAGCCGTTCGCCGGCAGCCACCCGAGCCCCACCGCGAACACGGTGATCAGGAGGATGCCCGCGAGGAATGCCGGGACGGCCACCCCGACCTGGGACAGGGCCGAGAGGATGAGCCCGGACGGCCTGCGGTGCCGCACGGCCATGAGCGTGCCCATGGGGATCGCCAGGATGCAGGCGAGCACCATCCCGGCGCCGACGAGCCACAGGGTGACCTGGAGGCGGTCGGCGATCTGCGGGCCGATCTGCGCGTGTGAGACGTACGAGGTCCCCGGGTCGAAGGTCACCAGTCCGCGTACCCAGCTCAGGTACTGGGTCACGAGCGGCCGGTCGAGCCCGAACTGCTCGCGCAACTGCGCCACGGCCGAATCCGACGCGCTGGTGCCGAGGGCGACGCGGGCCGGATCCCCTGGCAATATCGCCATGAACGCGAACACCAGGACGGAGCTCACGACGAGGCTGGCCAGGAGGATCGCGATCCGCTGCACTAGACGGACGATCATTGATTCAGGCCGCCTTTCACGACCGGCCCAGGCCGGTGAGGTCCAGCGACTCGGAGACGGCGTTCACCGGCAGGCCGGTGATGCCCTTGTTCGCCACCATCAGGTTCGGCTGAAGGAACAGCCAGTCGGCCGCGGCGTCCTTGGACAGAAGCCGGGCAGCCTCCCGCATGTAGGTGATCTGCTCCTTCTGGGTGCCCTGGTCCGCCTTCTGTAGCAACGCGCGGAATTCAGGGTTGTCGTAGCGGGTGTAGAAGTTTTTGTCCCCGAACACCGTCTGCATGTCGCGGGGCTCCACATGGGAGATGATGGACATGTCGTAGTCGGCGTTCTTGAACACGGTGGACAGCCAGGCGGCGGGGAACTCCAGCTGATCGAACTTGACCTTGAACCCGGCCTGTTCGAGCTGGCTCTTGACCACGGTGCCGCACGCGGTGGCATAGGGCAGCGTCGGAACCCGCAGCCGCAGCGTCTGGCCGGCCACGCCGGACTCCTTGAGGAGCTTCTTGGCCTTGCCGCGGTTGTACGGATAGTCGTTGTTGAGGTTCTGGTACCACGGGTCGGTCGGAGGGACCATGCTGCCGATGAGCTTGCCGCGGCCTCCCCAACAGGTCTCCAGCAGGGATTTGCGGTCGATCGCGTAGCGGACCGCCTGGCGGGCCTTGAGATTCTTCAGCGGACCCGAGCCGTTGTTGAGGGAGAGGAGCACCTCACCGTTGGTCGTGCCCTCGATGACCTTGTACTGCGGGTCGTTCTGGAACTGGTCCAGCGATTCCGGGGTCTGCATCGTGCCGATCACATTGATGGCACGCGAGCGCAGCGCGTTGTTCATGGCCGTCGGGTCCTTGAAGTACTTCAGGGTGACCGACGCGAAGTGCGGTGTGCGCCCCCAGTAGTCATCACGGCGGGCCAGCGTGATCGAGTCGCCGCGGTTCCACTCCTTCACCTCGTACGGGCCGGTGCCCACCGGATCGGTGGCCAGCTTGTCCACGCCGGTCCGGCTGAACATCGCGCCGACGCGGGTGGTCATCCGGTACAGCCAGTCGTTGCTCGGCTTTTTCAGGGTGACCTTGAGTTCCGTGGGCGAGACCGCCCGCACCGTGTCGACGACGCTCATCTGGCCCTTCTGCGCTATCGTCCACGCCGTTTTGACGCGTTCGATGGAGAACTTGGCGTCCTCGGCCGTGAACGGTCGCCCGTTGCTGAACTTGGCGTCCTTCACCAACTGGAACGTGTACGTCTTGCGGTCCTTGGACAGGCTCCACGAGGTGGCCAGTTGGGGCTGTATCTTCCCGGACTGGTCCAGCTTCACCAGGTTCTCGTAGACGTTGTAGAGCAGCGCCTGCGGAATGGCGGCACCGGCGGTCTTGGTCATGTCGAGGTTGGCCGGTTCGGCGTTGAGGCCGATCTTCAGGTCGCTCTTGTCGGAGCTGCCGCTGCTGTCCCCGTCCGTCGTGGACCCTGCCGAGCAGCCTGCCACCAGCAGGCATGCGAGCGTGGCTGCGACCGTCCCGGTGTGCCGCGTGAGCTGCGCGTTCTGTTTCATATGTGCTAACCCTGGCTTTCGATTGTGTGGAGGACGGCGGATGCCACATCCGCTGTAGTGGCGTTGCCACCGAGATCGGCCGTGTGGTGCCTGGTATCTCGCAAGGTGCCCGCCACCGCGTCGCGGATACGGCGCGCCGCGCCATCATGCCCGAGGTCGTCGAGCAGCAGCGCACCGGAGAGCATGCACGCCACCGGATTCGCCACGCCCTTTCCGGCGATGTCGGGTGCGGAGCCGTGGACGGGTTCGTAGATGCCCGGCACATCCGCGCCCGGCAGGACGTTGGCACTGGGCGCCATGCCCATACCACCGGCGAGCACCGCGGCGAGGTCGGACAGGATGTCGCCGAACAGGTTGCTCGCGAGCAGTACGTCGAGGGAGCGCGGAGCCTGGATCATACGGGCGGCCATCGCATCGACCAGCACCGTTTCCAGCTGGACCCGCGGGTACTGCTCGCCGACCTCGCGCACCACCCGGTCCCACAGCGGATAGCCGTACCGCATCGCGTTGGACTTGGTCACCAGGCACAGGCGCCCCGAGCGCCGGCCGGCCAGGGCGAAGGCATGGTGTGCCGCCCGCTCGATGGCGCGACGGGAGTGCACGGCGACCTCGATGCCCAGATCGTGTCCGCTGCCGGCGTGCGCCACCCCGCCGGCACCGACGTACTCGCCCTCGGTGTTCTCGCGAACGATCACCAGATCCACGCCGTCGGTGTCGCGCACCTTGGTGGGCACACCGGGGAACGCACGCACCGGGCGGAGGTTCACGGCGAGGTCGAGTTGCTGCCGCAGGCCGATGATCAGGCCCCAGACCAGCTCGTGCTCCGGCACATCCGGACGTCCGACGGCGCCGAACAACACGGCGTCCGCCTTCTTGACCTGGTCGGCCGCGTCGATCGGCATGGCCGCGCCCTGCCGGAGGAACCGCTCACCTCCCCAGTCGAACGAGGTCACGTCGAGCCGGTGTCCGTCGGCCTCCAGTGCCGCCCGGAGCGTGGGCACGGTCGCCGCGACGACCTCCGGGCCGATTCCGTCTCCTGGAATGACCGCGAGCCGCACGACTTTGGTGTCCCGCGTCATGGACGCCACCTTCCGTTATCACTGGCCTGACCAGTAAGCTCACTTGGCAGGTACCGTGGCGATTGAAGCTGTACTTGTCAAGGGTCCGAACGCCCTCAGGCATCGCGAGGGTGGCACCGACCGGCGGTAGCCGGGGGAGTAAGGAGTGTGCGAGTGCTCACGAAACAGGGCCTGGCCGCCATGTCGGCCGTCGAGATGGCCGCCGGATTCGCCGACCGCACGTTGTCGCCGGTCGAGGTCCACGATGCCGTCCAGTCGGTGATCGAGGCGCGCGAGAGTGTGCTCAACGCGTTCTGGGTGCGGGATCCGGACGAGTCCCGCAAGGCGGCCCTGGCCAGCGAGGCCCGGTGGGCGGCGGGGGAACCGCTCGGGCCCATCGACGGCGTGCCCGTGACGCTCAAGGAGAACGTCGCGCGTCGGGGCGTCCCGATGCCCTCGGGCAACGCGGGGACCGAACCGGTCGTCCCCGAGGCGGACGCGCCCATCACCGCGCGCGTCCTCGAATCCGGCGGGGTGGTACTCGGATCGACCGTGATGCCGGACTGGGGCATGCTCTCCTCGGGCGTCTCCAGCCGGCACGGCATCTCGCGCAGCCCCTGGAACCCCGACTGGACGACGGGCGGTTCCAGCTCCGGCGCGGGGACCGCGGCCGCCGGGGGATACGGCCCGCTGCACGTCGGCACCGACATCGGGGGGTCGATCCGGCTGCCGGGCACCTGGCTGGGCCTCGCCACGCTCAAGCCCAGCTACGGGAGGATCCCGCTGGACACCCCGTACCTGGGGCGTGCCGCAGGACCCATGACCCGCACGGTGGCGGACGCGGCCCTGTTCATGGGGGTCCTGAGCCAACCCGATCCCCGGGACTGGACGAGCCTGCCGCCGGAGGACATCGACTGGTCGGCACTGGACGGCGAGGTGCGCGGACTGCGGGTGGGAGTGCACTTGGACGCCGGCTGCGGGGAGCCGTGCGACGCCGAGATCCTCGACGCGGTGAACCGTGCCGCCGCGGTCTTCGAGGCGGCGGGAGCCGTCGTGGAGCCGGTGGGGGCGTTTATGACCCAGGAGCTCCTGGACGACCTGGATCTGTTCTGGCGGGTGCGGTCCTGGAACGACTTCCGCGCCCTGGAGCCAGAGGCCGGACTGCGCGTCCACCCCCACATCATCCGGTGGTGTCAGGGGGGCGCCGATGTGCCGGGCGCGAGGGTCCTCCAGTGCTACCAGCAGATCATGGGCATCCAGGCGCGGACGGTGGCGGCGACGCTCCCGTACGATCTGGTGCTCTCGCCGGTGGCGCCGGTGGCGGCCTTTCCCGCCGAGCAGCCGATGCCCTTCGCGGGGGACGAGAAGACCATGGCCCACATCGGCTTCACCGCGCCGTACAACATGTCGGGCCAGCCCGCCGCGACCGTCAACTGCGGCTTTACGGCGGACCGTAGGCCCATCGGGGTGCAGATCGCGGGCCGCCGTTTCGACGATCTCGGCGTCCTGAGGGCGGCGGCGTGGTACGAACGGAACCGGCCTGCCGAGGCGGTCCCGCGCTGGCCGGACGACGCCGATGGGGCGCTCACGGGGGAGCAGACGACATGGACCACGCCCGAAGGGGAGAAGCCTTGAGCGACGGGGCACAGTTCCGGCAGGTCTCTCCGGTACGGCTCTACCAGCGCATCGTCGAGCAGATCGAGCAGGCGATCGTGCGCGGTGACCTCAAGCCGGGGCAACGGCTACCGAGCGAACGGGAGTTGGTGACGCAGTTCGGGGCCAGCCGTCCCACCGTGCGCGAGGCGCTGCGGGTGCTGGAGAGCGACGGCCTCGTCCGCTCGCGCCCGGGCGACCCGAACGGCCCGGAGATCCTGCCCTTCTCATCGGCCGGCCTGACCAAGCAGATGACCCGGCTGGTCCAGTTCGACAACGTGTCGATGGCCGAGCTGATCTCGTTCCGCATGATCCTCGACGGGTCGGCGAGCTCGCTGGCGGCCCGGCTGCGGTCCGAGGAGGAACTGTCCGCCATGGAACGGACGATCGCCGTCATGTCGGAGGCGATCGAGAAAGGGTACGAAGAGTTCAGCAAGGCCGACGTCGCGTTCCACGAGGCGGTGGCCGTGGCCGGCCGCAACTCCCTCATCGAGGTCTGCAACCAGGTGGTCAGGGGCGCGGTCCTCGGGCTGATCTCGGACAAGGTCGCCCATGCGCACAACAGCGCGGCGCTGATGCGGGAGTCGCTCCGCCACCATCAGGAGGTGCTCGAGGCGATCCGGGCGGGGGACGGCCAGGCGGCGGCACGCATCTCACGGCGCAAGCTCTACGAGTACTACGCCGGTTACGTCCCCGAGAACGAGCGGGGGCTGCTGCTCGCGCTCGTGGAGGACGAGGAGAGCTGACCCCCCGCCGCCGCCCGCCCGGCCAGGGAGCCGCTTCCCTCAGTGCAGCGATCGGCCGCCGTCGACGGCGAGGGTGGCTCCGGTGAGGTAGCCGTTGGTCCCCGCCAGCACCACCGCCTCGGCGATCTCCTCGGCCGTGCCCGCTCTGCCGATCAGGTAGCCGCGCCACTCGTCGACGCGTCCGCGCTCGCTCGGTGAACGCCGCTCCTGAGCCGCCCTGGCCAGGGGGGTGTCGACCAGACCTGGGCACACGCAGTTCACCCGGATGCCCCGGGGAGCGAGGTCCAGGGCCATCGAGCGGCTCAGTCCCACGGCCGCGGACTTCGACGCGACATAGGCGGCCATCTCGGGGATCGGCCGCACCCCGGCGGCCGACGAGACGACCACGATCGCCCCGCCTTCGCCCATGAGCGGCAGCAGCGCCCGGCTGACCGTCCACACTCCCGTCACGTTCACGGCGAAGGCCCGGTGCCAGTCCTCCTCCGCCGTTCCGGACGCGGTGTCCACGCTTCCGACGGCGACCGCACCCGCGCAGTGCACCAGCAGGTCAAGGCGGCCGTGGGCGTGGGCGACCCGTTCGGCGAGCGCGTGGACGGACGCGCCGTCGGTGACGTCCACCGGCTCTTGCCCCGCGGCCGGGGCCCGGTCCGCCACCACCACGGCGGTGCCTCTCGCCCGCAGCCGCGCGACCACGGCGGCACCGATCCCGCTGGCGCCCCCGGTGACCACCGCGACGCCCGGGGCGACCCCGGCGCTCATGCGGCGTCCCGCTCGGCGAGGAGCCCGGGGCGAACGCGCTCGGCGTAGTCGGCGCAGGACAGGAACTCCGCGCGCCCGGAGGCCAGCACATGCCGGACCGTCTGCTCCAGGACCCACATCCGGGACGGCCGTCCGATGATCTGTGGGTGCATGGCGAGCATGAAGTGCGTCCCCGGCTCCTCGGCCAGGCCGTCGAACTCCCGGGTCCAGGTCTCCAGCACCGCCGAGGGCGCCGACATCACCCGCCCCGCCACGCGGTTGGTGTACATGAACACCGGGGTGTCGACGAGGGCCCAGGCGAACGGGAGCTCGACGATGCCGGTCGTGCGGTCGCGCGTGTCCAGCAGATGGGCCGAGTCGGAGTCGAAGAGGTTGGAGGAGAACCGCATGCCGTGCTCCTCCATCAGCTTCACCGAGTACGGGGTCAGCTCCGCGGCGGGTGAGCGCCAGCCCTGGGGCGCGCGGCCCGTCGCCCGCGTGATGGCGTCCGCGGCGAGCTGGAACTCCTCGGCCTCCTGCTCCTCGCCGAGCGTCTCCGACCAGGCGTGGGTGTGGCTGTGGTGCTCGATGGTCAGCCCGGCCTCCAGGATCGCCTCGATCTGGGCGGGGTAGCGCTCCACGACCTGGCCGGGGACGAAGAAGGTGGCCGTGATGTCGTAGCGGCGCAGCAGAGCGAGGATCCGGGGCAGCCCCACCTTCGGGCCGTAGTGTCCCTGGGACACCCAGACCGGCTTGTCCGCTCCGGCCGGGTCGCGGGCCGTCCAGAGGAGTTCGGCGTCCATGTCGAAGGTCAGCAGAACGGGCGTGGTCATCGATGTGCTCCTGGCTGGATCCGTACGGGACGTCCGTCCCTGGCGAAGGTGTGGTCTGAACAGCTGCTAGGTTGAGTATGTGGCCGTGTGGGGCGCGGCCCGGGGGACGACGGGACTGGGGAGCGATGTTCACGCCGGTAGACAAGAAGCGGGCCTTCGAGGCGGTCGTCCAGCAGATCGAGTCGGCGATCTACGCCGGGGAGTACGCCCCCGGTGACTTCCTGCCGCCCGAGCGGACGCTGGTCGAGGACTTCGGGGTGGGCCGGTCCACGGTCCGCGAGGCGCTGCGGATCCTGGAGAGCATGGGCCTGGTGCGGACCAGTCCGGGCAGCCGCAGCGGGCCCGAGGTCTGCGGTTCGGTGACCCCGGGCCTGACCCGGATGCTGCGGGGCGCGGTGCGGATGGAGGAGATTCCGGTGGTGGACCTCGTCCAGTACCGGATCATCGCCGGAGCCGCCGCCAACCGGCTCGCGGCGCACCTGCGGACGGATGAGCACCTCGCGCGGATGGAGGCGGCGATCGAGGCGATGGAGGCCGCCACCGATGCCGCCACCTTCGCCGCGGCGGACGACGGCTTCCACGTGGTCGTCCGGGAGGCGGCGGGGAACCGTGTGCTCGGCATGGTGGGCGGCGTGATCCAGGACGCCACTCTCGATCTGGTGGCCGGGGCCGTCGGCCCGGCGGCCGGTGCGTCGCGGATGCGGCGGGAGTTCATCGCGGACCACCGCCGTATCCTCGCCGCGATCGCGGGGCGCGACGGCGACACCGCGGCCCGGCTGGCCAGCCAGACCCTGTACGACGCCTACTCCGGCGCCCTCGACGAGGAGCAGCGGCACCGGCTCGCGGTGCTGCTCGAGCCGGATGTACGGGACTCGCGTGACCAGCCGGATGTACGGAACTCGCGCGACCACTGAGCCCACCTCACCCGGCCGTGGCCGAACGCGCCGGCCACGGCGCGGGGTGAGGCGGGAAGACATGGCTCTGCACCGCCTCGGCCACGTCCAGCAGCCGGTCCTCGGCCCCCGGGCGACCCAGCACCTGTAGCCCCACCGGCATCCCCGCGACCGTTCCGCACGGCACCGTGATCGCCGGGTAGCCGGTGTAGTTGGCCAGGAAGGTGTACGCGACCAGCTCGCGGCGGGCGACCTCGGGCAGCGCGTCGGCCGGACCGCCCGCGCCCTCCGGCGCGATCACCCCCGTGGTGGGCGTCACCAGGAAGTCGACGCCGTCGAGCAGCGTGTCGAGGTGGTCAGCGGCGGCGTCCGCGCGGCCCAGCGATTCCGAGTACCGCGCGCCGCTGACCTCGGCCGCCCGCTCGAAGTGGTGGCGTGCGTAGCCGGAGAGGAGCAGGCGCGAGGCCGCGTCGGCCATCATCCGGGCCCCTCCGGTGGCCAGCCGGTCGGCCATCATGGCGTCGTAGAAGGGCTCGGCGAACCGGGGGGTGTCCAGGCCGAGTCGGCTGTCGTCCACCTCGACGCCGTCGAGGAGGGCGAGCCGTCCCACCGCGGAGCGGACCGCCTCGACCACCTCGGGTGCGGCGTCGCGGCCACTGTCGGCGACCCAGCGCAGACGCCACCCGGTGTGCGCGGACCGGAGCGCGGCGTCGCGGTCGACGAAGGTGCGCGTGCTCCGCTCGGCGTCCCACGGCCCGCGCATGGCCTGCCACATCGCACGGGCGTCCGCGGCCCGCAACGCCAGGGGGCCGGGGACGGAGAACCGGCGGGTGCCGATGAACCCGCCACCGGCCGGCGTGGCCCCACGCGACGGCTTGAGCCCGACCACACCGCACAGGGCCGCCGGAACGCGCACCGATCCTCCCCCGTCACTGCCCAGGGCGACCGGGGTCAGACCGGCGGCGACGGAGGCCGCGGCGCCCCCGCTGGACCCGCCGCAGATGCGGGCCGGGTCCCACGGGTTGAGCGTCTCCGGCTGGAGCTCGTTGACCGTGCGGATGTAGATCGCGAATTCGGAGGTGTTGGTCTTGCCGACGAGGATTCCCCCCGCGCGCCGGATGCGGGCGACCACGGGAGCGTCCCGGTCCGGCACGTGCTCGGCGAACACCGCGGAACCGAACGTCGTACGGACCTGGCCGGTCGGATAGGTGTCCTTGACCGAGAAGGGGATCCCGCGCATCGGCCCCGGGGGATCCGGTGCCGCGTCGGCCGCCTCGGCATCGGCGAGCGCCCGCTCGGGGCAGACCGTGAGGAAGGCACGCAGTCCGGGATCGCGGTCGCGGATCCGGTCCAGGCTCTCGCGGGTGGCCGTCACGGCGGACCGGGCCCGCTCCGTCCGCCGTACGTCCCGCTGTGCGTTCTGCTGTGTGTCCTGGTGTACGTCAGGGGCGCTCGCCAAGGTGTTCACTCCGATCGTGGTTCGGGAATGACCGGTCGTGGTTCGGGAATGACCGGGGGCGGTCATGACCAGCCGCCGAAGATCGACCAGCCGCCGTCGACGGCGAGGGTCTGACCCGTGACGTAGGACGCCTCTGCCGAGAGCAGGAAGCGCACCACGGAGGCGACCTCGCCGGGCGACCCGAGGCGGCCCAGCGGAGTACGCCCGAGGACGCCCCGCTCGTCGAGCAGACCGCGGGCGAAGTTGCGCTCGACCAGCGGTGTGCGGATCGTGCCGGGGGCGACCGCGTTCACCCGGATCCCGGCGGCGGCCCACTCGGCGGCAAGCTGGCGGACGAGTCCCTCGAGACCCGCCTTCACCGCGCCGTACCCCGTCCGGCCGTCCAGCGCCCGGCCCGCGGCCAGGCTCGACATCGCCACCACCGCGCCCCCGCGGACGGCCAGCAGCGGGTGGGCGGCGCGCAGCAGCCGGGCGGCGGCTTCCACGTGCACCGCCCACAGCTCATGCCAGCCCGCGTCGTCGATGTCGAGGAACGGGCGGGTCATGCCGGTCCCCGCGTTGCTGACCACCCCGTCGAGGCGTCCGAAGGCCGACTCCGCGGCCTCGACGAGCGCCCGGGCGGTCGCCGGGTCGGCGACATCGCCCGCCACCGCGACGCAGCCACGGCCCTCGGCCCGCACCTCCGACTCGGCCCGCGCCAGGTCGCCGTCCGCGTCGCGGCCGTGCACGACCACGTCCCAGCCGGTGCGGGCGAGCGCGAGGGCGCACGCCCGCCCGATCCCCGACGACGAGCCGGTCACCACTACGGCGGGCCTTCCCGTCCCGGCGCTCATCGGTCCCGCAGCGGTTCGAAGGCCGTCTCGCGCATCCGCAGATAGACGATCAGTGTCGGGATCGCGGCGGCCATCGCCCAGAACGCCGGCGCGAGCGGGGTGCCGAGCCATGCGATCAGACCGGTCGCGATGAAGGGCGCGGTCCCGCCGAAGATCGCCGAGCTCAGGTTGTACGGCAGGGCCATGCCGGAGTAGCGCAGCCGGGTCGGAAACAACTCGGTCAGGCCCGCCGTGCCCGGACCCGAGTAGCACGCCATGATGAGCATCGCCGGGAGTTGGGCGACCAGCGCGGCCCAGAACGAGCCGTGGGACATCAAGAGGTAGATGGGGATCGCCGATACGAGGAACACGGCGGCGTGGGCGATCAGGATCGGCCGCCTGCCCACCCTGTCCGACACCCGTCCCATGACCAGTGTCAGCACCGCGTAGGCGATCATCCCGAGGACATTGGCCAGATAGGCGTCGCCGAGGCTCAGACCGGCCTCGTTGTGCAGGAACGTCGGGGTGTAGGTCAGGAACGTGTAGAAGCCGATGTTCGGCAGCGCGGTGTAGAAGAACGCGGTGAACATCGCGCCGCGCTGCGTTCGCACCGCCTCGGTGGCCGGTCGCTCGGCCACCTCACCGGCTTCCCGCAGGGCCTGGAAGTGTGGCGTGTCCGCCATTCGGAACCGGATGTAGAAGCCGATCGCGCCCAGTGGAAGCGACAGCAGGAACGGGATGCGCCAGCCGCCGTTCTCCAGTGCGTCGGCCGAGCCGAGGTTGGTGATCGCCGTGACGACCAGGACCCCGGCCAGTGTCCCGGTGATGACACTGAACTGCTGCCAGCTCGACACCCGGCCGCGTCGGCCGACCGGGGCGTTCTCGGTCATCACCGTGGCCGAGCCTGTGAACTCCCCACCGGCCGAGAAACCCTGGAGCAGACGCAGCAGCACCAGGAGCGACGGTGCCGCGATCCCGGCGGCCGCGTACGTGGGCAGCAGCCCCATGCCGAGAGTGCTCGCCGACACCAGGATCAGGGCCCACGCCAGTGCGGTACGCCGGCCGCGCCGGTCGCCGAGCTGCCCGAAGAACAGCCCGCCCAGCGGCCGGACCACGAAGCCGACGCCGAACACCGCGAACGTCGACAGCGTCGAGGCCACGGTGGACTCGCTCGGAAAGAACAGTGACGAGATCACCGGGCTGAGCGCGGCGTAGACGCCGTAGTCGTACCACTCGATGAAGTTGCCGATGCCACCGGCGACGACCGCACGGCGCGAGCTGTGGCCGGACGGCACGGTATCGGTATGCGCCACGTTCGGGGGTCTGGCGGTCGCGGGCATGGGAGCCTCCCTGTGACGTGGTTTATGCGACCTAGCTACTGGTCGGACCAGTAGCAAAGTAGGTCACCGAGCCAGGTGTGTCCAGGGCCGCGGCTCCCCGAATACCTCAGGGCACGGGAGCTCCACGCTGCCAGGAGTCGATGACGATCAGCGTCTTCGTCTGAAGCACACCAACCCCCTTACGACGTAGACGATTGACCACTTTTTGCAGGTCATCAACGCTGTCGACATGCAATCTGACGAGCGCGTCCACATCGCCGGTGAGCGTCAGCACCTCGTCGACCTCCGGCAGTGTCGACGCGAACTCCACGATGTCGTGGATATCGGTGTCGCCCGTGAAGCGCAGCTCGGTGACCGCCTGAAGGCCCTGACCCAGCTTGGCCTGGTCCGTGGTGATCGTGTAGCCGGTGATGATCCCGGACTCCTCCAGGCGTGCGATGCGCCGGCGGACCGGTGCCGGGGAGAGCTTCACCAGGCGTGCGATGTCCCGAACGGTGCGCCGCCCGTCGGCTCGCAACAACTCCAGGATGTGCAGATCGACCGAGTCGAGATGTACGGGTGCCGACATGCCGAAAGTGTAAGCAGTACTTCCCCCAACGCTCACTTCTGTCCCGGCTGGACTGCTCAGGAGGAGCGTGTTCCGCATCGCCGAGCACACTTTCGTTGTGGACGGATCGGACCGTTGGCACCGTGTCCCGCATGTCACCGTCGACACAACCGGCAACACACGTTGCCCCCTCCGAAACCGTGAAGCCAGGCAGGCACCAGGCCGGTGCCGTGCTGCGACTCGATGTCCTCGCCACGCCCCTGGCGGTCGCCCGGATCGCCTCGATCCTGGCCCATCGCCAGTTCGACGTGGTCACCATGGACATCGCCGCGCCCGTCGACGGGCTGCGGAGGATCACTATCGAGGTGGACACGGCGGACGACATCAGAGTGCAGCAACTCGTCAAGTTCCTGAACCGCTCATCCGACGTCGTCAAGGTCATCCGCCTCTCCGACGACATGTCGCACAACCGGCGCGGGGCATTCGTCACGGTCACCTTCCCCGAAGGCCGGCTCGCCGAGGCCGTCGCCATCGCCCGGGCGTTCTCCGCCGAGATCGTGGAAGCCGACCGGACTCGCTGCACCGTCTTCACCGCGGCGGAGCCCGCCCGTGTCGACGACCTCGTCAAAGCGCTCTCCGGCTTCACCATCCGGGAACTCGTGATGGCCGCGCCGCTGCGGATCCCGCGTCCGCTCCGGAAGGACACCGCCGTGGACCGTGGCCACACCTGGGGGCAGCGATGAGTACGGACTCGGCACCCGTGGCGGCCCGCGCCGACGACGTCCTGCGGTTGGTCGATCCCGCCGGGACGCTGAACGAACGGGCGGCCGCGGGCATGCTCGACGTGACCGGTGAACTGGTACGCGGGCTGTACCGCGACATGGTGCTCGGGCGCCGCTTCGACCAGGAGGCGTACTCCCTACAGCGTCAGGGTGAGCTCGGACTCTGGCTGATGTCCCTGGGTCAGGAAGCGGCCCAGGCCGGGTCGATCCGCGCTCTTCGAGCGGACGACCGGGTCTTCCCGTCCTACCGCGAACACGTGGCGGCCCTGTGCCGCGGGATCTCACCGACGGAACTGCTGTCGCAGTGGCGTGGCGCGAGCCATGGCTCATGGGACCCCGAGCGATATCACTTCCACATCTACAGCCTTGTGCTGGCCACGCAGACACTGCACGCGGTCGGCTATGCGATGGGCGTGCGGTACGACGCCGCCGACAGCGTCGTGCTCACCTACTTCGGTGACGGCGCGTCCAGCCAGGGGGACGCCAGCGAGGCGCTCAACTGGGCGGCGGTGACATCGGCACCCATCGTGTTCTTCTGCCAGAACAACGGATGGGCGATCTCGACACCCGCGAGCAAGCAGTACGCCGGCTCGCTGAGCGAACGTGCGAAGGGGTTCGGACTCGACGCGGTGTCCGTGGACGGCAACGACGTACTGGCCGTCCATGCCGCCACCCGAGCCATGGTCGAGCGGGTCCGGGCGGGCGGAGCACCCGGGCTCATCGAAGCGCACACGTATCGGATGTCCGGACACAGCACCTCGGACGATCCCAAGCGCTATCGCGACCACGCCGAGCTCGCCCGGTGGGAGGCACACGACCCCGTGGAACGCGTGCGCCTTCTGCTCACGGCCCGCGGCTGGGCCGACGAGGACTACTTCGCCACGGTCGCATCCGAAGCCGAGGAGCTCGCGGCGCGGACGCGCGGGGAGTGCCGTGCGCTTCCCGAGCCGTCCCTGAGCGACACCTTCCGCAACACCTTGTGCCAGGAGACCGAAGCCCTGCGACGCGAACGCGAAGGTTTCGAGACGTATCTGGAGTCCTTCCTGTGACCACGCCCACCACGACCACCACCACGACCACGGCGACCACGCTCGGACGCGCGCTGAACGAGGGCCTGCGGCAGGCGATGCGCGACGACGAGCGGGTGGTCCTGCTCGGCGAGGACATCGCCTCCCTGGGCGGCGTGTTCCGGGTGACCGATGGCCTCGCCGCCGAGTTCGGCGACCGTGTCGTGGACACCCCGCTGGCCGAATCGGGAATCGTCGGGACGGCGATCGGCTTGGCCCTGCGCGGGTACCGACCGGTGTGCGAGATTCAGTTCGACGGTTTCGTCTACCCCGCCTTCGACCAGATCGTCAGCCAACTGGCGAAGATGCGGGCCCGCTCCCGCGGGCTGCTGCGGCTTCCGGTCACCATCCGGATCCCGGTGGGTGGCGGGATCGGCGCGGTCGAGCACCACAGCGAGTCGAATGAGGCGTACTTCTGCCACACGGCCGGCCTGCGCGTCGTGGCATGCGGCCATCCCCAGGACGCGTACGACATGCTCCGCGCCGCGATCGCGTGCGACGACCCCGTCATCTTCTACGAGCCGAAGCGCCGCTACTGGGACCGGGCCGAGGTCGACCTCGCCCGCCCCGTGGACGGCGACACGCTGGGGCGCGCCCGGATCCTGCGCGAGGGCACCGACGCCACCGTGGTCGCGTACGGGCCCGCGGTCGCGGTCGCGCTCGGCGTGGCCGAGGTCGCCGCCACCGAGGGCCGTTCGCTGGAAGTCCTGGACCTCCGCTCGCTGTCGCCGCTCGATACCACCGAACTGTGCCGCTCGGCGTCGAAGACGGGACGCGTCGTAGTCGTCCACGAGGCGCCCGTCAACGTCGGCCTGGGCGCGGAAATCGCCGCGACGGTCATGGAGCACTGCTTCTACGACCTCGAGGCCCCCGTGGAACGGGTCGGTGGCTACAACATCCCCTATCCGCCCGCCCGAGCCGAAGGCGACTACCTGCCCGACCTCGATCGAGTTCTCGACGCCGTCGACCGGGTGTGTGCCCCGTGAACCACCCGGCGAACCTCCCGGAGGACGCGATGCCCGTCACCAAGCACTTCCACCTCCCCGACGTCGGCGAGGGCCTCACCGAAGCCGACATCCTCGAGTGGCGCGTGGCACCCGGTGACCGAGTCGGCGTCAACGACATCATCGTGGAGATCGAGACGGCGAAGGCGGCGGTGGAACTGCCCAGCCCCTACGCCGGGACCGTCACCGAGATCCTGTGTGCAGCCGGCGAGGCGGTGGCCGTCGGCGCGCCGATCATCGCGTTCCAGGTCGAGGACGACACCGCCCCGCGGACGGGGTCCGAACCCGATGCCACAATCCAAGAGTCCGCCGATCCGCCCGCTCCACCCGCCCCGGACGGCGCCGGGGACGAGCAGCCGTCCGCCCCCGCCCGCGAACCCGTCCTGGTCGGCTATGGGCCGGCCCACGCCCGGACGGCGCGTCGCCCGCGCAAGAGCAAGCCCACGCCACCGGTCGTCACACCGTCCAACGGGAAGTTCCGCGCGGCCCCACCGGTGCGCAAGCTCGCCCGCGACCTCGGAGTCGACCTGACCCTGGCGACCGCCACGGGCCCGTCGGGACGCATCACCCGCGAGGATGTCCACCGCCTCGCCGAGAAGCGGGCAACCCCGTCGAACGCCCCAGACCCCACCCGTGACGACGTGGTGCGCACACCGATTCGCGGAGTGCGCAAACACACCGCGGATGCCATGGTCAAGAGCGCCTTCACCGCTCCGCACGTCACGGAATGGGTCACCGTCGACGTGACGCGGTCCCTCAAACTGCTGAAGCGGGCACGCGCCGACAAGGCGTTCGACGGGGTGCGCCTGACACCGCTGTGTCTCGTCCTCAAGGCAGCGCTGACCGCCATCGCGCGGCATCCCGGGATCAACGCGAAGTGGGACGCCGAGGCCGGTGAGATCGTCCAGTACCCCGACGTCAATCTCGGTGTCGCCGCGGCGACACCGCGAGGGCTCATCGTCCCCAACATCGCCGCGGCCCAGCGACTCTCCCTGCGTGAGATCGCCCTGGCGCTCACCGACCTCGTCGAGCAGGCCCGCGCCGGCAAGACGCCACCCGAGCGGATGAGGAACGGGACGTTCACGATCACCAACATCGGTGTGTTCGGCATCGACGGCGGAACACCGATCCTCAACCCCGGCGAGGCGGCGATCCTCTGCTTCGGCCAGGTGCGGCGAACGCCGTGGGAGCACAAGGGACGCATACGGCTGCGCGACACCACGACCCTCGCCCTGTCGTTCGACCACCGTCTCGTCGACGGCGAACTCGGTTCGCTCGTCCTGCGCGACATCGCACGCTTCCTCGAGCGGCCGGACCTGATGGTCCTTCACCGCTGATCGGCCGACCAGCCCTTCAACGCCGGGTGAGCAGGTCTTCCAGGGCTCGCAACGCCGTGGTGTTGTCGGCCCGGCGGCGCTTGTGTTCCACCCAGTAGATGGTCCGGTCCGGTGGCCCGTCGCGCAGCGGGATGACACGGCATCCCGTTCGCGCCTTCAGGTCGTCGGCCATGAAGGAGGGTGCGACGGTCCAGCAGTCCGGGGTGCGCAGCAGCGGCGGCAGTGTATGCACCATGGTGACGGTGTGGGCGGGCTCCCGCAGCAGGTTCCGCTCCCGCCACAGGTCGTAGTCGGGGCCCCAGGGCAGGTATATCTCGTTCGACCGGGACAGCGCGGAGAGCGGCAGCGCCCCGGCCACTCCCGGGTATTCGTCGTCGATCGATGGTGAGTTGACGGCGGCGAGCATCGGATACCGCGCGAGTGGCCGCACCCGAAGGTCGGTGTGGACCGGCTCGTAGAAGACGAAGGCGACGTCGAGATGGCCGGCGACGACCCGGTCGCACAGCGCTGTGCTGCGCCCGCTTTCCAGGGTGAGCCGCAACTGGGGGAGCCGTGTGCGCAGCTCTCCGACGAGCGAGTCGAACACATAGATGCTGATGGCGTCGGCGCCACCCACGGCCAGGGCCGCGTCCGGCGCCTCGCGGATCCGGGCGGCCTCGCCGACGAGCCGCTCCCACTGCTCGGCGAGCTCGCGGTAGCGCTCACCCGCGACCGTCAGCCCGATCCCCTTCGCTCCCCGCGCCCGGAGGACAAGACGCCGCCCCAGGCGCTTTTCCAGCCGTTCCAGCCGGTAACTCACGGTCGACTGGGACGTGTGCACGATCCGGGCGGCTTGGGCGAGGCTTCCCGAGCGGGCGATCGCGAGGAAAGTCTCGACCTCCTCTACGACGAACATATCGATCCTGTCGATATTCGGTCTCGAAAACTTGAGCGTGACAGGCATCTTAAGCCCGACCTAACGTGTGTCCACCGGCCGGAGACCTACGTCACATCCGACTGCCGATTCCCATGGGGAGATGAGACACCGTGGACACGCCCAAAGTCCCCCTGGACGACCTGCCCACCTGCCGATTCCACCGCAAGGTCGCCTTCGTCGCGGCAGGTGGCCCCTTCTGCGACGGCTATCTGCTCGGCATCGTCGCGGTGGCACTGCCCACCATCGCCACGGACCTGGGAATGGGCCCGCTGGGCGAGGGACTCATCGGTGCCTCGGCGCTGATGGGCATGTTCCTCGGCGGCCTGATCTTCGGCCCGCTCACCGACCGGCTCGGACGCAGCGGAATGTACACCGTGAACCTGTTGGTGTTCGTGGTGTGTTCCGCGCTCCAGTTCTTCGCCGTGGACGCCGTGTCCCTGTTCCTCATGCGCTTCGTCATGGGGGTCGCGCTCGGCGCCGACTACCCCATTGCCACCGCCCTGGCCACCGAATTCCTGCCCCGGCGGCTGCGCGGGCCGGTGCTTGCCTCGCTGGTGCTGGTCCTATGGGTGGGTTTCACCGCGAGCTACGCCGTCGGCTACCTGATGGCCGGTCTCGGTGACGGAGCCTGGCGCTGGATGCTGGCCAGTGCGGCCGTCCCCTCGCTCGTCTTCCTGCTGCTGCGGCTGGGCACCCCGGAGTCCCCGCGCTGGCTGCTGAGCGTCGGCCGTATCGACGAGGCGCGCGCGGTCGTCGCCGAACACCTCGGGCCGCAGGCCGACTTCGACGCGCTGGCCGCCGAGACGCGAGCGGCCCCCGTACGGAAGGGCCCGGCGCTGAACGGCATCGGCGAGCTGTTCCGCCGCGGCTACGGGCCGATGCTGGCGTTCTGCTCGATCTTCTGGGTCTGCCAGGTGGCGCCCTCGTTCGCGGTGAAGACCTTCCAGCCGCAGCTGCTCACCTCGCTCGGGGTCGACAACGCGCTGGGGGCCAGCGTGCTGGTGCAGTCGTTCGCGATCGTGGGCACCGCCCTCGGCATGCTCGTCATCAACGCACTCGGCCGCAGGACGCTGCTGCTCGTCTCCACGGCCGTGTTCACCGTGGCGCTGCTGGTTCTCGGGATCAATCCTTGGGCCACCAGCGGGCTGGTGATCACGCTGTTCATCGTGTTCAACCTGGCCGAGGCGGCCGGCGCCGCGCTCCAGTTCGTCTACCCCAATGAGCTGTTCCCCACCGATCTGCGCGGCACGGGCATGGGTGTGGCCACCGCCGTGAGCCGCATCGGGTCGGCCACGGGCACCTTCCTCCTGCCCCTCTCCACCGACCGGTGGGGCACCAGCACCGGCCTGTACATCGCGGCGGGCATCGGAATGGCCGGGCTCGCCGTCTCGTGGCGCATGGCGCCGGAAACCCGCCGGCTCAGCCTCGCCCAGGCGAGCGGGGCCGAGGAGCGGGGCCACGGGCCGCGGCAGCCGGCCGACACCACGCGGCCCGGCCAACCGGCCCCATAGCCCACCTGACAGCCCCCCGAAACCGCAGACAGACCACAACGCGCAAGGAGACTCATGCCACCCCTCCCTTCCCCTGCCTCCGCCCATGTGGTGGTCGTCGGCGCCGGCATCCTCGGCACCGCGCTGGCCAGGCAGCTCGCCCTGAGCGGCGCCCGCGTGACCGTCCTGGACCGCGAGGGCCCCGCGGCCGGGGCCACGTCCGCCGCCTTCGCCTGGCTCACCAACCAGACGTACTTCCGCAACGGCACCTCGTTGTCGGACGGCACGTCCCGGCACTACTTCGGACTGCACCGTCTCGCGCTCGGCGCCTGGCGGCGGCTGCACCACGAGCTCGGCGAGGCCCTGGCCGTCCGCTGGGGCGGGACGGTGCAGCTCGCACCCGGCCACGGCGCGGAACACGACCTTCTCCGCAGCGACCTGCGCCGACGGCTGACCTGGGGCAGCCCCTCCCGTGCCATTACCGCCACCGGGGCCAGGGAACTGCTCCCCGGCGCCGTCGTCGCCGACGACGCCGTCGGCTTCTTCACACCCGACGAGGGCTCCGTCGACCCCGCCAGGGCCGTCGCCGCACTGGTGGACGCCGGTACCAGGCTCGGGGTGGACTTCCGCTACGGCGCCGACGTCACGGCTGTCGAGGGCGCCGGTGACCGCGCCCGCGCCGTGGTCACCTCGAGCGGGCGGATCGAGTGCGATCACGTGGTCGTCGCCTGTGGCGCTGACTCGCCCGCACTGCTGGATCCGCTGGGCGTCACCGTGCCGCTGGTCGATTCCTCCGGCACGATCGTCCATCTCGCCCCGCTGCCGCCCTTCCTGGAGCGGGTGCTGCTCGCCTCGGACATCCACGCCATCCAGCGCACGGACGGGCGGGTGGTGCTGGCCAAGCACTACACCGGCACACCGGTCTCCGACCCGGCGGGGCTGGACGGCGAGGGGCTCCTGGCCGACGCGGCCACGGTGCTGCCGCCACTGCGGCGGGCGGAGATCGAGAAGGTCACCGTCGGACGCCGTATCGTTCCCGCCGATGGCCTTCCCGTCATCGGCCGCAGCCCCCTGTACCACAACGTCCACAGCGTCACCACGAACGCGGGTATCACCCTCGGCCCCTGTCTTGCGCAACTGCTGGCCACGGAGGTCCTGGACGACGTCCGGGTGGATGTGCTGGACCCCTATCGGGCGACCCGGTTCACAGCGCTCGGTGAATGAGCCACGCGGCTCGGGGCGACCGGACGGGCCCGCCCCGCCCGGTTGCCGGTATGCCTAGGGCTGAGCACCGCGCAGCCAGCGCAGTGAGGCGAGACCCAATGCGGTCATCATGGCCACGATGTTGGGATCGGCGCCGGGCCCCGCCGAGGCTGCGGTCCGCAGGAGGAAACCGGCGTGCAGGGCGAGCACCTCGTTGATCCGGGCGGGGTCGAGATCGCGGGTCAGCGGGTGGTTCTCGGCGATCGGCCGAGGGTCCACGCCGCTGAGGGAGGCGCTTGACACCAGGGTGACCACATCACAGTGGCGGGGGCCGATCCAGGCGTGCGGCCAGTCGACGACGAAGACACGGTCCGCGGTCAGCATGATGTTGAACGGGTACAGGTCTCCGTGCAGGAGAGTGGCGCCATCCAGCGAAGCGTTCTCTTCCAGGGCGATGAGCTGGTCGAAATGGCGGGCCGCCCACGGTGACAGCTCCTCGACCTTGCCCCTGACAGCGGCGTCGTCCGCCATCGCCGACCACCCTCCGAGGCGCGGCTTGCCCAAGCCGGCCTCGTTCACCGGCGATGGCGTCAGGACCTCCGCCATATCGGTGACCGCCGCGAGCACTCTGTCGAGTTCCTTCCGCTGCCACGGCTGGGCGGGCAGATGTCCCTCGATCTCCTCGAAGGCCAGCACGACCCAGGTGCCGTCGTCGTACGCGTCGAGCAGCCGCGGCGCCGGCACCGCCCCGGGAAGCCGCTCGGACACGGCGATCTCCCGGCGGTGGAAGTCCGCCACCGCCGGTGCCATCAGCGAGCTGGCCGCCTTGATGAAGGCACGCTTGCCGTTCTCCAGCCGCACTCGTGCGGCGAGACCTTCGGAGAACCCGCCGCGCTGGCTGACCGCGTGGGCCACCGGGCTGCCGAGCAGCTGACCGATCCGAGCCGTGGCCTCGCGCGGCATCGCCGCCCAGTCCATCCTCCGGCTGCCCGTGGCCTCGGGCAGGCCCAGGCCGGCCGAAGCGAGTCTGTCGTCGGGATCATGTGTCATGGTCGGCTCCGAGGTCGCGCTTCACCGTTCTCCGCTCTCCGCCACCGCGTAACCGGGCACGGACGGCCATCGGACGGTCAGCACCACCGACTCTTCCTCCGCGAACCACGAATGGTCGACTCCGTGTCCCCACACGACGTAATCACCTTGCTCTTCCAGAAGGACGTCGCGGCCGGGGAGCTCCACGCGGAAACGGCCGCTGATGAGAACCAGGAGAGCGGTGCGTTCCTCGCCCCTCACCCACTCCGCCCGTTCGTCGCCACGGGGGTGGACGCCCCATTTGATCTCCACGGCCTCGCTGTGGCGCGGATCGCCGGCGTCCTTGAAGTGTCCGAGGAGCCACCCCCGGTCCAGTGCCGCGTCCTTGCCCGCCTTGCCCACGTACACGCTGTCGCTCACGGTGCCGGACGCTAGCAGCTCCTCGTGTGCGTCCTCGGGTGGTACCACGGTCCCCGTGGCGGTGGCGTCCTCATCGTACGTCGGCCGGAGGGCGGGGCCGGAGGACGGTGCCCAGGACGTGTGCCGTGGGGAAGTAGCCCGCCTCACGGGAATCGTAGCTGTTGTGGGTGTTGTCGCCCAGGAGGACCAGTGCCCCGGGCGGGACGGGGCCACCGGCGGCGTACGGCTCCGGGAGAGCTCCCGGTGGCGGCCGGTCGCCCGCCACCGCCGCCACACGCTTGATCATCCACTCTCGTGCGGTACCGGTGGCCGCTACCGCTCGGTTCGGGGCCGGTGACGGGAGTCCGCCGTCCTCCTGTCGTACGACGACCACCTGACCGACCGCGCACCGCCCGCCGCGCCGCACCAGCACTCGCTCCCCGTCGCGGTACGTGGGTTCCATGCTCCCGCCCCGTACGGTCACGACCACGAGCGTCCGCCGCAGCACCGTTCCGGAGATGAGAGCCGTCCCCAGAGCCGTCACCAGGGCCACCCCCAGTCCCAGCACCATCGGATCCATCACACGGCCTCTTCCGGCGCCACCGGAGACTCCCCGGCGGAGAGTTGATAGCCACCGGCCTGGAGGGTGAAGAGGCGCGCGTACTCGCCGCCCGCCGCCATCAGCAGGGTGTGGTCCCCCCGCTCGGCGACCCGTCCGTCCTTGAGCACGACGATGACGTCCGCGTCCCGCAGCGCGCTGAGCCGGTGCGAGATCAGCAGGCTGGTACGGGTGCTCCGCTCGCTCCGCAGGGACGCGTGGATCTCGTGCTCCGCCTCCGCGTCGAGTCCGGCCGATGGCTCGTCGAGGATCATCAGTTCGCGTCGCGTGGACGCGTCGCGCAGGAATGCCCTCGCCAGCGCCAGCCGTTGCCACTGACCGCCGGAGAGGACCACGCCCGTCTCCGGGTTGCCCTTGTCCTCCTCCGTGAAGAACATCCGGGTCAGCAAGGTGTCGTAGCCCCGGGGGAGTGCGGCCAACTGGCCGTCGATCCCGGCCCGTTGGGCGGCCTCGCGCATCCGCTCGCGCGATCGGTGCCGTTCCGCCAGCACGGTGAGGTCGCCGAGCGCGATGTTCTCCGCCGCCGTCATGTCGTACTGCATATAGTCCTGGAACACCGCGCCCACGCGTTCCCGCAACCGCGCCGGATCGACGTCACGGATGTCCACGCCGTCCCACAGGATCGCGCCGCGCGTCGGGTCGTAGAACCGGCAGAGCAGCTTCACCAGAGTGGACTTGCCCGCCCCGTTGAGCCCGACGAGGGCCAGCGCACGGCCCTGCGGAATGTACAGGTCGACGCCGCGCAGCACCCACGGGAGATCGGGCGAATAGCGGAACCAGACGTCCCGGAGCTCGATCCCGTGGCGCAGCGCCGGCAGCGGGCGGGGCCGGTCCGCGACCGGGAGGTCCGAGGCGGCCTGTGTCACCGCCGTGTAGTGGTCGAACATCAGCAGCGTCTGCTGGCCCTGCGCGGCGTCGCCCGCCAGCGAGGCCAGCGCCCCCTGCACACCGGCGATGGCGGCCACGAACATGGTCACATCGCCCACCGACAGCGCCCCGCCACGCGCCGCGAGGACCGCCCAGAGCAGCCCACCGCCGGAGACCAGCGCCGCCAGTCCGCCCAGCCCCGTCTGCACGGCGATTTCGCGCCGGTCCATGGCCCGCTTCGCGGCGTTGGCCGTACGCCGTTCCATCAGCATCCGCTCGCGCAGAAACGGGCCGACGCCGAAGAGCCGGACCTCCTTGGCCGCCTCCACTCTCGACAGCAGATCGGCGTAGAAGAACTCCCGCCGCTCGACCGGCCCGACCTCCCACAGCATCCGCGCCCGCCGCCGGGCCAGTGCCACTTCCGACCACAGCACGGGCACCCCCGCCACCAGCAGAATCCCGGCCATCGCGGGGCTGACGAGGAGGAGCGAGCCGAGGAAGCCACCGATGGTCGCCCCGGCGCGCACGACACCCAGGACGCTCTCCGCGACATGGGTGGCCGTCTCGTGGCCCGCCTGCTGGGCCAGCCGCAGCCGGTCCAGGAAGTGCGGGTTCTCGAACTTGCCCAGCCCGACGAAGCCGTCGACGGCGGCGAACAGCCGGTCCTGCATCTCCAGTCCCACCCGGCGGTCCAGCTCCGCCCGCGCGTAACGCATGGCCTGCGAGGCCACCACCGCCGTCACACCGAGGCAGGCCATCGCCGTTCCGGGCAGCAGCAGCGTCCCCGGTGCACCGCTCGCCAGGTCGTCCATGACCAGCTTCATCAACCAGGCCGTCACCACCGGCAACGCGCTCACCAGCAGCGACAGTCCCATGTGGAGCAGCAGGGTGCCGGGGGCGGCGGGGGGGGGGGGGGGGGTGGGGGGGGGGGGGTGTTTCTCCCCCCCCCCCCCCCCCCCCCCCCCCCCCCCCCCCCCCCCCCCCCCCCCGCGCCCGGGGCACCCGCAGGGGCGCAGGCGGTGTCCGCCGCCGACTCCTCGTGGCCGCCTCGCCCGCGCACGGTACTCACACCGGAAGTGCCGGCCGGGACAGGTCCACCGCGTCGTCGGTGACCACGACCTCGCCCTCGGCATCCGGAGCGACCATGAGCACCGTGGGGAAGGCCATGATCTCGAATGCCGCGCCCATGGGCTCCTCGTTGCGGGTCTGGGTCACGACCTTCGCCACCGACCGCAGTTCGGCGACCATGGGCGCGGCCAGGTCCTCATCGCCCACCACGGCGGCCAGCACCCGATCGCGTCCGCCGGGCACCGTACGGGCGTACTCCAGGAACTTCGGCAGCTGCTCCTTGCACGGCCCGCAGGTCGGGGTGAAGAAGCCCACCAAGGTGGTCCCGGTCATCGTGGCGCGGCTCAGCGGCTCGCCGTCCACGGTGTGGGTGGTGAACTCACCCACCCGCTCGCCGAGTTCGATCGCCGAGCGTGGCCGGTCGAGGGCCCTCGCCGCCAGCAGCTCGCCGTGTTCCCGCAGGCGCTTGATCACGCCCAGGGTGAGGATCAGGTCCAGCGAACACAGTGCCCCCACGAGCACCACGGCGCTGATCAGGACTGGCATGGTTCCTCCCGGATGTCCCGGATATCCCGGATGGCCTTCGGATGGTGTGTGCGCGCGTCGAATCGGGGATCCGCCGGGCCCTGGACGGGGCGAAGAGCTCGGCCAGGTCGTCGAGTACGGTCACCAGGGCACCCACGACGAGCCCGGCGGCCGTCGCCACGAGGGCTCCCGTCGCCGTCGCCGGCGCCGGGTCGGCCAGTGTCATCAGGTCGGCCGCCGCCGCGATGGCGGTCAGCAGCACATTGCGCAGGAGATGGCGGCGGCCGAGCGGGGCCGCCGAGGCCCCGAAGCAGCGGCAGGTGGCGCCCGTTCCCCGCCGTATCGTGCGGGCTATCGCCGCCGCGAAGACGCTCAACAGCCCCGCCGCGAGGGCCAGTCCGGCCATGGTGGCGCCGTCCGAGGGCGGGATGAGCAGGGCACAGACCGCGCCCTCCGCGGTGACCACGGCCGCCGCCGCGGGTCCGACCAGCCGCGCTGGGACCACCCCCATGGCGGGCAGCGATTCCACGAAGGCCGCGAACCTGCCCCGGCCCGCCGACTTGCTCAGGAAGGCGATCAGGAAGACCACGCCGATCATGGCCCGGACCGCGATCACCAGATACTGCACGGCAACCCCTTCAATCGAGGTAGGGATGCGGGGTGAGCGTGAAGGTGGCCCCCGAATGCCCCCGTTGGCCACTCGGGGGCCACCCGCCCGCTGTCGTTCAGCGGTGCGCCGCGTACACCGTCGCCCAGGAGCGGACGGCGGTCGGCGTGGCCCCGCGCGGTGTCAGCAGCCCACGCAACCGGCGCAGTCGAAGCCTCCGGCCGAGTTCTTGCAGCACCGGGCGTTGCAGCCGCACGGACCGCCGTACTGCCGGTTGCACTGCCAGCATTGCGGCCAGCACTGCTTCACCTGCACGGCAGAGGCCTCCACCTGGGGAACGAACAGGCCGAGCAGCCTGCTGCCCATCGTGGTGAGCGTCCTGTACATGTCCACCCTCCTTCCGTCGAGTCCGGCCCGGCTCCG
The DNA here is from genome assembly GCF_052665095.1 of Streptomyces sp. NEAU-174. NCBI lineage: Bacteria > Bacillati > Actinomycetota > Actinomycetes > Kitasatosporales > Streptomycetaceae > Streptomyces > Streptomyces sp. NEAU-174. The sequence continues at coordinate 39,439 of NZ_JBQTCE010000030.1, read as the reverse complement.
TGGACTGGGCGCGGGCCGATGTGGGGTCGAGCCGGCAGACGGCGTCTGCCGACTCCGTCACCATCGCGATCCGGTGGGAGGGATGTCTTGTACGAATGCGACGCCGGGGGCGCACGGCCCTCACTCGGCGAGCAGAACGCTGGTGACCTGATCGGGCAGGAAGTCCAGCGGGTCGCCGGGCTTGGAGGACGCCCGGCGGGTTCCGAACCGGCCCGGCGTACAGCCGACCCGGTCCTTGAAGGCCCGGGTGAAATGGGCCTGGTCGTAGTAGCCCGCGAGGGCCGCCGCCTCCGCCCACGGCAGACCGCCGTCCTGTAGGCGCAGCGCCTCCTGTAGCCGCAGCACCTGGGCGAACTGCTTCGGTGGCAGGCCGACTTGTTCGCGGAACCGCCGCTCCAGCCGACGGCGGCTCCATCCGGTCCCGGTGGCCAGGTCCGCCACGCGTATCCGGCCGTGGGTGCGTCCCAGCCGCCGCCATGCCCAGACCACCTCGGGCGCGCACTCCGGCCCGGCCTGGGCACGGGCCGCGAACACCGCGTCGAGCAGGGCGAAGCGCGATGTCCAGTCGCGGCACTCGGACAGGCGGCAGAGGAGACGGCCCGCCTCCCGGCCGAGGAGATCGGCCGGGTCCAGGTTGCGCTCCGCCAGCTCGGCCATCGGCATGCCGAAGAAGCGGAAGGCCGCGATCGGCGTCAGCATGACCGTCACACCGGACAGCTGGCCGGTGTGCTCGCCCAGCGTGGCGGTGGCCCGTAAGCCGTTGATCATTGAGGTTCCGGTGACGGACTGGCGCGGATCCACCGCGTCGGCGATCCGTACCGGCTCGCCGAACCCGAGCATCACCTTCACCACACCGTCCGGCACCAGCAGCCGACATCGGGGCTGCCGCGCCCCGAACCGGAAGCCCCGGTATCCCAGCACATGCTCGCGCGCGGCGGCGCCGGGTTTCCTGGTGATCAGCTCTCGTGAATCCGCCGCACTCGATAAGGTCCTCGGCGAGTGCTTCTTGTTCATTTTGCTTCCCCCTCGTGTCCGTGGATCGGTCACATAAGGCCCATCGTGTCCGGCGTGGGGACAGGGGGACCGCAGGGATCAGGCCAATGCGGCCGGCGGGGCCGAGCCAGTGCACCGACTACGGCCGCCGTCCGGCCAGGCGTCGGACTCCACGCCAGGCTCCGGCTGTGCACTGCCCGGTGGCCTGCCGGCAGGCCCGTATGTAGTCCAGCACCAGTGGACGGTCGTCATCGGCGCGCCGGGCGAGTGCGTACTGGCTCGGTGAGAGGCCGCGCACCGGCCGGGTCACGACGCCGCCCAGGGTGATGAGCGGCGCGTTCCCGCCGGCCAGCAGGCAGACCCCGCGCCCGTCGACCAGCGCCTCGTACGTCTCCTCGGTACTGGCGATCTCGGCGCCGATAATCGGTGGCCGGCCGCCACGGGCGTCCGTGGCGAGCCAGTACTCCCGGAGCGCACCGGCGCTCGGCGGCAGCGCGAGGAACGGCTCGTCCAGCAGGTCGGCGAAGTCGACCGTGTCCCGGGCGGCCAGGGGATGTTCCTCGGGCAGTGCGACCAGACGGTGTTCCTGGGCCACCACCACCCAGGTGTAGCGGTCCGGATCGGGCATCGGGAGCCAGACGAAGGCGAGGTCGCTTGAGCCGTCCGCGAGACCCGCGGTCGGATCCTCCCAGCTCACCTGGCGCAGTTTCATCAGGGCGTCGGGGTGGGCGTCGGTGAACCGGGACCTGATCCCCGGCAGCAGACCGCCGCGGCCCGGGCTGGTGCTCATCCCCACGACGAGGGTCGCCCGTTGCCCGGCCTTGGCCTTCTCGACCGCGTCCCGCGCGGCGTCCCATGCGGCGAGCACCTGCTGGGCGTGCGGCAGCAGCGCGGTGCCCACCGGTGTGAGCCGGACACTTCTGCCGTCCCGTACGAACAGCGGCGCGCCGAGCTGACGCTCCAGCATCCGGATCTGCTTGCTCAGCGCCGGCTGTGAGATGAACAGCCGCTCGGCCGCGCGGGTGAAGTGCAACTCCTCGGCCACGGCGGTGAAGTACCGGAGATCTCTCCCATGCACATCCATAACCATCGGTTATCACAGCGTGTCTTGGACGCGCAAAGGACTTCTCCGCGAGAGTCGACCCCGGAGAGCACAACACTTGAGTGAAAGGGATGTCCGATGGGCAAGGTCTGGCTGGTGACCGGGGCGAACAGTGGCTTCGGCCGGGCGATCACCGAGGCCGCGGTGGCCGCCGGGGACGTGGTCGTGGCCACCGCACGCCGTGTGGAGGCGCTGAGCGATCTCGTGGCCGCGCACCCCGACCAGGTGGAGGCGCTGACGCTGGACGTCACCGACATCGCCGGGATCGAGGCCACCGTGCGGGATGTGGTGAGCCGTCACGGCAGGGTCGACGTCCTGGTCAACAACGCGGGGCGCGGCCATGTCGGCGCGGCCGAGGAGACCACAGACGCTGAGCTGCGTTCGCTGTTCGACCTGCATGTCTTCGGGCCCGCCGCCCTGGTCAGGGCCGTGCTACCCGCCATGCGGGCTCGGCGCTCCGGTGTGATCGTCCAGATGAGCAGCATGGGCGGCCAGATGTCCTTCGCCGGATTCTCCGCCTACAGCGCCACCAAATTCGCCCTGGAGGGATTCTCGGAGGCGCTGGTGGAGGAGGTGCGCCCGCTCGGTATCAAGGTGCTCATCGTGGAGCCCGGCGCCTTCCGCACCAGCCTGATGGACAACACCGGCGCCAGCGCGGAGATCGCCGACTACGCCGAGACGGTCGGGCCCACCCGGCGGATGACCCGGACCGCCGGGGGCGCGGAGCCGGGCGACCCGGCCAGGGCCGCGGCGGCGATCCTGGCCGCCCTGAACGCCGAGCCCACGCCGCTGCGGCTGCCCCTGGGCAGCGACGCGGTCGACGCGGTCCTCACCCACCTCGACGCCATCCGCTCCGACGTCACCACCTGGGAGAAGACCGCGCGCGACACCGCCTATCCGCGGTAGACGCCACCTCGGGCGTTCACCGTTGGGGGATGTGGTCGGTTTCCCACTGGGCGGCGTACCAGCCCAGTGCGCCCGGCCCGTGGCCGGACGCCGATGGCCGCCGTATCAGGCCGGTGAGGTGACGGTCCGGCCGAGATGGCGGGCGAAGAACCGGACCGCGCTGTCGGCCTCGAACCTGGGCACTTCCTTGTGCCTGCCCGCGTTGGCGTGCAACGTCTTCTCCTTCGAGGCGAAGGCGTCGAACAACGCCAGACCGGACTGGCGCGGGATGTGCTCGTCGTCCCACTGGAGCACGAACTCGATGGGAATGGTGACCCGCTGGGCCGTCTCGGCCAAGTCGTGCCAGAAGATGCCGAAGACAGCGGCGGTGATCCTGGGATCGGCCGCCACCAGCGGCACCCGCCATCGCGCGCCGCATCGCGGCGATCTCCCGCTCATCGACCGCCGTACGCGGCCGGCCGCCATGACCGGGCGCGTCGATGACGGCGACGTGGAAACCACAGCCGGCGACGAGGCGTTCCGCACGGCCCCACATCGCCGGAGCCTTCTTGTGGGTGCCGCCACCATGCCCCATGAGCACCAGCGGCGCGTGCTCGGGGCCGGACGCGGGGGACCAGAGCACACCGGCGACCTCACCGACGGTGAAGTCGCGTTCCATCACACCGCCGGACGACGTCTCCGCGGTGAACTGCGGGCCCTACCCCGCCCAGGCGAAGGTGGCGGTTCCACACACCCTTTCGAAGACCACTGCATCGCCCACACGGTGGGCGCCCCGGCCCGGTTCCCCCACCGGGCGGCCGTCGCGCCAGGCGATCCGGCCGTTCACGGCGATGGTGCGGTCCTTGTGGAGGAGGGGAACCGCGACCCGTCCGGCCGTGCCGTCCGGTGCCCGGACGGTGAGGACGAACGAGTCGTCGCCCGCCCCGCGCCGCCACCGCACCGACAACGCGCCCGCCGGCACCGGGACGTCGCCCTGTGCCCAGCGCAGATCGACCGGCTCGGGCTCCACCGCCCACCTGCGGTAGCCGTCGGCGAGCGGTCGGACGCCGAGCACGTTCATCGACAGCGCGGGCACCGCGGTACTCCAGGCGTGGGCCATGCCGACGTGTCCGCCCCAGGCCAGTGAGGTGCCGGGCCGGGGCACGGCCGGCTGCCCGTCGGCACCGGCCTCCTCCCACGGTGTTCCGGGACCCGTGCGGATCATGTGGTCCCATGCGGTGCGGATCAGCCCGAGCGCTCCGGCGCCGTCCCCGTGGCGGAACCGGCCCAGGCTCTCCTGGGCCAGCACATACGGGGAGATGTACCGCGTCATATAGGGGTTGTCCGGGTGCCGGGTGGTGAGCGTGCCGTACGGGCCGCTGAGGTGGGTGTCCAGGTACGCGATGGCGCGCCGGGCCCGCGGGAGGTCGAGCACCCCGAAGGCGAGGGCGGCGGCGTTGGCATCGGCGGTGTGGTCGCGGCGCGGGTCGTCGGTGTTGAGCCTCATGGCCCCGGCCGCCGGATCCCACAGCCTGGTGAGGAGCGCGGCTCGGACCCGGTCCGCCCGGCGGTCGAGCGCTGCCGCGGCGCCCCGGTCGCCCGCAACGGACCGCTCGAGCCGGGCCAGTGAGCGCAGCGCCGCGTAGTAGGCGGCGTTGGTGGTGGCGTCGACGCCGGCGGCCCGGTCCGGGGTGTGCCAGTTCTGGGCGGGCAGCCCGTCGTAATCGGCGGTCCGGAACAGCCCGCCGTCAGCGTTCGGGGCGTGCTCGCCGAAGAACCGCAGGGCGCGGCGTGCGACGGGCAGGAGCGGCCGCACAAAGGCCCTGTCCCCGGTGAAGCGCAGGTAGTCGGCCACGCTGACGACCCACAGGAGGGTGAAGCTGTCGAGCCTGACCTGCCCGGCCGCGCCCGGCGGTTCGAACCCGGCCGGTGACCCGTCCGGCGGGCCGGGGTCGCCGGGCTCGCACGGCACATCGATCAGGCTGGTCGCCGGAAGCGTGCCGTCGGGCCGCTGCTGGCAGGCGAACAGGTTGATGGTGTCGCGCACTACGCGGCGGTAAGCGCCATCCTGCTGGTACGCGGCCAGGGCCACGAGCTGGACGTCACCCGCGTACACGGTCCGGTCCCGCTTGGGGCCGTCCATGACGACCCACGGCCGCCCCACGGCGGTACGACGCCCACGGGCCGTGGACAGCTCCAGTCCGTAGGCGCTGGCGTACCAGGCACGGTTGAGCACCGGGTCGCTGGAGAGGAAGTGCCCGTCGTACGCGCCGGGGAAGGCCGTCTGCCGCACCCGTACGAAGTCCAGGGCGAGCGAGCCGGGCCCGTCCAGCGTGATCGCGACGTACCGCTGGGAGCCGCGCAGGCCGGGGCTGCGCAGCACGGTGGATCCGCGCGGCGGGGCGTAGACGTCCGCACGTCCGTCGGGGTCGTCGTCGGTGCCCAGGGACCGGCCCCCGTGGAAGAAGCCGTCGGGATCGGGATCGGCGTCCCCCTCCGGGCCGAGGTACTGGCGCGCCTCCGCGTACGACGCTCTGATCGGCGCGCCGGACGCCCGCCGGATCCCCAACTCGACGTAGCCCCCGGCCAGTACGCCGAGGTCGATCACCAGTCGCGCGCCCCGCGGCGCGGTCGTGGTGAGGACCGCGGCCGCGCCGCCCTCCCGTAACACTCCGTCGGCGCCGGTGACGGTGCCACCGTCGCCCTCGGCGGTCACCGATGTGGGCCGCACGAACGTGCCGGGGACGCGCAGCACCTGTCGCCGCCAGGACGGGTCCGTGCCGACCGGCTCCCGGGACAGGGCCACCGCCCGGTCCCGTGGCCCGGCGGCGAGGGTCCCGGAGAGGGTGGCGGCGAGACAGACGAGGACCATGGTTGAACGAGTCATTCGGTGCGATGTCATTGTTTATGCTGTACGCATACGCTGAGTGCTGGTCAACGTTGGGCGGGGTGAGGGCGGATGGAATCCGGCCACAGCGGGGAAACGAGCGCCGTGCGCGGCCTGGAACTGCTCTGGGGCCTGGGCGAGCGCCCGAACCGAGGTCGGCGCCCGGCCCTCACCCTCGACCAGATCGTGCGCACCGCCATCCGGATCGCCGACGCGGAAGGGCTTGCCGCCGTGTCCATGCGCCGGGTCGCCGAACGGCTCGGCTGCACCACGATGTCCCTCTACCGGTATGTGCCCGGCAAGGCCGAGCTGCTCGACCTCATGACGGATGCCGTGATGGGCGAGGTCCCGCCGGCCGATGCCGCGCCGGGCGACTGGCGGACCCGGCTGGAGCTGTCCGCCCGCGCCGACTGGGGGCTCTACCAGCGTCACCCCTGGATCCTGCGCCTCCCGGCCGGGCGTCCTGCCCTGGGCCCCCACGGTTTCGCCTGGTACGAATCGGTTCTGCGGGTGCTCACCGCGACCGGTCTGCCCCCGGCGGCGCTGGTCCATGTCTTCGACCTGGTCGACGCCTATGTGCGGGGCGCCGCCCGCGACGCCCTCGACGCGGCCGCCGTCGAGCGCCATTCCGGCCTGACCGACGAGCAGTGGTGGGCCGCCCGCACCCACTTCTGGGACGCCGTCTTCGTCCCGGCGCGCTATCCGGTGGTGGCGAGCCTTCGCGCCGCGGGTGCCCTGCGTCACCCCCGCGACCGCGGCTTCGAGTTCGGCCTCCGGCTCGTGCTGGACAGCATCGAGACGTTCGTCCGGAACCAGCCCCATGGTCGTGACGAAACCTCAGGGCGTTACGGAACTCCCTGTCCGCAGTGCGGCAACCCCGTCTCCCGCCCCGCTTCCACCGGCCGCCCCCGTACCTACTGCTCCGACGCCTGCCGCCAACGGGCCTACCGCGCCCGCCGGTCCCGCCCGGCGTAGGAAGCCCGGTGCCGAAAATCCAGCCCGGAGTGGCAAAGCAGGACCAGATCATCTCGACCACCGAAGGCTCCGCGTTCCCTTCGCCGCGCCCGCGGTTACGCTCGTCCCCGTGATGCAGTCGTGGAAGGACCACGTCATCCGTCATCCACTGTGGGGCGCGGTGGAGTTGACGTTCGCATGGCACACCGTGCTGCTGCTCTTCGCCAAGGTGATCCTGCCTCCACTGGCGCCCTCCTGGTACCCGGACCTCGGCGCCACCGTGGTCAACGCCATCTGCGCGGCGGGGGTGTGGTTCGTACTGTGGCGGTGGGGCTGGCTGCGTGTCTCCGGGGTGGCCACGCTCGGCCGCCCGCGCCGCTGGTGGCTCGCCGCGCCGATGCTGCTGGTCGCCTGCTCGTACTCCGCGGCCGGCCTCGACGGCAGCGCGACCGTGGTCGTCAGCGGCCTGGTGTCGCTGCTGTGGGTCGGCGTCAACGAGGAGATGTACAGCCGGGGACTGGTCCAGGAGACCCTCGGCCCACTCGGCCCGGTGCGCGCGGCCGTCGGCGTCGCCGTCCTCTTCGGAGCGGGCCACATCCAGAACTTCCTGTTCTTCGGCGACCCGCTCGACGACACCCTGTGGCAGATGCTGTCCGCCGGATTCTTCGGCTTCACCTGCGCCGCACTGCGCTACGCGATCGGTTCGATCTGGCCGATGGCGGCCGTCCACGGACTCGACGACTTCTTCCAGATCCGCTCTCCCGGCTCGGCCCCGGACTGGTGGCAGGCGGGCGTGTACGCCTTCCATTTGGCGTACGGCCTGTGGCTGCTGCGCCGGTACGGCGCGGGCGGCGGATCCTGCGAGCGCTCGATCACCGCATGAGTGTCTCGAGAGACTGCTCGGCCCAGATGGTCTTGCCGTGGTCGGTGTATCGGGTGCCCCACTCCTGGGCGAGTTGGGCCACGAGGAAGAGGCCGCGCCCGCCCTCGTCGGTGGTGGCCGCGTGGCGCAGGTGCGGGGAGGTGCTGCTGGTGTCGGACACCTCGCAGATCAGGGCGCGGTCGTGGAGCAGCCGCACCTGGATGGGGCCGTTCGCATAGCGGATGGCGTTGGTGACCAGCTCGCTGAGCAGCAGTTCCGTCACACATGCCAGGTCGCCCTGAAGGTGTGAACAGCGGCCGCGGCCCTTGGCCCACGGCTTTCAGGGGCGCCGTCGGTGGCGGGCATACTCGCCGGCCAGGGCCCGGAAGGATTCCTTGGGCTCCCAGTGCCAGGGGGAATCCGGCTCCGCCGGACGGTCCCGGATCACCTTCACCAGGCTGTAGGCGGCCATGTCCAGGTCGAGTCGCGGCTCGCGGCGGTGCGGGGCGTCGGGCGTGACGAAGGTGTAGGCCATGGCCGCGTACAGGTTCATCGACTCGAACACATCGAGCACATCGGTCAGATACGCCGCCTGGGTGTGCTCGCTGCGCACCAGCCCCTTCTTGACCCGCGGCGGCGTCTTGTCGTAATCGACGACGTCCCAGCCCATACCGCCCAGGCGGGGTGCGCCCTCGAAGGTGCAGCAGCCGAACTCGGTGATCGCGAGCGGCTTGCCATGGCGCTGGTAGGTACGCAGCTCCTTGATGTGTCCGGCGCGGTTCGGGAACCAGCCGTAGTAGTCGACGCACACCAGGTCGAACAGGCCCCAGTCCACGTCCTCGTCCTGCGCGGCCCCGTACGACAGCGGCCCGCGGAAGACCGAGCGGCCGACGGCGGCGGCCCGTGCGGTGAAGCGGCGCAGTAGCCGGGCGGTCTTCACCGGGTCGTAGTCGCCCTTGACGAGGTTCTCGATCCGCTCGGTCGCGGTGGCACCGGGCACGATCCCGGGGACGAACAGCAGGAACTCACACCCCACGTTCAGATGTACCCGCACGCCCTGCCGGCGCAGCCGTTCGGCGAACCGTCCGGTCTCCGCGAGGTGGTCGAGGATGTCCGCGGCGGGAACATCGCCGAGGGTCGGCTCCAGCCAGACCCGCAGACCGCTCTCGGCCGCCTCGGCCGCGGTGCGGGTGAGCCGTTCGACGCCATCGCCGGTGATCTTCACCGTGTCCGCGTGCAGTTGGTGGCGGATCGCCCGCAGGTCGGCCCGGGTACGAGCCGCGCTCCACGCCGTCGCCGGCGTCTCGCCCTCGCCCACTTCGTAGACGACCCCGCGATAGCGCACCCCGCCAGGCCGGGCGCGCCCCGCCCGCTTTCGATCGGCCGGGGCGCGTGTGCTGTCGTGCCACTCCGCCGCGGCGGCGTACCCGGCGGGCAGTGCCGCGCCGACGGCGACCGCCCCCGCGAGCCGCAGCAACCGCGCCCTGCTGACCTGGACCGCACCCATGTCGTTCTCTCCCGTCTTCCGGATGACAGCAGCCTGCGGGGACCACCCGGGTCGGCACCATTCGCCGACCGTCCACAGGGAGATGGCGGGAGTTGGACCGATGGCCGAGGGGCCCCTGGCCGGTCGGCCGATGTGCCGCCCTGCGCGGCCCGCATACCCTCATCTCATGACCAACGCGCTCGACCCCGCCCTCCCGGCCGGGCACACCCGCCGCGACCGGGCGGTGGACGCGGGACTCTTCTGCGCGGCCGTCTTCCTCGGCATGGTCGTGCTCGGCGTGGTGAAGGAGCAGGGCGATCTGCCGGGGTGGGCGGCGGAACTGGACCCGCTGCTGGGGCTCGTGGCCTGCTGTGCGCTGTGGTGGCGGCGTGACTTCCCGCTCGTAGTCGCGCTGATCGGGCTGCCCGCGGTGGCGCTGGCGACCAGCGCTCTGCCTGCCGGCGCGATGATCGTCACCAATCTCGCGCTCCGTCTCCGCTGGCGGCGGGCGCTGCTGATGCTCGGCGCGTATGTGGTGTGCATGGTGCCCTCCGGTCTGCTGCTGTCGGGGACAGCTGACGACCTGTGGTTCGACGCCGCGTTCTCGCTGGCCTACCTCCTGGCCGCCTTCGCCTCGGGCAACGCCCTGCGGTCCCGGCGGCTGCTCGTCGAGCGGCTGCGCGTGGACGCCGAGCGGGCCCGCGCCGAGGACGAGCGCCGGCTCGCCGACGCCCGCCGCGGCGAACGCCAGGCCATCGCCCGCGAGATGCACGACGTGCTGGCGCACCGCATCTCCCTGGTCTCCGTGCACGCGGGCGCGCTGGCCTACCGCACCCGGCAGGCGGAGGCGGGCGCCGGACCCGCGCTGAGCGGCGCCGAGGTCGCCGAGAGCGCCGAGGTGATCCGGGGAAACGCGCACCAGGCCGTGGAGGAGTTGCAGGAGGTGCTGCACCTGCTGCGGGCGGAGGGCGACGGAGAGCCGGTCTCGCTGCTGCCACGGATCGCGGACATCGACGGTCTGGTCGCGGATGCCCGTGCCACGGGCCAGCCGGTGGACTTCCGTACCGAGCTGGCCGCCGACGCCGTCCGCGACCTGCGGGGACAAATGCACCGGACCGTCTACCGCGTGGCGCAGGAGGGCCTGACCAACGCCCGCAAGCACGCGCCTGGCACGCCCGTCAGCCTACGTCTGACCGGAGGGCCCGGAGGCGGGCTCACGGTGGAGGTCCGCAACGGGCTGCCCGCCGCGCCACGCGCCGAGGGGGCGGTCCCGGGCACCGGCGGCGGTCTGACCGGGCTCGCCGAACGGGTCCGTCTCGACGGCGGCACCCTCGACCACACCGCCACCGACGGCGCCTTCACGCTGCGCGCCCGGCTACCGTGGCCCGCGAGGTGACGCCATGATCCGAGTGCTGCTGGCCGACGACGACCCCCTGGTGCGGACCGGGCTGAAGATGATGCTGCGCGGGGCGGGCGGTATCGAGGTCGTGGGGGAGGCGTCGGACGGCGCCGAGGTGGCCGCCGCCGTCTGCGAACACGCGCCCGACGTGGTCCTGATGGACATCCGGATGCCGGTCATGGACGGCCTCGCGGCCACCCGCGAGCTCACCCGGCGCGGTGCCCAGGCACCCCAGGTGATCGTGCTGACCACCTTCGACGAGCACGGCCTGGTGCTGGAGGCGATGCGTTCCGGCGCCGCCGGGTACCTCGTCAAGCACGCCGTGCCCGAGGAAATCGTCGAGGCGGTACGGCGGGCCGCCTGCGGCGAGCCCGCGCTGTCGCCGTCCGCCGCGCGTGCCCTCATCCGGCACGCGGCGGTCGGGCCGGACGACCGCGCCGAACTCGCCCGGCAGCGGCTGGCGTTGCTCACCGAACGCGAGCGCGAGGTGGCCGAGGCGGTCGCCGAGGGCCTGTCCAACACCGAGATCGGCACCCGCCTGCACCTTTCCCTCGGCACGGTCAAGGCCCACCTCTCCAGCGCCCTGGCCAAACTGGACCTCGAGAACCGTGTCCAGCTCGCCCTCCTCACCCACGACGCCCATCCGCGACCCTGACCCGAGGGCGTACGGATCCGACCGCCGGGCTGCGCCACCGGCGGCGTCCGCCGGTGCGCCGAGGGTGGCGGCGGCAAGCCCCGCCGCTTGAACGGGAGTTGTGCCATCGAGATCCAATAACTGCTTTAATTGGGTAGCTGATCTTGAGCCCCGGCCCCTCGGAAAGGCAGCCTTGATGTCCCCGGTCCTCTACTCGTCCCGCTCCCGTTCCGAGGTCCCGTTCGAGGCTGCCGACGCCGGTGTTCTCCGCGTCATGTCCGACTCCCGCACTCCGGTGTTCTGTACCGTGCACGCGAGCGGCCGACGCCGGTACGGCTACTGGCAGCCGTACGACTCCGTCACCAACAGGGGCGGCTGCTATGTCGCGCTGCCCACCCCGGTATGCGACAGGCTGTACTCCCAGGGGCGGATCACCCTCGGTGAGCCCCTGGTGGATCCGGCCAAGACCACCTACCGCGTATGGCCCGCGCATGGCCCGGTCGCGCCGGTACGCATCCCGGCGTCGCGTCTGCCCGCGAGGGCGGTGGCACAGGTGCTCGCCGCCTGAGTCGGACGTAGAGCGGCGGCCGGAGTCAGACGTAGAAGCGGGAAAGGCTCCGCACCACGGCCGCGGGCTTCGTGCCGCCCTCCACCTCGATCGTGCCGTCGACGGTGATCTGGACGCCGCCGGGTACGTCCTCGACCGAGGTGAGCCGGGCCACGAGCCGTATGCGGGATCCGGCCTTCACCGGTGCGGGGAAGCGCACCTTGTCCAGACCGTAGTTGACCTTGGTGGTCACACCCCGTACGTCCAGCAGTTGGGTGAAGAGGGGGATGAACAGGGACAACGTGAGATAGCCATGTGCGATCGGCGCGCCGAAGGGGCCCTGGGCCGCACGCTCAGGGTCGGTGTGGATCCACTGGTGATCGCCGGTGGCATCGGCGAAGGTGTCGATGCGGTCCTGGGTGACCTCGATCCACTCGCTGGTGCCGAGGTCCGCGTCGGCGAGCTTCTTCAGTTCGTCCAGGCCGTTGACGGTGATGGTCATGAATCGGCTTCCTGTTCAGGGGCGGGGGTGCCGTAGCGGTCGCGCACCCGGGACTTGAGGAGCTTGCCGGAGGCGGTGCGCGGAAGTTCGTCCGCCACCACCACCGACTTGGGGATCTTGTATTTGGCGAGCCGCCCGGACAGCGATGCCAGCACCTGCTCCGGGTCGAGTTCGGCGCCCGCCGCCGGGACGACGACCGCGCGGGGCACCTCGCCCCATCTGTCGTCCGGGACACCGATCACCGCGCACTCGGCGATGTCCGGGTGGGCGAGCAGGAGGTCCTCGATCTCGGCGGGGTAGACGTTCTCGCCACCGGAGATGATCATGTCCTTGATCCGGTCGACGATGTACACATAGCCGTCTTCGTCGACCCGCGCCGCGTCCCCGCTGCGGAACCAGCCGCCCGCGAAGGCGGCCTCCGTCTCCTCGGGCAGCCCCCAGTAGCCGGACATCACATGTGGCCCGCGCACCACCACTTCGCCGGTCTCGCCGATGCCGACCGGGGTGAGGTCGGGCCGTACGACCCGTACGTCGCTGAAGAAGTGCGGTACGCCCGCCGAGCCCGCCTTGTCGGCGGCGTGCTCGGCGTCCAGGAAGAGGGCGCCGGGCGCGGCCTCGGTCATGCCGTAGCCCTGGAGGAAGGTGAGCCCGCGCTCCTGGTAGGTGGCGATGAGCGGGGTCGGCACGGGCGATCCGCCGCAGGTGAGGATGCGGAGCGAGGACAGATCGGCGTTCGCCCAGCGGGGATGCCGGGCCACCTGGCCGAACATCGTCGGCACTCCGAACATGAAGGTGATGCGATGCCGTTCGATCAGATCGAGGGTCGTCCCCGGGTCGAAGGACTCCACCAGGACGCAGGTGCCGCCCTTGAGCAGCACCGGCAAGGTGATCATGTTCAGGCCGGCGGTGTGGAACAGCGGGGCGGACACCAGGGCGCGCTCATCGGCGAACAGATCGTGGTCGACCAGCACATTGACGGCGTTCCAGACGATGTTGGCGTGGCTGAGCATCGCGCCCTTGGGGCGGCCGGTCGTCCCCGATGTGTACATGATGAGGCAGGTGTCGTCGGGGGAGACCGGCTCGTCGATCGGCTCGGTCGGCGCGGCTGCCAGGATCTGTTCGTATGCGTCGCCGATCTCGACGCGGATCCGTACATCGGTGCCGGCCGGCAGTCCGGCGACGAGCCCGGCGTGTGCGGCGCCGTGGATGAGGGCCTTGGCGCCGGAATCGGCGAGCTGGTAGGCGATCTCGGGGCCGGTGAGCCGGGTGTTGAGGGGGACGAAGACGGCGCCGAGGAGACCGGCGGCGAACAGGGTCTCCAGATAGGCGGGGTGGTTGGGGCCGAGATGGGCGATGCGGTCGCCGCGCCTGACGCCCCGGGCGCGCAGGGCGTGGGCGAGGCGGGTGGTGCGGGTGTGCAGGGTGCGGTAGTCGGTCGACTGCTCGCCGTGGATCAGGGCGGTGCGGTGCGGGGTCTTACGGGCCCGGCGTGCGGGCCATGACCCCAGTCCCTCGTTGCGCATCTGGCACCCCTTACGGTGTGGTCAGCCCGAGCAGCCGGGCCGCGTTCTCCTTGAGGATCTTCGGCCTGACCGCGTCCTTGATGGAGAGCTTGTCGAAGTCGGCCAGCCATCGGTCCGGGGTGAGCACCGGGAAGTCCGAACCGAACAGGACCTTGTCCTTCAGCAGCGTGTTGGCGTACTGCACAAGCTGCGGCGGGAAGTACTTCGGCGACCAGCCGGACAGGTCGATGTGCACGCCGGGCTTGTGGGTCGCCACCGCCAGCGCCTCGTCCTGCCAGGGGAACGACGGATGCGCCAGGATGATCTTCAGATGCGGGAAGTCGGCGGCCACGTCGTCCACATGGAGCGGGTTGGAGTACTTGAGGCGGATCCCGCCCCCGCCGGGCACACCGGCGCCGATGCCGGTCTGGCCGGTGTGGAAGAGAGCGATGGTGCCGGTCTCCTCGATCACCTCGTACAGGCCGTACGCCACCGAGCGGTCGTCGGGGAAGAAGCCCTGGATGCTGGGGTGGAACTTGAAGCCCTTCACACCGTACTCCTCGACCAGCCGCCGGGCCCGCTTCACACCCGCCTTCCCCCGGAAGGGGTCGATGGAGGCGAAGGGGATGAGCACGTCCGCGTTGGCGGCGGCGGCCTCGGCCACCTCCTCGTTCGGGACGGGCTCGGTACCGGTGGCGGACTCGGCGTCCACCGTGAAGATGACGGCGGCCATCCGCCGCTCGCGGTAGTAGGCGGCCGTCTCCTCGAGGGTGGGCTTCCGGTTGCCCTCGACCTTGAAGTAGCCGGCGGAGGCGTCGTGCAGATCGTCGGCCAGGGAGGAGTGGCCCTTGGAGGACACCTCCGCGTGGGTGTGGACGTCGATGGCGACCAGATTTTCCAGGTCCATCACGCCTCCGGGGTCTTCGGCGCGGGGATGCCCACCGTCTGCGGCTCGGCGCCGACCGATGTGGGCCAGGCGGCGGCGAGGGCTTCGGGGGTCCAGCCGCCGTCGGCGTAGGCGGCCCGGATCTCCTGCGGATGCGACCAGAGCGCCACCTTGTCGCCGCCGATGCCGACGCACTGGCCGGTGATGCCGCGGGCGGCGTCGGAGGCCAGGAAGGGGACGAGGGCGGCGCAGTCCTCCGGGGTCCCGAATCCCTCGCCCTTGCGCAGGAAGTCCGGCAGCGGTTCACCGTTCCTCAGGGCCTCCACATACGGGGCGAAGGCGGGAATGGTCTCGGTCATCGCGGTGGCGGCGACCGGCACGATCGCGTTGACGGTGATGTTCGCGCGGGACAGCTCCATGGACCAGGTGCGGGCCATGGCGGCGATTCCGGCCTTGGCGGCCGCGTAGTTGGTCTGGCCGAAGTTGCCGCGCTGCCCGGCCGGGGAGCCGACGAGGACGAGTGTGCCGCCTTCACCCTGCTCGCGCATGCGCACGGCGGCGGCGCGTCCGCAGGTGAAGGTGGCGCGCAGATGGGTCGTGATGACCGCGTCGAAGTCCTCGTCGGTCATCTTCCACAGCACCTTGTCGCGCAGGATGCCCGCGTTGGTGACCAGGACGTCGAGCCGGCCGAACTCCTCGACGGCACGGCTCACCAGCCGGTCCGCGGCCTCCGCGGAGCCGACCGGGACCACCTCGGCCACGGCGGTGCCACCGGCCTCGGTGATGGACTTGACGGCCCGTTCGGCCACGGCTTCGTCGACGTCGTTGACGACCACGGACGCGCCGTGGGCGGCGAGGGCGTGTGCGTAGGCGAGGCCGAGACCCCGGCCGCTGCCGGTGACGACGGCGGCCTTGCCGGTCAGATCGATGGTGGGCACGAGCGGGTCCCTTCGCATGGGGTGCGTCTGTGCCGCGCCGGGTGCGGCGGCGAGATCGAAGCTAAGCGCAATAATTGTTGTCGTCAACAGTTGTTGTCGACCTCGGGTGCGTCATGCTGGACTCTGCACACGAGACCCACCCCTCCGGGAGCCGAGACCGGCGCCCCGGGGCCGAGACCAGGGAGCCCGCCATCGCCCGCCGGCACACCGACACCCCGCCCCCCATCGACGCGGACGAACCGTGGATGCGGGAGCTGCACGCGGACACGGGCTATCTGCTGTACCGCCTCGGTCTGCGCTCCGGTCAGCTGTTCAACACCTTCCTCCAGGAGTCGGGGCTGCGGCTGCGGCACTACGCCGTGCTGCGCTATCTCGCCACCTGCGAGGGCGCGTTGCAGCGAGAGCTCAGCGCGCGGCTCGGCTATGACCCCAGCGCGATCGTCGGCCTGGTGGACGACCTGGAGAAGCTCGGCTTCGCCGAGCGCCGCCCCGCCCCCGACGACCGCCGCAGCCGGATCGTCGTCCTCACCGAGGACGGCCGCGCGTTCCTCCGCGACACGGATCAGGCGGGCCGGCGGGTGACCGACGAACTGCTCACCCCGCTCGCCCCCGCCGAACGGGAGGCGCTGCACACGCTCCTGGCGCGCGTCGCCGGGAACGGGCTCGCCTGACGCTTCACTCGGCGAACGGGCCCTTCCGCGACGAACTCGTTTCCCTGCGCTCGCGCTGCGACAGCCCGCAGGGATTCGTCCGGACCCTGCCGGACGCGTGGGCACGTCAGCTCGCGGTGGCGGGCACGCCGTCACAGGCACGGTCCCAGCTGACGGACCTGTTCGACGCGGGTGAAGACGACCGTCAGCCTCGGCCGACGTCGGACCGCCGTATTCGCCCTGTTCTTCCTGCCCGGCCTGGCCATGGCGTCCTGGGTGACGCGCACCCCCGACGTGCGCGACCTGCTCGGAGCCTCCACCGGACGCATGGGCCTGGTGCTGTTCGGACTCTCGGTCGGATCCATGGTCGGCATCCTGTGCTCGGGACCGCTGGTGGCCCGCTGGGGCGCCCGGCCCCTCATCGCGGCCGGAACGCTGGCGACCGCCGCGGGCCCGGCGTCATCGGCCTCGGCGCGGCGGCGGGCGCGGACGTGGTCGTGGCCCTCGGGCTCGGGCTCATCGGCCTCGGGATGGGCGGTGGCGAGGTGGCCCTCGACGTCGAAGGCGCGGAGGTGGAACGGCTGCTCGGCCGGTCCACCCTCTCCGCGATGCACGGCTTCTACAGCTTCGGTACGGTGGTCGGCGCGGTCGCCGGCATGGCTCTGACCGCCGTCTCGTTCCCCGTCCTGTGGCATCTCGCCGTCGTCACCGTGGTGGTGATGGCCGTACTGGTGCCGATGATCCGATGCGTTCCCGCCGGGGTGGGCCGACGAACCGGCAGCGGCGACGGCACGCACGCGCGGGCCTCCGCGCGCCCCGCGGTGTGGAGGGAGCCGAGACTGCTGCTCCTCGGCGGCATCATCCTCGCCCTCGCCATGGCCGAGGGAACGGCGAACGACTGGCTCCCGCTGGTCATGGTCGACGGCCATGGCTTCGACCCCGCGCTCGGATCGGCCGTGTACGCGGTCTTCGCGGCCTCGATGACTGTCGGCCGCTTCGTGGGCGGCCGGTTCGTCGACCGCTACGGACGCGCGGCCGCCCTGTGCGCCAGCGCGGTCGTCGGCGCGGTCGGCATCGCACTCGTGATCCTGGTCGACAATCAGGCTGTCGCGGCGGCAGCCGCCGTCCTGTGGGGCGTCGGCGCGTCCCTGGGCTTTCCCGTCGCGCTCTCCGCGGTCGGCGACTCCGGCGACAACTCGGCCGCAAGGGTCTCCCTCGCCGCCACCGTCGGCTACGTCGCCTTCCTCGTGGGACCGCCCTCGCTCGGCCATCTCGGCGAGCAGTTCGGACTCCGGAACGCGCTGTTGGTGGTCCTGATACTCGTGGTGGCCGCGTCCTTCGTCACGCCCGCCGCCCGCACGGCCCATCCCGCACCCAGCCCGTGAGCGGGCAACCGCCGTCGTCATCAACGTCCCAGGGCACGGTCCTCGGGTGCGGCCCTCGGGTGCGGGGGGAGCATCCCACGGGAC
Organism: Streptomyces sp. NEAU-174; assembly: GCF_052665095.1. NCBI lineage: Bacteria > Bacillati > Actinomycetota > Actinomycetes > Kitasatosporales > Streptomycetaceae > Streptomyces > Streptomyces sp. NEAU-174. The sequence goes on along the minus strand of NZ_JBQTCE010000030.1, from coordinate 21,743 downwards.
ACCTCGGAATCCGGCGTGGCCGTGAATCAGCCATGGCCCGCCGGAGGGTCTCAGGCCGCCGGTTGAGTGAAGCGGAGGCGGTTGCCGAACGGGTCACGCAGGCCGCAGTCGATCCCGTACGGGCGCTCGGTGGGCTCCTCGGTGAATTCCACGCCCTGCGCCAGCAGGGTCTCGTAGGTCTTGCGGCAGTCGGGGGTGGTCAAGATGAGCCAGCCGCCCATCACCCCCTTGGTCACCAGCTCACGGACCTGCTCGGCCGTCTCCTCCGACATCGCCGGAGCGCCCGGCTTCTCCAGCAGGATCTGCCGCTCGGGATGACCGGGAACGCTGACGGCGAGCCAGCGCATGAAGCCCAAGTTGACGTCCGCGGCGACCTCCAGGCCGAGCTTGCCGACGTAGAAATCGAGGGCCTCGTCCTGGTCGAGGACGTAAATCTGCGAATGTGTGATGGCGTTGAACATGGGCCTCACGCTACCGAGCGGACCGGACGGAAACTTATCCGAAACTGCTCAGTCGGCGGGCGGCTGACACCGGGACGGGACGGTACGGATACGGCCGATGGTCGTCAGTCGCTCGGTCGTGTCCACGCCATCGTGAAGCACGTCGGCACGCCCGTGGCCACCGCTTCCTTGCGGTAGGCCCGCGGCGATCGGCCGACGATGTCGCGGAACGTACGGCTGAAGGTGCCCGGACTGCCGAAGCCGACGTCGAAGCAGATGTCCGTCACACTGCGGTCGGTCTCCCGCAGCAGGAACATCGCTCGCTCCACACGACGGCGCTGGAGATAGCGGTGCGGTGTTTCACCGAACGTGGCCCGGAAGGTACGGGTGAAGTGCGCCTCGGACACGTGCGCGATCCGGGCCAGGGCCGGGACGTCCAGCGGCCGCGCGTAGTCGCGGTCCATGGCGTCCCGGGCCCGCAGCATGCGGCGGTTGGTCTCTTCAGCGGCGCGGCTCACGGTGTCATCACATCACGGTCCACCGACACCGACACCGACGGCTCGGCCATGCCCCGCTCCGGCGGCACACTTGCCTTGTACTGAAAGCCGGACGCGGCCACACTTGGGCGAGTGCTGAACTACGGACAGGCAGTTGGCGACGCAGCCGTCGCACGTCGAATGCGGAAGGTTTTCCGCCTACTTCCTTCGAGTGTCCGTAAAGACCCAGTAAGGGTAGCCGAGATTTACGGGAAAAGACTCTTCGACGCACAGCTGCGGAGGGTCCGGGATGAAGGCTGATCGACCCATCGGAGTCGAACCCGGTCAAGGATCGGCTCATCCGCCCTGTCCTGGAGATCGACCTGCCGTTCATTGACGGTGTCACCCTCAAAGACTTCAGTAAGATCACTACAGGGGAGTTCGACTCATACAGAGGGTTTCGTAGCTGACCAAACTACGTCTGGAGATCGAAGACCAGGTGCAGGGATTCACCACCGCAGGGACCTTCTGGGGAGCCATTACGGCAGGGTTGAAAACAGCCCTCACGTGATGAAGAGCGGAAAGTGGTACTACGTATGGATCCTCTCCAAGAAGAGTAGTGCGCTGTAATGGAGTTCGGCGGCGGCTTCAGCCGCGGGGTGCTCCGCCGGCGGGCTGACGCCTTCGGTAGCGGCCCAGGAGGCGAGCAGGCGCAGTCCTTCTTCCGAGGAGGAGCCGGGTTCGGCGGTGTAGATGGTCATGCTGAGTCCGGGCTCGGCGGCCAGGTCCAAGGCCTCGTAGGCGAGGGTGAGATCGCCGACCGCGGGGTGGCGGAACCGCTTGGTGCCGGTCCCGTGGCGTCGGACATCGTGGGCGCCCCAGCGGATGCGGAAGTCCTCGCTGCGGGTGGACAGCTCCCCGACGAGGTCTTGCAGGCCCTTGTCGTGGGCGTCGCGGCCGGCCTCACGGCGCAGGATGGCCACCGCCATGTCCCCGAACAGCTCCCAGTCGGGGTAGAACCGGCGGGAGGCCGGGTCGAGGAAGTTGAATCGGGCCAGATTCCGCTGGTTGTCCGCGTTGGCGAAGAGATCGGTGTAGAAGGCGCGGGCGAGGGGGTTGGCGGCCAGGATGTCCATCCGGCCGTTGCTCACGATGGCGGGCCCCGCCGTGATCGCGTCCAGCGTCCATTGCAGGCTGCGGTGCAAGGTCCACTGCCGGGCGGTGCGGCGCCGGGGGCGGGTGAGGGCGTCGGAGCCGTCGGCGGCCTGGGCCAGGTGCAGGAGATGGGCGCGTTCGGCGTCGTCCAGTTGAAGCGCGCGGGCGACGGCTTCGAGGACGGCCGGGGAGGCGCCGGCGAGGCTGCCGCGCTCCAGTTTCGCGTAGTACTCGACGCTCATGTCGGCCAGCGCGGCGACCTCGCTCCTGCGCAGCCCCGGCACGCGCCGCCGGGACCCGGTGGGCAGGCCGGCCTGCTCCGGGGTGATCTTCACTCGCCGCGAGGTCAGGAACTCGCGGGCCTCCGCACGGTGGTCCATGCCTCCGACCGTACGACGTGTACGCCACCGGAGCGATGTACCAGCAGTACACCTCTCACTGGTGCCTCGTTGCCCGCGCGGGATGGGGTTTTCCTGGGTGACGTGGCGCTTGACGTCGGCCCGTGAGAGCGGGCGGGCACAGCGCTCGGTCCCGGGCCGCGGGCGGCAGCTTCGCCGCCGCACCGGGGCGGCCATCGCACAGCGGTGTCCGGTTCCGGTACACCCCGGTACCGGACACCTCAGCAGGTAAGGAGCCTCCTTCATGCGCGGAGCAGTGATCCACGCCCCCGGCGACGTGCGCTTCGAGACCGTGGACGACGCGAAGATCCTCAAGCCGACCGACGCGATCATCCGCACCGCCGTCACCTGTGTGTGCGGCTCGGACCTGTGGCCGTATCGCGGCGCGGAGCCGACCGGGCATCCGCACCCCATGGGGCACGAGTACGTCGGCTTCGTGGAAGCGGCAGGAGCCGAGGTCACCGCGGTCGAGCCGGGTCAGTTCGTCGTCGGTTCGTTCGCCACCTCGGACAACACCTGCGCGAACTGCCGTAACGGCTTCCAGTCGAGCTGCCTGAACCGCGAGTTCATGAGCACCTGCCAGGCCGAGTACGTGCGCATACCCAACGCCCAGGGCACCCTGGTCGCCACCGACGAGGTGCCGGGCGAGGAGTACTGGCCCGGCCTGCTGGCCGTCTCCGACGTCATGGGCACCGGCTGGTGGGCCGCCGACGCCGCCGAGGTCGGGCCCGGCTCCACCGCCGTCGTCGTCGGCGACGGCGCGGTCGGCCTGTGCGCGGTGATCGCGGCCAAGGAGATGGGCGCGGAGCGGATCATCGCCATGTCGCGCCACGAGCCCCGGCAGCGGCTCGCCCGCGAGTTCGGCGCCACCGACATCGTGACGGAGCGCGGCGAGGAGGGCGCGGCCCGGATCAAGGAGCTGACGAACGGGATCGGCGCGGACTCGGTCCTGGAGTGCGTGGGCACCGCCCAGGCCATGCGGCAGGCCCTGCACTCGGCCCGGCCCGGCGGCAATGTCGGCTTCGTCGGCGTCCCGCACGAGGTGGCCGTCGACGGCCAGGAGCTGTTCTTCTCCCACGTCGGCCTGCGCGGCGGCCCCGCCCCCGTGCGCCGCTATCTGCCCGACCTGATCGAGCGCGTCCTGACCGGCCGGATCGACCCGGGCAAGGTCTTCGACCTCACCCTGCCCCTGGAACAGGTCGCCGAGGGCTACCGGGCCATGGACGAACGCCGCGCCATCAAGACCCTCCTCAAACCCTGACTCAAGCCCGACACCGCAAGCCCGACACTGACCGGACAAGGAAACGACCTTGCAGATCACCCGAAGCTCGATCAACACCGTCAAGGGGCCCGCCGACTGGTTCACCGGCGAGGTCTACATCGACGCCGTCGCCGCGGCCCCCGCCCCGTCCCGGGTCAGCGCCGCCCTGGTGCACTTCATGCCCGGGGCCCGCACCCACTGGCACCGCCACCCGCTGAGCCAGACCGTCTTCGTCACCGAGGGGATCGGTCTGTGCCGGCGCCGCGGTGGACCCATCGAGGTCATCCGCCCCGGCGACCGCGTCCTGTTCGAGGCCGACGAGGAGCATTGGCACGGTGCCGCGCCGAACCGGCTGATGGTCCACCTGGCCATCAACGAAGCCGATGCCGACCACGATGTCGTGCACTGGCTGACCCCCGTCACGGACGACGAGTACGCCGCGGCTCCGCCCACCGACTGACACCGGCCGATTGGCGCTGTGCGAGTCCCGCCGTAGACAGGGCGTGGCAGACTGACGGCACATCGACCTTGGAGGTCTTGATGCGTACGGGTGTCATTGTCGCCGCGCACCCGGGTGTGGAGGACCTCGCCGTGCGGGCCGAGGAGTTGGGCTTGCACAGCTTCTGGGCCTACGACACCCCGATGGTCCACGGTGACCCCTTCGTCGCCTTGAGCCTGTGTGCGAAGGCCACCCGCCGCATCAGGCTCGGCATCGGTGTGACCTCACCGGCGCTGCGCTCGGCCCCGGCCGCCGCGAGCGGGCTGGCCAGCCTCAACGCCCTGGCACCGGGCCGGATCATCTGCGGGGTCGGCACCGGAAACACCGCCCGGCGCACCCTGGGCATGCGACCGGCCACGGCGGCCAGGCTGGAGAACTTCACCACCGCGTTGCAGGACCTGTGCGCCGGACGCTCGACCGAGTACCGCGAAGGTGACCGGGTCCGCGACATCCGGTTCCTGCACAGCGGGGCGCATGTGAACACCGCCGACCCGATCGAGTTCGTCGTGGCCGCGCTGCAAGGGCCGAAGGCCGCCGCCGTCGCCGGCCGCCGCGGCACCGGCCTCATCTCCTTCGGCCTGCTGGACCCCACCGCCTGGCACGCGCTGCACGCCGCCCGCCGCAACGCCGCCCAAGGCACACCCCACGACCCCGACTCCTACGTGATCACCTCGCTCCACCTCCTCGACGAGGACGAGGACCCCCACGGCGCCCCGGCCCGGGACGCCACAGGCCACCTCGTCATGTCGCTGCTGGCCTTCGCCGCCGACACACCCGCCTTCGCCGAGCAACTCGGCCCTGAGGAAGGCGAGGCGGTGCGGCGGCTCCTCGACCGGCGCGGCACCAGCCCCATCGCACCGGACCGCCACACCAAGCTCTACCCCAACTACCTCGGACGCATCGCACCGCAGGACCGCGACTTGATCCTGCCCTCGCTGATGAACACCCTGGCCCTGGTCGGCACCCGCGACGACCTCCTCACCCGCATCACCGCCCTGGAACAGGCCGGAATCGACGAACTCCTCATCCAGCCGGTGATCGACCCGCCCACCGAGATGGCCCAGCTCGTGAAACTCCTCGCCTGAGCGGCCCCGCCCGCCCGGGGACGTCATTCGCTCGCGGCGTCCTCGGCCTCCCAGCGCAGCAGGTCGCCCGGCTGGCACTTGAGCACCTCGCAGAGCGCGGCGAGCGTCGTGAAACGCACCGCCTTGGCGCGGCCGTTCTTGAGCACCGCCAGGTTGGCGGGCGTGATCCCCACGCGGTCCGCGAGGTCGCCCACGGACATCTTCCGCCTGGCCAGCATCACGTCGATGTCGACGACGATCGGCATCAGATCACCTCGTCCAACTCGGCCCGCATCTCTGCCGCTTCGGCGTCGCGCGCGACGGCCTGGGCGAGCAGCATCCGCAGCACGAGGACGATGAGTGCGACCCCCAGGATGGCCACGCCGACCCCGCTCATGATGACGGTGACGCCCGGGTCGTCCCGCTGGCCCGGCGCGTTGATGGCGGTGACCGTGAACCACAGGAGGGCAGCCGCCAGGATCGCGCCGATCACGGCGTCCACGTACCGGAAGGCGGCATGGGAGAACACGGTTCCGCGTCGCACCATCGTCACCAGTCGCCATACGCTGACCAGGGCGACCTGGGCCGAGCCCATGCCCAGGACCGTGATCACGCGCAGCGGGGTCAGCGGGAGCGACCCGTCCTCCGGATCGCTCCCGCTGACCAACACCCACACCATCAATGCCTGCACGAACACGGTGCCGGCGAGCACCGCCACGAGCACGGCGCGAAGCGCACGCACTGCCAGCTGTCCCATGCCTCATCCTTCCATCGACTTGCGATGGAAATCTATCGAGTATCGATAGATACATCAAGGGTTGGCAGTCTCAATGACTGATACCGAGTTTCACCTGCGGAGGCTGTATGACCTCGCCCGTCACCACCACATCCGCTCTCGGGCCGGGTTCCGGGGCCCTGGATCGCGGTCTGGCCATGCTCGACCACTTGGCCGCGGTCCGTACCTGCTCCACGCAGGATCTTGCCGCGGCGCTCGGGCTGAGCCAGGCTCAGGGCCGTTCGAGCTGCCGCTGACCTGCGCTGGCTGTGACAGACTCGGAGCCTGGGATGGCGTGTGAACCAACCTCGAATTACTGGTGGATGAACTATCCCAATCGTCCTGGAAGTTGGGATGACTCATCCATCGGCCGGCGTCCTATGCCGCTGGGCGCGCGATCGACCACAGGCGGTCGGCGCCCTCGCCCCGACCGTTGATCGACGCAGCGGCCGGCAGCCCGTCGAACCCGAGCCGGCCGACCCCGCTGCGACCGACCCGGCGCATCGCGGCCTCGCCGACACCACCGATCCAGATGGGTGGCCCGCCCGCCTGGACCGATCATTCAGCGCTGACTCAGACGGACTGAAAAGTTGGAATATCAGCTGAGTGCTTGAATCTCGGTCGCCAGCCTCTCCTGGCTAGCCGCCCACGACGCCAATAGGGCCAGACCGTCCGCGGTCGCCGTGCCGGCGGGCGCGGTGTAGACGTTCAGAAGCAGGCCGGGTTCGGCAGGCATCTCCATCGACTCGACGTCGAGGTCGAGCCGGCCCGCTACCGGATGGTGCACACGCTTGCGTCCGGACCGGTGGAGCCGAACGTCCTGAGATGCCCACCGCTGCCGAAATAGTTCACTGCGTGTTGATAGTTCACCGACTAGGGCGATCAGCTCCTCGTCGTGCGGATTGCGGCCGGCTTCCATGCGTAGCTTCGCGGCCACATCGCGGGCGATTCGGTCATAGTCGATGAAGAACGTTTTTGCCGCTTCGGGGTCCAGATACACGAACCGCGCGGTGTTCGCCGGCCGTCGCGTGTCGGCCAGCACCGGTGAATACAGCGCGCGGGCAAGTTGATTCATGGCCAGCACGTCATAACGGCCGTTGCAAATCCAAGCCGGCGCATCGGTGATGGCGTCGAGCACCTGCTGAAGCGCCGGACGCACCGTCACGGCGGGTCGCCGGCGGCGTGGACCGCTGGGCGCCCTGGACTGCCGCGCAAGGTGGAATAGGTGATCGCGCTCGGCCTCGTCAAGTTGCAGGGCAGAGGCCAACGCGTCGAGCACCCCGTCGGAGGCGCCGGTGAGGCTGCCGCGCTCCATACGCACGTAGTAGTCGACCGAGACCCCTGCTAGTAGAGCTACCTCTTCGCGACGCAGACCTTTGACCCGGCGGTTGCCGCCGTAGGCGGGCAGTCCGGCCCGCTCGGGCGCGATCCGCGCGCGACGCGAGCTCAGGAATTCCTTGATCTCAGTGCGTAGATCGATCTTGGCCACCCCTTCACCATAGGCCCTGTCCGCAGGCGAAGGGAGGTTCTGCTGGTACCCCGAAGGCTACCTGGTGCCCGTCAGGCAGGACCCGGCCCGACTGGCGAGGAACACGGATTGGACAGAGTGTCAGCCCGCCGGACAAGGGTGGCATCGACAGTACCTGTACCAGGCGGGCCTCCCCGCCGCCCGCAAGGCGGGCCTAACCTGCTGTGACCGGTTCCGGCTGAACAGCGGGAGCAATGGGTCAGATGACCTGTACCGAAGGAGCATTTTCCAGTGCAGAAACGCAAGCTTGGACAGCACCTCGAAGTCTCAGCCCTGGGACTCGGTTGCATGGGCATGAGCTTCTTCTACGGTCCGCCCCCGGGCCCGGCCGAGATGACGAGGCTGCTGCGGGCTGCGGTTGACCGCGGCGTGACGTTCTTCGACACTGCCGAAGTCTATGGCCCTTTTACCAATGAAGAGCTGGTCGGTCAGGCGCTGGCGCCGGTCCGCGACCAGGTGGTGATTGCCACCAAGTTCGGTCTCAAGCACGGAGAGCACGGGCCGACCCCGGCGTCGGGGCTCGATAGCCGGCCCGAGCAGATCCGTCGAGTGACCGAGGCCTCGCTCCAGCGTCTGCAAACGGATTGCATTGACCTTCTTTACCAACACCGCGTCGATCCCGACGTGCCCATCGAAGACGTAGCAGGCACGGTCAAGGAGCTGATCACCGAAGGTAAGGTCAAGCACTTCGGTTTGTCGGAGGCCGGTGCGGCGACGATTAGCCGAGCCCACCGCGTGCAGCCTGTGGCGGCGCTGCAAAGTGAATACTCGCTCTGGACGCGAGACCACGAAGCCGAGATCATTCCGACCTTGGAGAAGCTGGGCATCGGTCTAGTGCCGTACAGCCCGCTGGGCAAGGGCTATCTGACCGGCACCATCGACTCCCGTACATCGCTGGCCGACAACGACCTCCGCCGTATGCTGCCGCGTTTCACTCCTGAAGCGCGGCAGGCCAATCAAACACTGGTCGACTTGCTGCAACAGATCGCCGACGACAAGGGAGCCACACCAGCCCAGATCGCTCTCGCCTGGGTGCTGGCGCAGAAGCCGTGGTTCGTGCCGATCCCCGGCACAACCAAACTGCATCGCTTGGAAGAGAACCTGGGAGCGCTCGATGTCGAATTGACGTTCGGCGACCTGCAACGCATCGAGGCGGCCGCGGCCCAAATCCAGATCCAGGGTGAGCGCGTCCCCGAACGGTTGAAGTCGGTGTTCGGCCGCTAATACCGCAACGGCGCTTACGCCCAGCAGATGCGGATCGGGACCCGGGCTCAGGCGTACTCCCGCGGGCCATGGGAGCCCGCACCCACCGAGAGCCGCCGCCACGACCGCGCCGGGAGCTCGGCGATGACCTCGTCCGCGCGCCGGGTGCCGGCGTCGGTCGTGCTGATGTCGTCGTCGCGGCGGGTGGCCCGTACGTGGAACAGGTCCTGGGTCTCGAGCCAGACTCGCAGGTATGCTCCCGGTCGTTGGGTACCCCGACGCCTGCGTTGAGACCCGACTTGGAGGTGTTCACGAGGGCCCGTCGGCCGCCGGCAAAGCCTCGCGCCGACGCCTAGGAGCTGTCCGGCCGATCATGTGTCTGTCTCCTGCTCGGCTTCTGCCGTCGGCCGCTCGGGTTCCGCCTGAGGGGCTTCTAGCGGGAAGTGGATGGGGCTGAGCAGGTATTGCGCTCGTTCGGGGCTCGGCTGGTTGGCAAGCTTTGGAGCGATGGCCGCACGCAGCTCGCCGATCAGTTCCTCCAGTTCCGCCGGGCTGAGCCAGAGTGCATGCTGCCGATAACCCACCCGATCGGCCACAGGATCAGCTCTGTCGCGGTCGAGATAGGCGGTGAACTCGGCCAGCAGGGCGGTCATTGCGGTGGCGAATGCCTGCCGGTGGTCCTCGGCGGTTAGCGTGCGGACCACCTCAGAGCCGATCACAGCCCGGTCCTGTCGCAGCCGGTAGTGCCGTTCCACCGCGCCGCGCACCCTGCGCTCCTCAGCCACCTCCAGGACCCCGCCGCCCACCAGCAGATCGATGTGCCGGTAGACGGTGGCTTTGGAGGCTTCTGGGATGCGTGCGCAGAGCTGGGCGGTGGTCAGCAGCCTTCCTCCGCCCATCGCATGCACGATCCGCAGCCGGATGGGGTGGGCGAGCAGATCCAGAGAGTTCATGCCCAACTTTCTCACGACTGCTACCTTTCTCAAATATGAGAATGACTGAGGGTGGGGTACTGGAGGCAGCGCGAGGCGTTGCCACGCTGCTGCGGGCGGAGCGGTTCGGCGAAATCGTAGGGCTGTTCGCGCCCCCACTGAGGGCCGCGGTCTCCGTCGAGGCGCTGCGGCTCGCGTGGACGGCCGAGGCTGCCGGACAGGGCGGGGTCAAAGTGATTGAGGAGCCGGTGACCGAGGCTGGTGAGGCTGGCCTGGCGCGCGTACGCATCCCGGTGACCTGCGCCAACGGCAGCTTCACCGTGGTCACGTCGGTGGGCGACGACGGTCTGTTGCACGGATTGAGACTCGATCCGCACGGTGGCGCCGAGTGGCAGCCGCCGCACTACGCGGATGCTGACCGGTTCACCGAGCGGGACGTCCTGCTCGGTACCGGGCCGCTCGCGGTCCCCGGCACGCTCAGCCTGCCCGTCGGCTCCGGACCGTGGCCCGCCGTGGTGCTGCTCAGCGGTGGCGGCGCCTTCGACCGGGACGAAAGCAGCGGCCCGAACAAGCCGCTGAAGGACCTCGCCTGGGGGCTCGCCTCCCGGCAGGTGGCCGTGTTGCGCTTCGACAAGGTGACCTTCGTGCACCCGGATCGTCTGCCATCGGACTTCACCATGGCCGACGAGTACCTGCCCCAGGCACTCGCTGCCGTCCGGCTGCTCCAGCAGCAGCCCGAGGTGGCACCGGAGCGGATCCACCTGCTCGGGCACAGCATGGGCGGCAAGGTGGCGCCCCGGATCGCGGCCGCCGACCCATCGATCGCGGGCCTGGTGCTGCTCGCCGCGGACACGCAGCCGATGCATGAGGCGGCCGTCCGGGTGGCCCGCTATCTCGCGGAGCTCGCCCCCGGCCCGAGCGCGGAGGAGGCGGTGTCGGCACTGGTCCAGCAGGCCGCGTCGGTGGCGGACCCGGAACTTACGCCTGCCACGCCGTCAAGCCTGCTGCCGCTTGGCCTCTCCGCCGCCTACTGGCTCGATCTGCGCGCCTACGACCCGGTGGCCACGGCAGCTCAACTGGTCTGCCCGATGCTGATCCTTCAGGGCGGGCGGGACTACCAAGTGACCGTCGCCGACGACCTGACAGGCTGGCAGCGTGCCCTGGAGCACCGGCCCGAGGTGACAATCAGGATCCACGAGGAGGCCAACCACCTCTTCTTTCCCGGCACCGGCCAACCCACGCCGGCCGAGTACGCGCGGCCAGGACATGTTGACCCCGCGGTGGTGGAGGAGATCGCGACCTGGCTGGCGCGACGGTAGGGGAGGGCATGCCCTATGGGACGGCATGAACGCGGCGATCTGACGGATGCCGAGTGGGAACGCCTCAGGCTGCACCTGCCGGTGAGCAACAGGCGGTGCGGGCGTTGGCGAGATCACCGACAGGTGATCGACGGGATCCTTCACCGGGTGCGGACCGGGGTGCCATGGCGCGATCTGCCCGAGCGGTTCGGGCCGTGGAAGACGATCTATGACTGGCACCGGTTATGGTCGGCGGACGGCACCAGGGAACGCTTGAGGAGGTAGAACACCAGATCGAGAGGCCATGGCGAAGTCTGGTGGGTCGGCTGGCACTGGTGGCGAACGAAATGAGGGCCTGGGCCGCTCGCGCGGCGGCTTTACCAGCAAGATCCATCTGAGTGCCGACGGCCTCTGCCGCCCGCTGTCCCTGATAGTCACTGCGGGACAACGGGCGGACTGCACCCAGTTCACATCGGTGCTGGAAAGGATCAGGGTGCCCCGCCCCGGAGCGGGCAGGCCCCGCAAGAAGCCCGACAGCGTCAGGGCGGACAAGGCTTACAGCAACGGTCCCTGCCGCCAGTACTTGCGACAACGAGGAATCCGGCACACGATCCCGGAGAAGACCGACAGTAAGGCCACTCGCCTGCGCAAAGGATCACAAGGCGGACGGCCGCCAGGCTTCGACAAGGACCGCTACAAGAAACGCAACACCGTCGAGCGGGCCGTCAACAGGCTGAAGAACTCCCGGGCAGTCGCCACCCGCTATGACAAGCGCGGCTACGTCTTCCTTGGCACAGTCACCGCAGCCGCCCTGGTCATCTGGCTCCGCACGTGATCGGCCGGACAGCTCCTAGGTACCTGATGCGGTCGTGGCGATGCCGCCGTCGATCGGGATGATGGTGCCCGTGAGGTAGGACCCGGCCCGGCTGGCGAGAAACACGGCGATACCTGCCATGTCGTCGTCGCGGCCGATCCGGCGCAGAGGGGCCTTCGCCGCGATCGTGTCGCCGATGGCATCGAGCGTGGACGCCATCATCTGCGACGGGAACGGTCCTGGGGCTACCGCGTTCACCGTGACATGCTGTGGGCCCAGTTCCCTGGCAAGCACTCTGGTGAGTTGGTGGAGTGCCGCTTTGCTGCTGGCGTACGAGTAGTTGGGCGACTCGGCGACGTGGATGGCGGCGATACTGCCGATGTTGATGATCCGCGCGGGATCATCGGCGGTGCCCGCCCTGCGAAGTGCGGGGAGCAGCGCCTGCACCAGCCAGAACGGAGACTTGAGGTTGAGGTCGATCACCGCGTCCCAGGCCTCGTCCGGGAACGTCTCCAGCGGCTCGCGCCACATCGCTCCCGCGTTGTTGACGAGGATGTCCAGGCGTTCCGAGTCGACCTTGACGAGATCAGCGAGGCGCTGACACTCGTCGTACCTGGACAGGTCGGCGGGGATTGCTTGAACGTCGCCGAATTCGGACAGTAGATGCTGTGCCTCCGCGCACGTGTCTGCCTTACGTGAGCTGATAATGACGCGGGCGCCCGCCTGGAGAAGGCCGCGCGCTATCATCATCCCAATGCCCCTGGTGCCGCCAGTGACAAGTGCGTACTTCCCACTCAGATCGAAAAGGTCTGCGTGAGTGGTGAACTGGCTGTCCGCCATTGGTCTTCGTTCCTTCTGTCGTGGAAGCATGTGCTGACACGGTCGCGCGTCCGGTGCAGCGGAATTGAACTGATGGGGGTAAAGCTCCAGCGCGTGTCCATGGAGTGTTGTCGGCGCTTTCGTTCAGGGCCCCTGGGACGGGTTCTCGGGCGGCCGCCGTGCGCGCCTCCCGTGGATCCATTACTTCTCCTCTGTGTAGCTGGGAACCGACTCAAGCAGGTTGACAGGCGTCCTGGACGTCTGGGAGACCCTGGTGATCCAGGTACTGTGAGAGCCCCCTTGCCTGGTTGACGGCGGCCAGTGGATATTCCCCGTCTGCCGGTCCTGGATCGCCGAACCGGCGCTCTGGCTGCACTGGGCTGGGGCGAGGGCCCGCGCATCGGCGGACGACGTACGGCGTCCCCACCTACGCGCTCACGGACAACGAGAAGACCGTCACGACCGAGGACATCACGAACATCGCGGTCCGCAACCCGGACATCGTCGAGGTCGGGCGACACTACGGCATGACCATCCGCACCTGTCTGCCGGCGGATCCCGAGACGAAGGGCGGAAGCGAGGCGACCGTCCGCAAAGAACGACAGAGGCGTAGTTCACCACGACGCCCGTCCGCCGGCGTGCGCGGCGAGCGAGCTGAGCAGGGCCACCTCGTCCGGGGAGAAGCCGCGGGGGTCGCGGTCGGCCGCGAACAGAACACCGATGACATGGTGATCGCCGGCCGTGCCCGAGCCGAGGAGCAGCGGCACGCCGAGGATGGCGACGAGACCTTCGTCCAGGACTCCATGGTCGATGGTCTGGGTGTGCTGGAACCGTTCGTCTCTGCGGTAGTCCGGGGACGCGTAGGGACGCATGGTCTGGGCCACCAGCCCGCCCAGGCCCTCGCCCAGCTTGAGCCTGAGCTGTTGAAAGGCCAGCGAGACCGAGCCGTCGGTGACCCGCATAAAGGTGTCCTGGGCGGCCTCGTCCACCAGGGTGAGGTAGGCGGTGTCCGTCCCCAACAGGGTTCTGGCGCGCGCCGCACGATCGAGTGCAGTACCGCGTCGAGGTCACGCAGGGCGGCCAGGTCGCCGGCGGTGTCGAACAGCGCTGTGAGTTCGCCTTCGCGGCGGCGCTGGCGATGGAGCACCTGCCGGACCCCGAGGGCGGTGGAGACGGCCCGGTCGATCTCCTTCAGTTCGTGGTCGTCGATGCCGTCGGCGCGGGCGCGCGTGGCCACCGCTGTTAACTTCGGCGGAGGCGTCCGTGGCCAGCAACTCCATCAGGCGTCGTAGGGCGGCGGTGTAAGAAAAAGTGGTCTGTGACATGGAACGAACCTCGGGGAGGGCGGATGCGCGCGGCTCGATGTGCGCGCACCCGCGGGTATGACGATTCGGGTCATGGGACGGTCAGCGCGCGGTCCAGCCACCGTCCAGCGGCAGCGAGGCGCCGGTGACGAAACCGGCGTTCTCGGAACACAGCCACAGCACCGCGGAGGCGACCTCCTCCGGCTCGATGAGGCGTTTGATGGCGCTGCGCTCCAGCATGATCTTCTCCAGTACTTCCGACTCCGCGATGCCGTGCGAGCGGGCCTGGTCGGCGAGCTGGGCCTCGACCAAGGGGGTGCGGACGTATCCGGGATTCACACAGTTCGACGTCACACCATGCGGCGCCCCCTCCAGGGCGGCGACCTTGCTCAGCCCTTCCATCGCGTGCTTGGCCGTCACGTAGGCGCCTTTGAAGGCCGAGGCGCGCAGGCCGTGTACGGAGGAGAGGTTCACGATGCGGCCCCACCCCCGCGCGTACATGTGGGGAAGGGCGCGCCGGATGATATGGAACGGCGCCTCGACCATGATCTTCTGGATGAGGGCGAAGCGGTCCGGTGGGAACTCGTGCAGCGGCGCGATGTGCTGGAGCCCGGCATTGTTGACGACGATGTCGTTGGTGGTGGGGAGGCCGTCGATGTCTCACACTGTCCAAGGCTTTCACCACACTGCCCCGCTCGGCTCACGCGTTCTGCCGCTGTCGCTCATGGGCCCCGAGCCACACGGCGAGGATCACACAGGTGGCCACGCACCCCAGGGCGGTGATCTGCAACGCGGTGTCGGAGGCCGCTTCGGAACCCACGCCGCGTTTCTGGTCGGCGACAGCCCCGGCCAGGGCAACGCCGAGGCCCGCCGCCACCGTGATGACCGTCTTGGTGACTCCGGACGCCTCCCCGGCCCGCTCCGGTCTGATCACCCCCTGAGTGGCGACGAGGGTCAGCGAGTTGGCCGTTCCGAGAACCGCACCGCCCGCAGCGGCCGCGATCAGATACGCATCGAGCGATGAGGCCCGGGCAAGGCAGGCGAGGACGAGGGCTCCCGCGCCCAGGCAGACGGTCATCACGCGCACCGCGGCGGGTGGGGGCATACGGCCGGCGATCGGACCGGCGATTGCCATGGCCAGTGCCGGGGCGAGGAAGGCGATGCCCGCCACGGCGACGGACAGGTCCCACTGCCCCTGGAGCGTCAGGGGTACGACGAACAGGAACATGACGGTCGCGGTATTGGCGACGGCCCCGGCGAGCGTCAGCGCCACGTAGGGCCCGTTGCGGAACAGCGTGAGCTCGACCAGCGGGCTCGCCGCCACCCGTTCAAGCCGTACGAACCAGGCCAGCATGGCCGCCGCGGCGGCCAGGCCGGCCAGGATGACGGGCCACTGCCAGTGGCGGCCGCGATCGACGACGACGGCAAGGGTGACGAGCGCGGCTGTCGCGGTGGCAAGCCCGCGCCAGTCGACCCTTCGGGGCACGCTGGTGTCATAGCTCTCGGCGGTACGCGAGGCCCATGCCGCGCCGAGCGCGGCGAGGGGGACGTTGAGCCAGAACACCGCCCTCCAGGACACCGCGTCGGTGAGGGCACTGCCGATGAACGGGCCGCAGGCGGTGGCGATTCCGCCGATGCCCAGCGCCCGGCCGGTGGCGCGGCCCCGCAGCTCGCTCGGGTAGACGTTCGTCAGCAGGGACAGACCCACCGGCGTGATCATCGCGGCCCCCGCCCCCTGGACCACCCGGGCGCCGACCAGGACGTGTAGCGCCGGGGCGAGCGCGCAGACCAGGGACGACGCGCCGAAGACGGCGAGGCCCAGGATCAGCAGCCGTCGCCGTCCGAACAGGTCGCCGAGGCGTCCGGCACCCAGCATGAGGGTCCCGGTGGACAGCAGATACGCGCTGGTCACCCATTGCAGGCCGGCGCCTCCCGCGTGGAGGTCGCGGCCGATCTGCGGCAGGGCCAGGTTCAGGGCGAACGCGTCGAGCTGGATGCAGAACACGCCCACGGACATGGCCAGCAGGGCCCATCGTCTGGTGGTGGGTGTCGATGTCACTGCGACCCCGGCCTCCTTCCGCACGCTGCGGTGGCAGCGTGGTTGGGAACATCCGTACGGCTGTGCGGCGGTTGCGGTGCTGTTGGCGGAGGGGAAAGGCGCAGCCAGAGGGCGCCCCTGGGCAGGGGGGCGCCGCTGCTTGAGGAGGGGGATGCGGGACCCGGAGAAGTGGAGACGTCCGTGGAAATGCCGCAGAACGCCGCATCGCATGGGGCGGGCAACGCGGGCCGCCGCTCACCGGGCGGCTGAGGAACTCACCGTAACCGACACCGAACCGCTTGCCAACTCGTTCCGGCAGGCGCGGAAGCCGATACGGACGCCAGGTGAGGTGTTCGGCCATCACCGACGCGGTCCCGGCCCGCTCGCTCGCCGGGCTCCCGTGCGCTCTGCCGCCCGGTGGCGTGTCGTCGCGCGTCCGCCACTCGTACGGCAAAGCCCAGTTCATCGCCCGTCATATGCGTGTGGCACGGGGCGGTGGCACGCAGGTGCCCACTCCCGGCGCGGCAGCGAGGTCGCCGCCACGCCCCGCGCCCCGCCATGCCTGTGCCCATGACCCTCCCGTGACCTGCGGATTTCCTGTGAGGACGAGAGCTGATGAGCCATCAGGCCGAATCCAATGCCCTGCTGTTGGCCGATTCCACGGCCGCCTGCTACCAATTTTGAGCGGCCTCCGGGTGCGATCTGCGGAGGTCTCGGAGACATACCCAGGGACACGCAAGCGATCTCTTCCCCCTATCGACAGGTCAGGGCTCGTGCGCTCTCGGGCGGTGAGATGCCCTGAACTGCCGGGTGAGGGCGGGTTGTCGGGGTGGGGGTAGGTGATCAACTGAAGGAAGCGGTTCGTGTGATGATGGAGGTGTCTGACGCCTCATCACAACGAACCGCTTCCGGATGCCATCGTCGCTGATTACCGCTGTGTCCCGCCACCTCGACCACGATGCGGGCTCCATCCCCGACGACCCTGACCGCCTGCTGGAACTTGCCGACGTCCTCGACGTGCTGCCCGATCCGCGCCGTTGACAGGGCCGCCGTTACCGGCTCGGCCCGGTCCTGGCACTGTGCACGATCGCCGTACTCGCCGGCGCCACCACCCTCGCTGCCATCGCAAGGCATGCCGCCTACCTGCCCGACGAGGTCCGTCACCGCCTGGGGCTGCGGGCCGCACCGCGGGCGACCACGTTCGGCCGACTCCTGGCACGTCTGGACGGCGACGCGGTGGACGCGGCGGTGGGTGCGTGGCTTGCAGAACACTGCAACCCGCCCCGACTAGGACGAAGGACTGTGCGCGATCGCCGTCGACGGCAAGAGCCTGCGCGGATCGCGCACTGCGGCGACGAAGGCGGTGCATTTACTGGCAGCCGTCACCCACGGCGAACGCGCGACGCTGAACCAGCGGCAGGTCGCCGGGAAGAAGGGCGAGAACAGCGAGTTCAAGCCTCTTCTCGCTCCGCTCGACCTGGTCGGCCGCACCGTCACGTTCGACGCCCTGCACACCCAGCACGCTCACGCGCAGTTCCTCGTCGAGGAGAAGAAGGCCGACTACATCGCGATCGTGAAGGACAACCATCCCAAGCTGCACGACTTCCTCAAGTCGCTGCCCTGGAACCAGGTCCCCCTCGGCCACGCCACCCGGGAGAAGGGGCACGGCCGTGATGAGATCCGCCGCCTCAAAGCCGTCCGGGTCTCGCGCCGGCTGCGGCTCCCGCACGCCGCCCAGGCGATCAAGGTAACCCGCCGCCGACGCGACCTGCACAGCGGGAAGATCCAGATCGAGCACGTCTATGCCGTCACCAGCCACGACGCGTTCTCCGCGACCGACGCTCAGCTCGCCCGAGCGGTGCGCGAGCACTGGCACGTCGAAGCCCATCACCACGTCCGGGACACCACCCTCGCCGAGGACGCCTCCAAGATCCGGACCGGGAACACGCCCCGCGCAATGCCCACTTTCCGTAACATCGCGATCGCCCTGGCCCGCCTCACCGGCTGGACCAACACCGCCCACGCCACCGACTACTACACGTCACACCCCGACCATGCACTCGACCTCATCCAACCCGGCAGGTGAGCACGCAGGCGCCTTGGGCCCACACCTGGACTTGATCCCGTTTGGCGGACATCGAAGATCAGTGGCTGCCGCTCCAGAAGGATGATGTCCGTCAAAGGGGACCAAGCCCAGCACAGCTGACAACCCGCTCAACCCGAGCGTCACATCATGTGACACCAAACCGCACTCGCTGCATGGCTCCTACTCGCCCCCGTAGGTACCGGGCGTCTGCCCAGTCACGCGCTGAAAGGCGGCGATGAAGGCGCTGGGCTTTCGGTATCCCACGGCCCGCGCGGTGGCCTTGACGGACGCGCCGGTCGCCAGATGGCCTACTGCGGCGCGGACACGGACCCGAGTCCTCCACTGCGAGAAGGTCAGCCCCGTCTCGGCGAGGAAGAGCCGTGACAGAGTACGCACCCCGCTGTGCACCTCCGCCGCCCACATCGCCAGTTCTCGCTGATCTCCGGGCGAGTCAATGAGTCGCTCGGTGATCGTACGCAAGCGCGGTTCGGCGGGAATGGGCACCTGGATCGAGTGGGTCGGCAGCGGCATGAGGACCTCGAAGAGGAGAGCTTCGGCATGCCGGCGGCTCGCCGCGTCCGGCTCGGCCCGCAGGTATCGGATGAGCTCACGAAGCAGCGGCCCGACGGCGACGCCGGTGGGCTGCGTCCAGTCGATGGGGCAGTGCGTGGCCATGAACCGGATGACGCACAGTTCACCGGCGTGCCGTGTCGTCCCCGTGTGCTCGACACGGCCGGGAATCCACAGGCCGTGCCCCGGAGGCACCAGCCAGTCGTGCGAGAGCGTGCGCAGGGTGACGGAAGTGGTCGACGCCCACAGCAGCATCGGCTCCGAATGGGTATGGGGTGCCACCTGGAGGGGCGGATGCGCATGCTGGTGATCGATGCTCAGGATCGGAGAGGCGGCTCCCTCGTCCAGAGCTGTCGCCTGGGCCATGACGCTCATCTCTCCATCCGCCGATCCGTCCCGTCCCAGCCCAGCAGTCCCGTTCGCCCCGTGCTCCGATCACGGTCTGGCCGTTCCGGGGTATCGCATGGCCACCATGCGCACAAGCGTCATTCTACGGTTAGGCATGCCTGACTTGATGCCCGGGCGTGGTGCGTACCCATCTCCCGTTGCGGCGTCGATGCATGGGAAGAGGACGTCACCATGAACCGGATTAAGCCCGTCAGCCGTCGGATGCTGTCGGTCGAAGTCGTGCGCAAGGAGTGGAGGCCGGGAAACTTCCTGCTGGTGACCGTGGGCGGAGAGGACCTCAAGGACTTCCGGCCGATCGGAGTCGACCAGGCCTTCAGGCTCCTGTTCCGGCGGCCCGGCCAGGGCCGGCTCTGGCTGCCCTCCCGGTCCGACGCCACATGGATGGCGCAATACATGATGACGGGCAAGGCGGTACGCCCCTACGTCCGTTTCTACACGGCCCGGCACTTCTGGCCCGACCGCACCGAACTGGACATCGAGTTCGTGCTCCACGAAGGGGACAGTCCGGCCTCCACCTGGGCGCGGGGCGCCCGCTCCGGCGAACCGGTCGGCATCCTCGACGAGGGAGCCACCTACAGTCCGCCCCATGGCGTGGAATGGCAACTGCTCGTAGGGGACGAGACCGCGGTGCCGGCCATCCTGTCCATCCTGGACTCCGACGAGGGCGCGTTGCCCAGCGAAGTGTTCCTCGAGGTACCCAGCAGCGCGGACATCCAGCAGTTGAACACGCCACAGAACGTCAGCGTGCACTGGCTTCCGCGCGACGGCCGCCCCGGACTTCCGGGGCGCTACGCTCTCGACACCGTGATGAAGGCCGCCCTGCCGGCCGGGCGCTTCGCCACCTTCGTGGCGGGTGAGAATCACCTGCCCACGACACTGCGGCGGCACCTCGTCCATGAGCGTGGCGTCGACAAGTCCGACATCACTTTCGTCGGTTACTGGCGGCACGGCAGGGCGACTCCGGGATGACGGCCGGTGCGTTCGGTCGAGGCCGCCCGCGTGGACCGCCCTTTTCACCCCACTCCGGTGGCAGATCTCGCTCTGTCGCCCATCGTCGCCCAGCGACGTGCCCTCCGCGGGTTGGTTTTGTTCACGAGGCACCTCCATGACCGAGGCGACCTCTGAGTGCCGCCGCCCCGCCCTGTTCGCCCGGTGACTCCATCTTCTCCGACAGAAAGGAACTTCCATGAAGTCCCCAGAACCCGCTAACGCCAGGATCAGCATCATCGGCGCCGGACCCGGCGGACTGACCTGCGCACGCATCCTCCAGCAGCGCGGCATCGCGGCCACCGTCTACGACCGCGACCCGGGCCGCGACTCCCGCAACCAAGGCGGCACCCTCGACCTGCATGCTGACAACGCCCAGGTCGCCCTGCGCGAAGCCGGCCTGCTCGACGAGTTCTTCGCTCTCGCCCGTCCCGAAGGGCAGGAAATGCGACAGATGGACCCGACCGGCGCGATCACGTCCCACCAAGTCCCGGCGGCCGACGAACTCTTAAAGCCGGAAATCGACCGCGGTGAGCTGCGCAACCTGCTGCTCGACTCCCTGGAGACGGGAACTGTGCGCTGGGGCCGCTCCCTCGACACGATCAGCGGACCCACCGATGGGCCGCGGCAATTGCACTTCGCCGACGGCACGAGCGTCGAGACCGATCTGGTCATCGGCGCCGACGGCGCCTTCTCCCGGGTACGTCCGGCCGTGTCCACCGCCATCCCCGAGTACACCGGGATCAGCTTCCTGGAAGCATGGTTCTCCGACGTCGACGACCGACACCCCGAGATCGCCGAGCTGGTCGGCTTGGGCATCGCCCACGCAGCCGATGGCGAACGTAGCCTGGTCGCCCAGCGCAACAGCGGAAACCAGATCCGCGTCTACATCATCCAACGCCTTCCGGTCGACTGGATCAGCGCCAAGGGGCTGACCGCCGAGGACACCGATGGCATCCGCGCCGTGCTGCGCGACGAGTACGCGCACTGGTCGCCCCGCATGCGCCAGATGATCAGCGAAAACGACGGCCTCTACATCCACCGCCCGATCTTCGTGCTCCCTGTCCCGCACACCTGGGACCACAACCCGACGGTGACCCTGCTCGGCGACGCCGCCCACCTCATGCCCCCGCTCGGCACCGGCGTCAACCTCGCCATGCTTGACGCCGGCGAACTCGCCCTCGCCCTCGCGAACGCGGCCACTGTCGACGACGCCATCCGCGTCTACGAGAAGACCATGCTCCCCCGCTCCATCGAGACGGCCCAGGCCATCGAACATGGCACCGAACAGCTGCTGTCCGCCGATTCCTCCGCACGGAAACTGGCCACCATTGTGGCCAACTCACTCGCCAAGTAAAACGCTAAGAGGGCGGTGTGAGAGGGCGTTTGGTCGCTGGGGTGGGCGGTGTTGGTCCAGCCGGTGAGGCGGGCCACAGCGCTGGGCGGCCGAGCCGGTAACGGCGGCCCTGTCGACGGCGCGGATCGGGCAGCATGTCGAGGACGTCGGCAAGTTCCAGCAGGCGGTCGGGGTCGTCGGGGAGCCCGCATCGTGGTCGAGGTGGCGGGACACAGCGGCAATCAGCGACGATGGCATCCGGAAGCGGTTCGTTGTGATGAGGCGTCAGACACCTCCGTCATCACACGAACCGCTTCCTTCAGTTGATCACCTACCCCCACCCCGACAACCC